>NZ_JBITHP010000038.1:0-82387 GCF_044458105.1 Embleya sp. NPDC050493
TAGCAGATCTTGCGACCCGCTTTTCGTCCGTTTCTTCGTGCCTTCCGCTTTCGAAACTTGCGTTTCTTCCGCTTCCGGCCCGCCGAGCCTAGCAGACCCGTTTTCCCGCCTCCACCGACTCCGCATGATCAATCCTGCGGCGCCGGCGGCCTGCGAGCCGCGCGTCGTGCTCCGGATCTCTCCGGTACTCGATGCTTCAACCTTAGCAGGTTTCCGCGATAATGCCGAATCTCATTCCAAGAATGTGATTCCCAGTAATAAATGGCAGCACAAATAAAACCCCCGGAATTTGGATGATCAAATTCCGCGCGCTTCACAAAGGGCCTTGTGTGTATCACTGGTTCCACTGGTTCACGCCCGCCACGGAGACACCACAGGGACGGAACGGCCGAAGGCCGTCCGTTTCCGGATGGATCGTTGGGGTGTGAGTCGCGGTGGGATCGGCCATCGCGCCGGTGTTGAGGGCGCGCCTGTCCGGATCTCCCGAAGTTGCGACTCGTACGAGCTTAAACCACCCTCTAGGACGGGTCAAGCCGGTCCCCTATACCCAGTGGAACGGGTCGGGAACCGGCTCGACGAGTGATCCGAAGGTGTACCTGACGAACCATCAACTGCCTTGTGTCAGGCGGTGATCTCCGCCGCGGCGAGGTTGCGCTTGCCGCGGCGCAGCAGGGCCCAGCGGCCGTGCAGCAGGTCGGTCGCGGCGATCACCGCGTCCTCGTCGGTCACCTTGGCGTTGTTGAGGTAGGCGCCGCCCTCCTTGATGGTGCGCCGGGCAGCGCCCTTGCTCGGGGCGAGGCCGGTGGCCACCAGGGCGTCGACCACCGTCGGGGTCTCCGTCAGTTGTGCGCCCGGGAGTTCCGCGACCGCCGAGCGGAGCGTCGCCTCGTCAAGCGCGGTCAGGTCGCCCTGGCCGAACAGTGCCTTGCTGGCCTCGACCACCGCGGTGCACTGGTCGGCGCCGTGTACCAGCGTGGTCAGTTCCTCGGCGAGGGCGCGCTGTCCGATGCGGGCGGCGGGGCGCTCCGCGCTGTCTCGTTCGAGGGTCTCGATCTCCTCGCGCGAGCGGAAGCTGAAGGTGCGCAGGTAGCGCGACACGTCACGGTCGTCGGCGCCCAGCCAGAACTGGTAGAAGGCGTACGGCGTGGTCAGCTCGGGGTCGAGCCAGACCGTGCCGCCCTCGGTCTTGCCGAACTTGCTGCCGTCCGCCTTGGTGAGCAGGTTGGTGGTCAGCGCGTGTGCCTGACCGTGCGGCTCGTTGCCGGTGATGCGGCGGATCAGGTCGAGGCCGGCGGTGATGTTGCCCCATTGGTCGCTGCCGCCGATCTGGAGCGTGCAGCCGTGCCGCCGGTAGAGCTCGACGAAGTCGTAGGACTGGAGCAGCACGTAGCTGAACTCGGTGTAGCTCATGCCCTCGCCGGCGAGCCGGGACTTCACCGTCTCGCGCGCGAGCATCTGGTTAACGCTGAAGTGCTTGCCCACGTCGCGCAGGTACTCGACGATGCTCAGCTGCGAGATCCAGTCGTGGTTGTTCGCCATCACGGCGGTGTTCGGCTCGGAGCCGTCGAAGTCGAGGAACGCGGAGAGTTGACCCCGGATCCGGTCGGTCCAGGTCTCGACGGTGGCGACCTCGTTCATCGCGCGCTCGGCCGACGGCTTGGGGTCGCCGATGAGACCGGTGGCGCCGCCGACCAGGGCGATCGGGCGGTGGCCGAAGAGCTGCAGCCGGCGCAGGGTCAGTACCTGGGTGAGGTGGCCGACGTGCAGGCTGGCCGCGGTCGGGTCGAACCCGCAATACGCCGTGACGGGACCGTCCGCGAACGCCTTCTTGAGCGCGTCCTCGTCGGTGGTCTGGGCCAGCAGGCCCCGCCACCGCAACTCGTCGACGATGTCCGTCACAGTGCTCGGTCTCCTCGGTCGATACAACGGATACAGCGGATACAGCGGATACGCGGGTACGGACGGCGCGGCCGCATGTGGCAGGTGCAGCGGGTGCGGCGCATTCGGCCGGTACAGCGGTTACAGGGTGCCCGACGCGCCGCCCTGTGCGCTAACCACTTTGACTGCCGGCTTCGGCGGACGGCTTGGCGGTGCGCTTGCGGGGTTGGTGGGCCCGGTACGGGCTGACCGTCGGGTCGCCGTCGATGTGGAAGCGCCACGGTTGGGTGGCGCCGCCGCCGCCGACGCCGGTGCGTGGGCCGGTTCGGACGGCGGTGCGGGCCGGTGGTGTGCCGTACAGGACGCGCACCGGGCCGGTGGGGTCGCAGACGTCGGTACCGTCCTGGGTGCGATCCAGCGCCAGCGCCATGGCCAGGCGGGCGGGGCCGCTCGCGAGGTCGGTGTCCCTGCGGGTGGTGGGGCGGCGGGCGCGGGCCAGAGCGGTACCGGCGGTGATCTCGCCGCCGCGCAGCAGCACCCCGGATGCGCGGCCGGGTGGGCCGCAGACCAGGTTGGCGCAGTAGTACATGCCGTACGTGAAGTAGACGTACAGGTGTCCGGGTGGGCCGAACATCGTCGCGTTGCGGGCGGTCCTGCCCCGGAAGGCATGCGAGCCGGGGTCGTTGGCGCCGTCGTAGGCCTCGACCTCGGTCAGCCGCAGCTCGACCGGGCCGGCCTCGGTCTCGTGTACGACGGTTCGGCCGAGCAGATCGGCGGCGACGGCCAGGACCGGGCGGTCGAAGAACGAGCGCGGCAGCGGTTCGGTGGGATCGACGGGATCGGCGGTGGAGGCACGCATGACGAGCCAGCTTAGAGCGGCCGGGCACGCGTGATGGAATGGGCCGTCGAGACGATCATCGGGGAGGACATGTGGTTTTCAAGAAGTTGATGGCGAGTATGGGTGCGGGCAGCGCCTCGGTGGAGACCGAGCTGCACTCCACCGAGACCATGCCGGGCGGTGTGGTCGAGGGACGGATCCGGGTCCAGGGCGGCAAGGTCGACCAGCGGATCGAGGGCTTGTTCGTCGGCTTCCAGGCCGTCGTCGAGGTGGAGACCCAGGACGGCGAGCAGCGGCGGAACGTCGAGTTCGGCCGGCATCAGGTGGGCGGCGAGTTCGACCTGCGCGAGGGTGCGACGCACGATCTGCAGTTCCGGCTGCCGGTGCCGTGGGAGACGCCGCTGACCACGTTCCGCGGGGTGCAGCTGCGCGGGACCACGATCGGCGTGCGAACCGAGCTGGCCATCGATCGGGCGATCGACAAGGGCGACCTCGACCCGATCGCGGTGGGCGCGTTTCCGGCGCAGGCGTTGATCCTCGACGCCTTCGGGAACCTGGGCTTCCACTTCAAGGCCGCCGACCTGGAGCAGGGGCACATCCGCGGGGTCGACCAGCGGTTGCCGTTCTACCAGGAGATCGAGTTCGCTCCGCCGCAGGCGTATGCGCGCGGCATCAACGAGGTCGAGTTGACCTTCGTGTCGGCCGAGCACGCGACCGAGGTGATCCTGGAGATCGACAAGAAGGGCGGCGCGCTCTCCGGCGGGAGCGACGCGATCCGGCGGTTCACCGTGAACCACGGCACCGCGCAGCAGACCGACTGGAACGCCTATCTGCACGGCTGGTTCCAGGAACTGGGTCAGCGCCGCGGCTGGTTCTAGCCCCGCTGCACCAGCACGAAGGTGCCCCTGGCGGAGCGGGTTCGTCCGGCAGGGGCGGCGGCCCGGTGCGTCACGCGTCCAGGAGGGCGTGGACCCGGGCCGCCCAGTCCGTCTCGAATCTCGCCCGCGGCATGCCGGTCGCCTTGCCGATCGCCGCGTCCACGGCGGCCGGGGCCGGGTCGGCGTAGACGGCGGTGACGAAGCCGTACACGGCCAGGGTGCCGCCGATCTCCTCGATTCGGCGGATCGCCAGGTGGGCGAGCTCGTACGCGGCGGCGTTGCCGACCGTGTCGGCCTGGTAAAGCTCGTTGTCCGTGGGCAGTTTGCCGGTGAAGCGGTTCGCGGCGAGGTAGGTCCTGGCCTCGTACAGCTCGTCGGTGCCGAGCAGGCTTCGGCCACGCAGCGCGAGCCAGTCGGCGAAGCCCTCGACGACCCAGACGGGTTGGTCCTGGTTGGGCACCTCGTTGCGCAGCGGGGTGACCAGCGCGTGGGCCATTTCGTGGCGCAGCAGTTCGCCGAGCCGCTGCGGGTTGGGCGAGGTGAACCAGCCCGAGGTGGTGTCCAGGACGATCCGGGAGCCGCCGAAGCGCCCCTTGCCGGCCGGGTCGATGGTGCGCAGCGCGTAGGTGAGGCCGGATTCCTCGCCGTGTTCGCCGGTGCGTCCGCCGTACAGCCGGTAGAAGGTGTCGCGGTCGGCGACCGGGACGATCACGAAGCCGGGTGCGGTGCCGGGCGGTCCGCCGTCGGCCCAGGTCTCGATGTCGGCGCGCGCGGCCTCCTCGGCGTCGTCGGCGAGTCGGTCGGCGCCGGCGGAGGTGGCCGGGTCGGCGAGGACGACCACGTGGGCGCGGCGGACCACGGTCAAATCGGCGTGGTCCCAGGGGGCGGGGTAGTCCCGGGCGTATGCGTAGCCGGCCCCGTCGTAGGGGGTGCCGTCGACGGCGGAGATGAGCAGTGGGGCGCCGGGGCCGGCCCGGACCACGGTCCAGCGGTAGCCCTCGCCGACGGTCGCGGTGTCGGCGGTCGAGATCCGGTGGTCGAAGGAGATGTCCACGTAGGCGGTGATCCGCTCGTCGGTGGCGGGCATGGTCTGCACCGTCTCGACGCGGTAGCCGACCTGGTCGAAGGACACCCGGCCGAGGTTGGCGAACAGCCGCAGTTGGCCGGCGACCAGGTCGGGGATGTCCGGGTCGAGGTCCGCGGTGAAGGCCTGCTCGTCCCGGCCGATCAGGGCCTTGGTGCGGCGGTCGGCCAGGGTCTGGATGTCGGCGGTGGCGATCGCCGGGCCGTGGGCGGGGGCCACCGGTGTCGCGGTGCCCGGGCGTGGGCCGAACGCGCCGTCGGTGTTGCGCGGCTTCGCGCTGCCCGGCCCGCTGAGCGTGACACCGAACACGATCAGTGCGGTGAGCGCGAGCAGCAGGGCGATCAGCGGTGCGGCGAGTCGGCGCGCGACGGATCGCGGCCGGGCCGGTGCGGCCTCGGGTATCGCCTTGTCCGTGCCGTCGACTCGGTCGACGGCCGCGGCGGATATGCCGGACGGGGCGTCGTCGGCGGCATCGCCGGTGTCGTGCGTCGGCTGGGTCACCCCGGATGCCTCCCCCCTGTTGGCGCGAGGATACCTATGCGATCTTCGCCGGTTCGGCCGACGGTGAGAATAGGCTCGTTCGGACGAGGCGCCCGGCAGGCGGCCGGGTGCCACCGAGCACGATCGGAGCCTCGCGTGACCGAGCCCAACAAGCCCTCGATGCCCTACGACTACCTGCCGGAGCGGCCCTTCTTCGCGGTCACCAGCCGGGATCTGTCGGACGGTTCGACCCTGCCGACCGCTCAGGTCAGCGGTGTGATGGGGGCGGGCGGCGAGGACGTGTCGCCGCAGTTGTCCTGGTCCGGTTTCCCGGCCGACACCAAGAGCTTCGCGGTGACCTGCTTCGACCCGGACGCGCCGACGCACAGCGGTTTCTGGCACTGGGTCGTGGTGGACATCCCGGCGGGTGTCACCGAGTTGGCGACCGGCGCGGGCGCACCCGACGGCAAGGCGCTCCCCTCGGGGGCCTTCCACGTGCGCAACGACACCGGCGGCCCGGGCTATGTCGGTGCCGCCCCGCCGCCCGGGCACTACCCGCACCGGTACGTCTTCACCGTGCACGCGCTGGACGTGGACAAGCTCGGCGTGGACGAGAGCGCGACACCGGCGTTCGTGGGCTTCAACCTGTTCTCGCACACGCTCGCGCGCGCGGTCCTGGTGAACACGTACGCGCAGTGATCGTGGCGCCGGGCGCGGGCTGATCACAATCGGCCGGCCCGGCGCGGATTCCCGTCCGGTAATTGCGTTGTCCCGGTGATCGTTCAAAAGGCACAGTGGTCGAGTTGTCCGTACTGACGGTTCGTCGAGTCGAAGGGTGCGCATGAGCGTCGCAGCACCGCCCCAAAGCTGAGCGCGTGGTCGCGCCCGGCCGGTTCGGTGCGCGTCCGGGTGTGCTCGCTCGTCCCCTCGTCGACCAGGTGAGGGGAGGTCGCATGCGGGAGACGTTGGTGTTGAACGCGACGTACCAGCCGCTGGCGACGGTGTCGTTCAAGCGCGCGCTCGTGTTGGTACTGCAGGAGAAGGCCGTCGTCGAGCACGTGGATCCCGGCCGGGTGGTGCGGGCCGCGACTGCCGAGTTCCCGTTGCCGCGGGTGATCCGGTTGCTCAAGTTCGTCCGGGTGCCGTTCCGACAACAGGCCTCGTGGTCGCGTCGGGGTGTGCTGCTCCGGGACAACCGGCGCTGCGCGTACTGCGGTGGGCGGGCGACCACGGTGGACCACGTGCTGCCGCGTTCGCGTGGTGGCGCGGACTCGTGGCTGAATACGGTCGCCGCGTGCGGGAGCGACAATCAGCGCAAGGCGGCCCGGACGCCGGCCGAGGCCGGGATGCGGCTGTTGTTCCAGCCGTACGAGCCGTCGGCGACCCGGGCGCTGGTGCTCGCGTTCGGCGTGGCGGACGTCGAGGGCGCGCAGTGGCTCGCCGAGCCGGTACGGCCGCCGGTGCTCGCGATGGGCGCCTGACGCGGGTACCCGGCGAGGTCCGACCGAAGCCGCCGGGGGTGCGAATCCCCCGGCGGCTTCGGGTCTTTCGGGTCCTTCGGCTCGCTCCGGTCCTTCGGGTCCGTCGGCTTTGCGAGTCCTTCGGCGGTCAGACGGTTTTGCGGACCCAGGCCGCCCAATCGTTGCGGAGTCGGTCCGGCGCGATGCCGAAGGACGCGGTCAGCGCCTCGTCCGTGGAGCCGTATCGGCCGGTGACGCTGTCCGTGTAGAAGGCGCACACCCGCTCCGCGCCGAAGGTCTTGGCCAGGTAACGCAGCATCAGGTGGGCCAGGTTGTAGGCGTTCTCGACCCGGTCCTCGTCACTGGTCTCGAAGTCCCCCTCGGCGGGCAGTTCGCCGGTGAACCTCCCCCGGTCGATCAGCGCGCGGATGTTGCGGGTGACCACGGGCGCGAGCGGCCGGTCGGCCTCCGCCTGCCAGTCGGCGAACCCTTCGGCCAGCCAGGTCGGCAGTTCGGCGCCGCGGCCGGGCCGGGCCAGCGGGGCGACCAGGGCGTGCGTCATCTCGTGCCGGAGCAGGATCGGCGCGAACGCCGCATCGCCGCGGAGTTGGTCGTCGTCCACGACCATGCGCACGCCGCCGATGGACCGGTCGGTCCCGGGCATGGCCAGTGCGTAGCCCGCCGCCCACTCCTGCACGTCGCCGCTGCTGTACAGCTTGGCGAAGGACGCCCGGGACGAGGTCAGCACGAGGGCGAAGCCGGGCGAGGTGCCGGAGCCGCCCTTCCAGGCGCCGAGCGTGTATACGGCGGCCTGTTCGGCGAGATCCGCGTTGCGGCGCAGGGCGGCCGCGTCCTGCCCGGGGCCCATCAGCACCACGTGCGGGCGCCGTTCGACGCGCATGTCCCACAGATCCCACGCGGCGGGGTAGCCGGCGAAGCCCGACTTGGTGTCGTCGTCGGCGGCGCCGTCCAGGCCGATGAGGGTGCACGGGTCGTCGGGGCCGGCGCAGCGGGCCTTCCAGACGTAGGTCTCCGGAACGGGGCCCAGGTCGACACCGGTGATGGCGTGTTCGAAGGCGACGTTCAGGCTCACCGTCACCGGCCATGCGGCGGCGGTGCCGGGTTGCTCCGCACTGGAGCCGTCGGCGGTGACCGTCGTGCCGGCGCCGAGCGGCCGCCAGCGGGCGGTGTCGAACGGAACCTTGCGCAGGTTGGCGAACAACCGGCGCTGACCGTCGAGCAGGGTGGTGTCCTGCCGGTCGACACGGGCCAGGAAGGCGGTTTCGTCACCGCGCTCGAAGGCCGCCGATCGGGTCGTGACCAGGGCCGCCACCCGGGCGTACACGCGGGTACTGATCCGGTTCGAGTACCCGCTCGCGTCGGCGGCGGGTGCTCCCGGTTCGGTGCTGCCGGACGCGGAGCGGTCGATGGACGGAGCCGACGCCGATCGGCCGTGACCGAGCAGCCGTTCGGCGGTGTCGAGCCCGACGAGCCGGCCGCCTGCCGACACCGCGCCGAACACGAAGGAGAGCGAGAGCAGACCGCCGAGCAGTGCGACGCAGATCGCCCACGGTCGGGAACGCCGTGGTTCGACGGCGTCCGGCCACAGGCCGTACGGGTCGTACGGCACGTCAGTTGCCCACCTTGGTCTTGACGTACTTGGCCCAGTTGCTTTCGAAGGTGTCCCGGTCCAGGCCGGTCGCCTCCTTGAGCGCGGCGTCCAGGGCGGCCGGGGTGGAGTCCTTGTACACCGCGACCACGAACACGTCGGCCTTGGCTGCGCCGTACTTCTCCGCGATGTAGCGGATGGCGAGCATGCTGTAGTGGTAGCCGACGGTCGAGGTCTTGGCGTCCGGCGAGTTGACCTCGGTGTCGGTGGGCAACCTGCCGCTGAACCTGCCCGCCCGGACCTGGTCGCGGGCGTCCGGCTGGAACCACTCGGCGAGCGAGAGGTCGGTCCAGGCGAGGTACTCGGCGAAGCCCTCGGAGACCCACAGCGGCGGCCCGTCGCCGCCTCGCTCGAACTCGGCCACCATGGCGTGACCGAGCTCGTGCCGCATCAGGTGCATCTGCTGTTCGCCGTCGCTCTTGGTGAACATGCCGTCCGAGCCGTCCAGGGTGATCCGGCTGCCGGCCATCGGCTGGTCGCGGCCGACCGGGCGGGCCGGCGGCATCGTGCGGCACACGCCGGTGACGTTGGGCAGGTCGTTGCCGGACAGCGCGCGGGTGAAGGTGTCGTGGTCGGGCGTGACGTAGACGACGTAGCGCTGCGGCGTGATGGCCGGCCCCTTCCACACCGCGAGGTTCTTCTTCAGCGCGCTCTCCGCACGATCGGCCCAGGCCGCGGCCTTGGCCTTGTTCTTGACGGGCACGGCGAGGAGTACGTGCGGGCGTTCGATCAGCGCGAGTTCGCTCTCGTCCCAGGGCGCGGGGTAGGCGTTGCCACCGCCGCGGGTCGAGGCGCCGATGATCTTGGTGATCACCAGCGGGGCGCCGACCGAGGCGCGAAAGACCGTCCAGATGTAGCGCTCGGCGATCGGCTCGCTGTCCACGCCGGTCACCTGGTGGGCGAATACGACGTTCACGTCCCGGGTGAGCGGGCCGGCGTCGGCACCCGCGTCGCTGTACGCCGTGGGTGGCCGGAATTCGACGCTCGTGAACGGGAACAGCCGAAGATTGGCGAACACCCGGCGCTGTGCGGCGATCAGTTCGGTGGCGGCGGGGTCGATGCCGGCCACGAACGCGTCGGCGTTGCCGGACTTGAGGGCCTGGGTGCGGTTGTCGGTCAGGAAGGCCACGTCGGACGTCGCGATCCGGGTGACCGGAGCCTTCTCCTCGGTCTTCGCGGAGGTCTCGCCACCGTCCTGCTCCGCTATCGGCGCGGCGGCCGGGGAGGACGGTGTGTCGAAGACGCCGCCGACGGCGAGGGACGCGAGAAGCGCGAGGATCGCGAGCACGCCACCGGCCGCGGCGAGCAGATGCCGCCGGGCGTTGCGGCGCTGCTGGTCGGGCGGGGGAATGAAGGGGAGGGGCCCGTAGAAGCCGACCTGGGAAGGGAATTCGGGCGTTTCGGGATTCGGTGCCGGCGCAGGTGTGGTGGGTATCGGGGGCGGCGCGGCCGACCCGGACGGCGCGGAAGCCGCGGGCGCCGCGGGTGCGTCGGGCCTCCGGGGCGCGGCGGACCCCTCGGGCGATTGCGGCGCTTCGGGCGCCCGGGGTATCGGGGGCGCCGCAGGCGCGGCGGGCTCCTCGGGCGTCTGCCGTGCCGCGGCTGCCCGGGGTATCGGGGGAACCTGGGGCGCCGCAGGCGCGGCGGGCTCCTCGGGCGTCTGCGGCGCTGCGGGAGCCCGGGGGGTCCGGAGTGCCGCAGGGGCGGTGGACGCCTCGGCTGCTTCCGGGGTTTCGGCGGGTGTCGTCGGTGCGGTGGACACGCGGGGTGAGTCCGGCTCCGCCGCGACGGGCTCCGCTGCGTCGGGCGTCGGGGCGCGGCCGTCGCCGATGGCGTCCCGGCCGGGTATCGCCTCCGGGCCGGCCTCGGCCGTTCCGATGTCCCGGACCTCGGGCCGCGGTTCGTGCTCGGTCTCGGATTCGGTGGGTCCGCCGGTCGATGCGCCGCGCGGCGGATGTGCGCCGTCGGCGGCAGTGGGCATGTCGGACATGCCAGTCCTCCCCTGGACCGCCGGCCCGATGATTCCGCCCCGGCCCCGGTCGGCGATCCGATCATGTGTTCGCCGAGGCTATCCACGCCCGGGCCGTCCCCGGCAAGGGGGGGCCGGGAACGGTCACATGCCACACCCGCAATCGATCAACCATTTGTCTCGGCCTGTACGTTCCGACCTTCGGTCAGGAGGTGCTGCCCGCTCCGACGGTGTCCGGGTCGGGGCCTGCCGCGGGGGTCGGGTCGGTGAGGTCGAGGACGTGCCAGGAGTCGGGGACGCGGTAGTCGGGCACGTCGTAGGAGGCCATCGGGTCGGCGGCCAGGCCCTCGACGCGGGTGGACGAGCCGTCCGGGTGGGCGAGTTCCTCGGTGTACCGGAAGTGCAGGTGGCCGTGCGCGGCCAGGGTGGGCCGGTAGGCGTCCACGAGGCGCTGGACGCGTTGCTGGTTGGGCAGGCAGCGCGGGTCGTCCTTGCGGTTGAACTCGGGCGCGGTGCGCAGCGGCTTGTCGTGGGTGAGCAGGATGTCGACCGGCGCCGGGTCGGCCAGGATCGCGTCGACGTCCGCGTCGGTGGCCTGCTCCTCGGGGAACCACAGGGTGCCCGCGAAGTCGGGTACGTCGCCGGGTGGCCGACCCGCGCCGCGCCGGAAGCCCTCCTTGCGCTGCGCCTTCTCGTGGCGCCGGCGCTCCTCGGCGAGCCGCTGCTCGCGGTCCAGCGAGAGGGCACCGCCGAAGGCGAGGAAGTTCGTCCCGCGCCAGGACCAACGGTGCCCGCGCGGCGCGTAGCGCACCCGGGGGCGCACGATCGCAAAGCCGTGTTCGTCCCGCCGGTCGCCGTAGGACTCCATCAGCAGCGAGGTCTTGTCGTGGTTCCCGTCCAGGAAGTACACGTCGACGCCGCGCGAGCGGGCGGAGCGGTTGACCGCGTCCAGGTAGCGGACGCCGGATGCCTCGTGCTCCCAGAAGCCGAAGTCGCCGAGTTGGAAGATCAGATCGACGTCGAGTTCCGCGGCGGCGTCAAGCAGCCGCCGCACGTGTCCGGTGTTGCCGTGCGTGTCTCCGGCCAGCAGGATCCGCATCGTGAGCCCCCGCCCTTCCACCCCGATTTCGCGTGCGTCCACGCCCCCGAAATCCATCATCGGCGATCGGGCGACGGCTCGTCCGGGGTATTTCCCCAGGACTTGGCGAGGCCTACGCCCCCGGTGGCACGAAGGGCAGGCCGGCAGGCGCGCCCGCGGTGATCAGCCGGTCCACCGCCGCGTTGTCCAGGTGGTCGGCGATCAGATCGCCCAGGGCGTCCAGCCGGTTCTGCCGGGCCGCCTCGAAGGAGGTGTCGGGCGAGGCGAGGAACCGCCGGCCGGCCAGTTCGGCGGTCCGGGTCAGGAACGCCCGGCGGAAGCCGTCGTTCTCCAGGGCGCCGTGCCACAGCGTGCCGGTCACCGCGCCGACCCGACAACCGTCCAGCGCGGTGCCGTCGGCGGCGGTGAACAGCGGCTCGCCTGCCTCGACGTCGACGATGCCGTGATGGATCTCGTACCCGGTCACCGGCTCGCCGGCGGCGAATCCGCAGGGGCGGGCCAGGGTCTTGCCGGCGGCGAAGCGTATCCGGACCGGGAGCAGGCCCAGGCCCGGCACGGTACCCGCGCGGCTCTCCACGTCGTCGTGGATCTCGTGGCCGAGCATCTGATAGCCGCCGCAGATCCCGAGTACGGGTCGGCCCTCGGCGGCGCGGCGGGCCAGCGCGGTGTCCAGGCCGCGCTCGCGCAGCCAGGCCAGGTCGGCGACGGTGGCGCGGGTGCCGGGCAGCACCACCAGGTCGGCGTCGGCGATCTCGCCCGGTGTGCTCACGAAGCGGACCACGACGCCGGGTTCGACCGAAAGCGCGTCGATGTCGGTGAAGTTGCTGATCCGCGGCAGTCGCAGCACCGCGACCCGCAGGACATCCGCGCCGAGCGGCGGTTGTGGCGTGCCCCGGTCGGCGTCGAGCGCGAGCGAGTCCTCCACGTCCAGCCACAGGCCGCCCAGGAACGGCAGCACGCCCAGGACCGGACGTCCGGTGAGTTCGCGCATCCGGGTCAGCGCCGGGTCGAGCAGGCGCGCGTCGCCGCGGAACTTGTTGATCACGAAGCCGCAGACCAGCGCCTGGTCCTCGGAGGAGAGCAGCGCGAGGGTGCCGAAGAAGGACGCGAAGATGCCGCCCCGGTCGATGTCGCCGACCACGAGCACCGGCAGGTTCGCGGCCCGGGCCAGGCCCATGTTGGTGATGTCCCGGTCACGCAGGTTGATCTCGGTCGGGCTGCCCGCGCCCTCGCACACCACCACGTCGTAGCGCGCCCGCAGATCGGCCAGCGATTCGAGCACGGCCTCGAACAGACGCGGCTTCAGGTCGCGGTAGTTCAGCGCGCCGACCTCTGCGATCGGCTTGCCCAGCAGCACGACCTGACTGCTCATCAGCCCGCCGGGCTTGAGCAGCACCGGGTTCATCACCGCCTCCGGCTCGATCCGCGCGGCGGCGGCCTGCATCGCCTGGGCACGACCGATCTCCGCACCGTCGGCGGTGACCATCGAGTTGAGCGACATGTTCTGCGCCTTGAACGGCGCGACCTTGACGCCCTCCCGAACAAGCCGCCGACACAGCCCGGCGACCACGACGCTCTTGCCCGCGTCGGAGGTGGTGCCGGCCACCAGGAGGGCGCCGTTCATCGATGTGCCTTTCGACGGACCGTTCGGGGACGCGACGCGGTGCGCGCGGCGGCGACGGCGACGGCCAGGGCCGCCGCGGCCAGGCCGACGGTGGCGGAGAGCCGGTTCGCGCGGTCGATGTCGGTGGGGCTCGGCGGCGGGCCGTCGCCGAGCGTGGGGCGGTCCTCGGTGCGGCCGGCGTAGACGTTGCGGCCGCCCAGACGTACGTCCAGCGCGCCGGCGGCGGATGCCTCGCAGCGGCCCGCGTTGGGGCTGGGATGGCTGCCGCCGTCCCGACGCAGGACGGCCCACGCACGGGCCGGGTCACCGCCGACCACCGGGGCGGCGGCGACGGTGAGCAGGCCGGTGAGGCGGGCGGGCAGCCAGTTGGCCGCGTCGTCGAGGCGGGCCGAGGCCCGGCCGAAGTTCTCGTACCGTGCGCTGTGGTGGCCGACCATCGCGTCGAGGGTGTTGATCGCGCGGTAGCCCAGCAGGCCCGGGACGCCCGCGACGGCGCCCCAGAACAGCGGGGCGACCACGGCGTCGGAGGTGTTCTCGGCGACCGATTCGACCACGGCGCGGGCGATGCCCTTGTCGTCCAGGCGGGCCGGGTCGCGGCCGACCAGCCGAGGCAGCGCGGCCCGGGCGGCGGGCAGGTCCCCGGCCACCAGCGGGGCGGCGATCAGCCGGGCCTCGCGGCGCAGGGTGGTGCCGCCGAGGACGGCCCACGTGCATCCGGCGGTGACCACGGCGCCGGCGAGCGGGCGGCCGGCGACCGCGCGGCGCAGCCCGAGGCCGAGGCCGACGGTGCCGGCGACGCACAGCGCCGTGTACGCGACGCCGCGGGCGCGGTCGTCGCGGTACAGGGCCCGTTCCAGCCGACCGGCCACACTCCCGAAGCCGGCCACGGGGTGGCCGCGACGGGGGTCTCCGAAGGCGGCGTCCAGGAGGACACCTGCGGCGAGGCCTACGGCGCGGGACGTGACTGGCATGCCGGGCATCGTTTCACGAGGCCGCGGATCCCCCGCGGGCGGCTCGGGACTTGCTCCCGGCCGGCACGCCGGCCTCGCCGATCCCGGGCCCACGACCCGAGGGTCTCGCCGACCGCGGCCCATGGCGCCGGCTCCCTCGACCCGCCCACTCGGCGCTGCCCGACCACCCGATCCGCCCGGCGCGAGCCGCCCGCCTGCCCGGCCCGGGCGCTACCCGACCGCCGGTTCCGCCCGGCGTGGTCTCGGGACGAGTTCGCCGCCGCAGTTGGGGCACGTGTCGTCCATCGCGGCGCTGCACGGTTCGCAGAAGGTGCACTCGTACGAGCAGATCCGGGCCGGGCCGTCGGCCCCGAGTGCCACGTCGCAACGTTCGCACCGTTCGCGCATCTCCAGGGCCATCCGGCCACCTCCCCGGTAGGGCTGTTCGAGGGGGTCAGGGTAGCCGGAGCGGCGTCAGAGCAGCAGTCGAACGACCGCGATCAGGCCCACCACGACGATCACCGCACGCAGTACCGTGGGCGGCAGTCGGCGGCCGACCTTGGCGCCGATCTGGCCGCCGATCACCGAGCCGATCGCGATCAACAGAACCACCCACCACGCGACGTCGGCGACGAGCATGAACACGATCGCCGCGACGCCGTTGACGATGCCGGCGAGCACGTTCTTCACCGCGTTCATGCGTTGCAGGTTCTCCGCGATGAACACGCCGAACAGCGCGAGCAACAGGACGCCCTGCGCGGCGCCGAAGTAGCCGCCGTAGATGCCGGTCCCGAACACGGCCACCCACAACAACGGGCCGCCGTGCCGCGGCCCGTCGCCGGCCGAGCCGTTCTCGGCCCGCCGGGCCGCGAGCCGCTTGGCCAGGCGCGGTTGCAGCACCACGAGCACCAGCGCGAGCACGATCAGCACCGGCACGATCGCCTTGAAGGCGTCGTCGGGCAGCGTCAGCAGCAGGATCGCGCCGGTCAGGCCGCCGAGCAGGGAGGCGAGTCCGAGGCGGATCAACCGGGGCTTTTGGCCCACGAGTTCGCGTCGGTATCCGATCGCCCCGCTGATCGAGCCCGGCACCAGGCCGATCGTGTTCGACACGTTGGCGGTGACCGGCGAATACCCGAAGGCGAGCAACACGGGGAAGGTGATCAGCGTGCCGGAGCCGACCACCGTGTTGATCCCGCCGGCCGCGATGCCCGCGGCGAAGATCGCCAAAGCTTCCAACCAGCTCATGTCCACCCGCTTCGCCGCAATGATCCTGGCACCCCGGGGGGACGTCGGTCCCCCGTGGCCGCGACGCCAGAGATCATCGCGGCACGCAGGTGATCATCGCAGCCGCGGGCCCCACCTCAGCGCGGCGGGCGGTGGCCCCGCTCGATGTGCGGGGGTTCGACGTCGGCGGCCGGCGGACCACCGCGGCGCGGCGGCTCGCTCGGAGCCTGCGCGGGCACGGCCGGCGGCTCGGCGGGCGGACGCGGTGCCGACGAGGCGCCGTTTCCGGCCGGCGGCTTGCGTACGGGCGCTGCGGGGGTGCCCGAGCCGGGCCAGGCCGGCTCCTCCTCGACCGGCACCTGCGGTACGCGGTGTGCCGGGCCGGAGCCGTTCGAGGACAGGTTGCCGACCGCGTCGCCGATGCCCTCCAGCGCGCGGGTGACCTCGCTGGGCAGGATCCACAGCTTGTTCGAGCTGCCCTCGGCGATCTTCGGCAACATCTGGAGGTATTGGTAGGCGAGCAGCTTGTTGTCCACCTCGCCCGCGTGGATCGCCTCGAAGACGGTCTCGATCGCGCGTGCCTCACCCTCGGCACGGATCACCGCGGCCTGGCGCTCACCCTCGGCGCGCAGCACTGCGGCTTCCTTGTCACCTTCCGCGGTGAGCACCTGCGAACGCTGGTGACCCTCGGCGGTCAGGATCGCCGCGCGCTTGTCCCGCTCGGCGCGCATCTGCTTCTCCATCGAGTCCTGGATGGAGGGCGGCGGCTCGATCGCCTTGAGCTCGACCCGGTTGACCCGGATGCCCCAGCGCCCGGTCGCCTCGTCGAGCACGCCGCGCAGCCCCGCGTTGATCTCCTCGCGCGAGGTGAGCGTCTGTTCGAGGTCCATGCCACCGATGATGTTGCGCAGCGTGGTGATGGTCAGCTGCTCGATCGCCTGGATGTAGTTGGCGATCTCGTAGGTGGCCGCGCGCGGGTCGGTGACCTGGAAATAGATGACGGTGTCGATCTGGACCACGAGGTTGTCCTCGGTGATCACCGGTTGCGGCGGGAAGGGAACGACCTGTTCACGCAGGTCGATCATCTGCCGGATCCGGTCGATGAACGGCACGAGGATGTTGAGTCCGGCGTGCAGCGTTCGGGTGTAACGCCCGAAACGCTCGACGATGGCGGCACTCGCCTGGGGGATCACCTTGACCGTCTTGACCAGGGCGACGACCACCAGCAGTACGAGTACGACCAGGACGATGACGGCGGTGGCCTTCACGATCTCTCCCGAGGTCCTGCTTGCCTGCGGCTGCCTTTGAAAACCAAGGCTGTATCGAGCCTAGGGGTTCGCGGGCCGACGTGGGACGTCAACACGATCGGCGCAACCGATCGGGCGTCACATCACCACGGCGGTCGCGCCCACGATGTCCGCTACGTCCACCCGGGTGCCGGGTTCGAACACGGCGGTGGCGTCCAGACTGCGGGCCGACCAGACCTCACCGGCCAGCTTGATCCGACCGCCGTTCTCGTCGACGCGCTCCAGGACCACGGCGCTGGTGCCCTTGAGCGCCTCGATGCCGGTGCGTGATCCGGGTGTGTTGTTGTGCCGGACCACGATGGGTCGTACGAACACGAGCAGCGCGATCGACACGACCGCGAACACGATGCTCTGGATCAGGAAGTTGCCGCCGGCTCCGCCGGCCACGGCTGCCGCGGCGGCCCCGATCGCGAACATGCCCATCTCCACGAAGGAGGTGAGCACGCCGAAGATGCCGAATGCCCCGACCGCGATGAGCCACCACATCCATGCGTCCACGGGTTCATCGTAGATCGTGGACGCCGTGGGCAGGAGGGGGTTCTCGGACGAATGATCAGCCCAGGAACGGTCGCGAAGGTCAGCCCTGCGCGTCCGGCGCCTCCGGCATCGGCAGCCCGCGGGCGGACCAACGCCCGTACTGCTGCTCGACGATCAGCGGCAGACCGAAGCAGTGCGAGAGGTTGCGCGAGTTGAGCGTGTCGGCGATCGGGCCGGCCGCGAGCACCCGTCCCTGACGGATCATCAGGATGTGCGTGAAGCCGGGCGGGATCTCCTCGACGTGGTGGCTGACCAGGATCATCGACGGCGCGTACGGGTCGGCGGCCAGCGTGCCGAGCCGGCGGACCAGATCCTCGCGCCCGCCCAGGTCGAGCCCGGCGGCCGGCTCGTCGAGCAGCAGCAGCTCGGGGTCGGTCATCAGCGCGCGGGCGATCTGTACCCGCTTGCGCTCGCCCTCGGAGAGCGTGCCGAACCGGCGCTCGATGTATTCGGCCATGCCCAGCTGGTCGAGCAGTCGGCGGGCGCGCTGCTCGTCCTCGGCGTCGTAGCGCTCGTGCCACTTGGCGGTCATCCCGTAGGCCGAGGTCAGCACGATGTCCAGGACGCGCTCGCGGCGGGGCAACTTGTCGGTGAGCGCGGCCGAGGCCATCCCGACGCGCGGACGCAGCTCGAACACGTCGACCGTGCCGAGCTTCTCGCCCAGCACGGCGACCGTGCCGGTGGTGGGGAACAGATAGGTGGACGCCAGTTGCAGCAGAGTCGTCTTGCCGGCGCCGTTGGGGCCGACGACGATCCAGCGTTCGCCTTCCGCGACCGACCAGGTGACCTGGTCCACCAGAGGGCGACCGTCGCGCACCACCGATACGTCAACCAGTTCGAGAACGTCGCTCATCGCCTGCCAGCTCCCCATCGTGCGCTACGCCGCCGGACGGCATCCCGTTGTGTGGGATCACCGCCTCGCTCCGTGGTCCGCGTTGTTGCACCCGGTCCGGGAGAAACCTATGACACCGAGCGACCTCAGGTCGTGTCCGGGAGCGTTGTGACGCCCCTTACGCTTGTCCGCATGCTTGCCGAACCTCGCTCCGGACTTCTCGTCGCATGGGGCAATGCCCTGCTGACCGGGCACGTTCCGCCGGACGACGCGGTGTCCGAGATCGTCGGAACGGACGAACCGCATCGGGTGACGGGCGTGCCGGGCGAGGCTGTGCCGGTCGGCCTGTCGCTGGCCCTGGGCCGGTTGCGGGCCCTGGGCGTGACGGGTCTGCGACTGGCCCTGCCGGTGTCCGGCGATCCGCTGGCGCTGCCCGGACCGCCCGCCTTCAACGACCTGGCGCTGGACGCGGGCGAGGCGGCGATCACGGTCGGCGCGCCGGGCATCGCCTACGGCCTGGTGCCCGAGGTGACCCACCACGGCTCGATCGGCGACGCGACCGTACGGGTGGCCTGGCGCATGGTCGAGGTGACCGACCGGCCCGCCCCGGGACCGTTCCTGGCCGAGGCGGAGCGCGAACTGGCCGAGGCGATGCGCGACGCGGTCCAGGACCTGACCCGGCTGGACGTGGCGGGCAGCGGTCCGGCGGCGCAGCGTGCCCTCGCCGCGCTGTACCGCAAGGACTCGGACACCCGGGTGGCGCCCGGCCATCCGGGTCGGGCCGGCCGGGTGCTCGACCAGGCGCGCCGGATCCACGCGGTGCTGAGCGTGGCCGGCCGCGAGGACGGCGCCGCGGTCAGCGCCGCCGAGATGGCCGCCCGGCTCGGCGCGCTCGCCCCGCTGGAGCGGGCCTGCCGCCGGGCGATGGTGGCGGCGTACGGCGCGGCCTTGGAGCCGGACCGGGCCTGAGCCGAGCACGACCACGAGCAGGAACAGGAACAGGAACAGGAACAGGAGCAACGCTAGCTGCCGCGCTTGCGCTTGGTCTTGGGGTCCAGGCGCCGGAGCATGAGCAGCGCGATCAGGCCGTAGACCGCGATCTGGCCGGCCAGGATGCCGATGTTGCGGTACCAGACCTTCGGGTCGTGCTTCCACAGCGGATCCGGCGACTCGCCGGGTTTGCGCGGCAGTTGGGTGGCCAGATCTATCGTGCTGCCGGCCGCGGCGAAGGCCCAGCGGGCCGGGGCCAGCCAGGAGATCTGCTCGATGCCGGCCTTGCCGTTGAGCGGGAACAGGCCGCCGCACAGCACCACCTGCACGATCGCGATCACCACGAGCAGCGGCATCGCCAACTCCGCGCTGCCGATCGACGCGGAGACCACCAGGCCCACCGCCATCGCCGCTATCGCGGACAGCACCACCGCGATGCCGATCTCGATGATCGGCGGGCTGATCACCACGCCCTTGGCGGGCAACTTCTGCCCGACCAGGGCGACCGCGGTCAGCACCACGCCCTGGATCGCGGAGATCAACCCGAGCACGATTATCTTCGAGCCGAGGTAGGCGGACACCGAGAGCCCGGCGCTGCGCTCGCGCCGATAGATGGCGCGCTCCTTGATCAGTTCGTTGACCGCCGTCGCGGTGCCCATCAGGCCGCTGATCACGAACAGCACGAGCAGCTTGGTGGTCGCCTCCTGGTTCGAGCCCGGCGGCGCCCCCTCCGGGCTGACCAGCTTCCCCGGGATCACCCGGCACAACATGCCCAGGAACAACGGCGCTATGGCCAGCAGCGCCAGGTACTTGCGGTCCGAGGAGATCACCGCGAGGTAGCGCCGGGAGAGCGTGGTCAGTTGGGAGAACCAGCCCTGCGGCTTGGGCGGCTTCGCCTGCGGTCGCTCGCCCTGTTCGGCGTGCGCGCGGTCGCGACCGACCTCTATGTACCGGCCGTACAGCTCCGAGCGGCGGAACGGACCCTCGTAGTCGCGGTCCGGCTCGTCGTCGAACATCTTGAAGACCTCGGGCCAGTCGCCCTTGCCGAAGAACGGCAGTGCCTCGTCCGGCGGTCCGAAGAAGGCGATCCGACCGCCCGGGGCGAGCACGAGCACCCGGTCGCAGACGTTCAGGCTGCGGGTGCTGTGGGTGACCACGATCACCGTGCGGCCGTCGTCGGCGAGTTCGCGCAGCTTTTCCATCACCGAGCGTTCCAGGCCCTCGTCCAGGCCGGACGTCGGCTCGTCCAGGAACAGCACGGACGGCTTGGTGAGCAGCTCGACGGCCACGCTCACCCGCTTGCGCTGGCCGCCGGAGAGACTGCTGACCTTGGTGTCGGCGTACGGCGATGTGGCGCCGCGCGGCATCTTGTCCAGGCTCAGCTCGCCGATCACCTCCTCGACCCGTCGCTCCCGCTCGGCCGCCTCGGTGTCCTCGGGGAAGCGCAACTGCGCCGCGTAGCGCAGCGCGGTGCGGGCGGTGAGCTGGGCGTGCAGGATGTCGTCCTGGGGCACCAGGCCGATCCGCTGGCGCAGTTCGGCGTTGTTCGCGTACAGGTCGCGGCCGTCGTAGAGGATCTTGCCGCTGGCGGCGCGGCGGCTGCCGGTGAGCGCGCCCAGCAGGGTGGACTTGCCCGCGCCCGAACCGCCGACGATGGCCAGCAGGTTGCGTTCGGCGAGCGGGAAGGAGACGTTGTCGAGCAGGACCCGTTTGCCGGCCGTGACGGTGAGGTTCTGCACCTCCAGCGACA
Organism: Embleya sp. NPDC050493; assembly: GCF_044458105.1. NCBI lineage: Bacteria > Bacillati > Actinomycetota > Actinomycetes > Kitasatosporales > Streptomycetaceae > Embleya > Embleya sp. NPDC050493. Next base: position 20,570 of record NZ_JBITHP010000038.1, read on the forward strand.
CCTCGCCGGTGTCGATGAACTCGCGCAACTCCTGGCCGTCGAGCCGGAAGGTGGCGTGCCCGATGCCGACCAGGTCGGCTTCGCCGAGCAGCGCGCGCTCGATCGGCTGCCCGTTGAGGAAGGTGCCGTTGTGGCTGCCCAGGTCGACGATCTCGCGCCGGCCGCCCGGTGTGGTGCGCAACTCCGCGTGGTGCCGGGAGACCATCAGGTCGGTGAGCACCAGGTCGTTGTCCAGTGCGCGGCCGATCCGCAGGGTGCGCACCGGCAGCGGGATGACCATGCTCGGCGCCCGGTCCACGCTGGGGCGCGGATCCGCATGCGGCCCGGCTCCTATGTGTGCGCGGCCCAACGGGCGGGCCCGGTCCGGCACTTGCCGAGGCGGCTCGGGCACGTAGGGCGGCTCGGGGGTGTAGGGCGGCTCGCCCGTGCGCGGCGGTTCGGCGCGGCGCGGCGGCTCGGGAATCTGCACGTGGTCGTGGTGTGCCACGCGCGGCGGCACCACCTCGGTGACATTCGCCTCCGGCGCGAGCCGCAGCGGGTCGCCGTCGTCCGGGTCGCCGAGCAACACCTCGCAGCCTCGGCCCACGACCACGCGGTGCACCCGATTGCCGCGCATCCACGAGCCGTTGACGCTGTTGGTGTCGACGAACTCCCAGCCGTCGGAGCCCACCCGCAGGACCGCGTGTTGGCGCGACACACGGCGGTCGTCGAGCACGATCGCACAGGACGGGTCGCGACCGACGATGTGTTCCCGCCCGGGATCCAGGATCACGGGCGCTCCGGCGCTGGTGCCGACGGTCAGGTGCGGCACTGCCGGTCCCTCTGGCGTATAGCTGTCCCCCACCCTTCGAGAGTGTAGGGACGCACGGGCCTCGCGGGCAGCCTTTCCGGTGCGGAAGCGTACGGAACCACTCCGAAGGGCGATTACAACATCAACTTCTCCGTTCGCCTGCTCCTTCGTCCAGCCGGTTGTCCGGCCGTCGTGCCGCTCACCGGGGGGCAGTCCGGCCGAATCCGTTGACGCGCGGGTCGGGGCCGCTCGATAGTCGAGTTTGTCCCGCTCATCCGGCAGCCGGGTCGCACGTGACAGGAGCGGTCGTGTCCTGGAACCAGCAGCACCACGCACCACAACACGCTCCGCCTCCGGACCGGCCACCGGCCGGCCCCGCATCCTGGGGCGGCGTGACACCGTGGCTGCACGCGCTCGGCGCGGTGCTCGCCGCGTTCGTGGCGATGGCCGTCGCGGCGTGGGCGGCGCTGTGGCTGCTGGGCGCGGACGACCTCGGATCGGGCACGATGCCCGCGCTGATCGCGGCGGTGATCGCGCTGGCCGTGGGTGGCACGGTCGATCTCGAGGGGGCCGAACAAACCGGCCGGGGCGACGACATCCTCAGCCAACTCACCGGCGACGTCTCGCTCGCGCAGGGCAGCGGCAAGGTCGACATCATGCTGCTGGGCATCGGTCTGATCGGCGCGCTCGTGCTGGGCTGGTTGTTCCTGCGCCCGCTGCGCCACCGACTGGTGATCGGCGCGCTGGATCTGATCGTGCACGGCGTGCGAGTCCTGGTGTTCACCATGGCAGTGCTCGGCGTCGTGGTGTCGATGGGCAAACACGCGCTGCCGATCGATCAATTCGTCTCCCGGGTCGGCGACGCCCGGGCGCAGGACCTGATCGGCATCTTCGACCTCGGCGCGGCGGCCAGGTTCGAGACCGATGTGAGCGGCACGCTCGTCTTCGGCGCGTTGTGGCTGCTGATCACCCTGGTGGCCACCGTCGCGGTGTCCGCGCGCGGGCCGCTCCCGGTCAAGTGGCTGCGGCACCGCGCGGTGCTGCGGGCCCCGGTCGCCGGTCTGCTCGCGGTACTGATCACCGCGGTGGTCACCGGGATCGTGGGCACCCCGTTCGTGGCCGCCGCCGCGCCCGCGCCGAAGCGGATGATCGGCGGCATGTTGTTCGCGCTGCCCAACGCGGTCTGGCTGTTGGCCTCGCTCGGCCTGGGCATCCCGTGGAAGACCACGACCAGCGCGCCCACCGAGGTCGGCGGCTTCTCCTTCGGTCTGCCCGGCCCGCTGGGCAGGCTGGTCAAGGCCTCCTCCGGGGACGGCCTGCCGATCCGGATCGACCGGCTGGCCGAGTTGGACTCGCGGGCCTGGTTCGTACCGCTGTTCTCCGCGCTGCTCCTGTTGCTCGGCGCGACCGTGATGGCGATGCGCGCGCCCGCGTCGGTGCGCCCGCATCAGCACGCGTGGCGGTTCGCGATCACCCTCGCGGGCGGGCTGCTGGTGGTCGCCTACCTGATGCAGCTCCAGCTCAAGGTCGCGGTGAGCGTCCTGGGCGGGGTGGTGTCCCCGGGCGCGTCGGTGTCGCTGCACGCGGACTATCTGTGGACCGTACTGCTCGGCCTGTTGTGGGGCGCGTGCGCCGGCTTCATCGGCGGCGCGGTCGCGGACTGGGTGCGCTACCGCCAGGCGGGCACCACCGCCCCGGCGGCGGCCTCGGGCCCGCCGCGACCCACCCGCGCCGCGCCGCCGCGGCAATACCCGCAGAGCGCGCCGTATCCGCAGGACCGACCGGCGCGCCCCGGTGCGCCGAGCGGGCCCGCGGCACCCGCGCCGCCGGGTCCGCCGTACTCGAACAGGCCCGCCCCGGCCTACCGCCCGCCGCCGCCGCCCGATCCGCAGGCGCCGCCCCGGGACGGCCCCTGGCCTGGGTAGATCGCGCCCGCGCGCGGATCGGCCCGGTGTTCGTACCGTGGACCGGTGAGGCGCGCGCCCTCGAACGGCCGGTACCGTGAAGCATCATGAATGCGCCGCGCACTCTTCTCGTCAAGATCTTCGGCAAGGACCGGCCGGGGGTGACGTCGAGCCTCTTCGAGATCCTGGCCGGCCACTCCGTCGAGGTCGTCGACGTCGAGCAGACCGTCACCCGGGGCCGGCTCACGCTGTGCGTCCTGATCACCACGCCGACCGACGAGGGCCGGCTGCGGGCCGGGGTGCACCGCTGGGCGGACGGTGAGCGGCTGGAGGCGGAGATCCTCTCCGGCGTCGGCGACAACCGCCCGCGCGGCGAGGGCCGCTCGCACGTGACCGTCCTGGGCCACCCGCTGGAGGCGGCCGCGTTCGCCGGGATAGCGCACCGGATCGCGGCCACCGGCGCCAACATCGACCGGATCTTCCGCCTCGCCAAATACCCGGTGACCGCGATCGAGCTCCAGGTCTCCGGCGTCGAGACGGACAAGCTGCGTCTGGAGTTGGCCACCGAGGCCGCCGAGCGCCGGGTGGACGTCGCGGTCCAGCCCTCCGGCCTGCGGCGCCGGGCCAAGCGGCTGATCGTGATGGACGTGGACTCGACCCTGATCCAGGGCGAGGTGATCGAGCTGCTGGCCGAGCACGCCGGCTGCCTGGACGAGGTGGCCGAGGTGACCGCCGCCGCGATGCGCGGCGAATTGGACTTCGCCGAGTCGCTGCGGGCCCGCGTGGCGCTGCTCGCCGGGCTGGACGAGGACGCCATAGGCAAGGTCCGCGAGCAGGTCGTACTCACCCGCGGCGCGCGCACCCTGGTCCGCACGCTCAAGCGGCTCGGCTACAAGGTGGGCATCGTCTCGGGCGGATTCACCCAGGTCACCGACGCGCTCGTGGAGCAGCTCGGGCTCGACTACAGCGCGGCCAACACCCTCGAGGTGGTGGACGGCAAACTCACCGGGCGGGTGGTCGGCGAGATCGTCGACCGGGCGGGCAAGGCCCGGCTGCTGCGCCGCTTCGCGGCCGAGGCGGGCGTGCCGTTGACCGCCACGGTCGCCATCGGCGACGGCGCGAACGACCTGGACATGCTCAACGCGGCGGGTCTGGGCGTGGCCTTCAACGCCAAGCCGGTGGTCCGCGAGGCCGCCGACACCGCGGTCAACGTGCCGTTCCTGGACACCGTGCTGTTCCTGCTCGGCGTCACCCGCGACGAGATCGAGGCGGCGGACGCCGCGGATGTGCCGTACGGCCGACCGGATGCGTCGGCCGCGTCCACATCGGGGCAGGAGTCCCCGAACGCCGGACGGGCTTGAACGTCGTCCTGACACGCCGGACGGGCCGAAGAAGCCGGTCCGAGCTGGTCCCGGCGCCGAGCAGGCTCGAAAAGCCTGTCATCGGACGGGCCGAAGGGCCGGTCCTCAAGCGCCGGCCGGGCCGTCGATCGCCCGGATCGGCGCTTGAGTCGTGGTCCGTCTTCGCCCGTGATCGGTCAGGACTCCGGCGTGGTGAAGCGGGTCAGGTGGGCCGAGCGTTCGCGCAGGTCGGCCCAGGCGGTGTGCAGGCTCAGCACGGCGACCGCCGAGGTCGGATACTTCTCCCGCAGGCGCACGAGCGTGTCGTCCTCGCCGCTGCCCGCCAACGCGTTGACCAGCGTGGCAACGCCCGGGTTGTGCCCGATCAGCAGCAGCGTGTCGACCTCGTCGGGGGTTTCCTGGACGAGGTACAACAGGGCCTGCGGGCTCGCCTCGTACACCCGCTCGTCGTAGATGGTGTGCGGCTTGTGGTCGTAGGCCTTGCCCGCGAGACGCCAGGTCTCCCGGGTGCGTACGGCCGGCGAGCACACCACCAGATCGGGGGTGATGCCCTGGTCGAGCAGCCGGTGCCCGGTCTCGGCGGCGTCCTTGCGGCCGCGTTCGGCGAGGGGTCGCTCGTGGTCCGGCCCGTCGGGCCACTCGGCCTTCGCGTGCCTCATCACCACAAGATTGCGCTGTCGGTGGGATGCCATGGGTTCAGCCTCTCAGACATCGGCCGTTGTGCACTGCGGGTCGGCACCGCAGGACTCGATGGACGGGAACCGGGCGTGCCGACCGGACCGGACACGCACGACGGGTCGGGACCGAGTATCCGGTCCCGACCCGCGCTTTCCTCGGATCTACAGGGTTGTCGTGGTCACGGTCGTCGTCGGGATCCCGCCGGCGACCGTGCGCTCTCCGGTCAGCCGACCGGCGGGCGCGGGATCCGACGCGAGCCGGACACGTTCTCGTCGTACCGGGCGCCGCCCTGGTGGACCGGCTCGTACACCGGCGTGGCGTAGCCGTTCGCCGAGGCGTACGCGGGGACCGGCTCGCCGGCCGGAGCCGGCAGCTCGACCGCCTCGTCGCCGTGGTCCATCTGCGGCAGCCACCCGAGCCAGCGGGGCAGGTACCAGTTGTGGTCGCCGAGCAGGGTCATCACGGCCGGCAGCAGCAGACCGCGGATGATCGTGGCGTCCAGCAGGACCGCGACCGCCAGGCCGACACCGAACTGCTTCATCGACTGCATCGACAGGGTGCCGAAGACCGCGAACACCGCGACCATGATCGTCGCCGCGCTGGTCACCACACCGGCGGTGGTGCGGATGCCGTGCGACACGGCCGACTTGGTGTCCATGCCCTTGTCGTACGCCTCGCGGATTCGCGAGACCACGAAGACGTGGTAGTCCATCGACAGGCCGAACAGGATCACGAACAGGAACATCGGAATCCAGGAGACGACCGCGCCGGGTGCGTCCGTGCCCACCAGCGCGTCGCCGTAGCCGTGCTGGAAGACCAGGGTCATCACACCGTAGGCGGCGCCCACCGACAGCAGGTTGAGCACGATCGCGGTGACCGCGATGGCGATCGAGCGGAACGACACCAGCATCAGCAGGAAGGCGAAACCGAGCACGAAGGCGAAGATCGGCAGCCGCGCGTCGTCGAGCTTGTCGTTGAAGTCCTTGGAGCCGGCGGTGTTGCCGGTCACCGGGGCGTCCACGCCGTCCAGCTTGCCCAGCGTGTTCGGGATGACCTTGCCGCGCAGCGTGGACAGTGCCTTGTCGCTGGCCGAGTCGTTGCCGCTGCCGGCGAGCGGGACGGAGATCTTGAAGACGTTCGTGGTGCCCTGCCGCTCGACCTCGATCGGCTCGTGCATCTGCCCGGTGGCGACCGCCTCACGGCGCAGGTCGTCGAAGGCCGCCGCGAGCTTGGGGTCGTCGGGGTTGTTCGCCTTGACCACGATCTGGGCGGGCGCCGGACCGCCGGGGAACGCCTTCTCGATGTGCTGGTAGGTCTGCACGATGGACAGCGAGGTCGGCAGTTCCTTGTCGATCGGCAGCTCGGAGGTCTTCATGCCGATGGCCGGGACGGTCAGCGCGATCAGCAGACCGCCGGCGAGCACCGCGGTGCCCTTGGGGCGGCTGAGCACGACGCCCAGGATCTTGCCCCACGCCTTGCTGCCCTCGGTGGGACGGCGCATCTTGGCCAGCCCGGGAATCTTGCCCAGGTCCACCCGGTCGCCCAGCATCGACAGGATCGCGGGCAGGACGGTGAGCGAACCGAGCACCGCGGTCAGCACGACCAGGATGGTCGCGGAGGCCATCGACTCGAACTCGCTGAGCCCGGACAGGAGCATGCCGGCCATGGCGACGATGACGGTGATGCCGGAGATCAGTACGGAGCGTCCGGAGGTGGCGGCGGCGATCCGCAGTGCGGTCTCCGCGTCCCGGCCCTTGGCCCGCTCCTCACGCTCGCGGCGCAGGTAGAACATGCAGTAGTCGACGCCGACGGCCAGGCCGATCAGCAGCATCACCGACTGCGCGTTGTCGCCGACCGGCATCAGGTGGCTGCTCAGTGCGAGCAGACCGCCCGCGGCCACGAATGCGGTCAGGGCCAGGGCCACCGGCAGCAGCGCGGCGACCACGGCGCCGAACGCGACGAGCAGGATGCCCAGGGCGAGCGGGACGGCGGTCCATTCGGCCCGGGTGAAGTCCTTGGCGATGGTGTCCTGGAACCACTTGTCGCCGCTCGCGTCGCCGAACTGCTCGACCGTGACGTCCGGGTGCGCCTTGCGGGCCTCGGCCACCGCGTCCAGGACGGGCTGGATGTTGTCGACGGCCTTGTCGTCCTCGCCCACCATGTCGAACTGGATCAGCACCGAGTGCTTGTCCGAGGAGATGCCGCCCTCACCGGCGTACGGAGAACGCATGTGCTGGGTGGCGGGGCCCTTGTCGCCCTTGACCTGCGTGGCGTTGACCCGGTTGATCACATCGTCGACGGCGGCGCGGAACTTCGCGTCCTGCGCCACGAGCTTGTCGCTGCTGACCAGGACCATCTCGCCCGCGGGCTCCTTGATCCCCGCGTCGTCGATGATGCGCGCGGCCCGCCCGGACTCCCCCACACCGCGCTCGGCGTCGGTGATCTCCCGCGATCCGCTCATGTTGCCGATGACGACGGCGAGGACCACGAACAGCAGCCACCCGAATACCGCCGTCTTGCGATGCTGTGCACTCCAGCCACCGATCGAGGCAGCGAAATTGCGCCTGGATGCCATTGGTCCCCGCTCCTGTGTTCTCCGCTTCGCCGAGGGTGTTCCTCGACACACACGAAGGTATTGGCGGGCGACCGGGGGTCACATCCTGCGGACAGGTGTCTTGATCGGGGGGGCAGGCACCCCTGCGTAGTAGGGCTGGCCCCACCCCTGAGAAGGAGCGCGCCGGTGATCAGTCGGGGCATAGCAGGATGCGTGTAAGGGGAATCTTCCGCATCCACCTCGCTGACCTGCGCAAACGCCGTATGGAGCACTCGGGGGAAAGATCCACTCGGCGAGGGACTACACGTGTGCACAACGCCCGGCGGTCGATGCGGAGTTCCCGCCTGCCCCACCCCCGCCCGACACCGCGGCCGACCGCGGCCCGGCGCGAGCCGCCCCACCGGTCGGTACGGCGGGGCGGGTCTGCGAAACTCGTCCCCATGGCTGCTACATCTGGCGAATCCTCCAAGGAGCGGTACGAGCGGGCCATGGCCGCTCGCAAGGCCCGCGAGGAGCGCGCCCACGCGGAGGAAGTCGCGCGGTCGAACGCGCGCAACGAGATCCTCGCCCGCAGGGCCGCCGAATCCGGCGCGACCGACGAGATCCGCCAGACGGTGCTGGCGCCGCCGGACCCGAACAAGTCCTCCGCCAGGCAACTCGGCGGCATCCTGGGCATCATGCTGCTGATCACCGTGCTGATCGGCATCGCCGCGACGATCGCCGCCGCGACGGGCTGAGGGTTTTCGCCCAGCCGCCCACCCGGCCACCCGCCCACCCGTGCCGTTCGCGACCGGGGCTGCGGTTTCACCGGCGGCGGCGCACCCGCCTCGGCCTCGCGGCCCGCGCTCCACAACGACACAGCCCGACCACCGCGACCTGGTGGCCGGGTGATCGGGCTGTGGAAGGGGTCGGCGGCGCAGCCGCCGGCGCGCGCAGCGCGGATGAGAAGAGGTCAGGCGCCGATGGCGTGCAGGCCGCCGTCGACGTGGATGACCTCGCCGGTGGTCTTGGGGAACCAGTCGGACAGTAGTGCGCACACACCCCGGGCGGCCGGGTCCGCGTCGCGCAGGTCCCAGCCGAGCGGGGCCTTCTCGTTCCAGACACCCTCGAACTTCTCGAAGCCGGGGATGCTGTTCGCGGCCATCGTCTTGACCGGGCCCGAGGAGATCAGGTTGACCCGGATGTTCTTCTCGCCCAGGTACTTGGCCAGGTAGCGCGAGGTCGATTCGAGCGCGGCCTTGGCGACGCCCATCCAGTCGTAGCCCGGCCACGCCACCTGCGCGTCGAAGTCGAGGCCGACGACCGAGCCACCGGCGCCCTCGTTCGCCTCGATCAGCGGAAGGCACGCCATCGTCAGCGACTTCAGCGAGTACGCCGACACCTGCACGGCCGTGGCCACGTCGGCCCACTCGGTGTTGAGGAAGTTGCCGCCGAGCGCGTCCTTGGGACCGAACGCGATCGAGTGCACCACACCGTCGAGCGAGGGCACGTGCGCGCGCACGTTGTCCGCGAGCGCCGCGAGGTGTTCGGGGTTCGTCGCGTCGAGCTCGATCACCGGGGCCGGCTTCGGCAGCCGGTTCGCGATCCGGTTGACCAGCGAGAGCCGGCCGAATCCGGTCAGTACGACCTCGGCGCCCTCCTCCTGGGCCCGCTTCGCGACGTGGAAGCCGATCGAGGCGTCGGTGATGACGCCGGTGACGAGAATGCGCTTGCCCGCAAGCAGGTCGCCCATGAGTTCAGTGCCCCATTCCAAGTCCGCCGTCCACAGGGATGACGGCTCCGGTGATGTACGACGCGGCGTCCGAGGTGAGGAACTTGACCACGCCGGCGACCTCGTCCACGTCGGCGTAGCGCGCGAGCGGGATCTCCTTGAGGATCTGCGCCTTGCGCTCCTCGCCGAGCACCTCGGTCATCGCGGTGTCGACGAAGCCCGGCGCCACCACGTTCGTGGTGATGTTGCGCGATCCCAGTTCCCGAGCGATCGAGCGGGCGAAGCCGACCAGGCCGGCCTTGGAGGCCGCGTAGTTGGCCTGCCCCGCCGAACCGAGCAGCCCCACCACCGACGAGATCAGCACGATGCGACCCTTGCGGGCCCGCAACATGCCCTTGCTCGCCCGCTTGACCACCCGGAACGTGCCGGTGAGGTTGGTGTCGACGACGCTGGTGAAGTCCTCTTCGCTCATCCGCAGCAGCAGCGTGTCGCGGGTGATGCCGGCGTTGGCGATCAGCACCTCGACCGGGCCGTGGGCGGCCTCGATCTCCTTGAACGCCTGCTCGACCTGCTCGCCGTCGGTGATGTCGCAGCGCACACCGAGCAGGCCCTCCGGGGGCTCGCCGGAGCGATACGTGATCGCGACCTTGTCGCCGTCGGCGGCGAAGGCCCGGGCGATGGCCAGGCCGATGCCCCGGTTTCCTCCCGTGACCAGTACGGACCGGCTCAACGGATCACTCCTCTGTCGTCTGTCGTCCTCGAACGTCCTCGGCCGCGCCGGCGCGCGGGCCGTCGGCTTACGTCACGATGACGCTATCGGGCTACCCCGGGGTAAGGGGAATCCGGTCCGGGACAGCGTCCGCAGATCGATCGTTGTGGGAACCCGACAAGAGCGCACGACAACCGGAACGACCGGTTCCACCGACCGAATCCGGCCGGCCTGTGCCCGGCAGGTTTCGTTCCGCTTGTCGGGGCGCAAGACCCGTCCGAGCGCAGGACCGGCCGACCGGGCCGGCCGGAATGTCGGCGACATCGTGTCTGGTTGACTGAACGATGCGAGCCGACAGGCCGAACGTATGGAGGAATGGGTGCCCAACGAGATCGATCCGACGTTCCTCGCCTATCCCCTTCGGGAGCTGGCCGCCGCGGCCCTGTCCCGAGCCGGGGAACTGGGCGCCGAACATGCGGACTTCCGCTTCGAGCGGGTGCGAGACGCGTCCTTCCGGTTGCGCGACGGGCGGACCGACTCGTCCGTGGACACCACCGACGTGGGCTTCGCGGTCCGCGTCGTGCACGACGGGGCGTGGGGCTTCGCGGCGGGCGTCGACCTGACCCCGGAGGCCGCGGCGCACGTCGCGGAGCAGGCCGTGGCGGTGGCCCGGGTGTCCCGCTCGGTGAGCGAGGCGGCCGGCGCCGGCGAGACGGTGGCGCTGGCGGAGGAGCCGGTGCACGCCGACGAGACGTGGATCTCGGCGTACAAGATCAACCCGTTCGACGTACCCGAGGCGGAGCGGATAGCCCTGTTCGCCCGCTGGAGTCGGGAACTGCTCGCCGCCGACGGCGTGGACCACGTGGACGCCTCCTGCATGGTGGTCCAGGAGAACAAGTTCTACGCCGACTCGGCCGGCACCTCGACCACGCAGCAGCGGGTCCGGATCCACCCCCAGCTGACCGTGATCGCGGTGGACCGCGAATCCGGCGCGTACGAGACGATGCGCACCATCGCGCCGCCGGTCGGCCGCGGCTGGGAGTACGTCAAGGGCGAGGGCTGGGACTGGGACGAGGAGCTGGCGTCGTTGCCGGAGCTGCTCGCCGAGCGGGTCGCGGCGCCCAGTGTCGAGGCGGGCGAGTACGACCTGGTGATCGACCCGAGCAACCTGTGGCTGACCATCCACGAGTCGATCGGGCACGCCACCGAGCTGGACCGGGCGCTGGGCTACGAGGCCGCCTACGCGGGCACCTCGTTCGCCACCTTCGACAAGCTGAACAAGCTGCAGTACGGCTCGCCGGTCATGCACGTCACCGGCGACCGCACCGTGCAACACGGTCTGGCCACCATCGGCTTCGACGACGAGGGCGTCGCGACGCAGAGCTGGGACCTGGTCACCGACGGCATCCTGACCGGTTACCAGCTGGACCGGCGGATGGCGCTGATGCAGGGCCTGGGTCGATCCAACGGGTGCGCCTACGCGGACTCCCCCGGCCACGTGCCGGTACAGCGGATGGCCAACGTCTCGCTGCAACCGGGCCATGACGACCTGTCCACCGCCGAGCTGATCGGCCGGGTGCACCGGGGTCTGTACATCGTCGGCGACAAGTCGTGGTCGATCGACATGCAGCGGTACAACTTCCAGTTCACCGGCCAACGCGCGTATCTGATCGAGGACGGCCGGATCGTCGGGCAGGTCAAGGACTTCGCCTACCAGGCGACCACGACCGACTTCTGGGGCTCGATGGAGGCCGTCGGCGGCCCGGGCACCTACGTCCTCGGCGGTGCCTTCAACTGCGGCAAGGCGCAGCCCGGGCAGGTCGCCGCGGTCAGCCACGGCTGCCCGTCGGCGCTGTTCCGCGGTGTGAAGGTCCTCAACACGGTTCAGGAGGCGGGTCGATGAGCAGCGGGCAGACCGTGGTGACGCGGCCGAACGAGACGGTCGAGCGCGCGCTGGCGCTGTCCGAGGCGGACGGCTGCGTGGTGATCGCCGAGGAGACCTCGGCGGCCAACCTGCGCTGGGCGGGCAATGCGCTGACCACCAACGGCGAGACCCGCGGCCGGCGGGTGACCGTGGTGGCCACCGTCGCGGGCACCCAGGGCACCGCGTCCGGGATCGTCTCGCGCAGCGGCGTGACGGTGGATCGGCTGGAGGGGCTGGTCCGGGCCGCGGAGGCGGCCGCGCGGGACGCCGGCCCGGCCGAGGACGCGCGTCCGCTGCTCGGCGCCGGCGGCGGCCCGGACGGCGGCTTCACCGAGGCACCGGCGCAGACCTCGATCGGCGTGTTCGCGGACTTCGCGCCCGAGTTGGGCGCCGCGTTCGGGCGGGCCCGGGAGAGCGACCGGCTGCTGTACGGGTTCGCGTCGCATCAGCTGACCTCGACCTACGTGGGCACCTCGGCCGGGCTGCGGCTGCGGCACGACCAGCCCACCGGGCACGTCGAGTTGAACGCGAAGTCGGGCGACCTGACCCGCTCGGCATGGGCCGGCGTGCCCACCCGCGACTTCCGTGACGTGGACCTGGCCGCGATCGACACGGACCTGGCGCAGCGGTTGTCCTGGGCGAACCGCACGATCGACCTGCCGGCGGGCCGCTACGAGACGCTGCTGCCGCCCACGGCGGTCGCGGACCTGATGGTCTACATGTACTGGCAGGGCAGCGCCCGGGACGCGCACGAGGGCCGCACGGTCTTCAGCAGGCCCGGTGGCGGCACCCGGATCGGCGACCGGCTCAGCGAACTGCCGCTGACGCTGTACAGCGACCCGGGCTACCCGGGGTTGGAGAGCGCGCCGTTCACCATCGCGCACGCCTCCGGGGACGCGTCGTCGGTGTTCGACAACGGACTCGCGCTGACCCGGACGAACTGGGTCACCGACGGCGTGCTCACGTCGCTGCTGACCAACCGGCACACCGCCGAGCTGACCGGGCTGCCGGTCGCGCCGGAGATCGACAACCTGATCCTGGACGGTCCGGCCGACGGCCCGAGCCTGGCGGACATGGTCGCCTCGACCGAGCGCGGGCTGCTGCTGACCTGCCTGTGGTACATCCGCGAGGTGGATCCGCAGACGCTGCTGCTGACCGGGCTCACCCGGGACGGGGTGTACCTGGTCGAGGGCGGCGAGGTGGTCGGCGCGGTGAACAACTACCGCTTCAACGAGTCGCCGGTGGACGTGCTCGGGCGGGCGGTCGAGGTGGGGCGTACCGAGCGGACGTATCCGCGGGAGTGGGGCGACTGGTTCACCCGTGCGGCGATGCCGCCTTTGCGGGTCCGCGATTTCAATATGTCCTCGCCGAGTCAGGCGCAATAGGCCCGCGATCGGCCTGTGGCCGGCTCGGCGGCTTGGGCAGGACGGCCTGCGGCCGGTCGTCCTCAAACGCCGGACGGGCTGGAATTCGGCTCGGTCCGCGGTAGCAGCGGCGGTCCGCGGGACGCCGGCCGAGGTCTCGGCTCGGTCGGTCGGCAGGGTCGCGGCGGTCCGGGTACGCCGGCTCGGGTTTCGGCACGGTCCGCGGAACGCCGGGCTGAGGGTACGGCTCGATCCGCGAGGGTCGGGGGCGGTCCGTGGTGTGCCGGGTGGGGTGCGGCTGGGCTTTTGGTTGCGGTGTGCCGGGTGGGGTGGTCGAGTCCGCCCGGCATGCCGTCGCATGCCACCGCATGCCGTCGCAGCGGAAAATCGCTGTCCCTGTGCGGGGCTCCGTGCTTTCGTTGGGGTTCATCATGAACATCGTCAAGATTTCGAAGTATCTGTCCCGACACCTGCGGCATCAGCCGGAGCGGCTCGGGATCACCCTGGACGAGGCCGGCTGGGTCGACGTGGACGTGCTGCTCGCGGCGTGCAATGCCCGCGGGATGGCGCTGACCCGGGCACAGTTGGCACAGGTCGTCGAGGAGAACGACAAGCGACGGTTCGCCTTCTCCGCGGACGGCACCCGGATCCGGGCCAGCCAGGGGCACACCGTCGCGGTGGACCTGGGTCTGGTCGAGACCGTGCCGCCCGCCGTGCTCTACCACGGCACCAACCCCAAGAGCGTGGCCGCGATCCTGGCCGAGGGCCTGCGGCCGATGGACCGGCACGACGTACATCTGTCCGCCGACACCGAGACGGCGCGCCGGGTGGGTGCGCGGCGCGGCCGACCGGTGCTGTTCGTGGTGCGGGCCGAGAGCATGGTCGCGGCCGGGCATGTGTTCCGTCGCTCGGACAACGGCGTGTGGCTGGTCCCTGCGGTGCCGCCGGAGTTTCTGGAGCGGCTCGACTGACCCGTTCCACCGTCCGCCATGCGGGTCCGTTTGCGGCAAAGGTCCCGCCCCCGTTCTCCGTGCGGCCCACCTGCGGGCGTACCGTGGAGAGCCGGGGCGAGTGTGTGGGCACATGGTCGGAGACGGTGGAGTCGTGAAGAACGCCAAGGGCTCGGTGTACCAGATCAGTGGTGCGCGCAAGGGGCTGACCGAGGACGTGGCCGGGCGCCAACGCCGCTACGTCATCTCGATGTCCATTCGTACCGTGTGCTTCGTCGCGGCGGTGTTCACCCCGTCGCCGTGGCGGTGGATATTGGTCGCGGGCGCGCTCTTCCTGCCCTACATCGCGGTGGTGCTGGCCAACGCCGGTCGCGAGCCCACGTCGAATGCGCCGGTGCAGGCCCAGTTCGTGCCGCCGCTCCCGCCCAAGGCGCTGGAGCCGCCGCCCGGAGCGGTGCTCACCAGCGCCGAACGGGAGACCGTGCACACCCATTCCGAAGACTCCTGGACGATGCCCGTCGGCTCGCCCTCGGCCGCCGGCCCGGAGTCCACCGACCGTTCCTCGCACACGAATTCGGATACGCACGGTGACGCCGGGGGTGCCGACCGAGGCCGCGTGGGCGACCCGGCGGGTGCCCCTTCGCAGTCGGCAAAAAATTAGCGGGAAGCGCTACGCGGGTTGGTGCTTCAACCGCATGCAGGACGTGCCATACTTCGAAACGTGCTCCGTATCCCCCGTCGGAGCGACCGACGCGATGCCGGGCGGCTCCCCCCGTGGCTGCCCGGCATCGCCCGTGTCCGGGTCGTTTGACTGTCAGGCAAGTCGACGCGTACACGGTTACCGCACCAGCCTGTTGCTTACTGAGCGCAGCGCTCCGGTTGGTGCCTGACGCAGGGTCAGCTGCCCGTTCGATGCACCGCATCCGGGCGGCCGACCCCGTCTGCGACACTGGTCGACATGTTCCCCACCCCCAGCGACCCCGGCCGTGCGATCTGTTCGGCGAAGGGTTGTCGCGCCGACGCCGTGTGGGTCCTGGCGTGGAACAACCCCAAGCTGCACACCCCGGAACGGCGCAAGACCTGGCTCGCGTGCGACGAGCACCGTGAGCATCTGTCCCAGTTCCTGGCGATCCGCGGATTCCTCAAGGACACCGTGGCGTTCGCCGATTGGCACGACCCACAGCCCCCGGCCGGATCGGCCGATTCGACCGGCGACGGCTCCTGAGCGACCGGCGCCGGTCGCCGGGCCGTCCGATCCGAGCGATCCGAGCGATCCGAGCGATCCAGGGTGATCGCCGGACTGCCGGGTCCAACTCCCTTGCCGACTCGGCGGGTTGATCGAGTCGGGCAGGCGCGACCCGGTACCGGCACGCGCCGACCTTCCGGAACGGACCGGGTCGCCCGAATCCGCACCGGCGGAGGCACTCGGCGGATCCCGCACAGCGCCGCGTGACAGCCCGAAGAGCGCGTCCGGCACACGAGTTCGCGTTCCCGCGGCGCGGGCGCGCAGACCGGCGTCAGGCCGCCTGCTCAGCCGCCGATGGCCGACATCGGCCGGTCCGGCTGGAGGAACTGCGGGTCGTCGATGCCCGCACCGGCCTTCTTCGTCCACATCGCGGCCCGCCAGCGGTCGGCGATCTCCTCGTCGTCCGCGCCGCCGCGCAGCGCGGCCCGCAGGTCGGACTCCTCACGGGCGAAGAGGCAGTTGCGGATCTGCCCGTCGGCGGTCAGCCGGGTCCGGTCGCACGCGCCGCAGAACGGGCGGGTCACCGACCCGATCACGCCCACCGTGCCCGGACCGCCGTCCACGAGCCAGCGCTCGGCCGGGTTGCTGCCCCGCGCGTCCTCCGGGTCGAGCCGGAACGCGCCACGCAACGCGGCCAGGATCTCGCCGGCGGTGATCATCTCGGTGCGCTTCCACCCGTGCTGCGCATCCAGCGGCATCTGCTCGATGAAACGCAGCTCGTAGCCGCGTTCGAGGCACCACGCGAGCAGCGCCGGGGCCTCGTCGTCGTTGACCCCGCGCATCAGCACGGTGTTGACCTTGACCGGCCCCAGGCCCGCGTCCACCGCCGCGGCGAGCCCGGCGAGCACGTCCGCGTGTCGGTCCCGGCGGGTCATCGCCTTGAACCGCGCCGGGTCGAGGGTGTCCAGCGAGACGTTGACCCGGTCCAGGCCGACTTCCCGGAGCGTCCCCGCCAGCCGGGCCAGACCGATCCCGTTGGTGGTGACGGAGAGCGTGGGCCGCGGCTCCAGGGCCGCGGCGGCCCGGATGATCTCCACCAGTTCGCGGCGCAGCAGCGGCTCGCCCCCGGTGAATCGCACCTCGCGCACACCCAGCAGGGTCACCGCGATCCGGACCAGGCGGGAGATCTCCTCGCCGGTCAGCAGCTCGGGCTTGGCCAGCCAGTCCAGCCCCTCTTCCGGCATGCAGTAGGTGCACCGCAGGTTGCAGCGGTCGGTCAGGGACACCCGCAGGTCGGTCGCCACCCGGCCGAAACCGTCGACGAGTCCTCCGGTGCGGTGGTTCGTGTTCACCTTCGACCCCCTTCTCCTGGTTTCGGCACACCTTCTGCGTTCCGGCAAGTTTCCCAGGTTACGCGGGTTGCTCCGGTCGGCAGGTCCACCAGGTTACGAACGGGGCGCCGGATCGGTTGCAGTGGCGTATCCCACACCGGCATCGACAACCGTGAGTCGAATACCGGACGTGATCCACGAGAGGATCCAGGCTCACTACGAGGAGGCTTCACCGGTGAGACACGCAGCGGGCAGCGGTCCACAGCCCGACGAAGGGGGCACACCCGACGGAGCGCACTTCCTGGACACCTCGTGGCAACAGCACAGCATGGGCCCGACCGGCCCACCGGGCGGATCCGGCGCGTCGGGCACACCGGGCGCTCCCGGCCCGTTCGACGTGCCGACCACGCCGGTCCCGGCCGACTGGTACCAGCGCGAGCAGCCGGCCGCCGCCCCCGCATCGACCCCGGCCGGGCCGGCGCGGCCCACCCGCGACGACGAACCGGAGCCGCCGCGACGCAGCCGACGCGGACTGGTCGTGTGGGGTCTCGCGGGCGCCCTGGTGCTCGGCGGGGCCGGCGTCGGGGCGGTGCTGTTCCTCGGAGGTGGTGACGACAAGAAGGATCGGGCGAACTCGGTGGGCGCTCCGTTGCCCCCCGCCCAGACGGCCGTGGCACCCACCGGCACGGCCCCCACGACCGCCCCCACCACGCAGGCGCCGTCGTCGACCCGGCCGCCGTCGTCGTCGAGCAAGCCGCCGAGCTCGTCCTCGACCGCGAAGCCGCCGGCCAACGACGTGGACGCGCCCAAGGACCCCAAGGCGCTCAAGCCGGCCGCCTACGCCGCGTGGAAGAAAATCGACGCCGCGATGGCCGCGGAGGGCATCACCCTCAACCTGAACTCCGGCAAACGCGGCTGGGCCCACCAGCAGAGGCTGCTCGACGAGAAGATCGCCGCCGTCGGCTCGCGCGAGGAGGCCCTGCGCTGGGTGCTGCCGCCGGAGAAGTCGATGCACGTCCAGGGCGTCGCGGTGGACATCTACCCGGCCAACGCCCAGGCGTGGCTCCAGGCCAAGGGCAGCAAGTACGGCTGGTGCCGGATGTACGACAACGAGGAATGGCACTTCGAGTACAACGCCTCCTACACCTCCGGCTGCCCCAAGCGCCTCCCCAGCGCCACGGACGGCTGACCGGGCCGTGTCCGGCGGAACCCGGTGGATCGGGTCGCGGGCGCGGTGTCGGGCGGCGTGGCCCCGCCGGGATCCGCCGGGCACGGCGCAGGGGGCCATGGGAGTGACCCGGCGACACTCGGCCCCGGTCCGATCGTTGTACGCCGTGTCCGCCGACGAGTCTCGGTGGGCGCGGCGTCGGGGCGTGGGATCTCGGGGCCGTCGTAGCGGAGAGGCTCTCCCGTGCGAGGTTCGGCCCTGATCGCCCCCAGCCCCGATCCCCATCACCGCCGTCCGTTCGGCATGGTGCGGCTGCCCTATCCGGTGGCCGAGGCGGCGCGGCCCGCCCCCGTCGCCCTTCCGCCCGCACGGCGACCGCTCCCGGCCCGGCCGCAGGCCTGGTACCGGGCGGACTGGCGCTGAAGCTCCCGAGCGGCCGGTCAGGGCTTGTACGGCAGCGAGGGAACGTCGTGGCAGTTCGTGGTCATGTCCGGTACCTGGCCGACCCAGCCGCCCGGCGCGGCGTCCTGCCAGCGGGCCACGTCGAAGCAGGTGCGAGTGGGCGCGGCGACCTTGTCGACCGGTTCGGCCTTGAAGTCGACCGGGATCAGCAGTCCGTGCGCGTCGTAGCCCTCGGGGCGGTTGACGAAGCCTTCCACGCACGCCCGGGTGACGTTCGCGCCGCACGAGGCGATCGCGTCGGTGAGCCACATCGCCGAGGCCCAGCCCTCCAGTTCCCACTGGGAGAGCTTGTCCTCGCGGTCGGGAAAGTACTTCTTCATCGCGGCCCGGAACTCGGCCACCGCGGGGTGCGCGGTGTCCGTGTAGCTGCGGCTGTTGCCCGTCGCGTAGATGCTGTTGCGGCACGTCGGGGACGCCTTGAAGTCCTCGCCGACGCGCGCGTTCCAGTTCTGCACGTTGGTCACCTTCGCGGTCACCCGCAGACCGGCGCCGTCCATCGCCTTGCACAGTTCGACGTTGCCGCGGGTGTCCACCGCGTCGAAGACGATGTCGACGCCCTTGCTGCGCATGTCCACCACCGCGGCGGCGAAGTTCGGCAGTGCGAAGTCGACCTGCTTGTCGAGCACGGTGTAGCCCTCGGCACGCAGGCCGTCGGCGACGGTCTGCGCGTAGCGTGCGGAGTCGGCCTGGTTGTACGACACCACGGCGGCGGTGCGCGCGCCGAGCTTGTCCTTGAAGTAGCGGTAGACCTCGGTGCTCGCGTACAGGTCGCCGTTCCAGCCGACCCTGCCCTCGCGCGGGGCCCGCGATCCGTAGATCGAGTACAGGTGCGGGTAGGTCTCGTACGCGGTCCCGATCGGCTGACCGCCGACGTCCGGAACGCCCTTGCCGCTGACGTATCCGGCGGCGTTGTAGCTGTAGATGCTGTTGCCCGCGAAGGCGAACACCTTGTCGTCCTCGACGAGTTTGCGGGCGCAGCGCTGGTTGGCCACGCCGTATCCGGTGTCGTCGCACGCGGACACCTCGATCCTGCGCCCGTTCACGCCGCCGCGGTCGTTCAGCGCCTTGAACCAGGCCTGGGCGCCGTACATCGGCCCGGAGAAGGTCTCGTTGCCCAGGATGCCCTGCACGGTGTCGATCATCCCGACGGTGATCCGGGTGGGGGTCACGCCCACGTCGGATGCGGTGTTGGCGTTCGGCGCGGACGCGCCGGTGGCCATCGGGGCCGGCTCGCGGTCGTGGAAGTCGCGTTCGGGCAACCGCGAACCGCACGCGGTCAGTACGCACAGCAGCAGGGCCGCGGACAGGGCCACCGAGGCGCACGGCACGCCCCGTCGGTGGAAACGACGATGCATGCGTGCTCCTCGGTGGCCCGGGTGTGGCGAATATCCGCCCGTGCGGGGTCTGCGGTCAGGCCTTGGGGCAACCCTCGACCACGGTGCCCGGCTTGAGCGCGGAGACCAGCGTGCAGACGGTGCTCAGGCTGACCTTCCAGGTGCCGTCCTGCTTGACGGCCTGACCGGTCTGGCCGGGCAGCGCCGGGGTACCGGCGAGCAGGATGTCGAACGACACGGCCGCCTTCTCACCGCTGATCTTGACCGCGGTGGTCTTGGACGTGACCTGCTTGGCCAGCGGGTCGTTCGCGAGCGTCTCGACGAGCGTGCCCACCTGCGCCGAGTTCTCCAGGACCGCCTTGCGGTCCGCGAGCGGCGTGGCGTTGTCGAACAGCTTGTCCCAGTTGTCGGCGACCTTCTTCTCCTCGCCGGTCAGCGTGGTGCCACCGGCCGGCGGAGCGCTGGATGCGCCACCGGGTGCGGCCGGCGTGCTCGCGGTGGTCGCGGGCGTCGTCGCCGCGGGGGCGACCGGCGCGGACGCCGACGGCGTCGACTTGGCCTTGTCGTCCTTCTTGTCGTCGTCGCTGCACCCGGACATCACCAGCACCGCCGCCACCGGCAGGGCCAGCCATGCCCGACGCGCCCCCTTGCGACGACCGACGCCGGTGCCCGTTGTCGCCCGCTCGTTGATCATGTCCACGCTCACGTGCATTCACCACCCGTTCCGCCGGTCGCCCGGCGTCGTGTTGCTGTTGATGTAGCCAGGTAGTACCTGGGTTACCGGCAAGTCATGTTGCCACGTGCGACTCGGTATCCAATCGTGTTCCGGCCCGTATGACCAGATCCCGGCGAACTACGCTGAGGCACGGATACGCGATCGGGCGGACTCGACGGGTGGACCCTATGGCAGGTTCGACGGACTCGGCAGGTTCCACGGGAAAGGCGAACTCCCTTATCGAACGACAGCGTACGACCGACGCGGCGGCGACCATGGAGGGTTTGCGGCGGTTGTTGCGCACGCACGGCGGCTGGCTGGTCGGGCTGTGCGGCGCGCTGCTGTGCGCGCTGGGCTGGTATGGCGTGTCGGGTGAACGGTACGAGGCACGCCAGTTGCCCTATCTGGCCTCGGCGACCATTCCGGGTGCGGCCCTGATCGTCGCGGGCGCGGTGCTCGTGGTGGGCACCCGGCGCGGTGCCGTGGGCGAGTCGGGCGCGGTGGACGCGGAACTGCGGTCGATGGTGGGCCGGCTGTACGAACTGCTGGTCGAGCCGGTGCCCGCCGACCCGATGCCGGAGCCGCCCACCGCGGCGGCGTGGGTCACGGTGCCGGGCGGCGCGCGGTACCACCGGCCCGGGTGCTCGCTGGTCCGGGGCAAGAACGGGGTGTCCGCCGTGGACGAGACGACGGCGCGGGACAAGGACCTGCGGCCGTGCCGGCTGTGCGACCCGGGGCCGGGTTCGGCGCAGCCCGGGTCGGGGCTCGCCCGGTCGCAGTCGGGGTCGGCGCCCGGCGCGGCCGACGGGTCGGCGGAGCGGCGCGATCCCGGGGACACCGGCGAGAGCGGTCCCGACGGGCCGATCGTGCCCGCGACCGGCGGCTGAGCGTCGTGCTCACTCTGGAACTGGCCCTGGCCGGACTGGGCGTGGGCGCGATCGCGGCACTCGCGGCGGTCGGGATGATCACCTCCTACCGGGCGACCGGCGTGTTCAACCTGTCCTTCGGCGCGCTCGCGATGATCGTCGCCTACCTGGTCTGGCAGCAGGTCCGGGTGTGGGGCTGGCCGCTGTGGGCGGCCGTGCTGCTCGACGTGGGCGTGGTGGCGCCGGCGCTCGGCCTGGTCCTGGAGCGCTTCGTCTTTCGCGGGCTGCACCGCGAAGGGGCGGGCCCGGCCCGGATGCTGGTCGCCTCGCTGGGCGTGTTCGTGCTCCTGGTCGGCGTCGCGACGCTGACCTGGGGCACCCAGGCCCGACTGGACCCGCCGTCGATCGTGCCGACCGGGTCGGTCGCGCTGCCCGGCGACACGTCCGTGCCCACCGGCACGCTCGTCGAACTGGGCGTGGTGATCGCGGTCGCCGCGCTGGTGGCCGGCGTGACCCGGTACACCCGGTTCGGCGTGCGGCTGCGCGCGGTGGTGGACCGGCGCGCACTGGCCGAGTTGGCAGGCGTGCCGGCCGACCGGGTGGCCGCGGCGGGCTGGGCCTTCGGGTCGATGCTGGCGGGATTGACCGGGGTGCTGCTGGCACCGCACCTGCGGCTGGACCCGTACGGACTGACCCTGCTCGTCCTGGAGACGATCGGCGTCGCGGTGGTGGCCCGGCTGGCCAGTCTGCCGGTGGCGATCCTGGCGGCGCTGGCGATCGGGGTGGGGCAGAGCGAACTGTCCCGGCTGGAACTCGACTCGTGGGGGCTGGTCCAGGCGCTCCAGGCGAACCTGTTCGTGGTGGTGATGCTGGTCGCGCTGCTGGTGCTGCCGCGGATGATCGAGGTGGGCGGCCCGGACGCCACGCGGGCGGCGACCCGGATAGGAACCGGGCACGGGGAGAGTGCGCCGGCCGGCTGGTGGGTGCCGTTCGTCGCGGTCGCCGCGGCACCGTTGGCCCTGAGCGCGGAGCACCTGCGGATCGCCCAGCAGGTACCGGCGCTGGCGATCGTGTTCGTGTCGCTGGTGATGCTCACCGGATACGCGGGCCAGATCTCGCTAGGCCAGGCCGGCTTCGCGGGTCTGGGCGCGCTGTTCGCCGGGCAGCTGATGGGCCGGCATGTCCCGGGCCTGGTCGCGCTGTTCCTGGCCGCGCTGCTGGTGGTGCCGGTCGGCCTGTTGACCGGGTGGCCGGCGATTCGGCGACGCGGGTTGACCCTGGCGCTGACCACGTTCGCGGTGGCCGCGGTGGTCAGCCGGTTCGTCTTCGCCCAGCCGCGCTTCACCACCGACGCGGTGCTCGATCACCCATCCCCCTTCGAGGGCGAACGGGCTTTCTACGCACTGGAGTTGGTCTGTCTGGGACTGGTCCTGCTGGTGATCCGCCGGCTGCACGTGAGCCGACTCGGCCGCATGCTGGTCGCGGTCCGCGACCACGAGAGCGGCGCGGCGGCGGCCGGCGTGGACGTCTCCTCCGCCAAGGTCTTCGTCTTCGCGGTCGGCGCCGGCGTGGCCGGGCTGGGCGGCGCGCTGCTCGGGATGGGCGGCCGGGCCTTCGACGCGGCAGCCTTCGACCCGGTCCTGGGCCTGGTCTGGTTCGCGGCGGTGGTCGTCTTCGGCGTGGACAGCGCGGCGGGCGCGGTACTGGCCGCCGGCCTGGTGGTGGCCCTGGACGCGGCCACCACGGCCGGCATGTCCACCATCGTGATCGGCGCCCTGGCCGTGCTCCTGTCCCGGATGCCGGGCGGTGTCCCGGCCACGGTCCTGCGCCTGGCCGCGGGCCACCCGCCCGCGCCGACGGAGCCGATCCCGGTCCGCCTCACCCCACTCGGCCGAACCCTGCGCGCCCGGGTGCGCCCGTGAACGGGGACACGGAACCGACGCGCCCGGACCCGGACGGCGCTGGGCCGGCGGGGGCGAACAGGGCGACGGGGCCGAGGCGTTCGGAGCGGGACGGTGATGGGCCGGCGAAGGCGAGCGGGGCCGTGAACGCGGCCTCGGGGTGGACGCGTTCGGAGGCCGACGACGGTGGGTCGGCCAGGGCGGACGAGCCCGTGAACGCGGCTTCGGGAACGACGCGTTCGGACCCCGACGACGGCCCGGCGGGGGCGAACGAGACCGTGAACGCACCCTCGGAATCGACGCGTTCCGACCCCCACGACGACGGGCCGACCAGGGCGAACGAGACCGTGAACGCGGCCTCGGGAGCGACGCGTTCCGATCCCCACGGCGGTGGGCCGGCGGGTGGGCTGCGGGCCGAGGGCATCGTGCGGCGGTTCGGCGGGTTGCGGGCCGTGGACGGGGTGGATCTGGTCGTGCCGGCGGGCGCGGTGACGGCGGTGATCGGGCCGAACGGGGCGGGCAAGAGCACCCTGTTCGACTGCCTCGCGGGTGGTCGGGTCGATGCCGGTCGGGTGTACCTGGACGGGCGGGACGTCACCCGGCTGCCGGCGCATCGGCGGGCCCGGCTCGGGTTGGCCCGTACGTTCCAGGTGGTGTCGGTGTTCCCGAGTCTGTCGGTGGTGGACAACCTGCGGGTGGCGGCGGAGAACCGGAACGGGTCCTCGGCCGCGGCCCGACTGCTGGGCCTGCCCGACCCGGCCCGGGGGCGGACCCGAGTCGCGGTCGAGGCGGCGCTGCGCCGCCTCGCGCTGACCGAGCACGCGCACACCCCGGCGGGCGAACTCCCGGTCGGGATACTGCGCATGGTCGAACTGGCCCGCGCCCTCGCGTCGTCCCCGTCGGTGCTGCTCCTGGACGAGCCGGCCAGTGGCTTGGACGACGCACAGACCGACCGGCTGCGGCACGAACTGCGCGCGCTGGCCGCCGACGGCCTGGCCATCCTGCTGGTCGAACACGACATGGACCTGGTCTTCGGCGTCGCCGACACCGTGCACGTGATGGCCGCGGGTCGGATCGTGGCGGCCGGCACGCCGGACGAGATCCGCGCCGACGAGCGCGCACGCGAGGTGTACCTCTGATGCCGATCGCCCTGTCCGTAACCGGACTTCGGGTTCGCTACGGTCCGATCGAGGCGCTGCACGGCGTCGATCTGGAATTCCCCGCGGGCGCGGTGACGGCCCTGGTCGGCCGCAACGGCTCGGGCCGCAGCACGCTGCTGAACACCCTGGCCGGGCTGGTCCGCCCGAGCGCCGGCCGGGTGCTCTGGAACGGGGCGGACATCACCGGGTGGCCCGCCGACCGGCGGGCCCGCGCGGGGCTGATGCTGATCCCCGAACGCGGCGGCGTGTTCGCCGGCCTGAGCGTGGCCGACAACCTGAAACTGTTCGCCGACGGCGGCGACATCGGGCCCGCCCTGACCGCGTTCCCGATCCTGGCCGACCGACTGACCCAGAAGGCCGGCACCCTCTCCGGCGGCGAACAGCAGATGCTCGCCGTCGGCCGCGCCCTGCTCACCCCCGCCAAGCTCCTCCTCCTGGACGAACTCAGCCAGGGCCTGGCCCCGCGCGTCGCCGCCCGGCTCTACGAGGTCGTCACCACCCTGGCCGACGCCGACCGCACGGTGATCCTGGTCGAACAACACACCGGCGAGGCCCTGGACCGCGCCGAAGTCGTCTACGCCCTCAGCCGAGGCACCATCACCTTCCGCGGCGACCCGACCGAATACCGCAACCGCCCGAACACCCCACACCGCACCTAGTACCCAGTGCCGAGACCCGGCACATGGCGCCCGTGCGCGCGGGACGCGGCGCGCGTACGAGGGCCGTTGCGCACCGCGTACTCCACCATGCGGCCCGCACCTCCTCACCGACCGGGATCCGGCGCTGCCGTCGGAAAGATTCGCCGGGGCCGGGCGGGCGGAACTCCGTGCGGACGCCACTGTCGGCGGATAGCGTCGGTGGTGTTCACGGTGAAGGGGGATTCGTGCCCACGACGGAACGTGCGGTTCCGCCCCGCGTCGCAGCGGCGGAACGGGTCGCCGCCGAGGCGGGATTCAAGCAGAGTTGCGTCCCGGAAGTGGGCAGGCTGCTCGGCTTGGCCGCCACCACGAAGCCGCACGGGGTCATCGCGGAGAGCGGCACCGGCTCGGGAGTGGGCACGGCCTGGCTGCACAGCGGCCTCGGCGCCGAGGCCCGCCTGGTGACGGTGGAGCGCGACGCGGAACTGGCCCGTCGAGCGGCCGGTGTCTTCGCGGACGACGACCGTGTCGCCGTGCTGACCGGGGACTGGCGGCTGCTCGAGCAATACGCCCCCTTCGACGTCTTCTTCTGCGACGGCGGCGGCAAGCGTGACGACCCCGAACGGGTCGTCGAACTGCTCGCTCCCGGTGGCCTTCTCATCCTGGACGACTTCACCCCCTCGCCTCACTGGCCACCCCGATTCGACGGCGCAGTGGACGAACTCCGCCTGTTCTACCTCACCCACCCAGCCCTGAACGCCACCGAAGTACTCACAACACCGTTCATCTCGACGGTTGTTGCGGCCCGCCGTCCCTAACCGGCAAGGCCACGGAAACCCTCGACCACGCCCCGAGAGCCGGCCTCCCTCCCCCAACGCACACCCTCGTGATCACCACGAACACGTCGGGCATCCCCGGAGAGCCGCCCTCCCCACGGTTCCCGGCATCGCGAGCCCGGCCCGCGCCGGCCCCGCGGGTGTCTTGCGGGCTGCTTCCGGTGGGCGTCGACCCGGCCCGAGGGCGTCGACGGCTCAGCGTGGCATCACCTTCCCGCGCAGCACCACCGCGCGGGGGTCGGCCAGGACGGCGACGTCCGTGCGGGGGTCGGCCGCGTAGACGACCACGTCGGCGGAGGCGCCCTCGGCGATCGCGTCGCGGCCGAGCCAGGTGCGGGCGGACCAGCAGGCGGCGGAAAGCGCGTCGGTCGTGGGGATGCCGGCCGCGACCAGTTCGGCCACCTCGTCGGCGACCAGGCCGTGCGGCAGCGAGCCGCCCGCGTCGGTGCCGACGAAGATCGGGATGCCGGCGTCGTGGGCCGCCCGGACCGTGGCGTAGCGGTTCGCGTGCAGCGCGCGCATGTGCGCGGCGTAGGTCGGGAACTTGCCGGCCGCGCGGTCGGCGATGCCGGGGAAGGTGGCGATGTTGACCAGCGTCGGCACGATCGCCACGCCGCGCTCGGCGAACAGCGGGATCAGGTCCTCGGTCAGGCCCGTGGCGTGCTCGATGCAGTCGATCCCCGCCTCGACCAGGTCCGGGAGCGAGTTCTCGGCGAAGCAGTGCGCGGTGACCCGGGCGCCCTCGGCGTGCGCCGCGGCGATCGCCTCCTTGAGCGCGTCCAGTGGCCACAGCGGGGACAGGTCGCCGGTGTCCCGGTCGATCCAGTCACCGACCAGCTTGACCCAGCCGTCGCCGCGGCGGGCCTCCCGGATCACGAACGCGGTCAGGTCGCCGGGCTCGATCTCGTGCGCGTAATTGCGGATGTAGCGCTTGGGCCGGGCCAGATGGCGACCCGCGCGGATGAGTCGGGGCAGGTCCTCCCGGCCGTCGATCCACCGTGTGTCGGCGGCCGAGCCGGCGTCCCGCAACAGCAGCGCACCGGCGTCCCGGTCGGTCTGCGCCTGGCGTTCGGAGGTGGCGGCGTCGACGGCGCCGTGCTCGTCGATCCCGACGTGGCAGTGCGCGTCGACCAGGCCGGGCAGTACCCAGCCCTCCAGCGTCGCGTCGACGGCGAGCGACGTCGGCCGATCGAAGGTGATCCGGCCGCCGACGATCCACATCTCGTCACGAACCTCGTCCGGGCCGACCAGAACGCGACCCTTCACGTGCAACACGGTCATGCCGAGACCCTACGGGCAGCCCGACGAAACCGACCCACCCACCAACCAAAAACCGCACCCCACCCGACGTACGCAGGACCGGCCGCGTAGCGGACGAGCAACCCGGATGCGGAGCACCGGAACCAACCCCGGCCGCGAAGCGGACGTGCGACCTACCGCCCGTCCCTCCCCGTCCCTCACCGCCCCGCGGCGAGTTCACCGTCGGCCCAGGACTCCGCGTTGCACCGCCGCGGCCACCGCTGCCGTGCGCGAGTCGACGCCGAGCTTGGCGTAGATGTGCACCAGGTGGGACTTGACGGTGGCCTGGCTCAGGAACAGCGCCTTGCTGATCGCCAGATTGGACAGCCCGTCCGCGACCAGCGCCAGTACCTCGGTCTCGCGGGTGGTCAGCGTCGGGAGCGGATCGCGCAGCCGGCTCAGCAGGCGACCGGCGATCCGCGGCGCGAGCGCCGATTCGCCGGCCGCGGCGGTACGTACCGCGGCGGCCAGTTCCTCGGGCGGGGCGTCCTTGAGCAGGTAGCCCAACGCGCCCGACTCGACCGCCGCCAGGATGTCCGCATCGGTGTCGTACGTGGTCAGCACCAGGACGTGCGGCGCGTCCGGCAGGGCCGTGATCGCCGCCGTGGCCGCGTTCCCGTGCATCCCGCCCGGACGGAACCGCAGGTCCATCAGCACCACGTCGGGCGCCAGCGACCGGGCCAACTCGATCGCCCGCTCGGCCGTGTCCGCCTCCCCCACCACCGCGAAGTCCGGCTCCGCCGCCAATACCGCCCGCAGCCCCGCCCGCACGATCGGATGGTCGTCGGCCAGCAACAGCCGAATCACCGCGCCGACCCACCCTGCACCGGAAGCGACACCGACACCGACCCTGGCGCCGACCCCGACCCCGACCCAGGCACCGGCACCGGCACCGGAACCGGAAACGTAACCGCGATTGCCGCCCCTTGCGCCGACCCCGACTCCACCGTCAGCACCCCGCCCAACTCCGCCGCCCGAGTCCGCATCGCAGCCAGCCCGAACCCGGTACCGGCCGGCCCGATCCCGCCATCCTGCCCGGCTCGCTCGGCTCGCCCGGCTCGCCCGGCTCGCCCGGCCGGATCGAAGCCCCGCCCGTCGTCCACCACGTCCAGCGTCACCGAGGCATCCATGTGGCTCAGCGTCACCTCGACCCGGGACGCCCCCGCATGCCGCACGGTATTGCCCAGCGCCGACTGGGCGATCCGCAGCAGCGCCACCTCGACGGCCGTCGGCAGTCCCACCGCATCGCCCGTGCTGTGGAAACGCACGTCCAACTCCGCCTCGGCCGCGGTCCGCGCGCACAGCCGCTCCAGCGCCGCCGGCAGCGAGGACCCGTCCAACTCCGGCGGAGCCAGCGCCCGGACGAACCGGCGCGCCTCGGCCAGATTGTCGGTCGCGGTGATCCGGGCGAGCCTTACGTGCCGGTCCGCGGCGAGCGGATCGCCCGGCAGCGCCCGCTCCGCCGCGCGCAGCAACAGCTGGATGCTGCTGAAGCCCTGTGCGAGCGTGTCGTGGATCTCCCGGGCCAACCGCTCACGCTCCGCGAGCACCCCGGCATGCCGCTCGGCCGCGGCCAACGAGGCGCGTGCCGCGACCACGTCCTCCACCAGCCGGCGGCGCTCCTCGCTCTCCCGGTGCAGCGCCTGGTAGCCCAGTACGGTCGCCATCGCCACCGCCGCGCCCAGCACCGGGCCGAGCACCATGCCCACCGCCAACCCGCCGCGATGCACCGCGTAGCCCACGATCGCGAGCACCGTCAGCCCGGCCACCGCCGGCACCGCGAGCCGCACCGGCAGCAGGTGCGGGACCAGGAAGAACAGCGGGAACGCGAACCAGATCCCTTCCGCCGTCAGCGCATAGAACCCGCCCCAGGCCAGCGTCAGGCACCCCAGCCACACCATCGAGGCGCGCCGCGAAGGTCCCACCGACGGCAGCAGGTTGCCCGCCGCGTACACCCCCGCCGTGGCCACCGCGCCGAGCACGATCAGCGCGGTCCGCCCGCCGGACGCGTCCGCGCCGATCAGTGCGCGCAGTGCCGCGACGGCGAGGAGCAGCAGCACGAGCCCATGCATACAGGCACGGAGCGCGCGGGGGACCGGGGTGGGCGTGATCGTGGGGTACATATCGGGTCAAGGGTAAGCGGGGCGGGTGTAGCCGGCATCGATCGAAAGGTTGATCCGGGGGCGGACAGCTCGATCGATGACGCCGCGGTTGTCGAGGACGAGAGTTCGGTTGTCCGCAAACGCCGGACGGGCCGGTTCTTCCGTTCCCGGACCTTCGGTACTCAGATCTTCCGTCGAGGAGACCCCGACCCACCGTGTTCGTCGCGCTGCGAGACCTCGTGTTCGCCCGAGGGCGGTTCGCCCTGATGATCGTCACCGTGGTGTTGATCACCGCCCTCGTCGGCCTGGTGTCCGGGCTGACCGTCGGGCTCGGGCGGGCCAATACATCGGCCGTCGACGCGCTGCCCGCCGATCGGCTCGCGTTCGCCGCGCCCGGGCAGGGCGTCTCGTTCGCGGACTCGGCCGTGGACGAGAGCCAGTGGCGGCGCTGGGCCGAGCAACCGGGAGTGCGCTCGGCGGCGCCACTGGGCATCGCGATGACCCGGCTCGGCGTCGGCGAGCGGACCGCCGCCGCCGCCGCGTTCGGCGTCGAGCCCGGCGGGCCGCTCGCGCCGCGGGCGCTGGCACCGGGCACCGTCGTACTGTCCCGACCCCTGGCCGAGGATCTGCACGTCGGGGTCGGCGCCCGGCTGAGCGTCGGCGCCGACAAGTCGCTGACCGTGGCGGCCGTGGTGTCCGGATCCTCGTACAGCCACGCGCCGGTCGCCTGGACCACCTTGGCCGACTGGCAGCCGCTGCGCCCGGGGCCGCAGCGCGGTGGGCCGCACGCGACGGTGATCGCGCTCGACCTGGCCGGAGCGCACACCGCGGCGGCCGACCGCGCGATCGGCACCCGCACCACCTCGATCGGCGACGCCCGGCGCGCGATCGGCTCGTTCACCGCCGAGAACGGGTCGCTGCAACTGATGCGCGGGTTTCTGTTCGCGATCTCGGCGCTCGTGGTCGGCGCGTTCTTCACGGTGTGGACCATCCAGCGGGCCGGCGACGTCGCGGTACTCAAGGCGCTCGGCGCGCCCACCGGCTATCTGCTCCGGGACGCACTCGGCCAGGCGTTCGTGGTGCTGCTGGTGGGAACCGCCCTGGGTACCGGGGCGGCCGCGCTGTTCGGCGCCGTCGCGCCGGCGGGCGTGCCGTTCGTGGTGGACACGTCGACCACGCTGCTCCCGGCGGCCGTACTGATCCTGCTCGGCATGGTCGGTGCCGCGCTCGCCATCCGTCGGGTGACCGCCGTCGACCCGCACACCGCGCTGAGCGGCACCCGATGAGCCGTACGACCCGGTCCGGAGCCGAGCGGCCCACCGCGCACGGCCGGCCCGCGCCGCGCCACACCGCCGCGTCCGAGCCGGCGACCCACCCGACCCACGGAACCCCATCCGTCTCCACAGCCGGCACCGGCGAACCCGAGAGGCATCCGATGCGCCCGTCCCCCGGTCTGGAACTCGCCGACGTCACCCTCACCTATCCCGACGGCGACTCCCGGGTGACCGCCCTGGATCGGGTCTCGCTGTTCGTGCCGCCCGGCACGCTGACCGCCGTGGTCGGGCCGTCCGGGTCCGGCAAGTCCAGTCTGCTGGCCGTCGCCGCGACGCTGACCCGGCCGGACTCCGGCAGGGTGGCGATCGCCGGTCGGGACGCCGCGGCGCTGTCCGGCGCCGAGCGCGCCCGGTTGCGCCGGACCACGATCGGGATCGTGTTCCAACAGCCGAACCTGCTCGCGTCGTTGACCTGCGTCGAGCAGCTCCAGGTGATGGCGCACCTGGCCGGGCGCAGTCCCCGCCGAGCCCGCGGCCGGGCGCTGGACCTGCTCGACCGGGTCGGCCTCGCGGAGCACGCCGAGCACCGGCCGCAGCGGCTCTCCGGCGGCCAGCGGCAACGCGTGAACATCGCCCGGGCCCTGATGAACGAGCCGAGCGTGCTCCTGGTCGACGAGCCCACCAGCGCCCTCGACCACGAACGCGGCGCCGCGATCGTGGCGTTGCTCGCCGAGCTGACCCGGGCCGACGGCACGGCCACCGTCCTGGTCACCCACGATCACAGCCATCTCCCGCACGCGGACCGGGCGTTGGAGCTGATCGACGGCCGCCTGGCCACCCTTGCCGCGAACCGCTCAGGCCATGAGCCACTGAAGCCGTCAACCACTGAAGCGTGAGCCATTGAAGCCGTGAGCCACCGAGGCCGGGTACCGCCAAGGCCGCGTGCCGCCAAGTCCGCGCGCGCCACCGAGGCCACGAACCACCGAAACCGCGCGCCCCTGAGGCCGCACCCGAGGACGGCCGCCGCACCGCCCTCACCACGAACCCGCCGCCACCGCGACCGAAACCGTCTACGCCCCGCGGCCCACGCCTACGCCCCCGCCTCCGGCCGCCACGCGCTCGACCCCGACCGCTCCCGCTCGTCCTGCGGCTGCCACGCGCTCGACCCGGATCGTTCCCGCGCCCCGCCCTGCTCCGCGTCCGGTCGCCACGCGCTCGACCCGGTCGAGGTGCCGGGCAGGCTCGGCGAGCCCGGACCGTCCGGACCGCCGGGAATCACCGGCCAGTTCGGGTCGACCACCGCGCCGCCGTCCGGGTTCCGGCGGTCGAAGTACTGCTGGAGCGAAGCCGCCTGCTCCGCGTACCAGCGGGCCTGCTTCTCGTGCAGCACATCCAGCGAGTCGGCGGCCAACTCCGGGAATCGCGCGCCCAGATCCTGGGCGAGCAACAGACATGCGAGCGCATCGCCGTCGGCGGTGTGCGCGTCGGTCAGCACCACCTCGTAGAACGCACTGGTGGCGGCCAGCGTGCGCTTGCCCCGGCGGTAGCGGTCCAGTTGCTTGTCGATCACCAGCGGATCGATGATCGGTGCGGTGTACGGGAGTTGCGGCAGGTTGTGCCGATGCAGCTCGGTTTGCAGCATGGTCAGGTCGAACGGTGCGTTGTAGATCGCGATCGGCGTGCCCGCCGCGAGGTATTCGGCCATCGCGGTGCCGATCTCGGCCAGGCACAGGGCCGGTTGGCGTCCTTCGGCCCGGGCCCGCTCGGTGCCGATCCCGTGGATCGCGGTCGCCTCGGCCGGGATCTCCCGCTCGCCCGGGTCGAGCAGCCAGGACCGCCGGTTGCCGGCCGAGTCCACGAGGGCGGCGGTGACGATGAAGTCCGTGCGCGGGTCCACGCCGGACGTCTCCACGTCGAAGGCGGCCATCGGCCCGCGATGCCAGCCGTCGTGGTTGCCCCGTGGTGGCGCGGCGGGCTTGGGCTCGCCGCACGTCGCGCAATAGGTCACCCACTTGCCGTCGTTGCGCACCAACAGGCCGTCGCCGGCCTTGACGTAGGTCGTGCACGTGGCACAGGTCGCGCCGAACTTGTTCGTAGCCATGGGGTGCTCTTTTCCGATCTCGGATCAGATTCACGTCGTCACTGCGCGAAACGACTGCGCGAAACGCTAGTGCCCGGGTACGACGCGATCCGCCCGGCGGGTGGCCAACCCGCGCAGCAACGGGCGTTCGACGGTGGTCCACGCGGTGCTCGTGAGCAGGTACAGGCCGGCCGCGAGCGGCACGAAGGCCGCGGTGAGCACCGTGCCGAACGGCATCCACCGCACCAGTGCGGGGGCGTGCGGGACGGCGGCGGCGGCGCGGTGTTGCACGTACGCCACACCCGCGAGCAGTGCCGACAGGCCGACGAGCACGAGCGTGTGCGGTCCACCGAGCCCGGCCACCGGGTGCATGCCCAGCGGCGCGCCGGCCAGCGTGTGCTCCAACAGGGCCCGGTCACCGCTGAACAGACGGTACGTCAGGAACAGAAACGGCAGACCGGCCAGCGCCGGCAGGATGCCGGCGAACATCGAGGTGCCGGACTGCCGGTGCAGCGCGGCCAGTTCCCGCGCGAGCCGCTGCGGATCCTCGGCGTGCCTGGCGCGCAAGCGGCGGACCTGCGGGGCGAGCCGGGCGCGGGCCACCTCGGCCCGGGCCTGGGCGTAACCGAGCGGGACGATGACCAGTCGCACGCACGCGGTGAACACGACCACGGCGCCGGCCACCGAACCGGTGCCGAGCAGCGGCGCGAGCGCGTCCGCGAGGGTGAGCAGGACGTCGTGCGCGACGCCGAGAACGGGGATGCCGAACATGGGAAGGGCCTTCCGTGACGCGGGAATCAGGGCTGCGTCAGGCGGCGTGCCGAACCTTCGGAGCACGAGTCGCACCGAACCGTCGGAACCGTCGGCACGAAGTCGGACCCGGACCGTCGGAACCGTCGGCACGAAATCGCATCGCACCACCGGAACCATCGGCACGAAATCGCATCGCATCCTCGGCACAAGAAGTGCGCCGAACCTTCGACACAACAGTCGTCCCGAACCATCGGCACAACAGTCGCATCAAACCGTCGGAGCAAGAATCGTGCCGACCCGTCGGAGCAACGGCGAAGTCAGCAGGCCGCCGGGCCCGTTCCCGGTGCTCTCGGCCGCGATCGCCCCGGCCCGTCGGGATCACGCGACGGCAGGAAGGCCAGCCGATCCGCCTGATCGCGCAACACCGCACCACGCACCCGCGCCCGCTCGCCGGACGGCGACCACGAGACGGCGCCGCAGGCCAGCGCGAGCACCACGGTCACCGCGACGGCGACCAGTCCGGGCAGTGCCCCGTCCACGAACAGCCCGAAGCCGACCAGCGCGAGCAACGTCGCGAACAGCGACGTCGACGCGGTGGCGGGGTCCGGGCGGTGCATGGGCGCGATTCTAATCGAACCGGCATCGGGCGCGAGGTGAGCACGGACACACGTTCGTGCCAGGATGACCCCCGTGCGCGTGCTGCTAGGGGACGGCTTCGGGGTGACGTCACGTCAGATCGCGATGGCGATCGGGCGATCAGGGCAGGACGTGGCGGTGCTCGCGCCGCCCGGTCGGCCGGCTTTCGGCCGCCCGCGATCGGTGGTCGCGGTGCACGAGGTGCCCGCCTTCGGCGCGGATCCGTGGGCGTGGCTGGCCCGGACCGAGGCGGTGCTGCGCGCCGAGCCGCACGAGGTGCTGCTGGCCACCAACGCGCACGTCGCGGTGCTCGCCCGCGAACCGGATCGCGTCACCGCGCACGGTGTGGCCCTGGCCGTACCGCCGTTCGCGGCGCTGCGCCGGGTCGCCGATCGGACCTCGGCGGCGAGCACGCTGACCGAGATCGGGATGCCGCAGCCGGCCGGGACGGTGGTGGTGCACACCGCCGAGGAGTTGCGCCAGGTCGCCGATCCGCCGTTGTACGTGAAAGCCCTGCCGGCGGTGTACCGGGTCGAGCGGCGCGAGCAACTGCTGCGGCTGGCCGACACGTTGGAGCAGGACGGGGCGTTCCTGGACGGCGCGGGCGTGCTGGTCCAGGAGCCCGCCGTGGGCCCGGTCCTGTCCGCCCAGGCGGTCTTCGAGCACGGTCGACTGGTCGTGGTGCACGCGTACGAACATCTGCACGGGACCGCGGTCAAGCGCAGCCTGGTGCTTCCCGAGGTACGCGAGCAGGTCGCGATGCTCGGCGGCCATCTCGGCTGGCACGGCGCCCTGTCGCTGGACGCGGTGCGGACCGCGCACGGACCGGCCTGGCTCGACGTACGCCCCCATCTGACCGAGCCGGGCAATGCCGCGGCCAGCGGCACCGACCTGGTCGCGGCGCTGATCGCGGTCTCCCGAGGCGAGGCGCCGGCCTCGCTGCCGTGGGGCCGCCCGGACGTGCGCACCCGGCAGGCCCCCGGCGCGCTGGCGAGCGCCGCGCGGGCGGGCCGGCGCCGGGCCGGGCGCGAACTGCTCCGGATCGTGCTGCGCCGGAGTCCGTACCGGGACGCGGTCGAGGAGACCCTGAGCCTGCGCCGCGAACCGCGCCGGATCGGCGGCTCGCTCCTGCGGACCACCGCCCTGCTGGCCGCTCCCGCCCACGTCCTGGCCCGGATCGACGCCCGGCAGGCCCAGGACGCCCTGTCCCCCGCCGCCTGGCGCCGCATCCTCGCCGGCGCACCACCACGCGTGCCCTGATCGAACGCCGAGACCTCAGCCCAGCAGGGATTCCACCAACGCCCGCACCGACAGCACGAACAGCCGATCACCGTCGGTGACGTTGCTCAGGCTCGCCGCCAGTTCCGGATCCTCCAGCGCCAATTCGCCGCGCCAGTGATCCACCGCCGGCGGTTCGGCGGCGCTGTTCTCCAGGGCGCGTTCCAGCATCACGAAGCCGGCGATCTGGTACTGCACCGCCTGGACCGCCTCGCCCGCCCGGGCGCCGCGCAGGCCGGCCGCCGTCATCTCGTGCACCAGCGCCTTGCGGGCGGGCAACATCATCAGCGATTCCAGGCCGCGTTCGCGGACCAGGCCGACCAGGTGCGGTCGGTCCAGGATCATCCGCCGACACGATCGAGCGATCGACACCACCCGCTCGACCGGCGTGCTCCCGTCCACCGAGATCGCGCCCATGTCCGCGATCACCCGGTCCACCAGTTGGTCCACCAGCACGTCGCGGTTGCCCACGTGCCAGTAGATCGAGGTGACGGCGACGCCCAACTCGGCGGCCAGTTTGCGCATGCTGAGGTTCTCGATACCGGATTCCATGACGAGACGCATGGCGGTGTCGAGCACGGTGTCTCGCGTGATCCTGTCCATCACGTCCCATTCTCGCGTCCGAACGGGTCCGCCCGATACACGGGCAACCACGCCGCAGGTCTTTACCTCGCCGACCCACCGGTGTAACAGTGTTACAGAGCAACCGGCACCACCGCGCACGGGACCGGGGAATCGGTCCGCGCGCAGCCCTCGCACGAGCGGAAGAGGTGAGGTACGTGGCACGCATTCGGTACGGAGCCCGACCGGCGGAGACGCTGAAGAAGTCCTCCCGGGAACGGTCCAGCCTCCCGGAGATCTGGTCCACCGGCGTGATGGCGATCTGGGAGACCGACCCCGAGGTGATCGCGGCCATCCTGCCGCCGCCGCTGGTCCCCGCGGACCGACCGCTGGTCCGGGTGAACATCTCCGCCTGCGACATCAACGGCCACCCGCTCGGCGCGGGCGCGGTCGCGGTCCGCTGCAAGCACGGCGACATCGAGGGCGACTACACGCTCACCATGCCGATGACCACCGAGCGCGCGGTGATCGGCGGTCGCGAGGTGTTCGGCGAGCCGAAGAAGCTGGCCGACGTCAAGGTCGAGCGGGACGGCGACCGGATCGTGGCCACCGTGAACCGGATGGGCGTCACCTACGTCGAGGTGCGCGGCACGGTGGTCGAGGAACTGGCCACGCCGGAGCCGCGACAGACGCTGAGCTTCTACTACAAGTTCCTGCCCGCCGTGGACGGCGACGGCTTCGACGCCGACCCGATGCTGGTGCACGTCACCCGCAACGAGCGCACCCGCAGCGCACACCGCCTGGACGGCGAGGTGATCCTGCGCGACTCGGACTTCGACCCGGTCGCCGACCTGCCGGTGCGCAAGCTGATCTCGATCACGCTCAGCGAGCGCACCTCGGACCAGCAGGGCTTCGTCGCCGAGCACGTCAAGGCCGATCTGGTGTTGCCGTACATCCACCAGCGCTACGACGACGTGCAGCAGATCACCGACGACCCGCCGCCCGCGAAGTAGCTCGCCGGCGGGCAGGGCAAGGACGCCACGCCCGCCGAGCACACCAGGCACACCAGGCACACCACGCAGGACAGGCACGGCAGCGACGACAGCAAGGGATCGGGACACATGCTCCAGGAATTCGACGGCAGAGTCGCCGTCGTCACCGGTGCCGCGAGCGGTATCGGGCTCGCGATGGCCGAGCGGTTCAGCGCCGAGGGCATGAAGGTCGTGCTCGGCGACATCGAGCAGGGCGCGCTGGACAAGGCCGTCGCGCGGATCACCGACGCGGGCGGCGACGCGATCGGGCACGTCGTGGACGTGTCGGTGCGCGAATCGGTGTTCGGGCTGGCCGATGCCGCGTTCGAGCACTTCGGCGCGGTGGACGTGTTGTGCAACAACGCCGGGATCGGCTCGGGCTCCGAGGGCAAGATGTGGGAGCACGATCCCAAGGACTGGGACTGGTGCTTCGCCGTCAACGTGTTCGGCGTCTTCAACGGCATCCAGGCGTTCGTACCGCGGATGCTCGCGCAGAACACGCCCGGGCACATCGTGAACACCTCCTCCGGCGACGGCGGCATCGCGCCGCTGCCGAACGCGTCGGTGTACGCCACCACCAAGGCCGCGGTGGTGACGATGACCGAGGCGCTGTACGCGCAACTGGGCCAGGTGCACGCCCGAATCGGCGCGTCCGTGCTGTTCCCCGGACCCAAGATGTTGCGCACCGGCCTGTGGGAGTCCTACCGCAACCGGCCCGAGCGGTTCGCCAAGTCCGTGCCGCGCAAGACGCCGTACAACACGCTCGACGCGTGGGAGAAGGCGATGCGCGACGCGGGGCAGGAGATCGAGTTCACCCCGGTCGAGTCGGTCGCGGCCGACGTGCTCGACGGCATCCGGGAGAACCGGTTCTGGATCCTGCCCGCCAGTGAGCACAGCGACGGACAGATCACCGCGCGGTCGCAGAGCATGCTCGCCCGCAGCAACCCCTCGTACCTCGAAACCTTCGTGCTGGACAAGTGAGTGACGATGACTGAGCACACCGAGCGGAACAGGCCCACCGGGCCCGACGAACTCACCACCCCCTACACGATCATCTCCTCGGACACCCACGCCGGGCTGCCGACCGAGCTGTACCGCGACTACCTCGCCACCAAGCACCACGGCGCGTTCGACCAGTTCATGTCCGAGCGCGAGGCGCAGCTCAAGGCGATCACCGACCTGGGCGTGCGCAACGAGGACTTCGCGGCGAACTGGTTCGAGACCAACGAGGAGGTGCTGCGCAGCGGTTGGGAGGTGGACCGGCGCGACCTGGAGTTGGACAAGGACGGCGTGGTCGGCGAGGTGATCTTCCCGGACGCCGACGCGGTCGAGTCGCGCACGTGCGTGCCGTTCGGCGCGGGCCTGGGCCTGTCCGGCGACATGGATCCCGAACTGGGCCTGGCCGGCGCGCAGGCGCACAACCGCTGGCTGGCCGAGCTGTGCAAGACCAGCCCGGAGCGGCGGCGCGGGGTCGCGCTGATCCCGATCACCGCGGCGATCGAGGACGTGCTCGCGGAGATCCGCCGGATCAAGGCGGACGGCCTGGGCGCGGTGATGATCCCGGCGATGTGGATGAACCAGACGCCCTACCACGACCGCAAGTACGACCCGGTGTGGGCGCTGTGCGAGGACCTGGAGCTCCCGGTGGTCACCCACTCGGGGCCGGCCGACCGCGAGGCATACGGGAACCACCTGGGCATCTACGTCACCGAGGTCACCTGGTGGCCCTCCCGGCCGCTGTGGTTCCTGCTGTGGTCCGGCGTGTTCGAGCGCTTCCCGCGGCTGCGGTTCGGGGTGACCGAGGCGGGTTGCTGGTGGGTGGGCAACCTGCTGTGGTTCACCGACCGACTGCTGCTGGGCTCGCGCGGCGCGGCCAAGTTGGCCGGGTTCGAGGAGATCAAGCTGCTTCCGAGCGAGTATTTCGACCGCAACTGCTTCATCGGCGCGTCCAACACCAAGCGGCGCGAGATCGGGATGCGCTACGAGATCGGTGTCGGCAACATCTGCTGGGGTAACGATTTCCCGCACCCCGAGGGCACCTGGCCCGAGACGCTCAACATCCTGCGCAAGACGTTCTCCGACGTGCCCATCGCCGAGACGCGCGTGATGCTCGGCGAGGCGGTCGCGGACGTGTACGGCTTCGACCTGGCCGCCCTCC
Organism: Embleya sp. NPDC050493; assembly: GCF_044458105.1. NCBI lineage: Bacteria > Bacillati > Actinomycetota > Actinomycetes > Kitasatosporales > Streptomycetaceae > Embleya > Embleya sp. NPDC050493. Next base: position 59,284 of record NZ_JBITHP010000038.1, read on the forward strand.
AGCCGCACGCCGAGCGGGTCGGGGTCACCCCCGCGACACTCGGTCAGGTGAACGAGGACGGGTCGGCGAAGGACCTGACGACCAAGTGGGCAGCCGCCGCCGAGATCGGCCGGCACTGGCTCACCGGACACGACACGGGCGCCGCGATCAACCCCAACGCGGAAGCCCTGGAGGTCTGATCCCCCATGACTGACAGCACCACCCCGCTCCCCGTCCCGAGCGGCCCCCCGACGGGCGATCACCCCGAGCGGTACACGGTGATCTCGGCCGACTGCCACGGCGGCGGCGAGATCCACGGCTATCGCGACTACCTGCCCGCACGCCTGCACGCCGAGTTCGACGCGTGGGTGAGCGGCTACGAGATTCCCTACGAGGACCTCAAGGGCGATCTGGGTCCGCGCAACTGGGACTCCGACCGCCGCATGCGCGACCTCGAAGCGGACGGGGTGGTGGCCGAGGTGATCTTTCCCAACACCGTGCCGCCGTTCTTTCCCAAACCCTCGCTCACCGATCAGCCGCCGGCCGCGAACGCGGGCGACCTGGCGCTGCGTTGGGAGGGACTGAAGGCGCACAACCGCTGGATGGTCGACTTCTGCGCGGCGACGCCCGGACGCCGGGCGGGCATCGTGCAGATCATGCTGCACGACATCCCGGCGGCGGTGGAGGAGATCCGCTGGGCCAAGGAGGCCGGTCTCACCGGCGGCGTGCTGCTGCCCGGCACCCCGCCCGGCTCGGGCCTGGTGCCGATGTTCGACTACGCGCACTACGAGCCGCTGTGGCGGGTGTGCGAGGAGTTGGGCATGCCGGTGAACCACCACACCGGCTCGGCCGCGCCGCCGGCCGGGGACACCGACGTGGACAAGGTGGTGTTCCTGACCGAGGTGTCCTGGTGGGCACACCGCGCGTTCACCCACCTGGTGGTCTCCGGCGCGATGGATCGCCACCCGGGACTCCAGTTCGTCTTCACCGAGCAGGGCACCGCCTGGATCCCGGAGGAGACCCGCCGGCTGGACTACTACTGGCACCGGATGAGCACCGCGGTCGGCTCCCAGGAGTACGAGTGGGGCAGTGCGCTGGTGGGCCGGATGGAGCTCAAGCCCAGCGAGTACTGGGCCCGGCAGTGCCACGTCGGGGCCAGCTTCCAGCGCCCGGCCGAGGCCAAGCTGCGCTACCAGGTGGGCGTGGACCGGATCATGTGGGGCAGCGACTACCCGCACAAGGAGGCCAGCCATCCGTTCAGCCGCGAGGCGCTCCAGCTGACCTACAACGGCATCGACCCGGTCGAGGTCGCGGCCATGGTCGGCGGCAACGCGGCGAAGCTGTACGGCTTCGACCTCGCGGCGCTGGCCCCGATCGCGGCGAAGGTGGGACCCCGGGTCGACCAGGTGTGGGCACCGCTGGCGCCCGAGGACATCCCGGTCGGCGCGGACAAGTGTCCGGCGTTCGTGGGCGCGGCGGGCATCAAGCCGTAACCGCGCCCGGCACGCGGCGCTCCCGGCGTCCGGGGACCGGAACGTTTCGTTCCGATCCCGTCGATGCCGGGAGCGCCGCGGCATCCGTGCGGGTGTGACGCCTTGCACAGGGCTGCCAACCGTCGGGCCGGCGATTTTTCCGGTGAATTCGATCGACACGCTTTAGAGTCCGAGCCATGACTCGACCGGACTGGGCTCCAGAGCACATCGACATCACGCGCGCCAGCGTGGCCCGCGTCTACGACTACGCGCTCGGCGGCGCGCACAACTTCGCGGTCGACCGCGAGGCCGCCGAACTGGTCACCCAGGCGATGCCCGAGCTGCGCGACGTGCTGCGCGGGAACCGGGTGTTCCTCACCCGGGCCGTACACCACCTGCTGGACCTGGGCATCCGGCAGTTCCTGGACCTGGGCTCGGGCATCCCGACGGTGGGCAACGTGCACGAGATCGCGCACAAGGCCGATCCGGACGCGCGGGTGGTCTACGTGGACAACGATCCGGTCGCGGTCGCGCACAGCCAGGCCCTGCTCGCGAACAACCCGAACGCGACCGTGGTCGGCGCCGACCTGACCGATCCGGCCAAGGTGATCGACTCGCCCGAGGTGCGCAAGCTGATCGACTTCTCCCAGCCGGTCGGCGTGCTGATCGTGTCGGTGCTGCACTTCCTGCCGGACGAGGCGGACCCGCCGGGTGTGGTGCGCCAGTACATGGACGCGACCGTGCCCGGCAGCCACCTCGCCCTCTCGCACGCGCACCGCAGCGAGGAGCGCCCGGCCGGGATGGACCGCGCGCTCAGCGAGTACTCGTCCAACGTGCAGCAGATGCACGCCCGTTCGCACGACGGGATCCTGGCCATCTTCGGCGGCCTGGAACTGCTGCCCGCCCGCCTGGTCCCGGTGGACGTGTGGGGCCCCGAGGGCCGGCTCGGCGACCCCGCGGTGAAGCTGCCTCAGCTGGCGGGCGTCGCGGTCAAGGCCTGAGCGGCCGGCACCGGGTTGTAGAACTCGCGCTGGCCGACCACCAGGCCGTCCCGGAAGGCCAGCACCGCGATGTAGGTGTTCGCGTAGGCGCGGTCGGTGGGCCTGGCCCGACCCTCACCGGTGAACTCCACGATCACGGTGTCCGGGTCCACGCAGCCGTGGACCCGGGTCACCGTCAGGCGCAGCTCGAAGATGCCGAGCGCGACCTCCAGATAAGCGTCCACCGCCGCCTTGCCCTCGATCCGCACCGGCGGGTCGGCGTAGGGGAATTCGAGCACGACGTCCGGGTGGTAGCAGGCCACCTGGGCGCTCCGGTCGCCCGCGCTCACCGCCGCGAGCAGCCGCTCGGCGATCCGGACGTGGTGCGCGCGTCGTGTGCGGGCCTGTTCGGGGTCGTTCGCATCCATGGCCGCAGCCTGGCCCACAACGGTTGCCGAGGGAAGATCACGCGGTGGCCGGTTGTCCCTCCCAGGCCGGCACCGCGCGGGTCTCCGGCAACGCGGTGAAGCACGCCACGCTGAGCACCGCGGCCGCCGCGAGATAGGCCGCGACACTCCACGGGGTGCCCTCGCCCCGGGCCAGTTCGGTGGCCACGATCGGGGTCAGCGCACCGCCGAACACACCGCCCAGGTTGTACGCGGTGGACGCGCCGGTGCACCGCACGCGCGGCTCGAACAGTTCGGACAGGTAGGTGCCGACCACCGAGAACATCGTGATGAAGGCGATCAGCGTGCCCAGGCAGGCCAGCGTCATGCACACCGGCTCACCGGTGGCCAGCAGCCCCAGCATCGGGAACGCCCACAACCCCATCGCCGCACACCCCGCCACGCACAGCGGCTTGCGCCCGTACCGGTCGCCCAGCAGCGCGAACAGCGGCGTGGCCACGGCCTTGCCGACCACGGCGACCATGATGCACGCGAGCATCGTGGTGCGCCCGACCGCCAGCTTGTCGGTGGCGTAGTGCAACGACCAGGTCGTGGTCAGATAGAACCCCACGTAGCCGCAGGTCAGCGCCCCGGCGACGAGCAGGATCAGCCGCCAGTGCCCGCGCACCACCTCGGTGAACGGGCTCGCCGAAAGCCCGTTCGCGGCGGCCAGTTCGACGAACGCCGGGGTCTCCTCGATCGAGGCGCGCAGCAGCAGTCCGCCGGCCGCGAGCACGCCGGCGAACAGGAACGGCACCCGCCAGCCCCAGGACTGGAACTGTGCGTCGCTCAGCGCGCCCGACAGGGTCAGCATGATGCCGTTGGCGAGCAGGAACCCGATCGCGGGGCCGGCCTGCGGGAAGCTGCCCCACAGCGCACGGCGTCCCGGGGGCGCGTGCTCGGCCGCCAGCAGCACCGCACCGCCCCATTCACCGCCGACGCCCAGCCCCTGGCAGAAGCGCAGCAGCACGAGCAGGATCGGCGCGGCCGGACCGATCCGGTCGTAGGTGGGCAACAACCCGACCAGCACGGTCGCGATGCCGGTCAGCAGCAGTGAGCCGACCAGAACCGGACGCCGCCCGCGCCGGTCGCCCAGCCGGCCGAACAACACCGAACCCAGCGGTCGCGAGACGAACCCGACCGCGTACGTGGCGAATGCCGCGAGGGTGCCCGCGATCGGCGAGAAGTCGGGAAAGAACAGCGGTCCGAGCACCAGAGCCGCGGCCGTGCCGTAGACGAAGAAATCGTAGAACTCGATCGACGTGCCGGCGAAGGACGCCGCCGCGATCCGGACCATGGAGACATTTCGCGTCACACCCGGCCCAACGATCGGGTGGGCATGTGGTCACCCGTGCGGGCGTCACCCGTCCGGGGCGGTCTGCCGGGCCTGTCCGTGCGCGTCGCGGCGACCGGGGGTTCGGGCGTCGCCCAGGTCCGCCAGCCACGGCGCGCCCGCGTCGTCGCCCACATGTCCCAGCGCCCAGGCCGGGTTCTGGCACATCGCGGTCTGCACGATCTGGGTGCCCGGCAACGTCACCGGCCAGCACAGCAGATGCCCGGCCAACCACCAGAACTTGCCGAGCACGGCCACCGAGAGATCGTCCTCGCCCGGCGGCCGATCCCGGTACTCGTGCCGGTACCAGGTGCGCACCACCTGCGGCCAGGTCTGCTCGGCGATCACCGTGCCGTCCCGATCGCGCAGCGGCCCGTTGCGAAACGACACGTCCCGGGCGATCCGGTGGGTCACCCGCAAACCCAGCGCACGCCGCACGGGAGTGAGCAGGATGGTCACCCCGCCGCACACCGACCAGGTCAGCATCGACGGCCACAGGCCGAACACCAGGAACAACACCGCACCGACCGCGCCGAGCGGCAGGCCGACCGCGCGCGCCGCGACCGGCTCCGCGTACACCTTCAGCGGTGTGATCGGGACCCGGAAGACGGTGCCGGGCGTGGTGGCATAGCGCGACTCGTCGAAGTCGAGTGCGCGCGCCCGGCGATGCGTCCGGGTCTGGAACCACGGCAGGGCCAGGGACAGCACCGCGCCGGCAACACCGAGTACAAACCAGGGCAGGGACACCTCGGGCAGTTCCATCGCCACGTCACCCCTTCGCGCGCGTCGATGTCTCCACGGTCGCCCATGGCGGCCCCCGGCGGAAGACCACGGCCTCGACAAGTGGCAGAAAATGCGCGGCTCCGCCCGGCTCGACCCACGGCACGGCCCTTCGCCCGATTCACCCCACCGGCCGCGCGGCGGTCGGCCGTTGCGGTCCTGCGCGACCTCGGCGGAGTCCGAGCCGCCGGCCAGGCGGCTCCGCGCCTCGGTCGCGGGCGCACGACGCGTCGACCCGCCGCGGGCGTCCCGCCCGCGGCGTCACCGGCGGCGGTAGCCGGTCACACCGTGGATGCGGGCCAGGTGTTGGCGCAGCGCGGCCACCCGGGGGTGTTGCGGGCCCAGGCGGTGCTCCTGTTCGGCGAGCAGCGGCACCAGCACCCGCTCGGACTGGTAGGGGTCGCCCAGCGCGGCGAGCAACAACCCGATCCGCTCGCGCAGGTCGAACCCCTGGTACACGTCGGCATCGGGCACCCGCCGATGCAGGTCCAGCAGCCGTCGGTACTCGCCGAGCGCGGCGGGCAGTTCGCCCAATTCCTCCAGGCACGCCGCGACCTGTCGGCCGTACTCCATCGCCTCCGCGTCGAGCGGCCCGCCGGATGCCGCGAACACGCCCGCGATGTACTGCAACTCCGGGAGCGCGCGCCGGAACTGACGGTCCGCCAACAACGTGTCGGCGAGCGCCTGGCGCAACCCGAGGACGAGCGGGTCGTGTTCACCGTGCCGGGCGATGGCCACCGGCAGGGCCGCGCCGAGCACATCCACGGCCTGGGTCAGCGCGCCCTCGCCGAGCAGCCGGTTGGCCTCGTCGAGCGCGCTGCGCACATCCGGCACGGGCGGCGCGGCGGAGGGCACCGCGGCCCAGTCCGGATCCGGGCGGGGCGGGTGCGCGGCGGGGCCGGCGCTCATCGCCCACGGCGGCGCCGGCCGGTCGGGCACCGCCGCGCGCACCGGCCCGGGCAGGCCCGGCAGCGGCTGCGGTGCGGCCGGGAAGCGCAGCGGGCGGGTCGGGTCCATCGGCGCGGTCGGCGCCAGCGCGTCGCCGTTGCCCACGGGCAGCAGCGGCACCAGCAACCGGTAGACCTCCTGCGCGTTCGCGGGCCGCTGATCGGGCTGCTTGCCCAGCAGGTGCAGCACGAGCCGGTCCAGCCCGGCGGGAATGTCCGGGCGTCGTGCGCCGAGCGGCTCCGGGGTGCCGTTGAGGTGGCCGAGCATCACCGAGGCCATCGTCGGCCCGGCGAACGGCGCCTGCCCGGCCAGCATTTCGTAGAGCAGGCAGCCGAGCGCGTACAGGTCGGTGCGCGGTTCGACGATGCCGTTCATCTGCTCGGGCGCCATGTACGCGGGCGAGCCCGGCATCGCACCGGTCGTGGTCAGCTTGGTCGACTCCGGGTCGAGCACCGCGGCCACACCCAGATCGAGCACCTTGACCGTGCCGTCCCGGCGGACCATCACGTTGCGCGGCTTGAGGTCGCGGTGCACGACCGGCACCGCGTGCACCGCGGCCAGCACCGAACAGATCTGCGCGGCCACCGCGACCGCCCACTCCCACGGCACCGGTTGGTTCTCGGCGATCAGGTCGGCCAGGTCGCAACCGTCCAGGAGTTGCATCACCAGGTACAGGTCGCCCTCGTCGGTGCCGCCGTCGAACACGGTGACCAGGCCCGGGTGATCGATGCCCGCGGTGACCCGGCACTCGCGCAGGAAGCGCCGTTCCATCGCGCCTCGGTCACCGGCGGCGTCCACCAGGTCGGTGCGCAGCAGCTTGACCGCGACCCGCCGCTGCAAAGTCTGGTCGTATGCCTTCCAGACCTGACCCATGCCGCCGCGGCCGATCGCCGCGGACAGTTCGTAGCGGCCCGCGATCACACGTCCGGGAATGCTCATCGGGATCCTCCGGGGTTGCCGCCACCGTCCTGTTCGCGCAGCCGTTCGCTCAGTCCCTGCAACCGGGCCCGGGCCCGTGCGGCGGGATCGTCCGACGGCGGCGGGCCGGCCGCGGCCGGCGGAGCGACCGGCCCGCGCTGGTCGGCGGGCCCGGCGGCCGGGCCGGTTCGCGGATAGCCCGGCGGGGTCTGCGGCGGCGGGGCCGGGCGGTAGGGCATCGGCTGCGGGTGCGGAAGCGGGTGCGGAAGCGGCCCGACGGGTGCCTGCTGCCACGGCGCGTATCCGGCCTGCGCATGCGGCTGGTGCACGCGCATCGCCTTGGCCCAGCGGGCCGACCTGACACACCACCAGACCGGCACCGCGACCATCAGCACGAGCAGCATGATCGTCCCGACGTCGTCCAGGATCGTCTGCGGTTCGGGCCCACCCACCGCCTCGCGTGCGCGCTTCTCGTCATCCGACTCGCTGCCCACGACCAGGCACACGAAGGCCAGGACCACGCCGACCGCCACGCCGGTGAGGATCACCCAGTCCCAGCGCCTGCGGGTGCGCACGCCCGACACGAGCGGGGGGACCCAGGCCAGCAACCCGATCGAGACGAACGGGAGGACGGCGAGCCCGATGAGCCCGAACCAGTGACCGGCGGTACCGCGTCGACCGGGCACCGGATCGCGCGACGGACCTTCCATGCTGTGTGACTCCCGAGGCTGTGTGACTCCCGAGGCCGGCCGACTCCCCGCACGGGGTGAATCGATGCCGCGTCCGCACCCGGTCTACCGGGAGTCGCGGGCGATGGACCGGGAGACGGCGTGCCGGAAGCCTATCGGCGGGACCGACCGGCCGGCTGCCGACCCGGAAAGCGGGGCGGCACGACCGGTATCGGGTTCTCGGCCGGGTCCCGGACGGGTCGACACGCGGCACCCCTGCCGCTCGCGAGGCCGGCCGCGCCCCGCGACGGCCGGCGACACCCGGCGGCGCCCGACCCGCCGCACGCGGCACCGCACCGCGTGTCGCCCCCCCGCACCCGGCGGGACACACCGGGCACGGCGAGGGGTACCGTGCTCGGGTGTACCGCTTCCTGCTGACCCCGCGCTGGATCGCGATGGCGCTGCTCGTCCTCGTGCTGGTCCCGATCATGGTCGAGCTCGGTTTCTGGCAGTTCCACCGGCACGAGCACAAGGTCGCGCACAACGACCTGATCAGTGCCAACATCGAGCGCGAGCCGGTGCCCGCGGAGTCGATCCTCGCCGTGGGCCGCAAGTTGCCCGGCGATCTCCAGTGGCGCCGGGTCACGGTGACCGGCATGTACGACACCGAGCACGAGATGCTCGCGCGCAACCGGTCGCAGGACGGCGTGCCCGGTTTCTACGTGGTCACCCCGCTGATCACCGCCGACGGCCGTGCCCTCCTCGTCGATCGGGGCTGGGTGAAGAACCCGCCCACCGCGAGCGAACGGCCCGAGGTGCCGCCGGCGCCGAGCGGTCGGGTCACGGTGACCGGCCGGCTGCGTCCGGACGAGACCCGCAAGGACTCCGGCATCCGCGACCTCGAGCTGCCCGACGGCCTGGTGATGCGGATCTCCGGCTTCGAGCTGGCCGCGAAGCTGCCGTACCCGATCCTCGGTGGCTACGTCGAACTCACCGAGCAGACCCCGATGGCCGCGAAGGCGCCGGCGCTGATCCCGGAGCCGGACGACGAGGACCTGGGCCCGCACCTGGCCTACGCGGTGCAGTGGTGGATCTTCGCGTTCGCACTGGTGGCGATGTTCGTCAAGCTGGTGCGCAGCGAGGCCAAGGAGCTCGAAAGCGAACTGGCCGCGCTGGACGAGGAGGCCGCCTCCGCGTCCGAAGAGCCGGCCACGATCTGAGCGGCGGCACCCCGGGCACGGCGGCGCAGGCGGGTCACAAACCCTCGACCAACTCCGGGAGCACCTCGCCGATCGGCTCGCGGATCACCGCGTCGGCGACCCGGTCGTAGGGCGTCTCCCCGGCGTTGACGATCACCAGCCGGGCGCCCGCCTCCTGCGCCACCCGGCACAACGACGCGGCGGGCTCGACCTGGAGCGAGGTGCCGATGGCCAGGAACACGTCACCGACCTGCGCGGCGATCGCGGCCCGCTCCAGCACGCCGTGGTCCAGCCCCTGACCGAACATGATCGTCGCGGTCTTCTGGATCCCGCCGCAGCGCACGCAGCGCGGGTCGTCCTCGCCCATCGCCACCCGCTCCAGGGCCGCGTCCAGGGTCGTGCGCGCGTCGCAGTCGGTACACACCACGTAAAACATGGTGCCGTGCAGTTCGATGATCTTCTCCGGGGCGGTGCCCGCGCGCCGATGCAGGCCGTCCACGTTCTGGGTGATCAACGCGTTGAGCCGACCGGCCCGTTCCAGGGCGACCAGCGCGGTGTGCCCCGCGTTCGGCCCGGCCAGGCGCGCGGGGTTGTCCCGGCGCAACAACCACGAGCGGCGGCGGATGTCCTCGTCGCCCATGTAGTAGCCGTAGGTGACCAGCTTCTCCGCGTCGGGGTCCTTGGTCCACACGCCCTGCGGGCCCCGATAGTCGGGAATGCCGGAGTCGGTGGAGATGCCCGCACCGGTGAGCACGGTCACCCCGTCGTCGGCCCCCCGGATCCACTCCCGCACGATGTCGATCTGCTCGGTCATGCCACCGAGGGTAGCGACCGGCCGACCTGACGACCTGTCATTTACCCCGTGCCGGGGCCGGCAGCGGGCAGGATGGGTGGCATGGATCTTGGACTGCGCGATCGCGTATATCTGGTCACCGGCGGCACCCGCGGCCTCGGCTTCGCCACCGCCCGCGCGCTGGTGGACGACGGCGCCCGGGTGGTGGTCACCGGGCGGGACGAAAAGCGCGCGGCGGAGGCCGTCGCCGCGCTGGGCGGACCCGAACAGGCGCTCGGCATCGCCGCCGACAACGGGGACAGCGGTACCGCCGAGCGGCTGGTGGCCGCGACACTGGCCCGGTTCGAGCGGCTCGACGGCGCGCTCGTGAGCGTCGGCGGGCCGCCCGCCGGCGCGATCACCACGATCGAGGACGACCAGTGGCGGGACGCGTTCGAATCGGTGTTCCTGGGCGCGGTCCGACTCGCCCGGGCGACCGCCTCCGCGCTGGGCGACGGCGGTTCGATCGGCTTCGTGTTGTCGTCGTCGGTGCGCCAGCCGATCCCCGGGCTCGGCGTCTCCAACGGCCTGCGGCCGGGGCTGGCGATGGTGGCCAAGACGCTGGCCGACGAGCTCGGCCCGCGTGGCATCCGGGTGTTCGGGCTGCTGCCCGGGCGGATCGACACCGACCGGGTGCGCGAGTTGGACGACCTGAGCGGCGACGCGGAGGGGACCCGGGCCCGACACGCCGAGTCCATCCCGCTGGCCCGCTACGGCACCCCGGAGGAGTTCGGCCGGGTGGCCGCGTTCACGCTGTCCCCGGCCGCGTCCTACCTGAGCGGCGTGATGATCCCGGTCGACGGCGGCCTGGCCCGCTCGTTGTGACCCGACCGGGCCCGGGATCCGAGCCCGGGGCCCGATACCGACGGGCCCGGGACACGTCCCGGGCCCGCTCGTCCATCCTGCTCCGGGCGCAGCCCGGAACTGCTTCCGGCGCCGCCCGGGACTACTCCAGGTGCCGCTTGGGCAGACCCCGGCTGGTCCGCAGGGTCAGCACCGTGGGCAGCGTGGACAGGCCCACCGCCTCGCGCGCGTTGGGCAGCACCCGGTCGCGTACCGAGCCGAGCAACGCGCGGGGTTCGGCGCCGGGTTCGGCCCGGACCAGGACCCGCAGCGTGGGGCCGTGCCGACGGCGGACCAGATGCGCCGAGACGTGTTCGATGCCGTCCACGTAGGACAGGTCGTCCTCGATCGCGTCGGCGAGCGCGTTGCCGGACACGGTCAGCGTGTCCGCCTCGTCGCCCACCATGCCGAAGCCGGTGCCCAGCCCGGACGGGCCGTCGCCGGCCCCGTCCGTGGTGTCCCGGACCCGCAGCGAGCGCACCGGCCGCCGGCCGAACTGCGCGAACAGCCACCACAGCGCCAGCAGCAGGAGCAGTCCCGGGGCGCCGAAGGCGACCCACCACCACCAGTTGTGGTCGGTCAGCCGCTCGGCCTGACTCGTGGTGATGAACGGCTTGTCCGCCGTACGCACCAGATCGGGATACCAGCCCCGGCCGCGCGCGGCGACCGCGAGCCCGCCCGCGATCAGGCCGAGTCCGACGAGGACCAACAGGATCCGGTTGCAGACCGTACGCATGCCCGCCTCACCTCCCGCTCACGGGCTGAAGGCGCAGATCCACGCGAGGCACCCGGGCCAGCGTGAGCGCGTTCGCGCGTTCCTCGAGTCGTTCGATCAACTCGTCGTGCAGGTCGTCCGGGTCGCGGAAGTGGTAGTCCACCCGCAGCACCGCCTTGCGTCGGCCCATCCGCACCCGCGCGTCCAACACGCCCGAGGAGGCCAGCGCGGTGTGCCGCAGGAACGAGGCGGCGGTGCGCCGGGTCATGTAGACGGTCATCGCGTCGCCCGGCGAGCGCAGCCGCAGCAGACTGCGCCGGCCCGGGGTGGCCGCGAGCACGATCAGCCACAGGCCCAGCACCGCGGCGGTCAGCCCGGCGACGATGGTCCAGTTGTCCCGCCACTCGTGCGTCTGGGCGCGCTCCAGCAGGTCGCGCGACCAGCGCGGGGCGCGGTCGATCCGGGCCGTCACCCCGATGTACAGCGCGGTGCCCGCGACGCCGGCCGCGAGCAGGGCGACCAGCCCGGCCGGAAAACCGCGCGGGGACCAGGCCCGGCGCACCTTGGCACCGTCACCCCAGTCGTCGGTCGCACCCGCCGACGTATCGGCCGGCGAGGCACCCGAGGGCGCCTCCGGCGCAGCCTCCAGGCTCACTGCACTCTCCTCTTGCCGTGCCCCCCACGGGTCAACCGGCCGACCGTCACGTCCACTCGCACCACCGGCATCCCGGTCAGGTACTCCACGTCGGCACGCACCCGCTGCCGGATCGACCGGGCGATCTCGACCACCGGCCCGGGGTAGGGCACGTCCACGTCGAGGTCGACCGTCGCATGGTCGTGGTGCATGGTGGCGCCCGCGCGCGGGGCGCGCAGCACGGTGTCCGGAGCGGCCTCGGTGGTGGCCGCACGCGCCGCGCGGGCGGCGATCTTCTCCACCACGCGCCCGCCGATCTGGAGTACTCCGCGATGCGCGGCCGGCGCCAGGCCCTCCGCCGGTACCGCGCGCATCAGCGCCGCCGGTTGCGCGAGCTGAACAGCTCGCCGAGGTCCAGGTCGCCGTCCAGGAAGCGGCCGACCAGGAAGCCGACCACCCCGAGCGCGGCGACCAGGAGAAAGGCCCCGAACCCGCCGAGCGCGGCGGCCAGGCCGAGGGCCATGCCGACCAGCAGGCCGACCATGGGTGTAGTCATTGGCGAACGACTCCTCACTGAACCGACCATTGGTTGTTGTCGACGGTTGCCGTCGACCCCCGTCGGGTCGGGTGCCGAGGGGCCGTACGGAATCCGGCCGGCCGCCGCGCACCCCGCCCGCTACTCGACGCGCGGGTTGTTGCGCCGTCGATGCCGCTCCGCCAATTGCCGCCAGAGCCGGCCCGGCAACCGGCCGCGACGGTAGACCGTGGTCTCCGCCGCGGCCCCGGAGCGAACCGGCGCCGGAGGCCCGGCCGCGTCGATCAGCGCTCTGAACCGCTCCAGCCCGGCGACGAACTCCTCCGGGTCACCCCCACGATCGGGATGGCTCGCGCGGATGAATTCCCGGTATTCGCGCAGCAGCTGTCGCCGCGCGTCGTCGCCGGGCCCGACCGTCACTGAAGCTGGCGCTCCTTGGAGTCGTCTCCGTCGTATTCGATGTGGATGTCGTCCACCGCGATGTTGACCTCGACCACTTCGAGCGCGGTCATCCGCTCGACGGAGTCGATCACATTCTCGCGGACCGCCTGCGCCAATTCGGCGATGGGCACGCCGTAATCCACGACGATGTTGAGATCCACGGCACACTGCCGCTCGCCCACCTCGACGCTGACGCCCTGTGCCACGTTGGGCTTGCCCCCCGGAATGCGCTGACGCACCGCTCCGAACGCTCGGGCGGCGCCCCCACCGAGCGCGTACACGCCCGGGATCTCGCGGGCGGCGATGCCCGCGATCTTGGCGACCACGCCGTCCGCGATGGACGTGCGGCCCTTGTCGGTGGCCAGCTTGACGACCTCCGTGGAACGAGCGCCGCCCGCCGGCGAACGCTCCTCGTCCTTCTGGAGTGCCTGCGAGCCGGTCTTGCCCTGGGTCGTTGTGTCCGCCATCGGCGCACTTCCTTCCTCGACTGCCCGAACCATGCGACCGGAACCCCACTCGGTCCCGCCTGACATCGGTGCCCGTTGCCGGGTTCACCACACCTGTACGACACACACACCGGGCGAACGTCACGCGTCGATCGGAGGATGTTTCGCGGAATCCGACGCTATCCCGCCGAACGCCTCCTTACACGTACCCGGACCTGCGGCTCGCCGTGGAGTGGCGGTTCTCGTGTTGTGGCCCCCCGGCGCAGTACGGTCGCCGGGTTGGGACGAGGAGGGAAGCCGATGGCCGACGAGGCCGTGCTCGACGAGGGCACCCTGGTGGTGCGGGCTCAAGAGGGCGACGCCGAGGCATTCGAGGTGCTGATGCGTCGGCACGGTCGATCCCTGTACACGCTCGCCTTGCGCATCCTGGGGCGTCCCACGGACGCGGAGGACGCGGTCCAGGAGGCGTTCATCAGCGCGTGGCGCCGACTGCCCGGGTTCCGTGCCGAGTCGTCGTTCCTGACCTGGATGTATCGCATCGTCACCAACCGCGCGTTGAACATCGCCCGGACCAGGCGGCCCACGGTCGGACTGGACCAGGTGCCGGATCGGGCGATAGAGCAGATGGCGGACAATCCGGAGCGACGAGCGGAGGGGTCGGCGGCGCTCAAGGCGCTGCAGCAGGCGATGACCACGCTCACCGAGGAGCAGCGGGCCTGCTGGGTTCTGCGCGAGTTGCACGGGCAGAGCTACGACGAGATCGCGGCGGCCGTGGGAATCGGGGCGAACGCGGTCCGAGGCAGGATCTTCCGAGCACGACAGACCCTGGCGGAGGCGATGCGGCCGTGGACGTGACGAACGAGGCGGGCAGCGGGCCCGACGCACTGCGGCTGCCGTCCGCGGCGGAACTGCTCGCGGCGACCCGGCACACCTCGGCGGAGCCGGCCACCGCGGCGGCCCCGTCGACGGGCGCTGCGGCGGACCCCGATCCGGATCTGCTGCCGTGCGGGCGAGATCCCCAGGCGGTGCTCGAACACGCCGCCGCGGGCGAGTCGGACGAGCACGAGCGCTCGTGTCCCGAATGCCAGGCGCTGCTGCGCGACCACTCGGTGCTCGATCAGGTCACCCGCGAATGGGCCGAGTTGCCGGTGCCGGTGCCGGACGACCTGGGCGCGCGGGTGATGCGCCTGGTTCGGGCCGAGCTGCACACCGGCCGGTTGTTGCCGCTGGGCGAGCCGGACGAGCAGTTGACGCTGACCGAGACCGCCGCGGCGCGTACGCTGCGCGCGGCGGTGGACGCCGAACCCGGTGTGCAGGCCCGCAGTTGCCGGATCCGGCCGTACGAGAACCGGACCGGCGCGGCGGTGCCGGGACCGGTCACCGTGCGGTTGTCGGTCGGCGTGCCCTACGGCGAGCCGATCCACGCGCTGGCCGATCGGCTGCGCGAGCGGGTGCGCCGGGCCGCGAGCGAACGACTGGGGTTGGAAGTGGCGAAGGTGGACGTGGACGTGGTGGGCCTGGAGCCGGCCGCCGGGGCCGGAGAGGCGGACCGATGACACAGCCCGCGACGCGCATCTCACGCGAGATGTCCGTCCTGGCCCGGACCACCGCCGGCGGCGCGGCGCTGGCGGTGCCGGGTGTGGTGGACCTGCAACCGGGTCTGCTGGACGCGGTCGCCCAGGTCTCCGGTGGGCTGATCCCGGGCCGGGTCCCGGGGGTGACCACGCGCGTGCTCGACGGAGTCCTGCACGTGGACGTGCAGTTTCGCGCGGCGGCGGACCACCGGGTGCTGGACGTGGCCCGCGCGGTGCGCGCGGCGGTCACCGCCGAGGTGCGCCGGCAGACCGGCCACCAGCGGGTGGTGGTGCACATCCTGGTCACCGACGCGGGGGTGTGAACCGGCTTCCCGCGGCCGGCGCCGCGCCGCCCCGGTCCGGTCGGGCGAACGCGGCGAGGGCCCGAAGGGCGCATGCCGAGCGGACCCGCCGGGATCCGCCGGACCGGTCCCGGGTCAGACGCCGGCGAGGCTGTACGAGGGCCGCTCGTTCAGCGCGGCCGGATCGTGTCCGGGCAGGTGGCCGTAGGCGCCGATGATGCCGCCGATCTCCTCGGTGGCGGTCAGCGGCCCGGTCGCGTCGGCGGCGCGCGGCACGCGTCCGTGGCCGATCAGCTGGAGCCACTTGTTCAGCGGCAGCCGGGCCCGCTCGTACACCTCCAGAGCCTCGGTCGGGTCCTGGTACGAGGCCAACGAGCGGGCCAGCACCCGCGCGTCCACGATCGACTCGGACGCGCCGCCGAGCACATAGGGGTACATCGGGTGGGCCGCGTCGCCGAGCAGGGTGACCCGGCCGAAGGACCACTGATCCAGCGGCGGTCGGGTCACCAGGGGATAGCCCGACGCCTCGGTCGGCGTGCCGACCATGGCGCCGATGTCCGCGCCCGCGATGCTCCAGCCGCGGAAGACCCGGGTGAGCCGGCGCAGGTCCGCGGGACCGTTCCAGCCGGTGTCGCCGAGCTCGCCGGCCGATTGCCGATCGGGCAGCTCCGCGAGCCAGTTGGTGAGCGTGGTCCCGTCCCGCGGGTCGATCGGCTTGATCGGGTGCGCCATGAAGCGCGCCTCGCCGTGCGCGGTCATGATCATCGTGTGTCCGTCGGCGAACGGTGCGCAGCGGGTGGTGCCGCGCATCAGGATGCGCGGCTGCGCGACCGGCACGCCCTCGTCCGGCAACAGCGTCGCGCGGGTCGCCGAGTTGATCCCGTCCGCCCCGATCAGCACGTCGGCCCGCTCCTGCCAGGGCCGGCCCTCGCCGTCGACGAAGTACGCGGTCACGCCGTCGTCGTCCTGGTCGAATCCGGTCAGTCGCGATCCGGTGCGCACCGCCGGCCGGCCCAGTCGCTGGTAGACCGCGCGCAGCAGGGCGACCTGCAACTCACCGCGGTGCACGGACAGATGCGGCCACAGGAAGCCGGCCCGCTGGCCGCGCGGTTCGAGCACCACGCGCTTGGCCGACCGATCGGGGTAGGCCACGCCGGACAGTGGCACGCCCAGGTTGGCGATCGGATGGTAGAGGTCGAGTTCGGCGAGTTCGCGCACCGCGTGGGGCAGGAGGCTGATGCCGAGCCCGAGGGGCCGGATTCTCAGTGCCGCATCGATCACCGTCACGTCGGTGATGCCCGCGTCGTACAGGCTCAGTGCCACAGCCAGTCCACCTATGCCGCCGCCGGCGACGAGAACACGCACGTAGAAAGCCCCTCTTGCCAACCATTTGGAATATCAACACACTACCTGCCGGCCCGAGCTGCGGTCGGCCGACGCGCGGCTCACCCGGCCAGCACCTCGGAATCCGCCGTTTCCGCTTCCCGGTCCCGGAACTGACGGTGGTACAGGTCCGCGTACAGTCCGTTCCGAACGAGCAACTCGGCGTGCGTGCCCCGCTCGACGATGCCGCCGCCGTCCACCACCAGGATCAGGTCCGCGTCGCGCACGGTGGACAACCGGTGGGCGATCACCAGTGCGGTACGGCCCTCCAGGGCGGTGGCCAGCGCCTGCTGCACCGCCGCCTCGGACTCGGAGTCCAGGTGTGCCGTCGCCTCGTCGAGCACCACCACGCGCGGTGACTTGAGCAGCAGTCGGGCGATCGCGAGCCGCTGCTTCTCCCCGCCGGACAACCGGTGCCCGCGTTCGCCGACCACGGTGTCCAGCCGATCGGGCAACTCGGCGACCAGATCACCGATGTTCGCCCCGCGCAGCGCGGCCCACAGCTCCTCTTCGCTCGCGTCCGGCTTGGCGTAGAGCAGGTTGCCCCGGATCGTGTCGTGGAACATGTGCGAGTCCTGGGTGACCACGCCGACCGCGTCCCGCAGCGAGTCCAGCGTGACGTCGCGCACGTCGTGGCCGCCGATCCGCACCGACCCCTCGGTCACGTCGTAGAGCCGGCCGACCAGCGAGGTGATCGTGGTCTTGCCCGCACCCGAGGGGCCCACCAGGGCCACCACCTGACCGGGCTCGGCCCGGAAGGACACGTCGTGCAACACCGGTTCGGAGCGGCGCCGATCGAGCACCGCGACGCTCTCCAGCGAGGCCAACGACACCTGGTCCGCACCCGGGTAGGCGAACCCGACGCCGTCGAACTCGACGGTGGCCGCATCCGCCGGCAGCGGCTCGGCATCCGGCTTGTCGGCGATCATCGCGGGCAGGTCGAACACCTCGAAGACCCGCTCGAAGCTGACCAGCGCGGTCATCACGTCCACCCGCACGTTCGCCAGCGCGGTCAGCGGCCCGTACAGCCGGCCCAGCAGCACGGTGAGCGCGACCAGCGTGCCCACCGTCAGCCGCCCGTCCACCGCCAGATGCCCGCCGATCAGGTACACCAGCGCGGTCGCCAGCGAGGCGACCAGGGTCAGCGCGGTGGCGAACACCCGGTTCACCAACGCGATCCGGATGCCGATGTCGCGCACCCGGGCGGCCCGCCCGGAGAACAGCGCGTCCTCCTCCTCGGGCCGGCCGAAGATCTTGGCCAGCATCGCGCCGGAGACGTTGAACCGCTCGGTCATCACGGTCGACATCTCGGCGTTCAGCTGCATCTGCTCGCGCGTCATGGTCTGCAACCGGCGACCGATCCATTTGGCCGGCAGCAGGAACAGCGGAAGCAGGATCAGCGAGATCAGGGTGATCTGCCAGGCCAGGTAGAACATCGTGCCCGCGACCAGCACCAGGCTCACCAGGTTGGACACCACGCCGGCCAGGGTCGAGGTGAACGCGCGCTGCGCGGAGAGCACGTCGTTGTTCAGCCGCGAGATCAACGCGCCGGTCTGGGTCCGGGTGAAGAACGCGATCGGCTGCCGCTGCACGTGCGCGAACACCCGGCTGCGCAGTTCGTAGATCGAGCCCTCGCCGATCCGCGCCGAATACCACCGCTCGGCCAGGCCGAACCCGGCGGCGAGCAGTGCGATGCCCGCCACCACCATCGCGAGCACGGTCACCAGGTGACCGTTGCCCTCGAGTACCCCATCGTCCACGATCCGCTGCGCGAGCAGCGGCGGCACGATGGTCAACACCGCGCCGATCACGACCAGGATCAGATACGCGGTGATCTGCCGCGCGAAGGGTCTCGCGAACTCGCCCACCCGCCGAACCGTGCCGGGCGCGAGCTTGCGCTCGACCACCGACGCGTCGCGCGTGTAGGACCGCAGATTCATGCCCATCGGGCCGCCGCCACTCATCACGCCTCGCTCCCGTACATATCGAATGAAGACAACAAAATCCTGAGTCACACTCAGCACTTCGTGTACGGGAACACCGGCACGAGTCCGCTTAGTCCCGGGCCCCGCCCGGCTTTCGCGCAGGCGGCGGCCCGGGATGTGACGTGGGTCTCGCCGTGCGCCCGCTATGCGCCCGTCACTCGCCCGTTCCGGCGAGGTCGCGCAGTCGGCGGGCCTGGGCCGCGCGTTCGGCGGCGCGCTGTTCGTCGTACGTACGCGCCGAAGCGCCCGCGAGCAGGGCCTTCGTCTCGATCACCGCGTCTCGCGGCGCGGCCAGCAGCGCGGCCAGCAGGTCGCGCGCGGCGCCGTCGAGATCCTCGCGCGGCACCGTGAGCGTGGCCAGCCCGGTCGCCACCGCCTCCTGGGCGCCGACCCAGCGCCCGGTGACGCAGATCTCCAGGGCGCGGGCATACCCCACGAGGTCGACCAACGGCTTGGTCCCGGCCAGGTCCGGGACCAGACCGAGCGCGGTCTCGCGCATCGAGAAGCGCGCGTCGTCGGCGCACACCCGCAGATCGCAGGCCAGCGCCAACTGGAAGCCGGCGCCCACCGCATGCCCCTGCACGGCGGCGACGGTGATCAGATCGGGCCGCCGCCACCACGTGAACGCCTCCTGGAACGAGGCGATGGTCGCGTCGAGTTCGTCGTCGCTCGCCCCGGCCAGGGTGACGAGATCCGGCTCCCCCGGGATGCCTCCGCCACCGGGGAACATCCGCCGATCCAGGCCCGCGGAGAACGAGGTGCCCTCCGCGCGCAACAACACGGCCCGGACGTCACCGGGCAGGTCGCGACCGACTGCGGCGAGCGCGCGCCAGAGCGCGGGAGTCTGCGCGTTGCGCCGGTCGGGGTTGGTGAGGGTCACCACCGCGAACGAACCTTCGATCACGACCGAAAGGTCCTGCCGTGCCGCGTGGCCGGCACTGCCGACCCCGCCGCCGTTGTTGTCCGTGCCGCCGTTGCTGTTCGTACTGTCGTCGCTGTTCGTACCGTCGAGCCGATTCGCCACCACGTCCACGGTCCCTCCCGTGTTCGGGTCGCTTCCGTCGAACGACCACGTGCCCGACGTTACCGGTCGGTCACATGGTCGTTCGACGGACGGTACGGTGTTGCCGATCCTCCGGAGCTCGACCTCAGGACGAGGACGACGCGGCGGTCTTGGCCTTGCCCCGCGTTGCCCCACCCCTGCCTCGGAGGGTCACCCCGGACTCGCTGAGCATCCGGTGCACGAAGCCGTAGGAACGGCCCGTCTCCTCCGCGAGGGCGCGGATGCTGGCACCGGAGTCGTACTTCTTCTTGAGGTCAGCCGCGAGCTGCTCGCGCGCGGCACCGGTCACCCGGCTGCCCTTCTTCAGAGTCTCGGCCACACGTGCCTCCTCATAGGAAGTGCGCTCTGGAATCCCATGATCACCCCTGAGGCATGGCATGGCCAGTGATTCCACCAGGCCCGAAGGCTTGATCATCGCGGCGCGTGGCCTCATGCACACAAAGATCACCCGAGCGGAATCACGCCTTCCCGTGCCGAATGCTTGACCGAATCCTGTGTCCGTCGACAAAGGCGCTGGTCACCCATGAGATTCGCGACCTTGCTCTGCGTCGCCGTCGAGGCCGGTGACCGGAATCACCCACAGACCGGAACGATGGCTTCCCCTTGTGAGGGTTTCGTGGTGAAAACCCGGCGGGGGGACGAAAGCGAACACCCCGTCGGGTTGCCGATGAAGGCAACCCGACGGGGTGTCGGTGGTTCCGGGTGTCCGGGCGCGGCGCCCGATGGATCAGGCGAGCGCGACCAGGTCCGCGTAGTCCTCGTTCCACAGGTCCTCGACGCCGTCCGGGAGCAGGATGGTCCGCTCCGGCTGGAGCGCCTCGACCGCGCCCTCGTCGTGGGTGACCAGGACGACGGCGCCCTCGTAGGTGCGCAGCGCGTCCAGCACCTCGGCGCGGCTGGCCGGGTCGAGGTTGTTGGTGGGCTCGTCCAGGAGCAGCACGTTGGCCTTGGAGACCACCAGCGTCGCGAGGGCGAGCCGGGTCTTCTCACCACCGGAGAGCACCCCGGCCGGCTTGTCCACGTCGTCGCCGGAGAACAGGAACGACCCCAACACCTTGCGCACCTCGACCAGGTCGAGGTCGGGCGAGGACGAGCGCATGTTCTCCAGGACCGTGCGCTCCGGGTCGAGCGTCTCGTGTTCCTGCGCGTAGTAGCCCAGTTGAAGCCCGTGGCCGGGTTCGATCTTGCCGGTGTCCGGCGCCTCGACGCCGCCGAGCAGCCGCAGCAGCGTGGTCTTGCCGGCGCCATTGAGGCCCAGGATGACCACTCGCGAGCCCTTGTCGATGGCCAGGTCGACGTCGGTGAAGATCTCCAGCGAGCCGTACGACTTGGACAGGCCGGTCGCCATAAGCGGGGTCTTCCCGCACGGCGCGGGCTTGGGGAAGCGCAGCTTGGCGACCTTGTCCGACTTGCGCTCGCTCTCCAGCCCGGAGAGCAGCTTCTCGGCGCGCCGGGCCATGTTCTGCGCGGCCACCGTCTTGGTCGCCTTGGCCCGCATCTTGTCCGCCTGCGAGAAGAGCTGATCGGCCTTCTTCTCCGCGTTGGCCCGCTCGCGCTTGCGGCGGCGCTCGTCGGTCTCGCGCTGGAGCTTGTAGGCGTTCCAGCCGACGTTGTAGATGTCGATGGTGGTGCGGTTGGCGTCCAGGTAGTACACCTTGTTGACGCACGCCTCCATCAGGCCGACATCGTGACTGATCACGATGAAGCCGCCCTTGTAGGTCTTGAGGAAGTCGCGCAGCCACCCGATCGAGTCGGCGTCGAGGTGGTTGGTCGGCTCGTCCAGGAGCAGCGTGTCCGCGTCCGAGAACAGGATCCGGGCCAGCTCGACCCGGCGCCGCTGACCACCGGAGAGGGTGTGCAGCTCCTGGCCCAGGATCCGGTCCGGCAGACCCAGGCTGGCCGCGATGGTGGCCGCCTCGGCCTCGGCCGCGTAGCCGCCCTTGGTGAGGAACTCGGTCTCCAACCGCGAGTACTTGCGCATCGCCTTCGCGGCGGTCTCGCCGCTCGCGCTGGCCATCAGGCCCTCGGCCTCGCGCATCCCGGAGAGCGCCACGTCCAGCCCGCGTGCGGACAGGATGCGGTCCCGGGCGAGCACGTCCAGGTCGCCGGTGCGCGGGTCCTGCGGGAGGTAGCCGACCTCGCCGGTGCGGGTGATGGTGCCGGACGCGGGCTGGGTCTCCCCGGCGAGCGTCTTGGTGAGGGTGGTCTTGCCGGCGCCGTTGCGGCCCACCAGGCCGATCCGGTCGCCGGCCGCGACCCGGAAGGAAGCCGGTTCGAGCAGGATGCGGGCGCCGGCACGTAGTTCGACGTTGGTTGCGTTGATCATGAAGGACTGGACTCCCGGTCGGGGACTGACGAAGACGGACGGTCGTGCGGGGCTCGCGGGGAAGCCACACCGCTCTAAGGCCGCTCGCGGGGATATCCAGAGAAACCGACCATGCACCCGAGTCTACGGGAGCGCTCGCGGCGGATTTCCGGGCGTCCTGCGGACGCGAGGGCGACCCGGGCCATAAAAAGCCGAAAAGGGGATATCCGTCAGTCGCCATCCTTCACGCCCCTCACCTCCTCTCACATCCCTTCACCTCCCCTTCGCGTCCCCAGGCGGTGCCCGATGCAGTTCGACGACGACGCGGATCTCGACACGTCACAGATCGAGGACAGCCGCGGCTCGGGCGGCGGCGGGCTGCGCCGGCCCGGGATCGCGGTGGGCGGCGGCGCGGCGGGGCTGATCGCGGTGGTGCTCGGCCTGATCTTCGGCCTGAGCCCGGACCGGCTCGGCCTGAGCGACGGCGGCGGCTCGGCCCCGGCCCCCGCGGACAACCGCGCCGTCGAGGACTCGTGCCGCAAGGGCACCGACGCCAACGCGCGCGACGACTGCCGGATCGTAGGGGTGGTCAACAGCGTGCAGACGTACTGGACGAGCGAGTACCGGAGCCGGGGCACCACCTACAAGCCGGCGCCGACCCGGTTCTTCACCGGCAGCACCTCGACCGCATGCGGCGGGGCGACCTCGGCGGTGGGCCCCTTCTACTGCCCGGGCGATCGCAAGGTCTACATCGATCTGGGCTTCTTCGACGAACTGCGCGGCAAGTTCGGCGCCAGGGGCGGACCGTTCGCGGAGGCGTACGTGCTCGCCCACGAGTACGGCCACCACATCCAGGACCTGACCGGCCAAATGGCCAAGGTCGGCAACGACCGCGAGGGCCCGCAGAGCGGCTCCGTCCGCCTCGAACTCCAGGCCGACTGCTACGCCGGCGTCTGGGCCAAACACGCGACCACCACCCCGCAAGCCAACGGCCGCCCCCTGATCACCCAACTCACCGACCAGGACATCGCCGACGGCCTCGACGCCGCAGCAGCCGTGGGCGACGACCGCATCCAACAACAATTCCAGGGCCGAGTAACCCCGGAAACCTGGACCCACGGCTCCGCAACCCAACGCCAACAATGGTTCCGCCAGGGCTACACCACAGGCGACCCCACCAAATGCGACACCTTCACATCCCGCCTATAACCCCCACCCCCACCCCCGCCCCGACCCACCCAGATGGCAACCACCCCCGCCCGCCCAGAATGGCCCCCCCCCCCCCCCGCCGCAGAGGCGCAAGAACCCCGCCCGCCCGGGAAG
>NZ_JBITHP010000039.1:0-81583 GCF_044458105.1 Embleya sp. NPDC050493
AGGAATCCATCCCGCCACTCTCCTTCGACCTGCGCACTCGCGATCGCCGCACTCGACCGAGTCCTGGCCGAGGACTCCGAACTCGCCGAGCTGTGGGACGAGACCGGCGACGGTCCCCGATGGCGGCGGAACCTGACCCACATACAGCGGATCTGCGCCGGCGACGAGACCAGACCGGACGGCACGTGATGGCACCGACGACGGACGAAGCCGTGGAACAGCTCGGCGATGCGCGTTCCTCCCGACGGCGCTCGGCCGCGACCCGCCTGCGCCGGCTCGCACAACCGGCTGCGGGCCCGCCGCTGCTGGACGCCCTACAGCGGGAGGTGCGTGATCATCGCACCTGGGAGACCCAATATCAGATGGTCATGGCCCTGGGGGCGTGCGGCCACCGGCCCGCGCTCGACCCGCTGCGCGAACTCGCCCGACGGCACTTCGACGCCACGATGGTGTACGTCGCCCTCGGAGATGCCATCGTGCGACTGAGCACCCCCGAGGACCCGGCCGGCGCCCTGCTCTGGTGCATGGACAGCGGCACCGCGGCTCTCGCCGACGGCGCCCTTCGCGCCGTCGCCATGCAACGCCTGCGTCTCGATTCGCAAACCGTCGACCGTGTCCTCGACTTCCTCCGCCCCCTGGAACCCCACGACGGGCTGCGCTTTTGGGCAGCGGCCGCCGCGGCGGGCTGGTCCGGCCCCAGGGTCCGGGAGTTCCTTCAAGGCTGCGCGGCCGGCCCCCGCGCGGACGTCGCCGACGCGGCGGCATCCTCTCTCCAGGGCAGATACCAGACCTGGCGCTCGCCCTAGTGTCTCGTGATCCTGTTTATGTCAGTTCGAGTTGTTATTGACGAGTTTCTTCACGTTGGTCGCGACGAGACGGACCTTCGCGAGGATCTCGTCGGCGGCTGGACCTGCAGGTTCTTGGCCGGCCACTCCCTGACCTCCGGGGTGGTGTGGGTGGAGAGGTTGTCCAGGACGACATGGATGTCCTTCCCGGCATGTGGTTTCACCGCCTTCTTCAGAAAGGCAAGGAAATCCTTGCCGTTGCGGGTCGGCTTGCACTCGCCGAGCGCGCCGCCGGTGGTCACGTTCAGGGCGGCGAACAGGTTCGTGGTGCCGTGCCGGACGTAGTCCGCTGTGCGCTTCTCGGTAAGCCGCGGGGGCCACCGGCAGCACCGGCTGGGTCCGGTCCAGGGCCTGGATCTGCGTCTTCTCGTCGATCGCGAGGACCACCGCACCGCCCGGCGGGTCGAGGTACAGGCCGATCACATCGGCCACCTTCTCCGCGAACGCGGGGTTTATGGAAATCTCGAAGGTGCCGGACCGGTGCGGCTTCAACCGCTCCTCCGGCCAGACGCGCGCGATGTAGTGCCAGGACACGGTGACGTTCTCGGCCCGCTTCAAGTACTTCGCCAACTCCCGTGTGGACCAGCGCGAAAGGCCGCTGCTGTCCGGCGGTGTCATGCGCGTCAGCGCAATCACCCGGGCCCGCACCCGTGCCGGCGCCTGTTCACGTGCGCCACCGGGACGCTCCCCTTCCAGCCCGGCCAGGCCCTGTTCGGCATAGCGCGCTTCCAACGGTCCACGGTCGGCAGCGACACCCCGAGCAGTTCGGCAATGTCCTTGCGCCGGCGCCCCTCGCCCGACCACAAGGCAATCCGGCCCCGCGTGGCCATATCCGCAGGCACGTCCCTGCTGTTCACCAACTCCCGCAACTCGGCGGCCTGTTCCAGGGAGAGCTCCATACCGGGAGACCCTGCCCAACCACGGAGCGCATCATTGACAGCGTCTTTTGGATAGCCGACCGGTCGCGGAATCGGAAGGATCTCTTCCAAAGATCAAGTAACGCTGACGGAATCACGAAACACCAGCCGAAACTTGGCGGAAGATCCCCCCGGGTGTAAGGAGACTCCCTTGCGGACCATCACCAAGCGGATTGCCCAGGCCGGTGCGGCCGGCGCCATGGCACTCACCACGGCTGTCACCATGACCGGCCAGGCCAATGCCACCGTGCCTCTGTACGCCGTCGCGTACAGCGGTGACGTCGTGGTCGCCACCGGTTCCTACAACCCTGACACCAACCAGGGCTACGTCTTGGACAAACACGCCGACGGCTACGGCGTTTACATCCAGTTCCAAGAGCACATCTACGGCGTCTGGGCCAACACCCACTCGTACGTCAACAACAAGGGCGCCCTCCAGAAGCAGTACTACACCTACTCGCCCTACAGGAACGGCAACAGTTTGCGGATGCGGGTGTGCCGGAACAGCGCCACCGGGCCGTGCTCGGTCTGGTACTTGGGCGTCGCCTGATCCATTGTCCGCCCGGCGGGCCCGGACCGCGACAACGGTCCGGGCCCGCCGTCGCGACCGGCGGCGTCGGCGCCCATCCCGGAACGGGGCTTGGCGTACACCACCCCGACCCTGGTCCCCGCTCGACCGCAGGGGCGCGGTTGGTCACCTGACCGCATCAAGCCGTGACGACCCGGTGGGTTTCACCGGCCTTGTCGACGACGCCGTACGTGTGCACGCCGCTGGACGAAACCCTCAGCCCATAGGCGTCGTTGCCGGGGCAGCCGCAGGCGTGGCGCTCCTCCCACAACCCACCCAGCACATCGCCAATGCGGCCCCGGCCGGCCTGCTGCGCCTGCCCGTGGCGGGCGAGGCGCATGATCGACCCGTCGCGATGCCAGACGATCAGCTCGTCGTCGCTTCGTCGTCGCTCGGCCGGTCCGACACCGGATCCGCAGACGGCAGCACGAGCGACACGAGGAACCGGAACGCGTTGTCCCACCAGCCCTCGAACGGCATCGCGCATACCTCGCCAGGCCCATCCGGTGTCTCGGGACGCAGCGTGAGCACAACACCGGCTTCCGGCCGCAGATCCACGAAGTACGCGGGGATGCCAAGGAACTTGCTTCGGGCCCCGCCCTCCGAATCCACATCTGCGTGGTGGCGTGCGCCGTGCCGTGGTGCGCCCACCGGTGTCCCGGCAGGCCGGGGATGCACGGCCGTCGAGTGGGGCTGGGGCGGGCCGGTAGACTCGACTGCCGTGGCGGACACCCAGTACGAAGACCTATTGCGACTGGTGCTCACCTCCGGGACGGCCAAAGCCGACCGGACGGGCACCGGGACGCGAAGTGTCTTCGGGCACCAACTGCGCTACGACCTCTCGCGGGGGTTCCCGCTGGTCACCACCAAAAAGGTGCATCTCAGGTCCATCGTGTACGAACTCCTGTGGTTCCTGCGCGGCGACTCCAACGTCGGCTGGCTGCGGGAGCACGGCGTCACCATCTGGGACGAATGGGCCGATGCGAACGGCGACCTCGGCCCGGTGTACGGCGCACAGTGGCGCTCCTGGCCCACCCCGGACGGCAGGCACATCGACCAGATCGGCGATGTTCTCGACACTCTGCGCCGCGACCCCGACTCCCGCCGGATGATCGTCTCCGCCTGGAACGTGGCCGAGCTGACCAATATGGCACTCGCGCCGTGTCACGCCTTCTTCCAGTTCCACGTCGCCGACGGCAAGCTCTCCTGCCAGCTGTACCAGCGCAGCGCGGACCTGTTCCTCGGCGTCCCGTTCAACATCGCCGGCTATGCCCTGCTCACGCACATGGTGGCGCAGCAGGTCGGCCTCGAGGCGGGCGACTTCATCTGGACCGGCGGCGACTGCCACATCTACGACAATCACGTCGAGCAGGTGACCGAGCAGCTCTCCCGCACCCCGTTCGAGTTTCCCGAGTTGCGCCTGCGCCGAGCCGACTCGCTCTTCGACTACGCCTACGCCGATGTGGAGGTGCTCGACTACCGGCACCACCAGGCCATCAAAGCCCCGGTCGCGGTGTGAAGGTCGGGCTCATCTGGGCGCAGACCCTCGACGGCGTCATCGGCGCGGACAACGCGATTCCGTGGCGACTGCCCGAGGACTTGGCCCATTTCAAGGCGACCACGCTGGGCCATCCAGTGGTGATGGGGCGCAAGACGTGGGACTCGCTGCCTTCGCGATTTCGGCCGCTGCCCGGCAGACGCAACATCGTGGTGACTCGCAATCCGCGATGGGTGGCCGAAGGCGCGGAACGCGCCGGGTCCGTCACCGACGCTCTGGCACTCGCTGCCGAGCGGCCGGAACCGGGCGTCCCCGGTACCGCATGGGTGATCGGTGGCGGGGAGATTTATCGTGCCACCCTGGAATACGCCACGATGCTTTCGGTGACCGAAGTCGAATCCACGGTGGACGGCGACACCTACGCCCCGACACCGGACCCGACGTGGACAGTCGCCGAGGACCAGGGCTGGCAGTTCTCGACGTCCGGGCTGCGCTACCGCATCCGCAGATATGCCCGGTGACCGTCGACTCACCACCGTGACCCGGGTCGATTCTCCGTTGTCCGCCGGCTCGTCGGGCCGAGACGGGTCGAGGAAAACGAAGGGGCACCAGGTGCGGCCCCGTCGTCGCGCGTGACTCCACGCCGAACGGCGGATCCAAGTTCCCTCCCGAAGGACGCCACCCAAAGCGCCTCGACCCACAGCGTGGTCCGCAGGAACTGAGGCGGGAGGCCGACGGCCACTGCGCCCCGGGTCGGGGAGCGGCCTTGTTGTCGCCGGGCGGGCGTCGCCATCGCTCGACCGCTCCGGTGCACCGCGCACAAGGCCGTTACCCGGGACGGGTACACCTGGGCGCTGCGCGAATCGCCTCGTCGTCGACCACTCCGAGGCTGACATCCACGACGCGCGCACACGGTCCGCCCGGACCGCGGCCGGCCCCCTCGCCCTTCGGGCCTCGCCCTTCGGGCCTCGCCCTGCCGACCACGACGGGCGCGGGTCGGGTACGGCGCACCTCACTGGTCGGAATAGCTGACATCACCAACGCTCCAGGCGCTGATGTCCTCGATCGCGACGCGATACATTCCGCCCGTCTCGGGGATCCCGAGGCTGCCCTGCAGGACCCGGGCAAGATGGAAGTGCAGGTGCGTGGGCGCGGTGCCCCGATCGGGTCGGCCCGGTGTCCGGTCCACCGCGAAGACATCGGAGAACGGACCGAGGTGGTCCGAGTTCCTCAGGACCTCCGACACACGCTCCCGCCACACGGCTTCCGGGGCCAAACGGCCGGTGATGACGGCTCCGCCGACCACCACGGTCAACGACATCTGATTGCTTTGCCCGGACTCCACCATGGCGGAGACGTTCACGAGCAGTTCGTCAGGGTTCGACATGGAAGCCGATTCTATTCGGCACCCCGTCCAGGCGCACCGGTGGGACGCAGAATATCCATGCCGAGAGCAGCGAATACTCCCAGACCGGGATGGTTCATCGGATCGCTCGTGACGGTGGGAGCTGTGGGCCCGTCGGATGTGGAGACCCATGCGATTCGGTTTCGGTGCGTGGTGGCAGAGCCGCGCCAACGTCCGCACATCGACCGACCAGGAGGGCAGCGCGCCTGCCGCGAGGCTGCTCGTCGGGGTCGTGACGACCGTGGAGACTGCGGTACGACCGGATGGGCAACGCCGCGCGGTGGACCGCGGACCGCGCCGCCGCCCGGCGAGGAGACCGGACCATCGCACCCTCGACACCGACCCGGATGCTTCCAGGCGGCGTGGTGGCGGTTGGTGTGAGGGGCGCGGGCCGGGTCTTTCTTCCCCGAGGACCCGGCGCCGCGCCCGAGGGGTTTCTGCCCGGCATCGGGGGCTTCATGGGTCGCCCGTTGTGGTGAACTCCGGTCGGGCCGGTCGCGTTCTCGCCGTACGAAACGGTGATCGGTGGGCGTCACCGGTGTCGTCCCGTGCCCCGTGCCCCGTGCCCCGTGTGCTCGGGGGTCGCTCGATGCGGTGGGTCGTTGTTGGGGGCGTCGGGTGCGTGGCCGGGTACCGTGCCGGACGGTGGACCGGGTACCGCGGCCGTTCGCGGGCCGCGCGGCGCGGGGTCCGCGGGGGTGCAGGAGGTCCGGCCGAGTACGGGCGGGTCGGAGGGTGGGCCGGGGTGGACGGCCGCTCCGTAGTTTTTGCCGATTCGTGCATTTTTCATTGCGTGGGTAAAGAGCAACTCGGGTGAACGGCGTCACTTCCCTGTGCGGGCACGGGATTTGCCTTGCGGGCGGGGCGGGTTTCACCGCGTGAGTGTTCATAAATGTTCAACAAGTGGCCGAAAAGAGGCACGAATCCGAGTCGTCGTTCACCGTTTCGGACCAGCGCCATTCAAGGGGGAGTGTCGTTACCCGGGCGTGACTCTCCGAGCCTCCGCGTCCGCCGCGGCTTCTCCCGTGCTCGCCCAACGTGCCTTCCCGATGGGGGATTGGGCGCTCACCCCTCGCGCGACGACGCTCCGTAAACGGTCTCCGCACGCGTACATCGAGCGTGCGGGACATCGCGTCGCGCTGCGTCATTGTTCCGCGGACATCGAGCAGTTCGCCCTGACGATGGTGTTGATCGCGGCGGAGTACTCGCGCCGTCTCGACGACCTCCTGGACGACCACCGTTCGTGAATCCCCGGACCGGCCACCCGCCGACCATCGATACGTGTATTCGGCGTCCAAACTCGCCTCACAGCGCCCGATCCCTCGAATGAGTCAGGACCGTGTACGAAGGTTATGGATACGACCCGTATCCCCCGCCCGGCATGCAATTCCCCCCGGGGGCCGCGTCGTCCCCCGGCGCGGTGGAGTGGGCGACATCGACATCGACATCGACATCGGCCGCGGCCGTGCCGCCCGACGGGCTCTCCCCGTCGTTCGCGGTGGTGGGGGACCCGCGGTTCGAGGCGGATCTCGCCCGGCTGCTGGGTAGTGCGGTCGAGGAGGTTCCCGCCACCGTCGAGCTCCCGGTCCCGGTCCGGGTTCGGGGGCCGGGTGGTCATCGTCGGCGGCCTCCCACACCCGTCCGTCCGGTCACGGGCGGGCGGCGGCTGGACCGGCTCAGCCGCCTCATGGTGGTGGTCAGCGTCGTGGTGGTCGCCGCGATCGGTGTGCTCGGCGCGGTGATCACCCTCGCGCCGCTGGGGCACACCGCCGGCGTGACCTCGGGCCCGGCCCGGTGGTGGCCCGTCCTGGTCCAGGGGCCGTGGGTGGTGGCCTCGCTGTCGATCCTGCGCTCCAGCCTGCACCGCCGTCGGGCGCTGCACTCGTGGATCGTGGTCACCGCCTTCGCCGGCCTGTCCATGGCGCTCTCCCTCACCCACGCCCCGATGACCGTCCAGGGCGTCGTCGTCGCCGTTCTGCCCGCGGTCGCGACCACGGCCTGCCTGCACCAGCTCGTACGCCAGATCACCCTCACCCGGCCACCCCGACGATCCATTCCCGGCCCACGCCGCGAACCCCGGTCCTGAACCACGCACTTCCGTGTGCCGCACGGCACTACGTCCGAACGCCGGTATTCGGGGCGGCCGTTGCCGCAGGTCGTCGGCCGTGCCCTTGCGCTCGTCGGGGCATCGTGTCCCGGCCGGGGGCGGTCGACGCCCGGTCGCCCCGGTCCGGGCTCGCCCCTCGGGCTGCGTTGCGCCGTTCGGGTGGTGGGGAAACGGCCGCCGCGCGGGTCGCCGAGGTCCGTGGTCGTCTGTGAGGCGGCCGCTTCGTTCGCACCGACTCGGATCTCGGCGTGGGTGGTTCACCCGAGCGAGACGAACGTGCCCACTCGCACGAGGAGTTCCGGATCGCGGGACTCCTGCCGTCGTGAACCGGCTCCTCGGTCCCGGTGACGCCGGTCCCGAGCACGCTAGGCGCGTTCCTCGAATGCATCGGCGGCTCCATCTTTCGAACCCCCGCCGCGGATCCGGCGAAGCTCGCCCGAAGGGGGCTGCCCGCGCACCGGGTCGAACGTGGAGTCGTCCGCATATCGGCTCCCGGATCCGAACTCCCGGTCGCCACACCGGGTCAGCCGGCTCTACGCTTCGGGTCATGACAACCGCGACGCGATCCGGGCGTTCAGGGCGGGGCGACGTCGGTCGAACGCGGATCGGGGTCGTCGGTCGGTCGTACTCGTGGTCGCGGAAGTGCCGCGGATGACGGCGCCGGGCAACCGTCCGCGCATGGCATGGCTGCTTTGGGGGCCGGTATCGGCCGTCGCGTCGGCACTTGCCGTACTCTCGGCGGTCCACGGCAGTTGGGGTCTGTGTGCGCTGATGGCCTTCACCTGCGTGAGCGTCGCGACCGGCTGCCACCGCCACACGAGAGCCGATCCCTGACCCGGGCAGGTGTCGGTACGCCCCGTTCGCATCCGGAGCGCGAACCACGGCTTCACCTTCCTGCTTCCGGACTTGGGGGACCATGAACACCGATGAGCTGAAAAGGTTTCTCGGGAGGTATTGGGGCGGGTTGATCGTCATCCCCGTCTTCATCGTGTTGCACGCCGCCCTCGGCTTCCACGCGTGGCTGTTGCGCGACGTCGCATCGGGGATCGTCCTGGTGGGGTTCATCGTGTGGTGGGACCGCCGCCAGAGGAAGCAACAGAGGCATCGATAGAGCCCGAACGAGGTATGGCCCGCCGCTGAACCGGCGGGCCATGCCCGCACTCGGCAACCACATCACCGACTCGACCGGCACCCGCGCCGCCCCGCCCGCTTGCACCCATGCACCCCCGGATTCGGTGGGGAGCCACGCATCCGGCCGGGGCGAGTGGCATCCTCTGGTCGGAGTCGCCGCACGCTCGGCCGAGCGTGACCTTTGGCCCCGAACCCGCCCCGATGCCTGAGGTCATGTCCATCGCATGTCGAGCGCGGTGAGCGCGTCGAGTCGCCCGGGCGCGTATGTGGCGCGTCGTTGTGGTGCGTTGGCGAGGGCGATCCGAGCTTGATCCGGTGCGTCAGTCCGGCGACCACCGTTCGGCGGGTCCAGTCCAGCGACCACCGTTCGGCGGGCTCGGTCGTCCGGTGGAGTTCCAGTCGGGGTCGATCGCGGCCAGTCGTGCCCAGTCGTGCCCAGCGTTCGGGGTTCTTGCGTGTCTCCGGAGGGCGGCGGCAGTCGGCGAGGAATCGGCCGACGGGGTAGCCGTTGATGGCGGCGGGTTTGGGCGCCGCCAGTTGGCCGTGGGCGGCGAAGTACGCGCGGCTTATGGCCAGTCCGTCCTCGAAAAGTGACGACGGTGGGATCGGGAGCCGACCACGCGACGATGCGTCGTCGCGTGGACGTCGATTCCGTCTTCGGTAAGGGGCCCGGCCGATGCGGTCCGACACTCGACGCTTGAGTGCCTTCCACGCGACTCGGCGCGGGGGGCGGACGCGGCGGCGTGCGATCGGCTGTTCGTGGGTTGGCACTCGCCGGCGACCGGGCCTTGCCGAAGATTGGTTATGCGCATAACGTTATCTGCATAACCAATCGAGGGAGATCCCATGGACTTCGCGTACGCAGATGAACTCAACCAGGCGGTCCGTCTCCTGAGCCTGCGTCACCGGACCAGAGCCGCGGCGTTGTTGGCGCCGCTCGGGCTGCATCCCGGGCAGGAGGTACTGCTCCTCGAACTCGCCCGGACCGGGCCGATGATCCAGGCCCGGATCAGCCAGGCGCTCGGGTGCGAGCCGCCGAGCGTCACCGGCATGACCCGTAAGCTCGAAGCCGCCGGTCACATCCGACGCACCACCGACGCGTCCGACAAGCGCGCAAGCGTGGTCGAACTCACCGACGCCGGCCGGGCATTGGCCGAGCAGGTCAAGCAGGTCTGGGTCACCCTGGCGGAGGAGACCGTGGCCGGTCTGCGCGCCGGCACGGCCACCGAACTGCCCGGCCTTCTCGACACGCTGACCCGCAACGTCGACACCAGGCGCTCCGCGGACCCGGTGGTTGCGGTCGGACTCGCCGGGAAATACGAACCGAGCGGTCTGGCGTGGGTGCGCGACCACGTCGACCAGGTCCACCGCACCGGCACAACCGACGGCGTCACGATCAAGGGCCTGCCCACGGTGCTGATGACCTACCGGGGCGCCAAGACCGGCAAACTCCGCAAGACCCCGGTCATGCGCGTCGAACACGAGGGTCGCTACGCGGCCGTCGCGTCCAACGGCGGCACGGCGAGCAATCCGCAGTGGTTCGCGGGCGTGCTCGCCGAGCCCGTCGTCGCGATCCAGGACGGGCGGACCACCCACACGTACCGCGCGCGGGAGGTCTCCGGCGACGAGAAGGCCCAGTGGTGGGCCCGCGCCGTCGACGCGTACCCCGACTACGCCGAATACCAGCGGCACACCGATCGCCGGATCCCCGTCATCGTCCTCGAACCGCTCGTCGAGGACGGCCGGGCGGATTGACCCGATCGTGAGCCGGACTCGGAACGGGCCCTTGCGGCGGACTTCGTACCGGTTCAGGCCACATTCGTTCCGGGCGGCCTGGAAGCACCTCGATGGTCCGTCGGGCGCCGTCCACCCGCACCGATTCGGAGACGACGGCGTCCGCCGGGGCGAAGGCGAGGTGATAGGCGATAGGCGATCTCGTCGGTCGGGCCGAACGGATCCGGGATCGGCGCCCGGGTCGAACCGCCGACCCGGGCCCGCACGACACCGGTCCCGCACCTGCCTCGGAGAGGCGATCGAGGACGGCACCCGGGTGGTTCAGAAGGCGGGTCGGCGCGCGCAGGCACGACGCGGCCGGTTGTCTCGCGGGGCTGGGTCCGGACGAGGCCGCGCGGATGGCAGGCCGACAGGCCGCGTCGGTCGGGGCGTTGCAGTATCCGCTCGTGGTCGGGGACGATCGGGCGCCGGCGGCCGGCCTGCGTGAACTCGCGTCCAGCCGGCTGGAAATCGGTCGAGAACTACGTCGCGCTCTCGTCGGCCGAACCCGGGCGCGCCGCGCCGCCGACGACCGCGTCCCACGCCGCCATCGCGCACGCCGCGAGCCGTTCCAGGTCCGCGCGGGACGCGCCGTCTCGGGCCTGCACGGACATGCCCTGGATCACCGCGGAGTAGAAGGAGGCCACGGCGGCGGCGTCGACGCCGGGTGGGACGTCACCGTCGCGCACGCCCTGGCACAGCCTCCGCGTCAGGTCGTCGATGCCCTCCTTGCGCACGTCCGCCACGTGCGCGCGGACGGCCGCGTTCGCCTCGGAGCAGTTCGTCGCGGACAGCACGATCATGCAGCCGCGCGGCTTGGCCTCCTCGGTGTACGCCCGCGCGTTGGTGGCCAGCATCGCGGCGACGGCGGCACGCGCGGTCGGCTCCTCGACCAGGGCCCGCGTCACCCTGCGGCCCTCGGTGGCGCCGTACAGCCGCAGCGACTCGCGGAACAGTTCCTCCTTGGAACCGAACGCCGCGTACAGGCTGGGCGAGCCGATCCCCATGGCCGACGTCAGGTCGGTCATCGACGTCGCCTCGTATCCCAGGTCCCAGAACACCCGCATCGCCCGTTCCAGGGCAGCGTCCCGGTCGAATCCCCTGGGTCGTCCGCGTCCGGCCATGCCGGGCCACCACCCTTCGCCCATCCATTTCTGTGTCGCTCGTTAAATATATGCCTTGACCTGCCCGGACGGCCCTGTGATTATTTCTGTGCCGATCGACACAGAAATCGGCGGACGCGGAAGAACATCCACACGAAACCGGGGGACGGGCATGCGCGAGCCGACGAACGCGACGAACGCGACGAGCGCGACGAGCGCGACGAACGCGATGGAAGCGACGAACGCGACGAACGCAACGGGTACCACAGGCACCACGGGCAACAGGGCCGCGCTGATCACGGGGGGCAGCAGGGGAATCGGCGCGGCAATCGCCCGACGCCTGGCGCACGACGGCGTGGACGTGGCCTTCACCTACGTGAGCGCGACCGGCAAGGAGAAGGCCCAAGAGGTGGTGGCCGCCGTCGAGGCGACCGGCCGGCGAGCCCTGGCGATCCGGGCCGACGTGGCGGACGCCGACGCGGTGACCGAGGCCGTGAACCGGGCGCACGCCGAGTTCGGGCGGCTGGACATCCTGGTCAACAACGCGGGCGTCTTCCCGAACGGCCCGATCGAGCAGGTCGCCCTGGACGAGCTGGACCGCACGTTGGCCATCCACGTACGCGCCGCGTTCCTGGCCTCCCAGGCCGCGATCCGACACCTGCCCGAGGGCGGCCGGATCATCTCCATCGGCAGTTGCCTCGCGGACCGGGTGCCCTTCCCGGGCATCGCGCTGTACGCGATGAGCAAGGCCGCGCTGGGCGGCCTGACCCGGGGCCTGGCCCGCGAGCTGGGGCCGCGCGGGATCACCGTGAACGTGGTGCACCCGGGCTCGACCGACACCGACATGAACCCGGCGGTCGGACCCGACGCCGACGCGCAACGCCAACTCAGCGCGCTGGGACGGTTCCTGGATCCGGACGAGGTGGCCGCGACCGTCGCCTTCCTGGCCGGCCCCGGGGCCGGCGGCATCACCGGCAGCGCGCTGACCGTCGACGCGGGCTCCAACGCCTGACCCGGCCCGCCGCCGCGGGTCGCCCGGAGCGCGCCCCGGACGACCCGCGTGACCGGTGCGGCGCACGTGGCCCGCCCGCAGGGCCCGCTGCCGTCGGACGAGCGGAAACCGCCTGGTCACGAGGACTTGCTGTAACCCGGCGCCTCGACGATGCGTCCGTCGCGGATGTGCATCGGCTTGACACCCGCCACCCACGCGGACTCCGCGTTCGCGTCGCCGAACACCACGTTCATCTCGTGCCCGCCGAAGTACGGCGTCGACCGCCACGACTTCGTCACTTCGTCACGGTCGCCGTGAGCACACCCCTCCTGCGCCGAGGATCATCGAACGGCCGAGAAGTTCGACCCCGTGCGAAGGCAGCGGTGTCGATCGCGCCCGCGCCTGTTCGACGTGCGCGGTCCGGTCGTTCGTGCCCGCCCTGCGCCTCGGTCCGACGGTGTCGCCCCCGTCGGAGGGGCGCACCACTCGATCACGGATACCGTCTCCACGAAGGAGATCGCTGCGGCGTGGGGCGAGGGCGACGTGCGCCGGGACCTCCGCCACGACGGATCCGTGTTGCCCGGTGGTGATCAGTACCGGTTCCGCCCACGGCCGACGTTTCTAGTTGCCGGTCGTGCCGTCGAGCATCTCGCGCAGGATGTCCAGGTGGCCGTTGTGGCGGGCCGTCTCCTCGGTGAGGTGGAGGAGGATCCAGCGCAGGTCGACGCGGAGACCGTCGCGGACGGCTCCCTTCGCCCTGGTGTCCAGGCTGTTCGCGGCGACCAGTTCACGGTGGTGGGCGCTCTGTTCGGCGTATTCGTCGAGCAACTGCGCGAGCGGGAAGTCGACGGCGATACGCATCTCGCGGTCGGGGTCCTCGTCGGTCCAGGGGCCCCGGTCCTCCTCGCCGAGGAAGACCACTCGGAACCAGTAGTACTCGACCCAGCGGAGGTGGTTGATCAATCCGCTCACGGTCATCAGCGGTGAGCCCGGCAGGAGCGCCTTGCGGGCGTTCTCCGCGGAGATGCCATCGCACTTGGCGCGGGCGGTGGCACGTGCGTAGTCGAGAAACGTGGTGAGCTGCGTGCGCTCGTCCCACGCGGGCGGCGTGTCGTCGATTCTGGTCATCACGCGAAGCGTCCCCGATCACCGCGACCGGTGTCGAGGCATTTAATGGTGGGCCGACCTGCTCCGGGCGGCTTCATGTCCGGCGGGACGCCACGGCGATCCAGCGCCGGTGAGTCGCCGGCATGATCCGCCGGACAGGCCCCGACACCCGGTGGGGATGGTTGTTCGGTCACGTCATTCGGGGATTGTGTGTGGAATGTCTCGTCGCCGCAGGCACCCGTGGATCCTTCGGGAACCGTGGCCCTCGTCCCCGGGACGCCCCGGCTCGAAGGCCCGCACCGCACCGGATTACTTGCGTCCGGTCGGGGTCGCGCGTTGCCACCTCGGTCGGGCGACGGTGACACCGGCGGGGCGACGAGGCACCCCGGGCCCTGCGTCGGATGGGGAGGGTGATGCGAGACTGGCGGGTATGGATATCCGTCGCAGGAACAACATCACCGTCACCGGCCGTGCGAATGGGCCGGTGCTGTTGCTGGCGCACGGGTTCGGCTGTGATCAAAACATGTGGCGCCTGGTACTCCCCGCTCTGGCCGAGGAGTTCCGGGTGGTTCTCTTCGACTACGTGGGCTCGGGACGAACCGACCCGTCGGCCTGGGACGAGCGGCGCTACAGCTCGCTGGAGGGCTATGCGCTGGATGTGCTGGAGATCTGTGACGAGTTGGACCTCCACGATGTGACCTTTGTGGGGCATTCGGTCAGCGCGATGGTCGGGGTGCTCGCGGCGGCGAAGGCACCACAGCGGTTTTCCCGTCTGGTGATGGTCGCCCCCTCGCCTCGTTACATCGACGAGGACGGGTACCGGGGCGGCTTCAGCGCCGACGACATCGATGAGCTGCTGGAGTCGCTGGAATCGAACTACCTGGGCTGGTCGGCGGCGATGGCCCCGGTGATCATGGGGAACGCGGACCGCCCGGAACTCGGCGAGGAGCTGACGGCGTCGTTCTGCGCGACCGATCCGGACATGGCCCGGGTCTTCGCCCGCACGACGTTCCTGTCCGACAGCCGCGCCGATCTCGAGACGGTTTCCCTGCCGACACTGGTGCTGGAATGCAAGCAGGACGTGATCGCCCCCCGGGAGGTCGGCGCCTACGTCCACGCCGCGATCCCCGGCAGCCGCCTGGTGACGCTGGAGGCCACCGGGCACTGCCCGCAGCTGAGCGCACCACAGGCCACCGCGGAGTCGATCATCGACTTCGTCGGGGTGAGCCGGTGACGTGCCGCACCGGCCAGGCGTCCGACCCGGGCGGGGAGCAGGACGCACACGCCACGGACGCGGTGTTCACCTCGCTGCTGGAGGACAGTGCGGAGGAGCTGTACGAGCAGGCGCCGTGCGGATATCTGTCGACGCTGATGGACGGCACCATCGCGAAGATCAACACCACGCTGCTGGAGTGGCTGGACCTGGAACGCTCCCAGGTCGTGGGCCGCATGCGGTTCGCCGACCTGCTCACCGTGGGCGGCAGGCTCTACCACGAGACGCACTTCGCGCCGATGTTGCAGATGCAGGGCGAGGTCGGCGGAATCGCCCTGGACATCAAGGGCGCCGGCAAACAGCGCATGCCGGTGTTGGTCACCTCGAAGGTGAAGGTGAGTGAGGACGGCGAACCGCTGCTGATCCGTACCACCGTCTTCGACGCGCGTGACCGCCGCGCCTACGAGGCCGAGCTGCTGCGCGGACGCAAGGCGGCCGAAGAAGCCCGCCGGCAGGCGGAGGCCGACCGCGCACGGCTCCAGGAAGCCCTCGCCGTCCTCCAACAGAACCTGCTGCCCGCCGCGCTGCCCGCGATTCCGGGCCTGGAGGCAGGCTCCCACTACCACACGGCGTCCCCGGACCTGCTCGGCGGTGACTTCTACGACCTGTTCCCGCTGGG
Source organism: Embleya sp. NPDC050493 (assembly GCF_044458105.1). Lineage (NCBI taxonomy): Bacteria > Bacillati > Actinomycetota > Actinomycetes > Kitasatosporales > Streptomycetaceae > Embleya > Embleya sp. NPDC050493. The sequence goes on from NZ_JBITHP010000039.1 coordinate 15,338, forward strand.
CGCCGACCGGTGGGCGTTCTTCCTCGGCGACGTCTGCGGCAAAGGCCCCCAGGCCGCCGCGGTCACCTCGCTCACCCGCTACACCCTGCGCGCCGCAGCCCTGCACGACCCCGATCCCGTCACCGTGCTGACCACCTTGAACACGGTGCTGCACGAGCGGTACACCAGCGGCGACACCCGCTACTGCACCACCATATTCGGCGTGCTGGACCCCGGCGGCGACCACGTCGGCGTGCACCTGGCCTCCGGCGGCCACCCCCCGGCACTGATCCAGCGCGCGGACGGCACCGCGGACTATCTCCCCACCCCCGGCGGGATGCTCGTCGGCGTCCTGCCCCAGGTCCAGTTCACCGCCGCCCACACCCGGCTGTTCCCCGGCGACACCCTGCTCCTCTACACCGACGGCCTGACCGAGGCCCGCATCGGACCCGAGCGCGAGCTCTACGGCGAGGACGCCCTGCGCGCCTTCACCGCCGCCCAGCCGCCGGCAGGCCCACGCGCCCTGATCGGCGCCCTCACCGCTCTCCTGGCCGGCTTCGGCGACGGACTCGACGACGACACCGCCCTGCTCGCCCTCGGCGTGCCCGCCCCCCGCAAGTGAAGACCCGAGATGAGCCCGCTGACGATCACCTCCCGCGACGCCGCCACCGGTCCCGTCCTGGAGATCACCGGTGACCTCGACCACGCGACGGCACCCCGCCTCCGCGTGGCCGTGGACGGCCTCACCCTGGCCGCCGGGCAACTCCTGGTCCTGGATCTCGCCGGTCTTCGATTCTGCGACTCCAGCGGCATCACCGTCCTGCTGGCCGCCCGGAACCTGGCCATCGAACAGGACGGCGGCCTAGCCTTGGCCGCGGTCCCCGACAACACCGCCCGTATCCTGCGCATCGTCGGCCTGGACCGGGTGTTCACCATCCACCCGCACGCCCCGGCCTCCACCGCCCCGCGCTCCGCCCCGTGCTGATCCCCCGAGGGGAACCAGCCGAGGACGCCGAACGGGAACCGTGGTCTTCGACGACGTCAGGACCCTCCACACCCCGGCGCTCGAAGCTCGTCCAGGACGGACGGATCACGCCGAGGGAACACGCCGAACATCTCCGCAACCACCGGTGATCCGCACTTCGGCCGGTATGTCCCGGGCGGCTCGTGTGCGGCGGGGGCGACGCGACGGCACCGTTCACGACGGTGCCGTCGCTCGCGTGGGGCGTTGGATCAGCGCGAGGTCCTTCGGCGGGCGTAGACGAGGGATCCGAAGCCGATGACGACGGAACCGGCCGCGGCGCCGGCCAGGATCAGCGCGGGCTGCGACCCGCTCCCGCCGGTCCTGGCGAGTTCGGAGTTCACTCGTGCCCGGGCCTGTTCCGGCGACACGGACTCGGGCACCGGTGCCGCGGCGGGCTCCGACGGGGTCAGCGAAGCCGGTTCCGTTCGAGGCTTCGACGATGCCGCGCCGGCAGCCCCGGACGCGGGCCGGGTATGCGCGTCGTGTCCGCCGCCGGCCGCCGGGGTGGTGGTGGGGGTGGACTTGTCGGCGGGTGCGGGGACGGAGCTGCCACTGCCGTCGAAGACCACGTCCGAGCAGGAGTAGAACGCCTCACCGCTGTCGGAGCGTTGCCAGATGATGTAGATCAGGTGACGGCCCGACCTCGCCGGCAAGCGGCCCTTGACCACGTAGGCGCCGTTTTCGAGCGAGGGGTCGGTCGCCGTCGCGAACGGCGCCGCCTCCAGGTCGGACCAGCGGAGGGGCCTGGTGACGTCGAAGCCGTTCTTGGTGATGTAGTACTCGAACGTGCCCTTGTGGGGGGCGGTGGCCTTGTAGCGGAACGTGTACGACCCTCCGGAGGGCAGGTTGGCCGTCGGCCAGTCGGTGCGCGGGAGATCGAGACCGGCGTACTGGGGGTTGTTCGCGCTGCACAACTTGCCGTCGGGAATGATCTGACGATGCCTGCCCGCGGCGTCGGCGATGTTGACCGCGTTCGGGTCGTAGAACGGGGCGGGGTTGTTGCCCACCGCGGCCTTGGCGGCACGGCACGCCGGGAGTCGGAAGTTCTCCGGGTTCTCGCCCCCCTGGGTCGAACACAACTGGATACGGCTCGGAGGATTCAGCGACGTGCCGTGCGCGAACGCCGTTCCCGTGCCTATTCCGGAGAGAACGAGCGCGAGCGTGAACGGGAATGCCGTCAGAATTTGCACCGGATGCTTCTTCACCGGTGGTAGTCCTTTCGTCGTGTGGGGTAGGGCCACTGCGTGGGAACCTAACGTCGGCAGGGGAGTCGAAGAAGGGATTCCGAAGAACTCGATCCGATCCCGAGCGGCGTTTATGCGCGAGATGAGTCGTACTTAAGGAATGCGCGGTCGTGTGCGTGCCGGGCACGCCGGCGGGGTGCCGGCCGTCCTCGGTGTCATGCGTTTCGCCGTTCGCGATGCGCGGCCGTTCGCGAGGCACGCCCGATCCGCCCGATCACGGACATTGTCGACGGATGCGTCGGGATTTCACGGACGGCGATGTTTTTCTTTTCGGCTTCCGTGGCGGGGGTGCCGGCGGCTCGCCGTACCGGCGTCCCGGGTAGCGGAATTCCCGCGTGCGTCGTGAGTCCTGCGACGCGCCACGAGAGTGCGGTGGGCGTGCCCGGGGCCGGGCGGCGGCTCGGCCGGGTCAGGTCGGTGCCTGGAGCTTCACCCCCACACCGCGCACCGTGTGCACGTAGCGTGGTTGCCGGGCCGTTTCGCCGAGCTTGCGCCGCAGCCAGGAAAGATGCACGTCGATGGTCTGGTCGTCGCCCTGGGCGTGACCCCATACCTGCGCGAGGATGTCACGGCGGGTCACCACCGTCCCGGCCTGGGACGCGAGGCACGCCAACAGGTCGAATTCGCGCCGGGTCAGGTCCACCGTCCTGCCGTCGAACTCCACGTCACGGCGCAGGACATCGACGCGCAACGCACCGCAGACGAATACGCCGCCGGTGTCGCGGTGTTTGTCGTAGCGTCTCATCACCGCCGACATCCGGGCCCGGAGGTGTTCTCCCGAGAACGGTTTCGTCACATAGTCGTCGGCGCCGGCGTCGAGCAATCGGATGATTTCCGCCTCGTCGTCACGACCGGTCGCGACGATGACAGGGACGTCGGATATGCCGCGCAACATCTTGAGTGCCTCACCACCGTCGAGATCCGGCAATCCCAGGTCGAGAATCACCACGTCGAAGGGTTTCCGGGCGATTTCACGCAGGGCATCCAGGGCGGTTCCCACGCTGCGAACTCCGTGAGCTTCCTGCGTGATGAATCGAATCAGAGCGGAACGTACAAAATGATCGTCTTCGACCAAGAGCACCTGAGCCATGAGACGAGACCATAGTGCCTCGGCGTCCCGGTGGAGATCGGGAATAGAAACCTTGGGGAAATCAAGGTCGGAAAGGCGGAGGAATGAAATCGAAATACGCGGCCGGCTGCTGCCGCGGGCCCGGAGTGGTCGCCGGAGCGACCTGCGAGCTCGGGCGGTCCGGGGCAGCCGGCGCGCTCGGTGCGGGAACGCCCGTGAGGGCGACGATCAACACGCTCGTGGTCGTCAACGAGAGGCCGGTGGCCGTGCGACGAAGGGTCATGGCGGTTCCTCGAACGAAGGAGCGAAGGGGATGTGTCGGCGCGTGCCGGCCTCGGCCACGTGGCGGGGGAGTACCCGGCCGCGCGGGAGTTGCTCGGCCGCATGGTGGTACGCGGTGCCGTGATCGCTACGCGTCGAAGACTTCGGCGTGAACCTGCCCGCGTGGCACACCGGCGCGGCGCAGGATTCGCAGGGTCGCACGCGCCATGTCCGGCGAGCCGCACAGGTACACGTCGTGCTCGCCGATGTCGGGTACGAGTCGACGCAGTCCCGCGGACGTGAAGGGGTTGTCGGGCCCGCGTGAGGAGCCCAGCAGATAGTGGACCCGGCACGAGCGGCGCCACGCGATCTCTTCCAGCTCCTCCCGGAGCGCGAGTTGCGCCGAGTCGCTCGCTCGGTAGAGCAAGGTGATGTCGCCCGGTTCGCCGGGCAGCGTTTCGAACAGGGCGCGCATCGGGGTGATTCCGATGCCTCCCGCGATCAGCAGCACTTTGCGCCGGGTGCGGCGTCGGGCGGTCATCGCACCGAAGGGTCCCGTGGCGAGCACCCGCGTGCCCGGACGCAGGCGTTTGACGCGTCGGGTGTGAGCCCCGACGACCTTGACCGTGATGCGCAGGGTGTCGTCGCGCACGGGCGCCGAGACCGAGAAGGGCAGCGACGTCCACCACAGTCGACGGGTCAGGAATCGCCAACGAAAGAACTGACCCGAGGCCGCGTCCAGGGACGCGAGCCCGCGACCGGTCATGAGCACCGAAACGACGTCGGGGGTCTCGTCGTAGACCCGCACGACGCGAATGTCGTGTCGGCGCAGCGCACAAAGCGGGACGACGACCCGGTACCACAGCAGCAGTACCGCGACCTGGACATGGAGGAAGGTCCACAACCACGCGAGGACCGGGGCTCCGGCCAGGTCGGGGCCCGCGGGCTGATGGAAGAAGGCGATCGCCGTCCCGACGTAGGTGAGCAGATGGACCCGAAGCCAGGTCTCGTGGCTCACGCGAGTGCGCACCGCGCGTGCGGAGAACACCGCGACCGCGACCAGGAGCGCGCAGCCGAACGTGGCGGCGGCCAGCGCGGGGTAGCCGAGGACGTCGAGCAGCCCGTCGACGGGCCCCATGTGGTTGTACGCGCTGTGCGCCCACCAGGCGAGTCCGGCGTGGGCGAGCGTCAACAGGATGACCGTGCGCCCGCCGCGCGCGTGCCAACGCGCCAGTGTGTCCGCGCCGATGCCGTGTTCGACCGCCGGTACGCGCGTCATCAAGAGCAGCATCGCCAACATGCCCAGACCCGCGAGCAGCCCGGTCAGGTGCGCCGCCGTCGCCAGGAGGGCGGCGAGGCGCGTGCTGGGTCGGATCTGTGAGGTCCAAACGCCGAAGGTCGTCCCACCGACGAACAACAGGGCGAACAGCAGGACGTGGGGGGATATTCGCGGTGGGGCCACGGTGCGGTGCGCTCCCACTCCCGTCCGGTGCCCCTCGCCCACGGGCATGGGGTGGTCTTCGGCGCGGACCGGCGTTCGTGGATGTGCCGGAGACGTCGCCGACTTCGGGGACCAGGCGGAGGGACGGGGGTACCGTGCGGTGGTGTGCGGCATAGGCGGGAAATTAGCTGCGAACCGAAGGCTTGTCAGGACGAAAAGCCCGACCGTGACGGCAATTAAGGTCAACTTATGATTTCCTTGACGTCGGTTTGAGAGACCCGTTCCGGTGTGCTGCCGAAGACAATGTCCGGGTCGGTGAGGGAGCACTTGCCCCGCGCGAACGTCCGGCCGTTTCGTCGTCGACGTACGGGCGAGTCGGGGGTCGTGCGGACGGTGTCCGTCGAGAGGCGGATCCATCGCGGGCCTGCCTTCGAACCGGGGCTCCGCAGGTTGCCTCGACGCTCCGAACACGCAACGGGGAAAGGGTATTCAGCCTCCTTGGCCGCCGGTGCGCGGATCTGTACGACCGCGTCGGACGGATCCCGGTCAGGGACGTTCGCCACCCGTTCGCCATGCGTTCGCGCCCGTTCCCGCGCTCGCGTCGACGGCCGTCGGGAAGCGGCCCAGGTTCGTTCGCATACTTCGGGAAGAATGCACGATGCCCTCATCAGGGCAGGGCAGTTGAATATTCTCGGAATTGCTCGATCCATGTTCTCGCCCTCGGTTCGACCGAACACTCGGCCGCGTGTGTTTCCTCCCGTGATCGGACCGCCGGGAGCGAGGCAAAATGCAGGGGAGGTGCACCGCATCGCACCGAAATGAATTCCCCGGAAGCGGATTCGACGGGCCGCCGGAATCGTCGGCGACCGGACGAATCACGGTCGATGGACCGCTACCCGAGGAGCAGCGTCCAGTGAGGGACACCCATGTCGTCGACGTGGACCCCCGCCCCGGTGCGCGTCCAGCGCGGGTCCAAGATGTTCGCCCGGTGTTGTGGGCTGCCCATCCACAGTCCGACGACGGCCTCGGGGGAGGTCTGGCCGAAGGCGAGGTTCGCGCCGCCGATCCCGGCTGTCCGCGAACGGCCGCCGTGAGCCCACAGTCCGGGATTCCATCGGCCCCATGGACCGGTGCGAGTGTCGTCCGCGTGCCTCGGCGTGGCCGCGTCCCGGCTCATCGCGCCGGCGACGCGCACCAGTTCGGCGTCCGTCGCGAGCGGGCGGAGCCCGGCGGCCACACGTTGCCCGTTGACCATGCGCAGGACGGTGCTCGCGAAGGACGACCCGACGGGTGGTGGTGCCGGGGCTGCCTTGGCCGGTGGTTCGGCCGGCGCTTTGTCCGGGGGCGGGGCCGCGGTGGGTTGCGTGGCGGCCTTGATCGGCTCGGAACGGGCGATCGGCCGGGTGGCAGGCGGAGTCGGCCGAGGGGCCGCAGACACGTCGGAGGTCGCCGACGAAGCGGGTGGCCCGGGCGGGATGACCGATACCGAGGCGGCCGGGGATTCGTCCCCGGGCGGTGCCGCTTCGACGACGTCGTGGCGCGGGGCGGTCGCCTGGTCGACGACGGTGACACTGACACCCAGGGCCAACACGCTCGCGCCCACGACGTAGGCCATGCCCCGCTGCGCGCCCAGCGGTGCGGCCCCGGCCTGTGGCCACGTCGGGCGCCGGTGGCTCCCGGTTCTGCCGCGACGGCGATGCTGTCCCACGTTCGGTCCTTCCTGAAGGTTCGGGTGCCAGGCGGATACCGGCGTTGTCGATGCGCACCCGGCTCACGTCCGGTTGGCGCCGACGGGTCCTCGGCCGTCTGCGGGCGCGGTGGCCGTGGCCGTAGCGACTTCCAGGGCGCGGACGAGGATGTGCGGCGCCGCAGGGAGTTGTCGTTGCCGGCGGCGTGGTGGCTCGGAATCGACGACGGTGCCCGGCACGGTGATCGGGGGCGGGCCGAAGGAGTGGCTTCGGTGCGCGGTGGCGTGGGCGTCGAAGAGGTCGTCGTCGCGGTTGTCGGCGTGCCGGCCCCGGCGGGAGGGCTGTGCGGCGGGCCGGGCACGGGTGGCCGCGGTTGTCGCGGCGTGTGCCGCGGGCGGCTGCCGGCGCGCGAGTTCGGTCGTCGGTTGTGGTGAGCCGTCGGCCGGTTGCAGCAGCCGGTCGGCCAGGTGTGCGGCCCGGCCGCAGTCTTCGGCGAGTTGCCGCAGGACGTGATTGGCCTCGGGCCACAGCACGCCCGCCGGGTCCTCGACGATATGGGTCAGGATCTGCGCCATCCGGTCGAGTGAGGCGCGCAGTTCATGGTCGAGGACAGCGGCCGCATGCACGGCGGACCGGTCGGTGAAGGCCACGACCGCGCCGACGATGTGGCCCTCGTCGGTCATCGGGACGGTGTTGAGTCGGACCGGGTACCACGTGTCGTCTCGGCCCCACAGCACGGCGCCCATGTCGCGGTGGCTGCGTCCCGACCGCAGGGTGTCGGTCAGCGGCGACTCCTCCGGGGGGAGGGGGCTGCCGTCCGCGGTGGAGTGCAGTGCCAGGGCCAGGAGTTCGCGGCCGCGGAGTTCGCTTGCGGGGCGTCCCAGCAGGCGTGTGGCAGCCGGGTTGGCGAGCACGATCCGGCCGCGGGTGTCCACTCCGACGATGCCTTCGGCGGTGGCCCGCAGGATCAGCTCGGTCTGCCGGTTCAGGCGCCGGCAGGCGCGCTCCGCGGAGAGCCGCGACGTCAGGTCGGTGACGGTGACCATCAGGAAGCCGCGGTCCTCGTGGTCGAGACCGTGCGCGGCGGGCCCGGCCGGCGGGGACATCGGCGACGCCGGTTCGTCGTCGAGGTCGGCTCGGCGCACGATGCGGATCGCGACTTCGGCGGTGAACTCGAAGCCGTCGGTGCACCGTACGGTCATCCGCGTCGGCTCGTCGTCCCGGTCGTCGCCGCAGGCGACGCCGCCCGGAGTACGGCCGAGGTCGAACTGCGGAAGTATGTCCAGGATCCCGCGGCCGAGCAGGTGGGTCGTCGGTGCCTGCAGACCGTCGACGGCGGCCGCGTTGGCGCCGACGACGGTTCCGTTGCAGTCCACGAGCAGGACCGGTTGGGGGAAGGCGTCGGTGATGCGCGGCAAGCGTGCGGTGCGCCGGGCGGGTGCGCCGCAGGCGCCGGGCGGGACGGGGTGGGTCGTGGCCGGCGGTGTCCGGGCGGGGGTGTGCGGCTCCACGGGTGCAAGGTCTGCGTAGTTCACTGTGTCGCCAATCTCGGAGTCGGAGGCGAGGTCGGTGCCGCGACGTGGGCTTGCGAGCGGACCGGGGCGGAGCGGCCGAGACCGCCCCGCCCCGGTGCCCGTCAGCGTCGCCGTGCCGTCACGTCCGGCGGCGGCGCCGGGCCGCTGCGAAGACGCCCGCGCCGCCCACGAGCGCGACTGCGGCCGTCGCGGACACGGCGAGGATGGTTGTGTGTGAACCGCCGGTCTCGGCCAGCGACTTGCCGTGGCCGGGCGTGTTCGGGCCGGCCGACTCCGACGGCGTGGCGCCCGGGGCCTCCGTGGACGGGGTCGGCCGGCCGGGCAGGCCGGGTTGCTCGGGCGTACTTGGTCGGGAAGGCTGCGGGACGGACGCGGACGGCGGGAGAGGCGCGGGAGACGTGGGAGACGGGGGGACTTCGGGCTTGCAGGCGAAGGTCGGCGCGCCGCTCCACGGATAATTGTGGCTTTCGTTGCCGGTCCCGTGCATTCTTACGTTCCCACCGACGTACAGGCGGCCGTTGGTACTCGCCGTCAGATCCGCCGATGCCCTGGGGGCGAGGATCGACCCGATGAAGTTTCCGCCGCCGCCCAGGGTCAGGGATTCGGCTTCGCGGAAGTTGTACAGAATGCGTGAAGCGGCCGAGCCGTATGTGGGTGACGAATAGATATCGACGCGTTCTCCGTTGAATCCGACGGACATCGGCGAAATGGATACGCCCTGTGTGCCGGTCGTGTTCACCAGGACCGAAGAGTTGTCCGGGATCGCCTCGAATACGAACGTCGAAGCGCCGTTCATATCCGCCGCCGATATTTCGAACACCTGGATGTTGCCGATGCTCGCCGCAGTGCTCTTGAACGTCACCGTCGCGCCCGAACGGGTAGCCGTGCCGGTCTGCTTCAGGGCGCCGAGCGACGCGGACTCGTCCCGCAGGGTCCGGTCGAAGCCGCCGTACGGCTCGATCGCCCGGGCGGACCCCATCCGCGACGAGCTTGCCCCGCCGTTGGTCTGCAACGTGCCGACCGCGTTCAACGAGCCGCCGATCTGCACCGAACCACCGTATTTGGGGCCTGCGATGAGCCCGGAGCCGACGTCGACCGTCGTACCCTTGGCGATCGAGAGGTCACCGCCGACGGCCAGCATGACGTTGCCGGAGGACGGCAGGATGCCCGAACCGGCGCCCACGCGGCCCACGTTGAAGACACCGCCGGAACTCTTCGCGAACGTGGCCCGACCCTTGACCACCAACAGGCCCTCGGCCTCCGCGGCCGCACCGTCGGCCGTGTAGTCGCCGCCCGCGAAAAGCGCCACATTGTTGTCCGTGAAGCGCGGCGAATTCCCGATGGCCGGCATTTCTCCGGAGGTGGGACAGGACGCCGATCGGCCGCCCGCCTTTTCCGCGTAACCGGGTCCCGCGCCGATCAGACCGAGAGCGGCCGCTGCGGCGATGGCTGCGGTGATGCCGGCCATGTTCTTTCCATTGATTCTCACGACGCGAAAGATTAGCAGCCCGTGCCACAAATAGACTCGCCCGCACGATGGTTCATGATTAATATTGGCCTAGTGTCGGCTTAAAAGAATCTCAAGGACATCGCGGGCGAGTGCGGGAATCTTCCCGCAGTGCGCGGCGTCGATACGTGCGTCGGAGATGCCCCCGGCGACGAGCACCGACACGTCCCGGGGTAGATGGATTTCGCTGGGGGCGCATTGTGGCGCGCATACCGTACGTACTGGGTGCGCATGGCGTACGCACCGGGCACGTGCGTCGTACGCACTGGGAACGCATGCCGTACGCACCGGGCGGGCACGGCGTACGTACTGAGCGCGCACGTCGTACGCGAAGTGGTCGGCCGGCCAGGTGCGGCACACGCCGGGGACGGGCGTCGCGGTCGCCGCCGTGGAGGAGCGAGGGGCGGCGCGAGGCCGGGTCGACCAGGCGGCGGGAAGAAGAGGACGCGCTACGCGGCACGCGGCACAACGCCTGTCGATTCCGAACCAGGCCGAGCCCGCACCGACTTCGGGTAGGCGGTGCGGACGGCACCGGCCCTGTCGGGGAGCGCGGCGATCCGCTCGAAGACACCCACGGCCGAGACTTGCCTCTGCGCACATCCCGTGCCTCGGCCCGAAAGCACTTCCGGCGCAACGAACCCCGGACTGAGAGTCACACTCACCGGTCACACTCAGCGAGGGGCACCCTCACCGCGTGGCACACTCGGCGCGGAGCCGTACCACCCACCTATTCCTATTCCTCGTGGGTGGAGATCTCGGGCGGGTGGTCGTTCCAGGTGACGAAGATCGAGGATGTGTGTCCGTCCTGGGTGAAGTCCACCCGGATCCACTCGGCGCTGTTCCACACCTTCGCGGCCCAGTTCGGGGCAGGGGTCGCGGAGATCAGCGTCGCCGACGTGGCGCCGATTTCGAAGGACGCCCGCCCGCCGAGGACTTGGTAGGTCCGAGCCGTCGTGTTCGCGCCGGCGGGGCTCTTCGTCGGTGTCGGGGACTTCGACGGCGGACGGGTGGACGCGGGTGGTGGGGCCGCCACCACCTTCTTGCCGGTGGGGGTCGGCGCTGCGGACTCCGATGACTGGGGCCGGACCTGTGCGGACGGGCTGTGTTGCGGCGCGGCCGGGAACGGCGGCTGTTCGAAGACGGTATCGCGCAGCACCGTGCGCACCCCCCACCAGGCGATCGCGGTCACGATCGCGGTCGTCGTCACCCAGAGCACGAGGGAGGCGGCTGCTCGACGGGCGCGCCGCACCGTCGCTTCGCGGTTGGCTCCGGACGTCGGGGTGCGCGGTCGCGGGGGAGCGACGGCGCTTCGGGGCCGGGCGTGGGATCGGCGCTGCGGGGCCGGGGGCGCGGATCGGATGTTGACGGCGATTTGGTGGACCTCGCACTTTCGCCCGGCCGAGTGGGCGGCACGGTGTTTCCCGGCATGGGGAACCTGCGTCGGCCCGCCACGGTAGCGGCCGGCCCGAAGGTACGTCCTTAAGACGTATTGAGCCGCCCCTTAACGTCCGCTCAAAGATCACGGCGGCCACCCGAGGAGCGCCAACGACGCGGCGGTTCGGGTGGGTGTGCTGTTGGGTGTCGAGCGCGTGAGGGCGGCCCGAGGAAGACACCCGCGCCTCGGTCTCGCCTGGCGGACCGGCGCATCCCCCGCTTCAGATGCGGATCACGATCTTTCCGCGTGTGCGTCCGCGCGCGGGGCGCTGTTCGCCGGGATCGGGCGGGAGGCGTGGGTGAACCTGGCGGCCCGCCGCACCCCGAAGCGGCGGCCGGCGCCGGGGTGTCGGTCATGTGGACGATCATGACCGGGGGCATCGATACGCGCCGACGCGGGAGCGTGTTCCTCGGCTCTCGGACACGGACTCCGGGTTTGGGTCGACCCGGTCGGCCCGCCCGTCGTCCGCGCGGGAACATCACCACGACCGGAGGCTTGCGACCGGATATGACCGACATGGAAGAGTTCAGGAGTCTGTTCACCGAGTTTGCGGCCAGGCCGTGTCCGAGTCGCTCGCAGCCGGCCACGCAGGCACCGTCCGCCGTGCGAGGTTTCGCGTCCGAGGGCAGAGACCGGGGGCCGGTGCGCCGCCGGTTCGTTCGTGCTCGTGGTGTCCGTGCCGTGCGGCAGCATGACGCCTGGTTGCCTGGGTCGAGGACGCGGGGTCGGTGACGTTCGGGGGAGTGTTGATGCGGACGGTGTTCGAGGGGTCGGTGCGGGTGGCGTACTCGCAGATGTACGTCGACAGCCGCGTCGACGGGGCGGTGATCGAGGGGGAGCACTGGGCGGGTCAGGCGAACGGCTTGTGCGGCGCCGCGGTGGAGGGGTTCCTGTTCCTGGTCACCGGTATGCACACCGGCCGTGTGGGGCTGACCATCGAGGTCCACGACAGCCCGCCCGCGGTGGACGGGCGGTGGGAGGACGTGGTCGAGGCCCCGTTCACCCCGCTGACCCGCGCCGTGCGGCTCGCGCAGTGGGCGGATGCGGACGCGTGCGGGTTCGAACTCGACACGGTCGACCATCGGGTGCGGTACTGCGCGGTGGGGATGGACGAGGCGGGCGCCCACGGTGTGGTGTCCGCCGGCGAGCAGCCGGTGGACCGCTACCTGCTGCAGTTCTGGCCCGCGCCCGTGGAACCCGACCGCGTGGTGCGGCAGAGGAGCGACAAGGCGGCGTACTGGCACAGGTTCGCCCGGGAACAGCCGCCGCCGACGTCCCGGGAGCGGGCCGCGGCCGAACGCACCGCCCGCGAGGCGCGGGTCCGCGCACGCGCCGAGCGTGTCCGGCAGCACGAACTGCGCGCGTGGGCGGGCCGATTGCCGACCGAGCGGCTGCGGCGGGTGGGCGGGAACGTGCACGGGATGCGGATGCTGGACGTGCACCTGGTCCACGCGATTGCGCGCGTGGACGACGCGGCGCAACGCGAGATCGCCCGCTGGGCCGCGCACCGCGCCTATGCTGCGGCGGGACTGGCCGAGGTCGACTGGATCGCCCCCGCGTTGGCCGCGCTCGACGCGGGCGCGCCGCTGCCCCCGCCGTTCGACGACCCGGGCGAAGCGTGGCGGCGCCTGGTCGAGGACCCGAATGTTCCACGCACCACGATCACCCTTCCGGACGACACCACCCACAACGCGCTCCGACAGGCTTTCGCACTGCCGGCGCTGTTCGGCGCCGCCGAGCCGGACTCCCTGCGGGCCGTCCTCGACGCCCTGTACGCCGCCACGGTGTCCCACGGCACCGGCCACCGCGCCTTCCTGGACGAGGTCCGCGACACCTGGCCCGGACTCGGCGTCGTACCACCCGCACCACCGGAGTCGCCCCCGCCGCCCTTCCCGTTCCGCCCGCCCTCCGCAGACGCATCCGGCGACACCGTCTCGGGCCGGCGGACTCCGGCCACCCAAGCGCGACCCACCGCTTCGGCGCCCGACCCGAAGGCCCCGGCCGCCCCGCCCGGACACCGCCCACCGACCACACCTGCCGCCGCGGTCCCCAGCGCAGGGCGGCCGCTCGGCAAGGGCCTCGCGCCGCTGATCCCGGCTTCCGGCCCCCGTCCCCGTCCCGCCGGCGCTGTCACCTCGATGGACGGGGTTCGGTTCGTTCTCGTCGCAGGATCCTCGGACCGCCCTGCGGCTGCCGAGCCCGCTGCGGTACACGGCCTGGCGGGCGTCCCGAACAAGGGCGTCGACACCGATGGCGACGGCGGGGAGGAACCTCACGACGTCGGCTGAACAGAGGGGCGGATTCCCTGTCAGCTGTGCTCGTACCCGGCATGATCTCCCCTGCGGACACGCCGAGGGGCGGTCGCGACGGCTGGTACGCACGTCTGGCGACTGGACAGCCCGGAGTGGGCAACCTCCTGCTCGGATCCCCGTTATCGACCGGCCGTAGGCGAATGCTCGGAATCCGTGAGTGCGGGCAGCAGTCGAAGTGGTGGTTCGCGTGCGGCCGCAGTTGCCGGGCAACTGCCCCTGAAGCAGCGGAGTTCGGGTTCGGTCCCGCCGAAAACGTATGTCCCTGCGGTGTGGCGGCGATCCGACGCAACGACGGGTGAGTTCGAGCGAGGCACGTCGCAAGACCGTCGCGGCGCGTGCCTGATCAGGCGGTGTCCCAGTCCTCGGCCTCGACAACCCCCGGCGACCGTCGGACGCGACCGTCCGGGCGCGGGAGTGTTCGATCCGAGGAAGTCCGGGTCGCCATCGGGTCATCAGCCGTTCTGGAAGGGGAGTATCTCGCTGAGCCTGGTGTCGGCTCCGCAGCCGGTGCGCCACTTGATGAGGAGTGTGCTGCCGTTTCGGAGTTCGAGGCGCAGTTTGGTTTCGCCGGACCAGTGAACCTTCAGTCGGGAGCGCTGAATGGATTCCCAGGGAATTTCGTGGATCCGGGTGGCGCTCTGTCCGGCCAGGTATCGGGCCCATTCGTCGGGAGTGAAACGGTAGGCGCGGCCGACCCGGTAGTTGTCCCCGTCGCGAGCCTGGCGTTTGTTCGCCGAGTAGAACAGCGGGTGGTTGCGGCTGGCGAGGACGGTCCTGAAGCCGCGTTTGGAGGTGAAGGGGACGTCGACGTAGACGAGTCGGTCGGCGAACATCCACAGGCGGCCGCCTTGCGCAAGCACTGCCGCTGTCGTGCACGCGTCCGCCATGAGGACCGGTGTGAGGATGCCTTCCGGATCTCCCGTGGTCTCGACGTGAGGGTGTTGTGCTTCGGTTGCCATGGATTGTCCGCCCCTTTGTGGATCCGGCCCACGTGATGTGGACGCCGGATCCTCCCGCCGGTTGCGGACGAAGGCAAGAGGCGGACAGGGACCGTCGATTCCCCTCCGGCCCTCCGTGGCGTGTGCCCTCGACGCGAACCCCTCGTACCCCTCGAACCCGTCAAACCCCTTGAACCCCTTGAACCCCTTGAACCCCTGGAATCCGTCAAACCCCTCGAACCTGTCGGCCGCGCCGGGTCCTGAAGGACGTCATCCCACCGGATTGCTCGTCGCCTCGGTTGCCGCCGTCTCGTCTTGCGTGGCGGCTTCGGGGGTTGTGCCCCGCAGCAGCATTCCGATCGCGAGCGCCGCGCCGGTCAGCAGGATCGCGCCGACCACGGCAGTGATCCGCATCTCCCGGGTGAAGGCGTCGAACGCCACCTGTCGCAACGCCTCGCCGCTGCTCCCGGGCAGGGTCGCGGCGGTGTCGACGGCGGCGCCGAGTGTGTCCCGGGCCGCGTCGAGCTCCTGGGACGACAGACCGTCAGGGGCGTTGTCGGTCACCGTCGTTCGGTAGATCGCGGTGCCGATGCTGCCCAGTACCGCGATGCCGAGGGCGCCGCCGAATTCGGCGGCGGTCTCGGAGAGCGCCGACGCGGATCCGGCCCGCTCGGGTGGCGCGGAGGACAGGATCATGTCGGTGACCACCGCGACGACCCCGCCGATGCCGAGTGCCACGACGGTCAACGCGCCGATCAGATGACCGCTCCCGGAGTCGGTACGGATCAGCGCCAGCGCGACGTAGCCGGCGACGGACACCAGCAACCCCACGACCATCACGTTCGCGTTGCCGATCCGCGGCGCGAGCACGGTGGCCGCCGCGATGCCCGCGGGCATCACCAGGAAGGTCGGCAGCGACCACAGCGCCGCTTCCAACGGCCCCATGCCCAGCACGAGTTGCATGTATTGCGAGGTGAACAGGCTGTAGCCGACGAGGGCGAAAATCGCCAGGGTTTCGGTGGCCAACGACACGCTGAACCTGCGGGAGCGGAACAGCGCCAGGTCGATCATCGGGTTGTCGATCACCCGTTGCCGGTACAGGAATCCGCCGCCGACCAGGGCCCCGGCGGCGACGTAGGCCGCGGGGGCCCAGCCGAGACCGTGTTCCGCGGCCTGCTTGATGCCGTACACGATGCCGAGGACGGCGACGAGTGACAGGACGGCGCCGAGGACGTCGAACCGGCCCGGCTCGGGGTCGCGATACTCCGGCAGCAACAATGGGCCGAGGACGAGCAGGAGCAGCATCACCGGCACGTTGACGAGGAAGACCGAGCCCCACCAGAAGTGCTCGAGCAGCGCGCCGCCGATGACCGGGCCGAGCGCGGCACCACCCGCGAAACCGGCGGTCCACACGCCGACGGCCGTGGCCCGCTCCCGGTCGTCGTGGAACATGTTCCGGATCAGCGAGAGCGTGGACGGCGCGAGTGTCGCTCCGGCGACGCCCAGCAGCGCGCGGGCCGCGATCAGGGTGCCCGGACCGGTCGACAGGGCCGCCAGGACCGAGGCAACGCCGAAGCCGAGGGCGCCCGCGAGCAGCAACCGCCGGCGGCCGATCCGGTCACCCAGCGTACCCATGGTGATGAGCATTCCGGCCAGCAGGAAGCCGTAGGCGTCGGTGATCCAGAGCAGTTCGGAACTGCTCGGTTCGAGGTCGGTCGTCAGGAACGGGAGCGCAACGAAGAGCACGGACATGTCCATCGAGACCAGTACGCAGGAGAGCACCAGGACCGCGAGCCCGATCCACTCCTTCGTTCCGGCTTTGTTCCGGGTTTCCGTCATCTCCACCATTCCCTGAGGTGTGTGCACTGGTATCTGCACGTCGATGCGTACCGCGTACGTGTCGACCGCGTACAAGATACGCACGGCACAACGGCTCGCCAAGTTCTTTATTTGATGGGTAACTGGCGTCGTTCTCGCCTCGCACGCTAGAATTTCGACACATAACTTGATCCGTGACGAAAAGGAGGCACGCGATGGCGACGTGCGCCCGCTGCGGCAACGTGCTGGAGTCGGCCGAGCGGGGAAGGCCACGGCGCTACTGCTCCCGGGCGTGCCGGGCGAAGGCCTACCGGGCACGCGTGGCACAGGAGCCCGACGACACGGCGGCGAGCCCCGACGTCCACGCAACGCACCTCACCGTCGAGGCCATCGTGCGCACCGGCATCGCGATCGCGGACGCCGAGGGGCTCGACGCGCTCTCGATGCGTCGCGTAGCGTCCGATCTCGACGCGGGCACCATGTCCCTGTATCGCTACGTGCCGTCCAAGGACGAGTTGGTCGCCCTGATGGTGGAAGCGGCGATGACCGAGGCGCCGCCCCCCGACCCCGCCCCGCGAGGGTGGCGGGAGGGGCTCGAATCCGCGGCCCACCGCGACTGGCAGCTGTACCGCCGGCACCCTTGGATCCTGCGGAACGTCATGGTGAGCACCCGGCTGAGGACCAGCCCCGGCATCGCGGCGGACAGCGAACGCACGTTCACGTCCTTCGACGGTCTCGACCTCGAGCCGCGTGAGGCGTTCCGGTACGTCTTCATGATCGCCGCGTACACACAGGGCGTGGCGATGACCCTGGTCGACGAGATCGAGGCCGAACGGCGATCGGGGCTCACCGCGGCGCAGTGGCGCAAGGCCGCCACTCCCTCGTGGGATTCGCTGTTCGAGTCCGGTGCGTATCCGCGCCTGACCCGCGCGATGCGCGCCGTCGGCGACTCGTGGGACCTGGACGCCCTGTTCCGTTCCGGCCTCACCGGCGTCCTGGACGGCATCGCCGCGTCCCTGGCCCGGCGAGGTGAGCACGATTGACCCCTCGTCAGCCGGCCCGGCGCGCCTCGCCCGAACTCGCCCGCGCGGCGAGCCGCGCGCCGGGCCGCGGGAGCCGCGATCGGGCGGCTCGGTCCGCTCGATCCGCTCAGGCGGCTCAGGCGGCTCGGTCGACCCGGGCGGCTCGCCGGATCGAAGGCGGGCCGACTTCGTGCGGAAGATCTTGTCCGGGTGATGTCGAGATCCCGTCCCGGGGTTCGACCTCTGGTCTGCGGACCCCGTTCGGGGTATCTCGCGACACGGCGTCGACCGATCGGCGCGGACAGGAGCGATCATGGGACGGCCAGTGGTGCACTTCGAGATCATCGGGACCGATCCGGGCATGCTGCGCGACTACTACGGCGCGCTGTTCGACTGGGAGTTCACCGTCGGCGACGCGAGCACCGCCGCGATCTCCGAGCCGGGCAACTACGGGTTCGTGGATGGCGCGACGACCGTCGACGAGGATGGGAACACCGGTATCAACGGCGGAGTGGCCGGCGGTGCGGGCTTCGACCGGCGGGTGCTGTTCTACGTCGGCGTGCCCGACGTCGAGGCAGCGCTGCGCAAGGCCGAGAGCCTCGGCGGCAAGCGCACGATGGGTCCCGAGCCGGCGCCGGAAGACGTCGCGAGGAGAAGGTGGCCGCGCTCACTCCGGCCGACGAACTCCTCGCGCCGGCCGCCGATGCCGGGGAGCACGCGGGCGCGGACGACACCCTGACTCTGCTGCTCCTGTGCTGCCACGGCGCCTTGACGCCGTCCTCCCAGGTCGCACTCACCCTGCGCGCGGTCGGCGGCCTGAGTACGGCGGAGATCGCCCGCGCGTTCCTGGTCCCCGAGGCGACGATGGCGCAGCGGATCAGCCGCGCCAAGCAACGGGTCAAGGCCGACGGCTCCCGCTTTCGGCTGCCTCCCCCGGAGGAGGTGCCGGACCGGGTGCGCGCCGTCCTGCACGTGCTCTACCTCGTCTTCAACGAGGGGTACACCGCCACCTCCGGGCCCGACCTGTATCGCGCCGACCTCGCCCGGGAGGCGATCCGACTGACCCGGATGGTCCGCGCGCTGCGGCCCGCCGACGGCGAGGTGGCCGGTCTGCTCGCGCTCATGCTGCTCACCGATGCCCGGCGGCCCGCCCGGACCGGGCCCGGCGGAGCCCTGGTCCCGCTGGCCGAACAGGACCGCGGTCGGTGGCACCGCGAATCGCTCGACGAGGGCGTCGCGCTGATCACCGACACCTTGGCCCGCGCGCCGATCGGCGCGTATCAGGTGCAAGCTGCGATCGCGGCCGTGCATGCCGAGGCCGCGCGAGCCGAGGACACCGACTGGACGCAGATCGTCGGCCTGTACGACATCCTCCGGGACCTGGACCCCAATCCCATGGTCACCCTCAACCACGCCGTCGCGGTGGCCATGGCCCAGGGCCCGCAGGCCGGTCTCGCGCTGCTGGGGCCCCTCGACGCCGACGTCCGGATGTCCGGACATCACCGACTGCACGCCGTCCGAGCGCACCTCCTGGAGTTGGCCGGCGACCACGAGGCCGCCCATGTGCACTACCTGACCGCCGCCCGGCTGACCACGAGTCTGCCCGAACAGCACTACCTCCAGGAACGCGCGGCACGCCTCCAGGGCCGACCACGGTGACATCGCCGAGCGCCGGTGGCGACGACGCCCCGCGCCCGGGCCGTCAGGAGGTTCGGGCTGCGCGACCACCCGACAGAAGCCGGACCGCCGGCGTGTGGCCGCGCCTCAGGGCGGTGTAGTCGTGCGCCATCCGCCGTCCGGGTGCGCGCGGGCCCGGCGGGCACCACCCATGCGCGGGGAACATCCCGGATTCGCGAAGTCAACCTGCGGAGTACGCCGAATCGTCGTCGGATGGATGTCGGATCGCGCATCGCGGTGAGATGCCGTGGTGTTGTGTCACGGAGGTTCGCCGATGATTTTTCGGCGGCTCTGCGGTCTACCCATCGACGACCAAGGGAGCACATCATGCGCAAGATCATCGTTTGCACGTTCCTGACGCTCGACGGCGTCATGCAGGCGCCGGGCGGTCCGGACGAGGACGCGGAGAGCGGCTTCGAGCACGGCGGCTGGCAGAAAGCGGTGTCCGACGACGAGGTCGGCGCGGGCATCGCCGGTTGGTACCAGGATTCCGACGCGATGCTGCTCGGCCGCAAGACGTACGAGATTTTCGCGTCGTACTGGCCGACCGCCGATCCCGACAACCCGTTCACCGAGCGGATGAACAGCATGCACAAGTACGTGGCGTCCCGGACCCTGACGTCCGTCGAGTGGCGGAACTCCACGCTGCTGGAGGGCGACGTGGTCGATGCCGTGCGCGCGTTGAAGGGATCCGAGGGTGGCGACGTCAACGTCGTCGGCAGCGGCGACCTCGCCCAGACCCTGATGCGGCACGACCTCGTCGACGAGTACCGGCTGACCATCCACCCGGTGATCATCGGCACCGGCAAGCGGTTGTTCGCCGACGGAGCGATCCCCACCGCGCTGGAGCCGGTCAGCGTCTCGACCACGAAGGGCGGCACGGTCCTCGGCATCTACCGGCCGAACGGCAAGCCCACCTACGACAGCTACTAGTGCCGCGACCCGCTGACGACCATCCGGCCCATCGGGGGGTCAGCGGGCGCCGCGGCGTGTTCCGGCCCCGCCGAGGCTGTAGGCGTTGAGTGCGGCCCAGGCCAAGGCGATGGATGCGGCCTTGGCGCGGTGCGCCTTGGAGGGCAGGCACGCGCCCAGGATCGCCGCGTCGCCGATGTCGCATCCGATGCGGCACCAGGTGGCCACGCGGCGCGCGCGGTCGCCGCCGGCGCACGTCATGGCGACGCCGATGACCGCGTCGCGGGCGCCGATCATCCGGATCAGCGGCGCCGTGTCGGCGGTGGCCGAGCCGTCCGGCGCGGTCGGCAGGCCGCATGGGCGGGCGAGCCACCGGGGGCGCAGGAGGATCGCGACGCCGTACGCGGTGGTGGCGGCGCCGAGGGTGCGGTTGAGGGCAGACGTCATCGTGTACCTCGTCGATCGTGTTCGGTTCGGGGGCAGCCGGACGCCGCCCGGGGTACCACGGGCACTTTGCGCAGCCACAGCCACAGGCCCTGTGCCCTGATACCGGCCGATACCCGGTGCGGCAGCAGAGGGAAGCGGATCAGCAGGGCGGCGAACCGGGCGGGGGTGGCGGGGACGCGCCGCCCGCGCCACTGTGCGGTGAACACCACGCGGCCGCCTTGGTGGAGCGTGACGCGGACGTCGAAGCGGTCGCCGGGCTCCGGCGCGCGGATGTCGTAGTGGCCTTCGACGGTCAGGAAGGGCGAGACGTAGAAGGCCTTGTCGGTCCGGGCGCGGCCGTCTCGGCCCGGGTGCAGCAGGTAGCGGTGGCGTTCGCCGTAGGTGTTGTGCACCTCGGCGACCACGCAGGCGAGCCGCCCGTCTCGATGGTGGCACCAGTAGAGCGTCAAAGGGTTGAAGACGTAGCCGAGGACGCGCGCGTTCGCCAACATCAGGATCCGTCCCCCCGACAGGTCCACGCCCTGGTCGGCGAGCCAGGTCGTCAGATTGGCGCGGATCGTGCGGGTCGGGTCACCGATGTGGTCGCGGGCGTCGAAGCGGGCGAACGCCCGCAGCAGCCGGGGGAGTCGGACGGGGGTGTCGAGGTCGACGAGCCAGGTGTAGCCCTGCTTGCGAAACCGTCGCCGCGGCTGCCGCAGCCGGGTGTGGACCACTTCGGTGCGGTAAAGCGCCGTCCCCGTGCTCGCGGCGGAGGCGCGTGGGCTCGTCGTCGTCACCACGCCACCCCCAGTGCGGCCGCCGCGCGGACGCCCGACGCGCAGCCGTCCTCGTGGAACCCCCATCCGTGGTAGGCCCCGGCGAAAGCGGTGCGCCCGGTGTTGAGCAGCGGAAGTTGCCGCTGCGCGGTGAAGGAGGCGGGGGTGAAGACCGGGTGCGCATACGTCATGCGGGCCAGGACCGCCGCGGGGGCGGGGCGGTCGGTCGCGCCGAGGGTCACCAGGTACCGGTGCGGCTCGTCCAGGCGCATCAGCCGGCTGACGTCATAGGTGACCAGGACCCGGTCGCGATCGACGCCGCCGTCACAGGCGGTCTTGAGGTAGTTCCACGAGGCGTGCGCCGCGGGCGCGCGGGGCAGGAGGGAGGGATCGGTGTGCAGGCAGGCCTCGTTGTGCGTGTACCGGAACGCCCCGAGCACTCTGCGTTCCGAGGGGAGGGGATCCGCGAGCAGCCGCAGCGCATCGTCGGCGTGCGTCGCGAGGACCACGGCGTCGAACTCGTGCACACGGTCCGCGTCGTCGCGGACTTCGGCGCCCGTCTCGGTCCTGCGCACCGCCCGGACCGGCGTCGCCGCGTTCACCGACGCCAGGCCCTTGGCCGCGCGGTCGACGTAGGTGCGGGACCCGCCCTGCACCGTTCGCCAGGACGGTGAGCCGCCCACGGCCAGCATGCCGTGGTTGGCGAGGAACGCGAACAGGTACGCGGCCGGGTATTCGCGGCTGCCGCGCGTGCCTGTCGACCAGACCGACGAGACCAGCGGCATGACGAAGTGGTCGACGAAGTAGGGCGAGAAACCGTCGGCCAGGAACTCGCCCAGAGTCGGGTGGCCGTCGGAACCGCGGGGCTCCCGGGCGAGCAGGGCCCGGGCCCGGCGGTGGAAGCGCACGACCTCGCCGAGCATGCGCAGGTAGCGGACGTTGACGCTGTTCGACCGCTGCGCGAACAGGCCGTCGACGCGCCGTGCGCCCGCGTACTCCAGGCCGCAGCCCTCGCAGCGCACGCTCATCGACATCTCCGCGTCCTGTGTCCGCACGCCCAACTCGGCGAAGAGCCTGATCAGGTGCGGGTAGGTGCGTTCGTTGTGCACCAGGAAGCCCGTGTCCACCGGCACCGTCCCGCCGTGGTCCGCCGGGATGTCGTGCGTGTGGGCGTGCCCGCCGAGCCGGTCGTCGGATTCGAACAACCAGACGTCGTAGCGGCGTTGGAGGACATAGGCGGCGGTGAGGCCGGACACTCCGGCGCCGATGACCGCGACGCGCGGCCGGGGCCGCGTCACCGCCGCGGCCTTGCGGCCGGGGTGATCGGGCCGGCGGATACCGGACTGCGGTGTTCAGGCATGACTTCTCCGTCCCCGAGGGTCGTGCGTATCGCGACGCTCGCCCACAGTTCGGGTCGTGAGGGCGCAACGGATGCACCGCCGGGCCGGAAATTTCGTCGGGTTCCGCGCGCGGACGGTCTTTCCGCCCGGAGGACCGGAAAGTTGCGGTTCGGGCGCATCCGCTCCGAGGGCGAGCGCGGAAGGAGGGATGAAGGGTTCTGCACGGACGAGATCTGGAGTTTCGGATGGACACGAAAGAGAGGAACCCGATCACCCGCGACAGCGTCGCTCCCGGTCGCGATGCCGGGCGTGGCCACGGACGCGGCAGTCGACCGCCGGCACGGCGACGGGCCGCCGCCGCGCTCGGCGTCGGCGTGTTGTGCGCGTCGTCGGTCGCCTTCGGTACGGCGCCCGCGCACGCCGCCGACACGGCGACCGTCTCGGTCCTGCACGGCATCCCCGGGCCAACCGTGGACGTGTACGCGAATGGTCGGCAATTGCTGCCCGACTTCAAGCCCGGCACCCTCACCGAGCCGCAGCAGCTCCCGGCGGGCAGCTACGAGGTCAAGGTGTTCAAGGACAACGAGGGTCCGGCCGGGGCACCGGCGCTGCAGAAGACGGTCGACGTTCCCGCCGGCGCCAACGCAACCCTGGTCGCGCATCTGGGGCCGGACGGCACGCCGATGCTGTCCGCATTCGTCAACGACACGACGCCGATCGCGGCCGGCAAGGCCCGCGTGACCGTCCGGCACGTCGCCGCGGCTCCGGCCGTCGACGTCCGCGCCGCCGGCACACCGGTGTTCACCGACCTGACGAACCCCAAGGAGGCCAAGGCCGACGTCGCTGCCGGCACCGTCAAGGCCGACGTGACACTCGCCGGAACCTCCACGGTGGCGCTCGGCCCGGCCGACCTGAACCTCGCCGAGGGCACCAACACGATCGTGTACGCCTACGGCAGCGCGAACGACAAGAGCCTCGCGTTGAAGACCCAGACGATCTCCGGCCTGCATTCCGCGCCCGGCGGCGTCCCGGCCGGCGAGTCCGGCGCGGCGGCGCACTCCGGTGCGGAAGGCGGCTCCGGTACGCCCGCATGGGCGATCGGTCTGGGCGCGGCCGCGGCGCTCGGACTCGCGGCCGGCGGGTACCGCCTCGCCACCGCGCGGCGCTGACGCCCGTGCGACGGACATCCGACAGGCGAGGGGCCGACATCACGGCGGGACCGTCCCGGCCGTGATGTCGCCCTGATGGGAGGTTGTCGTGCTGCGTGACCCGCATCGGCGCCGGGTGCCGCCGGCGAACCCCGTGCCGATGCCCGGCGTCCCGGGCCCGCCCACTCGGCGGCGCACGCGGATTCCGGCATGGCGACTGGTCGTTGCCGGTGTCGCGGTGACCGCGTGCGCGGCCTGCGGATCTGCCGGCGCACCCCCGGAGTCGCTTGCGCCACCGGCGCCCACCACGTCGTCGGTCCCGCCGGCCGATGCGTCGATCGCTTCGGCGGGCGCGGGGTCGGAATCCGGCACCGCGGCGCCGGAGGCACCCACGGCGGTACGTGTGGCGTCGCTCGGGCTGTCCGCTCGCGTGGTGCCGGTGGGCGTACGAACGGACGGTCAGGCGGAGGTACCGCCGGACGGCGAGACGGTCGGCTGGTACCGCTTCGGACCGGCGCCGGGCTCCGCCACCGGGTCCGCCGTCCTGATCGGGCACGTCGACACCGCGGACGGACGCCTGGGGCGGTTCGCGAAGCTGGAGCGCGGCGCCCCGGGCGACCGCGTCACGGTCGAGCGCGGCGCCGCAGCGGTGCTCACGTACCGGGTGACGCGGGTCGAGACGGTCCCCAAGGGCCGGCTCCCGGCCACCGGGATCTTCCGGCGCGACGGGCCCGCGCAACTGGTGCTGGTCACGTGTGGCGGCGCCTACGACCGCTCGGCCGGGGGCTACCGGGCCAACCTGGTGGTCACGGCAGTGCCGGAGCCGACATGACCCCACGCACGGCCTTCCCCGGATCCGCGGTCCTGGCCAGTACAGTGGCGACCGTGGAAGCGCTCGACGACGCCGACGTCGCCAAGGCCTTCGCGGCCGGGCAGCAGGCGGCGTTCGCCGAGACCTACCGGCGGTGGGGCGGACTGGTGTTCACCGTGTGCGTGCGCGCACTCGGCGACCACGCCGAGGCCGAGGACGTCGCCCAGCAGGTATTCGTCTCGGCCTGGCGCGGGCGGGCCACGTACCGCCCCGAGGCCGGGTCCCTGGCAGGCTGGCTGGTCGGCATCGCCCGGCACCGCATCGCCGACGCGTACGCCGCCCGCGCGCGCCGGGCCGACCCGACCGACGCCGAACCCGCCGCCGATCCGTCGTACGACGCGGACGTCGTCGAACGGGTGGTCGTCGGCGACGAACTCTCCCGCCTGGGCCAGCCGCAGCGGCGCATCCTCGAGATGGCGTTCTTCGGCGACCTGACACACACTCAGATCGCCGCGCGGCTCGCCCTTCCGCTCGGCACGGTCAAGAGCCACATCAGACGCGGCCTCGGCCGCCTGCGCGACCGCTTGGAGGAGGTGGACGATGAATCACAGTGACCCGACGACGCTCGCGCTCGCGGCACTCGGCGAGCCGGTGCCCGAAACCGACCGCGCACACATCGCCGCCTGCCCCGTCTGCCGCGCGGAACTCGACCGCCTCCAAGCCGCGGCGCGCGTTGGCCGCGACGTGCATCCCGACGACGAACCGACCCCTCCGCCGCCCGGGCTGTGGCAGCGCATCAACGACGAACTGGCCGGCGCACCGGGGCCCCCGGCAGCCGGCGACGGACGATCCGAAGCTTCCACGGGTCTCGGCGGGGACGGGGGTTCCGCGCGGCACGGCGAGGACGACTCCGCCCCGAGGGCGACCGGCGCCACGCACCTGCCCGGCAGCCCGCCCACCCCCTCGAACGGCGCCACCGCGCCCAGGGAACGGTGGTTCAGGCTCCGGACCTCACTGGCCCTTGCCGCCTCGGCCGCGCTGATCGGTGCCGCCGTCGGCATCGGCGGCACTCTGTGGGCCGCCCGCGACGACGAGAGCCCGCCCATGCAGGTCACCGCCGCGACCCGCCTCGAGCCGCTGCCCGCGCACCGGGCGGTCGGCGACGCGGTTCTCGACACCGGTGGCGAGACCGGCCGGCGCCTGGTCGTACGCGTCTCCGGCCTCGCCCCGCAGCCCGGCTTCTACGAGGTCTGGCTGCTGGACCGCGACGCGCAGAAAATGATCGCCGTCGGCATGCTCCCCGCCCACGGGGAAGCCACCTTCGACCTCCCGCCGACCCTCGACCTGGCCGGCTACCCCGTCGTCGACGTGTCCCTCCAGCAGTACAACGGCTCGCCCCAGCACTCCGGCGACAGCGTCGTCCGCGGCACCCTGCCGAGCAGCTGACCCGGCACCGTCGCCCGCGTGCGCGGGCGGGCGTCGCGCCCGGTGGCCCGCGTGGGCGGGGTCCGCGCCGTCGCCGCGAAGCGGGCGAACGGGTGCCACCGCGGGCTACTTCGTGGTCGGCGGCGTCGGTGCGGCGGCCAGTCGGGAAACGTAGTCCCACAGCTCGCGGCGGGCCGCGGCGCCGTCGGGCCGGGCCCCGAGGGCGTACGTCGCGGGACGTGGTCTCCGGTCGTGCCACAGGAGCCCGGTCGTGCGGACCGCTTCGGGGGCGTGGCCGAGCCAGACCACGGTGTCGGCGCCTTGGGCGGGTGTGCGGATGACGGGGCGGGTGAGGGTGCGGAACACCGGCATCCAGTTACGCACCCCGGGAGTGTCGGCCCAGCCGGGGTGCACCGCGTGCACGTGTACGCCCGCATCGCGCAGCCGCTCCGCCCACTGCTGCGTCAGCACCACCTGGGCGCGCTTGGTCCGGGCGTAGATCTTCTTGGGCGTGTAGCGGGTGTCGGCCGACTCCGGGTCCCCGGCGGGAAGCCGTTGGCCGTACTGACCTCCGGAGGTGACGTTGAGGACGCGCGAGGGAGCCGCGGCACGCAGCACCGGCAAGAGCGCCTCGGTGAGCACCCAGGGGGCCAGGACGTGGGTGGCGAAGGTCAATTCGACGCCGTCGACGCTGTAGGTGCGACGGTCGGGCATGACACCGGCGTTGTTGACCAGCACGTCCAGCCGTGCTTCGTCGCGGAGGAACTGCTCGGTGAAGGACCGCAGTTGGGCCAGGGAGCTGATGTCACAGGCGACGGGCCGCACATCGGCCTCGGCTGGCCCGCCGGCTGCGGAGCCGACGTGTTCGCGGACCCGGCGCGCCGCGTCGTCGGCCCGTTCCGGGTTTCGGCCCAGGACGCGGACGGATGCGCCCAGCCGGGCGAAGCCGACGGCGGCCTCCAGCCCGATCCCGGACGCGGCGCCGGTGACGAGCACGACGCGGCCGTCCATGCGGCCGCCGTCCTCGGGCCAGCCCGGCAACCGGCGGCGCAGGTGGTAGCCGGGGGTGCCGTAGCCCAGGACAACGGTGCGGTCCAAGGCCCGGTCGGCCCACGTCGCCAGGTTCATGAGCGG
This sequence comes from Embleya sp. NPDC050493, assembly GCF_044458105.1. NCBI lineage: Bacteria > Bacillati > Actinomycetota > Actinomycetes > Kitasatosporales > Streptomycetaceae > Embleya > Embleya sp. NPDC050493. The sequence goes on from NZ_JBITHP010000039.1 coordinate 42,260, forward strand.
CTGCTACCCCGGGCGCGAGGTGGGTATCCGCGGTGGCGCATGTGGGTTGCCGGGTGGGCCGGACGGCCGGCCGGGTGCCGGCCGGTGCACGGCCACGCCGACGCCCTGAAGCGGTACCCGCGCCGCTCTTTCCCGTATCCGGGCGCATGGGGGAGTCAAGGGCACACGAACATCCTCGACCGGCACTGCGGTTCACACCGCACACCGGGGTCGGTGGCTGTCGTTGCCGATCCGATCCACACCGAGCGAACCGCCTCCGGTGCACCCGTGGTGGATCAGTGCGCCCCGGCCCGCGCCGCCGAATGCGTCCGCCGCTGCGCCGCCGGGGTGCCCCGGGCTCGTGGCCCCGTTGGTTGCGGGGTGGTTGTGGTGGGGATGCCGGCGCGGTCGGCCTGCGGAACCGAACGGTCGAGGCGGCGCGCGACCCTACTTGCCGTCCACGATCGACCGGACGTTGTCGATGGCTCCGCAGTTTGCGTCGAGGTACTTGCCACGTGCCTGGGCGAATGCGGTGCCGAGTTCCTCGCGGCGGTCCATGGCGACGTTCTCTCGGGCACCGTTGAGGATGGTGCGCTCCTCCTCGTCGGCGTGGTGGGTGACCTTCTCGACCAGTTCCTCCAGCTTCTCGTCCCACTCGTCCGAGCCGACCCGGTCGACTTCGAGGAGGGCGAGAAGCGCCCTGTTGCCTTCTTCGTGCTCCTCCTCGCCGTGTTCGACTTCCTCGTCGTCGATGTGCTTGTAGCGCTTGAGTGCCGGATAGACCTCGGCTTCCTCCGCGAGACCGTGCGCGATGAGCAGGTCGGCGAACTCGGCCAGCGCGGCGGCCCGGTCGGCCTCGACGCTGCGCATGCGCCGGAAGAGGTCCTCCATCCGCCGGTGGTCATCGAGGATCAGTTCGACGACGTCGCTCTGTGCGGCCATGATGGATTCCTCCTGCTATTCGTTCGTAGGACCGGTTCGCCCGTGGAGTCCGGTGAAGTCCGAAGGCAACGCAGGACTACCCGCCGGGACGTGGCACATGCACGGCGTCTGGACACCATCGGTTCCCTTTGCCGCCGGGCAGGCCCCGCGTGCGTCGAGTACTGCGAGCCGCATGGGCTCTAACTGTCAAGACCCGACGGGCGAATACCCGCGGAGGGCTCCCGGCGCTGACGCCCGACGTCAAGGGTCGTGGTGACGGTGCTCGGCTCGATCCGCTCCCACGCGGCGGCCGTGGCGGCACCGCGCCGTCCCGGGTCGCGGAGCAGCTGGAGGACCGGCGCGGGAACCTCAAGACGCGGCGGGCTTGGGAGGTACGCGACGGACGCTTCGCCCTTGACGGCAACGGTCCCGCGGTGGTGCCGCCGATGCGGGGTGTTCCCGGAGACATGGGCGAGCAGGTGCGTCGGGGCGGGCCGACGTAGCGCGTCCGCGTGCTCCATATGCGCAGTCGCGGGAGATGTCAAAAGGGTCTCGCATTGTGGATAGACACCGAAAGCCACCGGTTGCACACTGGCCCCCTGTGCAACCGCGTCAGGGGGTCGAACTTGCCTTACGTCATTGCCGGTTTAGTGCTCGTCGGCATCGTCGTCCTGCTCAACCTCGCACTGCTCATCGTCATCCTGCGCCGTTGGCAAGAGCTGGAAGTCGTGCGCAGGCGGGCCGACTTCACCGCCCAGGGTCCGCAACCGGGCGACCGTCTGCCGGACTTCACCGCCACCGGGATCAGCGGCCGGACCCTGACCCGGGAGGACGTCGGTGCGGGGGAGTTGCTGCTGGGGGTCTTCTCCCACGACTGTCCGTCCTGCATCGACAAGGTCCCCGACTTCGCCGAACGGGCCGACCGGGTCCGGGAAGCGGGCGGCCGGGTCGTGGCACTGGTGATGGGTGCCGAAGCCGGTGAGAGCGGCCTGATCGCCGAACTCGTCGGGCCGGCGGACGAGGTCGTCCCGGAGCCCGAGGCGTCACCGCTGTTCCGGGCCCTGCGCGTTCCCGGCTTCCCCACGATCCTCAGCTACCGAGGCGGCGTACTCGCCGCCCCTTCCGCCGACGGCCGTCAACCGGTGCCTGCGGCGTCCTGAACCCCGGTGCGGCCGCGAGGTCACACCGTGGATTACGCACGTTCATCCACACACAATGAGGAGAACCATGCGCACACTCAAGGCCGGTGCCGGCCGCCTGATCGAGCGGATCCTGCCCAAGGCGGACGCCGAGGCCGGCTGCCCGACGGACTGCTGGACCGAGTGGACCGCCAACGGCCAGCGGTGCCGTCGCTGCTGTATCACGCCCAGGTGCGGGGTCAGCTGCGGCAGCTTCGACTACTGCTGACAGTTGCGGGGCGGGCCGCGTGCGGCCCGCCCCGCATCCGCGTGCCCACTCTCCCGGAGCCACACTTGTCGGACCTGCTGCTCGTCTGCCGCCTGACCCTGATCTGCGTGCTGGCCGTGGCCGGCCTCGCCAAGCTGCGCGACCGCGCCCGATTCGCCACGGCACTGGGCGACTTCGCCTTTCTGCCGGCCGCGGCCCGGCCCGCTCTCACCGTCCTGGTCCCCGCGGCCGAACTCGCCGCCGCCGTGCTCCTGGCGCTGCCCGCGACGCTGACCGCGGGCCTGGCCCTCGCCGCGGTCCTGTGCGCGGCGTTCAGCGCCGTGGCCGTCACCACCATGCGCCGCGGCAGTCGGGCCGCCTGCCCGTGCTTCGGCAGCAGGACGACCGTGCCCATGGGCCCCTGGCACGTCGCCCGCAACGCCACACTCACCGTGTTGGCCATCCTCGGCGGCGCCGTCGCCGTCGCGCACGGCACCACCACGCCCCTCGACGCCCCCGCGCTCGCGCTCGCCGTCGGGAGCGCCGCATATCTCACCACGCTCGCCGTCTTCACCGACGACATCGCCTTCTTCTTCGCCGCCCGCAGCGACCGACGCCGAAAGGACGACCACACGTGATCTACGCCGTTGCCGGCCTCGCCGTTCTCGCCGCGGCCGCCCTCGTCAACGCCCTCTTCACCCTCGCGATCGTCAGGGGCTGGCGTGCGACGATAGCCGCCTCGGCCTCGGCCGCCCACTCCCCGGCCACGGCCCCGCCGGTCCTCGCCGTACAAGAGGGCGACCACACCCCCGCGTTCACCTTGCACACTCCCCGAGGCGACGTCACCGAGTCCGCCCTGGCCGGGCACCCCGCCCTCATCTGCTTCCTGCGTCCGGACTGCGGGCCGACCAGGAACAGCCTCCCCGTGATCGAGCGGTGGGCCCAGGCGAATACTCGGTCGGGCGCGCGCCTCGTCGCCGTCATCAGCGCAGAGGCCCCCGATGCCGTTCCGCTGGTCGAAGCGGTCGGCCCGCTCACCGGATTCGTCGCCACCGAGCCCCCGAACGGTCCCGTCGCCCGCGCCTTCGGCGTACGTCACCACCCCAGCTTCGTCCTCCTCGACGCCGACGGAACCGTCACCGAGACAGGTATCGGCCAAGGCTCGCTGCCCGCCCTCGACCACCTCTCCGCATGATCGGGACGTCCACGTACCGCGCATTCGCCGCCCGCACGGCCGAATACCTGCGGGGACTCGCCGCGGTGCTCGCCCTGACCATCCGAGCCTGCCCCGGGGCACTCGCCGTCCGCCTCGCCACCGTGGTCATCGCGGGCGCGGCCCCGGTGGCCGCCTCCTGGCTGCTCAAGTACGTGGTCGACGGCCTCGGCGCGAACGACTTCCGCACCTGGGACCTCTACCGGGCCGCATGTGGCATCGGCCTGTTCACCGTCCTCCTCGCCGCCGGCTCGGCCATCTCCTCCTACGCCGACGGCCGCATTCGTCGCGCCACCTCCACCCAGGCCCAGAGCGACCTGCTCGCCGCCGTCAACCGACTCGGCGGCCTGTCCAAGCTCGAAACGCCGACCTTCCAGAACCGCGTGCAACTCGCCATCCAAAGCGCGCAGGGAGCCGACCGGCTCGTCGCCGCGACACTTCAAGGCGCGCAGGGCGTTCTCACCATGGCCGGCTTCCTGGGCAGTCTCCTGCTCGTCAGTCCCACGTTGGCCGCCATCCTCGTCGCCGCGGCCGTCCCGGCCCTGTTCGCCCACCTGGCCAACAGCCGCCATCGCGCGGACATGTTCTGGCGCACCAGCAACCTCGCCCGCCGGCAGATCTTCTACAGGGGACTCCTCACCGATACGCAAGCGGCGAAAGAGATCCGCCTCTACGACCTCGGCGACTACTTCGCACGGCGCATGCGTACCGATCTCGACAACATCAACCGGCAGGAGGAGCGCCTCGACCGCCGCCTCGCCGGCTACGAGACGGCCCTCGCCGTCCTCGGAGCCGGCATCTCCACCGGCGCACTCGTCTGGGGCGTGCACCAGGCCGCCGCCCACGCCCTCACCGCCGGTGACGTGTCCCTTCTCGTCGCCGCCTCGGCCGGCATGCAGACGGCACTGGTCGGCCTGGTGGGGTGCATCGCCCAGAGCCACCAGACGGCCCTGTTGTTCAGCCACTACCGGCATGTCACCGGGGTCCGCGACGACCTCCCCCCACCGGCGAACCCGATCACACCCCCGCCCCTGAGCCGCGGCCTGGAAATCCGGGATGTCTGGTTCCGCTACACCGACGACGGACCGTGGATCCTCCGCGGCGTCACCCTGACCATCCCGCACGGCACCAGCCTCGCCGTCGTCGGTCTCAACGGGGCCGGCAAGAGCACCCTCGTCAAACTGCTGTGCCGGCTCTACGATCCGCAGCGAGGCAGCATCCACTGGGACGGCATCGACCTCAAGGACATCCCCGCGGACCGGCTGCGCCGGCGGGTCAGCGTCGTCTTCCAGGACCCGATGGAGTACGACCTCACCGCCAAGGAGAACATCGGCCTCGGCGACCTCGGCTCCCTCGACGACGACGAGCGCATCCACGCCGCCGCCGCCGACGCGGACATCCACACCGCCCTCGTCCGCCTCCCGCAGGGCTACGACACCATGCTCAGCCGGGTGTTCTTTCCCGACGACACCGAAGACTCCACCCCCGGCGTCCAGTTGTCCGGCGGCCAGTGGCAGCGCCTGGCCCTCGCCCGGGCCCTGATGCGTTCCGAACGCGACCTGATGATTCTCGACGAACCCAGCACCGGCCTCGACGCGGTCGCCGAACGCCACGTCCACGACCGGCTCACCGCACTGCGCCGAGGTGCGACGAGCATCCTGGTCTCCCACCGTCTCAACACCGTCCGCGCCGCGGACGCCATCGTCGTCATCGCCGACGGCACCGTGCACGAGAGCGGCACCCACGAACAGCTCATGGCCATCGACGGCGTCTATGCCGAGCTCTTCACCACACAGGCCGAAGGCTACGAGGAGATCGTCCGGTGACCACCGCGGCCCGAAGGCTCCTCGCCCTCGCCGGCGTGCTCCTGTCCGCCGCAGCCCTGTCGTCGGCACGTGGGCGGTTGGTCGCGGTGACCGTTCGCGGCTACAGCATGTCGCCGACCCTCATGCCGGGCGACCGGGTCCTGATGCTTCGCGGCGGACGCCGGGTCGCCACCGGTCGGCTGGCCGTCGTCGTCGCGCCCCACCCCGAGTACGGCTGGAGTCCGCCCGCGGGCGCCACACCCGACTCGTGGTACATCAAACGCATCGCCGCCGTCGCCGGAGAGCCCGTACCGGACTGGGCAGGCCGATGCCCCGGCATTCACGTGCCGCCGGGCATGCTCGTGCTCCTGGGCGAGAGGCCGGGCTCGGTCGACTCCAAGAAATGGGGCTACTGCCCCGAGGACAAGCTCATCGGCACCGTCCTGCTCCGGCTGGGGACCGCAGCCGGCGCGCCCTCCCCGCGCCGCCCCGCGCGGGACTCGCCGCCGCCGACGACCCCTGGCCACACGCTGCGCCGCGCGGCGGCCGGCGAAGTCGCGGACCCGACGGCGACCGGCACGGGCCCGCTGCGCCGGGACATCAGGCCGCAACTGCCGGCGGCCATGGACCTGTTGGTCGACCGACAGGTGGAAGACAGCGCGGACAGGATCCAGCCAGGCGAGCCGGACTGACCCGTGCACGGGCAACCGGCCCTCCCCCGCCGGAGGTTCGCGTGACGAACGGGAACAGCCCTTGGGCTTGCGGCGGTTGCCGTCGCCGTCGGGCGCTGCATGTCCGGGTTCACCCCGTCGTCGCGCCGGGGTGGATCGAGGCGGCGGGGGAGGACCTGGTTGCCGATCATCAGTCCGCGCTGTTCGCCCCCAGGTTCGCGACCGCGACCGTCATCCTTGGCACCGCAACAGCAGCAGCCCGGTCATCCGGCTTCGAACACGATCGATCGGAGAGTTCCCGGCAGCGCTTGGTCAGGTTCACTCGGTGAGGGCAGAAGAGCCCGGAAAAAAGTTCCGGCGGAACTTGAGAGATTCCGCTTCGCCGAGCCACGTCTCCTCCGAACGGGCCGCTTTCGGCGGCCCCTCGCCGAAGGGACGGTCGATGAACGAACAACTGTGGCGGAGGCGTCGCACACCGCGCTCCGCCTGCCTGTGGGCGGCACTGATGGCCATGCTCCTCGCCCTCGTGACGACGGCGGGCGCGCCCCCCGCCTCCGCGGCCGACCAGCCGCTCTGGGCCACCGCCGGCTATCTCGGGAGCCCCGGCTCCAGCGTGGTCGCGGAAGTGGAGAACTCGTCGCTCGCCTCCGGCGCCGGGGTGCGGCTCTGGCCCTTCCACGGCGGGCAGAACCAGCGCTGGCAGTTCCTCCCACGCCCCTCGAACCCCTACACGTGGCAGATCGTGGCCTCGCACAGCCGCATGTGCATGGACGTCGAGGGCGGCAGCCGCGCCCCCGGCGCGCGCGTCCGGCAGGCCCCGTGTCACAACGGCTTCAGCCAGGCATGGGAGCCGTTCGTCGTCCGCTACGACGGCTGGGGCCGGCCGCTGTACCGCTTCGTCAACGACAACAGCCACCTGTGCCTCGAAGCCGCCGACACCCGCCCGGAAGGCGAGTTCCTGCACCAGGCACCGTGCGCCGCCAAGAGCGGCCAGGAGTGGTCGATGACCCGCCCGGTGAGCAACCCGCTGAGCGGCAGAGTCATGGACGTGTGGTACGCATCCACCGCCGCCGGAGTGCCGGTCTGGCTGTGGGACTTCGTGTCCGGCCCCCACCAGGATTGGTACGCCCGCACCCTGCCCGACGGCTACGCCTCCCAGTTGGTGGCCGTCCACTCGCGCATGTGCCTGGACCTCGAAAATGGTTCGACGGCACCCGGTGCCACGCTCGTCCAGCAGCCGTGCGACACCCGCCGCGCCGGCCAGCGTTGGGTGGTCGAGGTCACCTCCTGGGACATCCACCGCTACGCGATCTACCGCATCCGCAACACCACCGCCAACCGCTGTCTGACGGCACCCACCATCGGCAACGGAACACGCCTGGTCATCCTCGACTGCAACGGCGCGCCGAGCCAGGAGTGGCGGATGTAGCCCCCACCGGGCCCGGCGTCGCGCACCCGGCGCGGGGGCTCGCACAGGCCCCGGCCGCCCATTCGGCGCCTCGCATGGTCGGCGGGCGGGGACCCCGCCCGCCGACCATGACTCCATGACTCCTCCGGCTGCGACCACCGCTCGGTCGGGTCGTCCGGTGGGGACCCGGTCGGGTCAATCTCGACGCGTCGTTGTCAGCGTCGGCGTCGGCGTTCGGGGTTCGGGGTTCTTGCGGGTTTCGAGTGGCCGTCGGCAGTCGGCAAGGAGAATTGGCCGACGGGGTGGCCGTTGATGGCGGCCGGCTTGGGTGCCGCCGGGTGCCCGTGGACGGCGAAGTAGGCGCGGCCGATGGCCAGTCCGCCCTCGAAGGCGGTGTCGTCGCAGTTTCACACCATGCCCAGCCGCTCGAGCAGCTCGATCCGGTGCGCGGTGATCGATCCGGCCGCGCGGGCGCGTCGCCGGTCGCCGATCCGTTGCCCAGCCGAACCGGGGTCCTCGCAGGCCACCGCGTCCGCGCGCAGGTCGACGCCTTCCGCCGGGAGGCGCACGTTGCCGAGCGCGCCCCGCGGGCGATGGGCCTTGGGGGACTACGCGTTCGACGAAGCGGAACCCGCCCACGGCCGCCCGGGATTCGTTCGTGGGCCGCATCTGCGGCCGGGAACACAAAACGGGAGACGCCACATGGACGTGATCAACCACGACGGCACCGCCGGGCCGCCACTCCGGGCCGAGGCCGCGCCGAACCACCCATGAAACGGGCGCCTCTTCCGCAGCCCGGCCTGATGTCGCCAGTGGCGAAGGCCGGCCGCCGTCGAGCCGTACCGGGAGTAGAACCGATCCGCGTCGTCGTGACGCGACTCGAACTCTCCTTGGGAGCACAGGTGTTCAGACGAATACACGGCAAGCGCACGACCGCCGCCCTGGCCGCGGCGTGCGCGGTGATCGCGGTTCCCGGTGCGGCCTCGGCGCAGGCCGGCATCGTGCCATCGCCGTCCTCGGCCCGTGAAGGCCACATCGTGGCCGCGGCCCACCCCATTCCGGGTCGCTACATCGTGGTTCTTCGGGAAGGCGCACATACCGCGGCGGACGTACACGAGCGCTCCGCCGCGTTGGCCGGGTCGTACGGCGGCAGGGTGCGGCAGACGTACGGTTCCGCGTTGTCGGGGTACGCCGCCGACATGAGCGAGAGCCAGGCGCGCCGGGTCGCGGCGGATCCGCGGGTCGCGTTCGTGGAACAGGACGGCGTGGAGGAGATCACCGACACGCAGAGCGATCCGCCGTCGTGGGGTCTGGATCGAGTGGACCAGGCGAAGCTGCCGCTCGATCGCAGCTACACCTACCCCAACGGTGCGGCGAACGTGACCGCCTACGTGATCGACACCGGCATCCGGGTGTCGCATCGCCAGTTCGAGGGGCGGGCGAGTGTCGGATTCGACGCCGTCGGCGACGGCAACAACGGACTCGACTGCAACGGCCACGGGACCCACGTCGCGGGGATTCTCGGCGGCCGTGACTACGGCATCGCGAAACAGGTCAAGATGGTCGCGGTGCGGGTGATCGGTTGCGCGAACACGGGCAGCACGTCCCAGTTGATCCAGGGCGTCGACTGGGTGACGGCACACGCGACGAAGCCGGCCGTGGCCAACGTGAGCATTCGCGGTGGGCTGAGCGCGGCCAAGGACGCGGCCTTCCGCAGGTCGATCGCAGCGGGGGTCACCTACGTCGCGGGCGCGGGCAACGACGGCGCGAACGCTTGTGACTACTCGCCGGGTCGGCTCCCCGAGGCGATCACGGTGCAGAACTCGGACGCCTCCGATCGGCGGGCGTCCACCTCGAACTACGGCAGTTGTACGGACCTGTTCGCGCCCGGGACGAGCATCGTCTCGGCGTGGAAGGACGGTGACACCGCGACGCGGACGGCCAGTGGGACCTCCATGGCGACACCGCATGTCAGCGGTGCGGCGGCGATATATCTGTCCGCGCATCCCGCCGCGACGCCGGCAGAGGTACAGGCGGCGTTGATCGCAGCGGCCACGCCGGACCGGATCACGGGTGCGGGTGCCGGGTCGCCGAACCGGCTCCTTCGGGTCATCGGGTAGAACGCTCCAAAGCGGGCGCCGCGGCACGCGGCGCCCGCCCCACGGTACGAGCCGGCCCACCGGCGGATCGGTATACACCGGGGCGGCGCGTACGCCATGGCCGCCGCGCTTACGCCGGGTAGGGAGCGGCCTCGCGTGCGGCGCGGAGTGCGCCCGCCCACCAGGACAGCTGGTCGAGGAGGGTCTTGGCGTACCCCGGCGCGGCGGCGTCCAGCGGCCGGCCGTCCTGCCACGCGGTGAAGTAGTTCGGGAAAGCGAGGCCGTCGCGCACGGTGACCGCGTGCAGCTCGGTCAACACGTTCTCCAGGTGCAGGACCGCGTGCCGCCCGCCCGCCGCGCCGCCGTAACTGACGAAGGCGACGGGTTTGGCCGTCCACTGCGTGAAGTGCCAGTCGATGGCCGCCTTCAACGAGGCGGGGTAGCTGTGGTTGTACTCGGGCGTCACCACGATGAATGCGTCGGCGCCCTCCAGCGCCGACGTCAGTGCCGCCATCCCGGCCGGGCGGGGGTAGTCGTCGCCCGCGTACTTCGGGGACGCGGCGGGCAGCGCCAGCGGGATGTCGATCTCGGCCAGATCGACGACGTCCACCTCGAAGCCGCCGTGGGCGGCGGCCTGTTCGGCGACCCACGAGGCCACCACCGGGCCGAACCTTGCGTCCCGAACGCTTCCGACGATGATCAGCAACCTGTGCTCGGTGTTGTCCATGCCCACCACGATCACGTGGCACCGGGAGCGCAACCAGACCGCGCTCAGGCCGGCCCCCGCAGGGCCTGCCTGAGCCCTCCACAGCCTGCCGGCGCCGTCGTACGCTCGCCTCATGGGTACGCCGTTGGGAGACTTCATCCGCGCGAAGCGGGACAGCATCCAGCCGGAATCGCTGGGACTGCCGGAGCATGGACGCCGCCGTGCGCCGGGTCTGCGCCGCTCGGACCTCGCCGCGCGCGCGGGCATCAGCGTGGAATACCTGACCCGCATCGAACAGGGCCGGGACCGCAATCCCTCCACGCCGATCGTGCACGCGCTCGCCGACGCGCTGAGCCTGGATCCGTCGGAGCGCGAGCACCTGCGCTACCTCACGAAGATCACCGGCGGTCAATGCCCGTCGCACACCCGGCCCGCGCCGCCGAGCCGGGCGGTGCGACCGTCGGTCCTGGAGACGCTGCGTCTGCTCGACCCGGGGATCGCACTGGTGACGAACCGGCTCGGCGACGTCCTCGCCCACACCGACGGCTTCGCGGCGGTGGCCGACGGTACGGGGCTTCTCGACGCCGAGGCCCCCAACCTCACCCGCTACGTCTTCACCGACCCGCGCGCCCGCGAGTTCTTCGCGGACTGGGACGACGTCGCGGACGAGCGGGCCTTCGACCTGTGGCTCGGGCCGAGCATCGAGAACACCGCGTGGCTCACCGAGGAACTCGCGCGCGTGGCAGGCCCGGACTTCACCCGCCGCTTCAACAGGCACGTGCTGCCGCAACGCGGCACCCTCCGCCTGAACCATCCCGCGGGGTGCGCCTTGCGGTTGCTCCGGGAGACCCTCGAACTGCCTTCGGACGCACAACAATTGGTGGTCCTGTTGCCCGCGGACGAGGCCACGGCGCAGGCTCTCGAAGAACTCCGCCACGGGCGCAGCGGTCGGCTCCGGGTCGTCTCGTGATGTCGTCGACCCATGGCGGGATGTCGTCAGCCCGCGGCGGGACCGATGGCGCGGTGGATCGGCCGGTCGATCCGGCGGCGGGCGGGAACGCGGTGTGGGGGCGCGAGGTGTGTTGGGGCGCGGTGGGTCTCGCCGTGCGGGCGTATAGGGCGGCCCGGTCCGCGCGGTGGACGGCAGCGCGGACCGGGCCGGTCGGAGGCGGCGTTCTCGGAGGAGAGGCCGAATGCGGGTTCGGTCACGCCGCGGGTTCTTCCCCCGAGGCCTCGGGTGGGGCGAGCGTGGCGGGGGAGTCGGCGTCGGGGATCGCGAGCGTGGGGACGCCGGACCCGTCCGCGGGGACCTGCCAGACGTCGGCGTGGCCGCGCCCGCGCGCCACCGCGTAGGCCACCGTTCGCGCGTCGATCCAGGTGGCCTGGTCGTCGACCGAGCGGGTTTCGGCGAGTGGGGTCACCGTGGCGGTGGCCAGGTTCAGGACCGACAGGCGCCAGCCGTGTCGTGGGTCGCCGTCCACGGCGGATTTGAAGGCCAGTCTGGTCCCGTCCGGTGACAGGGAGGGGCACTCGACGTTCTCCCGGACGGTGCGGAGGGTGTGCGTCGCCAGGTCGCCGTGGACGAGGTAGCGCCGTCCGGCGGTGGACATGGTGGCGTAGAAGTGCCCGTCGTCCCGGGTGAACGTGACGCCCCAGAAATTGAGATCCGCGGCTTCGTAGGGCCTGTCGTCGACGCGCACCGACCAGTCTTCCAGGGTCGAGACCAGATCCCCGGTGCGGGTGTCGAGGATGCCGACCCGGGTGGAGAAGCGGCCGCCGTTGTAGGAGTCGCCGGTGACGAAGACCGTCCAGGCGACCATGCGACCACTGGGCGAGACCTGGGCTCGGTTGGGCACGCCGACCAGCGGGAGCGCGCGCCGCCGGCCCAGGTCCGGACCCAGGACGACGGCTTCGAAGGTCCTCAGGCCGCCGTCCAACCGCAGGCAGATCCCGGTGCCGGCGGCCGCGTACAGCCGCGCACACGAGGTCGTCGACACGGTGCGACTGCCACGGGGGTCGTTCGCCGCGACCGAGACCAGATGATCGCGGCTGTCGTGCGCGAGGCTGCGCGCGATCAGGTGCGGACCCGGGACGAGGGAGACCGCGCCCGGGGTGCCGGCGCTCGCGGTCCGCCGGGCCGGCCCGGCGGCGGAGCCGATCGCCGAGATCGCGACCGCCACGAGCGAGACGAAGCCGACGATCGCGAGCGGGATGCGCAGGCGTGGATTCATCCCACGGCCTCCTCGGGAGTGGGAGTGAGGGTGGGCGCCGTGAGTACGACCGCCGTGACGGTGATCGCCGCGAGCACGGCCGCGGCGGCGCCCCTGGTCGCGGCCGCGGGTCCCCAGGTCACCCACGCGAAGCCGAAGGCGACCGACGAGAGGAGGTAGGCGAGGGCTTGGGCGGTTTGCACGAGCGCGAGTCCGGTCGTGCGCAGGGAGGCCGGTAGCACCGGTGCGGCGAGTGCCATCAGGACGCCGTCGCCGGCGGCGTAGAACGTCCCCAGGCACAGGAGCACGAGGGCGGTGGTCCACGTGCCGGGCAGCGGACCGAACAACAGGAGGTAGCCCACGCCCAGCGACAGGTAGCCGCCCAACAGGGTGCGCTTGCGGCCCCAGCGGTCCGCGAGCGCGCCGAACGGTGCCGCGAGGGTCAGGTAGACGAGGTTGGTGCCCACCGCGTACAGCGGGAACCAGCCCGCCGAGAATCCCTGACGGTCCATCAGGACGAGGTAGACGAAGCCGTCGCCGATGGTGGCCAGTCCGAGCATCCCGGCCGCGCACACCAGCCCGCGCACCCGCGCCGATCTCAGCAGCGCGACGGCGGCGCGGGTGGTGACGGGATCCGCGCATGGGCGTTCCCCGTGGTGGTCGTGGGTGAACAGGGCCAGGGTCAGGAGGCCGGCGCACGCGAAGCAGAAGCTGGTCACGAACAGGGCGTCGAACGCGGCCGGTGTCGTGGCGCCCACGACCGACAGCACGCCCAGTGCGGCGAGGGGGCCGAGGAAGGCGCCCGCGCTGTCCATGGCGCGGTGGACGCCGAAGGCCCGGCCGAGCAGGGGCTCGGGGGTGGACAGGGTGATCAGGGCGTCGCGCGGTGCCGACCGCAGGCCCTTGCCGGCCCGGTCCGTCACGATCACCGCGCCGAGCGCGGACCCGGAGGCACCTGCGCCGAGGAAACCCAGTTTGGCCACCGCGGACATCGCGTAGCCGACGCCGGCGACCCGTTTGTGCCGTCGGGTGCGGTCGGCGACATAGCCGCCGACCAGGCGCAGCAGTGCGGTGGCCCCGGTATAGAGGCCGTCCATGACGCCGTAGGCGGCCGGGCCGAGGTTCAGCGCAAGGACGAAGTACAGCGGCAGGACGGCGGTGACCATCTCCGAGGAGACGTCGGTCAACAGGCTCACGGCGCCGAGCGCGAGCACGTTGGGGCCGATTCCGACCCGCCCGCGACGCGACCGGGCGCGGCGGGGTCGGCGCACGCGCGGGGCGTCCCGGGCCGGTCGGTCGATGGTCGAGAGGTACACGGTGCGTTGCCCTTCTCGGTGGACGAGTGGAGCGGGGACCGGGTGCGGTGACCGAGGGGAAGAGTCGGCCACCGCACCGATCGAGAGGGGCGGTGGTCAGCCGGTGATCGTGACGTCGTCGACCTGTGCCTCGAAGAGGCTGACGGCGCCGAGGTCGGCGGCTTCGATCTCCACCCGGACGGTTCGGCCCGCGAAGGCCGACAGGTCCACGTTCGCGACCTGCCACGTGCCGGCGACCTCGGTCGCCGTGCCGGCGCGTTCGAACACGGTCGTGGCCCGGGTGTCGTCGAGCACCCGGACACGGAAGTGGTCATCGGCCCCGGAGTTGTCGCCGGTGGCCACGCTGTACGAGAACCGCAGGTTCGGCGCGGTCGCGCCCGCGGGCAACGTGATCGCCGGAGAGCGCACCGAACTCACGCCCGCATCCAGGTCGTTGGCGCCGTATTCGGCGCCGGCCCGGGCCCCGGTGGACAATGCGTTGGTGCCGGAGACGGTCGTCCCCAACTGCTTGACCTGCTTGGGGCCGTATGTGGAGCGTGTCTCGTCGGGATCGCCGCGTTCCCAGGCTCCGGACGTCGCGGTGTCGGTTCCGGCGGCGTTCACCTTCCAACCCCGGTCCGCTTCGAAGTCGTCGTCGAACAGCACGGATCCGCTGCCGGAGGGGCGGACCGTCCAGGTGAACGACGTGGTCGCGAGGGCTCCCGCGGCGTCCTGGGCGGTCACGGTGACCGACGCGGTGCCGGGCGTGGTCGGGGTGCCCGACACCCGGCCCAGGGCCGGGTCGAGCGTCAGGCCGGCGGGCAACCCGGTGGCCGCCCAGGTGTAGGGCGCGCTGCCGCCGGAGGCGGACAGTTGCAGCGCCGTCGCGGTGCCCGCGGTGGCGCTCTGGTTCCCGGGGGCGGTGATGACCGGTCCGGCCGCGGCGCCCCAGGCGTCGGTCACGGCGGTCTTGCGGGCCGCCTCGCCCAGCGGCGGCAGGCCGTGCATGTCCTCCAGGGTGCGCAGGACGCCGTAGTGGTTGATCTGGGTCGGGGATTGGTAGCCGGCCTTGACGTTTTGGCCGACGAAGACGGTGTGGATCTGGTTGACGGAGCGGAAGTCGTCCTCGTCGAAGGTGGTGATCAGCAGGCTGTTGTGGGTCTTGGCCCACCGGACGTAGCCGTCGAGGTTGCGCTCGAGCCAGGTGTCGCCGGTGCCGGTCGAGCAGTCGTGCATGTCGTTGCACATGTCCGGCACCACGAACGACACGTCCGGGAGCTTGGAGTAGTCCGACGGGAAGGCGGAGAACGGGACGTGGGTGCCCGCTCCCGCGGTGCCGGAAAAACTGGCCCAGGGAGCGTGCTTTCGACGGTACTTGCCGCTCGAACAGGTCCTGGAACCGGCGCTGGGCAAACCTTCCGAGTACGCCTTGAACGTCTTGCCCGCCGCGGCGAGTTGTTGCCCGAGGTTGTCTCCGGTCAGGTCGGTGCAGGAGTCGCCGGTCACCCCGTGCTGCGAGCCGGAGAACAGTCCGATGTAGTTCGGCTGGCTGGGGTGGGTGATGCCGAACGAGTTGGTGAACAACGTGCCCTGCGCGGCCAGGGCGTTGAAGTAGGGGGCCTTGGAACTGCCTTTGATCGTTTCGTAGTTGGTGTTCTCGAACAGCACGATCACCACGTGGTCGAACCTGGGTACGGCCGACGACACCGCGGCGGCCGGAGTTGCCGCGTGCCGATCGGCGGCGTTCGCGGTGGGCGAGAGCGAAGCGGTGGCGGCGACCAGTAGGGCCAGCGCGGGAAACCCCAGCGTGGCCGGGACGCGTGTGATCCGCATCGGGGGACCTCCTCGAAGGATGGTGGGCGGTGGCGGCGAGGTGAGCCGCCGTGGACGGGTACGGGCGCAGGGGCCGACGAGTCGGCGCGGCGTTCGGTCCGGGGGGTCGCGGGCGGTGGGTCGAGGGGGCGCCCGCCGGGGCGCGGGCCTGCACACCGGATCAGCGTGTCGACGCGCTCGAAGCGGCAGGGGCCGTCGAGGCGGTCGAAGGGTCGATGTACAGCAGGCGGTTGGGTGTTCCGGAGCGGGCGTCGGTGATCGTGTCGGGGGTGGCGTCGGCGATCAGCGCGTGTTCGACGTCGGCGGGTGTGGCCGTGGGGTGTCGGGACAGCCACAGGGCGGCGGCCCCGGTCACGTGCGGCGCCGCCTGCGAGGTGCCGGTCTTGGTGTTCGTGGCCGTGTCGCCGGTGTACCAGGCCGACTCGATGCCCGTTCCGGGGGCGAAAAGGTCCGTACAGGAGCCGTAGTCGGAACTGCTGCGTCGCCGATCGCGGGAGTCGGAGTTGTTGACCACGATGGCCGGTCCGATCGCACCCGGCGTGTTGCGGCACGCGTCCGCGCCGTCGTTGCCGGAGGAGACGACCCAGGTGATGCCCGAGGCTATCGAGTTGTGGATCGCCGTCTCCTCGCTGCGGCTGCGCGAACCATTGATGCTCATGTTCACCACGGCCGGCTTCACGGCGTGCGCGGTGATCCAGTCGGCGGCGGCGATGATGTTCGAAGTACTCGCGCTGTCCTTGCAGTCGAGCACTCGCACGGAGACCAGGTGGACACCTTTGGCCACCCCGTAGTCCCGGCCGCCGATGGTGCCGGCCACGTGGGTGCCGTGCCCGAAACAGTCCTGGCCGGCACGACCGTCCCCGACCTCGTCGACGCCGACGCTCGCGCGTTGCTCGAACTGGCTGTGCGAGGTGCGGATGCCGCTGTCCACGACGTACACCGTCACCGCGCTCGCGGTGTCCGGGTAGGTGTACGCGTGGTCGAGGGGCAGGTTGCGCTGATCCACCCGGTCCAGTCCCCAGGAGGGGGGATCGGTCTGGGTGGACGCGGAGGTGTGTGCGTGGTCGAGGGGCAGATCGCGCTGATCCACCCGGCCCAGTACCCGGGAAGGGGGATCGGTCCGGGCGGACGCGGAGGTGTGTGCGTGGGCGTCCGGTTCCACGTAGGCCACCTGCGGATCCGCCGCGATCCGGCGCGCCTGCTCGGCGCCGAGGTCGGCCGTGAAACCGGCGAGGGCCGATCCGTGGGTGCGTACGATCGTGCCTCCGTACGCCCGGACGAGGCGGGCGGACCGCGCTCGGATCGCGTCCGGTGACAGAGTCGTGTCCTTGAACACCACGATGTGGCGACCCGCCGCCGGGCGGGCGGCGGAGTCGCCCGCGTTCGGGGGGACGTTGCCGGCGTGGGACTGCTGAACGGCGAGGAACGGAAGGAGGATCGCCGAGACGACGACCGCGGTCGACTTTCGGACAGGTGTGCGCACATCCACTCCAAAAAGAAAGACGTCGACGCCCGCGACATTCGGGATGCGTAGGTCTACTCCCGATCCGGGCTCGCGGCGGCACAGGTTCGCCAGTGACACGAATGGGCGGACCGTGCCAACCGGTTCGCCGTCCTGCCATTCTTTTCCCGGATCGGGCGCCCAGTCCGCCCCACGAGAAACAACGCCCCGGGTGGAGGCAAGCGCAAGACGAACGGATCGGGCACCGTATCGGCCCACCAGGAGCATCGCTCCGAGCGGAAGGCGAAGAGGACGGCAATGCGCGACGAGGAACTCACGACCCACCTGACCCGCCTCGGTCTGGGAGAACGCGAGACCCTGCTCTACCTGGCCCTGCTCCGCACCGGGCCGATCGCACCGGCGGATGTGGCCGCCCGCCTGGGCCTCGACCTCGACGACGTGGAGGAGTCCGTGGACCACCTCGTCGACCTGGGCCTGGTCTCCGCCGGCGGGCCCACCCCGGCGGCCGTCGTCCCGATCGAGCCGAGCATCGGTATCGAACGCCTCGCGCACACACGCTCGGCGGAACTGCGCCAAGCCCAACTGGCGGCGATCGACGCCTACCGTGGATATCGGCGCTCCGTGCACCCGCAGTCCGCCACGGACGAACTGGTCGAGGTGCTCACCGGAGCGAGGATCGAAGAGCGCATCCACCAGGCCGAGGGCGCCGCGAGATCCGAGGTGCTGCGCTTCGACTCGCCGCCCTACCACACCGGAGGCGTCGCCAACGAGACGGAGGAACACAACCTCGCCCACGGCGTCGAGTACCGCATCGTCTACTCGAAGTCCGCCGTGGAGGACAACCGTTACTACACGTGCAACATCCAGCCGTGCATCGCCGCCGGCGAACAGGCCCGGGTACTGCCCACCGTCCCGGTGAAGCTGACGATCTTCGATCGACGCCAGGCCCTGGTGTCGATGTCGTTCGTCGAGGCCGACATCAACGACTCGATCCTGATCGTTCGCCCGTCGAGCCTGCTGTCGGCGCTGATCGGCCTGTTCGAGACTTCCTGGCGTTCGGCATTCCCGCTGCACCGCCACGGCCGCGTCCCGACGACGCTGCGACCCCTGCACCGCCGCATCCTCGAACTGCTCGCCGGCGGCCTGACCGACGAGGCCATCGCCGAACTGCTCGGCATCAGCCGCCGTACCCTGTCGCGCAACCTCGAACAGCTCAACGCCGGCGCCGGCGCCACGACCCGCTTCCAACTCGCCCTCTACGCAACCCGAAAGGGCTGGCTCTGACCGGCGAGCGCCACCCCGATCGACCCGAAGCCCACATATCCGGGGCCGCATTCACCGGGCCGAGTGCGGGGACCTGATCGGCGCCCGTTCGAACGCGCCCTGATGCCGTTGCGCGTCGACGCCGCCGCAGGAACCGCAGGACGACAGGCTGTTCCTGTTCGGCGAAGTCGAGGCAGGCGGCCCTCTCCCGTGCTCGGCCGTCATCCTGTCCGGGTCCGGTGACGATCGGTGCCCGGGTGGAAAACGCTGTCTCTCCCGGGGGTCCGTCGAACGGGTTCGTCGTCGGCTCACCCGGTCGGTACGGACCGACGAGAAATCGGTGGTGATCCGGGCGCGGGTTTGCCTGTGGCCGGCGTTCGCGGGACCGGCGCGCGGGGGCCTGTCCGGTTGTCGGACCACGCCCCTTCGCAGGCGGTCGGGGACGCCGTCGTGAACCGCTGAGGGTGCCTGGCCGAAAGGCATCGGTGCCCGCGTGTCACCCGATTCGGTCGGGAGGAACCCGACGGGAGTCGATTCCGACGGAAGGACGCCGGCACCGGAAGGCCGGGCGATGCGCCGTCCGCGCTTTCGGACGAAGGCGGAGGCGCAGATCGGGTGCGCCCCGATCTCCACACGATCGGGGCGCGCCGGTCGTACCCGAGCGCCGTCGGACGTCGGCGTGTCGCAGGTGGCCGAAATCCCGCGTCAGGTGTCCGCCGTCTCGGCGCGGGCCGGCCTGGTGGTGTCGCAACCGGCGATGCCCCGGGCGATCGCGGACATGCAGGGGGGACACAGCAGGTCGGTGAGGGTTTCGTCGGGTGCGCCGCCCGTCTCGGCGGGCAGTGCGACGCCGCACAGGGCGATGTCTCGGCGGGCCGTCGCGTGCCACCACCGGGTCTCCTCGTTCTCCACCGCACGCAGGATGTGCATGTCGACCTCCTTGGCGTCGGACACCGGTCGCCGTCCATGCAACTACCGCCGTCCGGGGATTGCATCCGCACGCCGCCCGGTGCCGTGGGGACATCGTGCCGACGCCGGGGATCGCGTTGGGCACAGGCCCTGCGGACCCGTTCGGCCGAATGGGGGTGTGCCCGCGAGGGCCGGGGAGGTTCCGGCGTGGCCGGACGTCCACCGCGGTCCGCCGCGCGGGACGCGCTTCGCCTGCCGACGACAGCCGTGTCCGGCGCGGCCGATCGCGTCGGGCCGGACGGCGCGCGGTGGAGGTTGGTGGATCGCGCGGCGCTGCGTGCCTCGCCGGTCGTGTCGTAGGGGTCGAGGTGGGCCCGGGCCGCGTCGAAGTGTTCCAGTGCCCGTCCGCGCTCGTCCGGGGTCAGGGCGGGGCCGGCCGTGACCCGGTGGATTTCGTCGTGCGTGAGCCGGTACATGTCCGGCAGATCCTTCGCCGCGGGGCCGGCGTGGTCGTAGGCGGCGAACGCGGCTCCACCGCGCGGAAGGCGTCGCCCGCGTCGCCGGCGGTGGGGTGGGCGCGGGCCTTGCGGGCGTGCAGCATTGCCACCGCCCGGGACGAGGTGATTCGGCGGTGGGTGTCAAGGGCGCCGCCGGCCAGGTCGACGGCGCCGCGCGGGTCGTGGCCGCTGTAGCGGAGGTTGGCTCAGAACGCGAGCGCGGTCGCGCCGATGGTGGCATCGTCGCCGGAGGCGGCAGCCCGTGACGAGGCGGCGAAGTGCCGTTCGGCGCCGGCGGTGTGCTGTCGTACGCACACCACCCGGCGAGCCGAGGCGCCTTGGCGGCCGATCCGAACAGGCGCCGCCCCAGTCGCAAGCGCGTACTCCGAGCGCGTCCGCGGGTTCGTGTTACCGGTCGGCGGATCCGGACGGGGACGCCCCCGCCCGGATTCTCGCCGCGTCAGGCGTGCCGGTGCTCCCATCCTCGGTCGGTACGGGTCAGTTCGCGGAAGCCGGCGGCGGTCAGTCGCCCGATCGCGTCCGCGTCGTCGGCCGACTCGTAGGCGAGCACCCGGTCGACCCCGGCCAGGCGGAGCCACCGAGCAGCCTGGGCCAGGAGCCAGTCCGCCAACCCTTCGAAGCGGTGGTCCGGTTCGACGACGAGGTTGCCGATGTCGGCCAATCCTCCGTTGCGGGCAAGGCGTTCGGGCCGGTCGAGGGTGGTGTCCACCTCGATGAAGCCGAGGGCGCGGCCGTCGAGGTGGGCCGTCAGTCGGGTTCCGCACTCGCCGAGCGTGCGCCGCACGGCCGGTCGGGGCACCGACGGCTCGGTGGGCGGCGCCGGCAGGTCGGCGACCTCGGCGAGCAGCACCACCTCGGTGTGGCCGGTGTGCCGGAAGCCGGCCCGCTCGTAGGCCGCCCGCACGTGCGGCCACGCGTCGGGCAGGCCGTAGACCCCGGGCGCGGGCAGGGTTCCGTCGGCATAGCGGACCCGTACGTGCCAACGCGCCAACCGGGCCAGGCACGCGGCCATGAGCTGATCCGCCGCCGTCTCGGAGCCGGGCCGGAACGACGCCGGCGGACGGTGGAGGAACCAGGCGATCTCGCCCGCGCCGCGAAGGTCCGGGCCGACCTCGGCGTCGTCGCGGTAGCGCAGCAGGTGCGCGGCGGCGACCACGGCCCCGTGCTGTTCGGCGACCAGGGTGGCCCGCTCCGCCACCCACGGATCGGTGACGAACTCGTCCGGGCGCCGGGTGAGTTGCCCGAGAACGGTATTGACGGACACGGACACGCCGGGCACCACGGCGGCGACATGCGCGTTGACGAGCTCGGTCAACTGGTCGCGATCGTCACGATGAAAGGGGCGCACGGTGAGAGCAGGCATGAAGGACCTCCGAACGGCTTTGCTGCGAGGAAGGAGGCCGCCATGCGATGCGGTATGCCGTCGACGATACCTCACGCGGTCGGCCGCGTTCCCGATCCCGGCCCCGTTCCCGGGCGGGCTCGCTCGCGCTCCGGTGACTCCTTCGCTATGCGAGTGGTCGTCGGCTGTCGACGGTTACCGGGCCGATGGATTCTCGGCGCGGCGCATCGCTTGCCATCGGTGTCGATCCTTCCTTACGTCGTGCCGTGGTGCGCGCGCCGCGCCCGCCGCGGCCCCGCGTGGCGACGGCATTCCACCATGCCGTCCCGAGCCGGTGCGAGGACTCGTCGCGGCCCCGTGGCGGGGAACCTCACCCGCACGCGTCCGTCCGTGTTCCTCAGGCAGGCACCCCGCCGGGCCCCGGGAAGAGCTCCTACACGAACGGCGTCGCTGAGGAGGGTACTTGGCTGATAGAGAGGTTCTGTGACGTCGACAGCCAGACGGAATCCGGGTGCGACGCTGCCGGGGTCAACCGGCTCGGCAGCGATCTGCGCCAGGGCGTCCCGGAGTCGGCGGACGGCATCCTCCGCCTCGGCGTATTGCTCGGGACTCGCGAGGACGGTGCCGAAGGTCCCGCCGCGGTCGGCGGGCAGGGCGCGCCGGCGCAGGATTGGTTCGAGCGCGTTGATGTGGCGCGGAGAGGAACCAGGCCATGTGGCTGTGAGTGCGGGCGAGGGTGACCGCCAGGACGGCGAGCGTTTCCCGCAGGTGTTCGAGTCGGTCGATCTGCGGCAACGCCTCCCGGACGTCCGGGAGGCCGACAACGTTGCGCAGGCCGGCCGCGGCCTTGAGGACGGCGCGCGGCGCGAGATGCACACGGTGATCGTCGAGGGATGGACGGCGCGGCCCTGGACCCCGATACCGGCACTGATCTCCCGCACCGCGCCGGCCGGCCCGAACCGGCTGTCGCTCGTGTACCCCGCCCCCGTCGTTCGGCGGCACCGATGTCCACGAGCGCGGGCCCCTCCCCACCGAAAACCCGTCGCCACCCGCGCAGTGCCCCCGCGACATGTCATGGTCGAGGAACGACATCGCCTACAACGGCTGGTGGGTCCGCCCACCGGTCATCGAACATGCCCGCCGCGACGGCCCCGGGCAACTCGATTCCGGCGACACCCTAATCTCCGGGTGTGACCGAGAACGGCAGGCCGACGGCAAGACTCGCCCTCGACGGGACACCGCACCATCGCCGGCTCCTGGACGGTACGGATTGGGCGTCCCTGACCACCGGGCGTGGGACGGGGGAGTTCCTGCCGGAGGCGTTGGCACGTCTGCTCGACCCCGACCCGGCCGTCCGGGCCGACGCCGCGACCGATGCGCTCGGGGAGGTGACGCACCAGAACACCATCTACGAGGCCACCGTGCCCGTGGCCCGCTACGTCGCGGCCATCCTCGACCAACCGCACCTCACGGCGGGCGACTTCGACCCCGACGCCGCCGGGCCCTCGCGCCGCCCGACGCTGGTGAGGCTGCTGGAATGGCTGGGCGACACCGCCTGCGACGCGGACGACGAATGCGTCGCCATCGGCGAACGCAGGCACGGGGAGCGGTTCCTCCACGAGTACGAGGAGATGCGGGCGTTTCGGGACCTGCGGCCGGTGATCCTCGGCGCCGTCCGGCCCTTCCTCGGCCACGAGAGAGCGGACGTACGCGACGCGGCTCTCGTCGCCGCCGTCCCCCTCGCCGAACACCCGCTCCTGGGCGGGCATCGCAGCGAACTGGCCGATCATGCCCGCCGTCTCCTGGCCACGAGCACCGATCGCCACAACCGGGACCGCGCCCTGGACGCGCTGAGGGCATGGGGTCACGACCCCGGCGATCTGGAGACTGCGGCCGACGTCGCGGCCCGCGAACGGTACGCCCACAGCGAGGCCGAACGCGATCTCCGTGCAGCCGACCCGACGGGTGGGTACGACGACGACCCGCCGTTCTGAGCGCTCGTCGACAAGCTGCAACCCATGAGTGCATGACCTTCCGAGCAAGGCGGAGACCTTCGGTGTTCCGTTCCGGGGGTCAGTTCTCGCCCATCGATCTCGACAGTTACCAAGTGGCACGTCTACACGTTCATCGCTGACCGGTCCATCCGGCAGTTGAAGGACAAGATTCGGGCCCTCACAGGCAGGACGTCGCAGCAAGACTCCGGAACGTGCTGATCAGGATCAATCTGATCACGCGAGGGTGGGCCAACTATTCCAGCTGCGGGACCTGGTGGTCGCTTCGTACCTGGTCTGGAAGGTGCGCCGACAGGGGTCCAGCCGCCTGCGCTGGGATACCGGCCCCGACTGCGTCCGGCGGTTCGGGCACCATCGCGCCGAGCGATCCGCTGCTCTCGTGATTCCGCGCGGTAGCGGCCTGCGCTGCCACCCAGGGGTTACCCGTCGGCGTCGGCCGTCCGAGTTCCGGGGCCGCGGGCGGGTTTGCGTGTCTTTTCATCCAAACGGACGTTTGATATCCGTTATTTCCCGCATTTCTCTTTTGCCATATCGCGCGTGTCTCACGTCACATGCTCTTTTCGAGTTCTTTACCATTACAATGCTCGCGCATACTTTTTTCCGAGGCAAAGGATCCCTGTTGAAAACTAGGATTCTGTCTTCATTAATCATCGCGAGTTGTCCTGGTTTCCTGACTCCACTCGTGGCCTGTGAAGTCGCGTCGGCCGCGCCTGTATCCATGGCGGATCCGCCGAATCCGGTCAGCATCAGTTCGCACGTGGTGCTCGATCGCGGCCGATGACGGCGGTCTCATGACACTCCGGTACTAGAGGATCAGGTCATCCTCAAGGTGGCCGATTGCCCGATCCCCCCGGCTAAGGAGTCAGATTGAAGCGCGCATCCAGGCCGGCCAAGGGAACAATAGCTTTGGGATTCGTTGTCCAGATTATTGTTCTCGGGTGGTATGCCGCGTTGTTCGTTCTCTTCTCCGAGGGGGTCGGGCCGAACGACCACCTCGAGGGAAGCGACGAGGGCGAAGGAGAAACCTCGCTGGTTCTCGCGGTCTCCGGAATCATCATCTTCGCCGATATCTTAGGTATTCGCGGCCTGTTCCGAGACAAAGCTTCCGGTGCGACTGCTCCGTGGATCGTGATTCCGGCACTCATCGGGCAGGGCGTACTTGCGGTTGCGGCTGCCCTTGGCGGCTCGTGGGCAATATGCGCTCTGTCCGTCGCCTTCCTGGTGCTGGTCCTGGTCTGGGTGAGATACGTTTCGGGCGCCGATCCGGACCCGGTCGACGCCATCGGAAACCCGTGACCGCACCGACGCGTTCGTCATGCGAGGTCGTCGGCCTCCAGGTACACCTCGGCCAGAATACGGAGTTCGTGGTCGGCGGCCTTGACCCGGTCGCCGGGCCGGAGCCTTCCCGTCAGGTCGTTCGGGCGGTCCGGGAGGGTCACTGTGGCCACCTGCTCCGGTTCCTGCGGGGCAGGAGGGACCGGGAAGAAATCGTCGGAGACGAGCTGCGCGGTCAGCACCTGATCGAAGTCCGGCCGTGCGGTGAGCCGGTGCGACATGAAGATTTCGACACCGCCGAAGTGGTCGTAGCTCAAAGCCGCGGCGGCTTCGGACGGGCCCGGCGGGGTGAGGGCCCTGTACTGCAGGACTTTCCCGATCCGGATGGTCATCCCACCCAGCGGTTCACCGCCCTTCGCGAAGTGTCCGAGGAACAGCTCGGCGGCGAACCCTTCCTTTCTCGTGGCGTCCTCGAACGACAGACCCGGATTCGGTAGCACGGTGAGCGCCGCAGAGGTGCCGAATCGCTGCCGGGCGGCGCGGTACTGCTCCGCTTTCCCTGTCACCCGCATCACGGCCTGGTAGTCGTACGGTGCCGCGAAGGTCGCCATGTGCACGGCATGGATCCGGTCGGTGCCCAGGAGGACCAGTCCGTGGATGGCGGGTGACCCGGTCACCATGGCAGCGAGGGGTCGGGGTCCGGGCTCTTGGGTAGCAGCCGGCAGACGAAGGCGGCGAGGAAGGTGTCCTGCGGCGCGGTGACGCTGTGTTCCTCGCGGGGACCTCCCCAACGATAGGTCACCCACCGGATCAGCATGTTGTAGCCGTACTTGAGCACGAGGACCTTGGCGAAGTTGCCCTCGCTCGTCATCACGGCGAACACGTCGCTGTCGACGAGCTGGTTCGAGGCGTCCGGGTTCCCGGGGATGGGGACGTTGCCGTAGGTCAACGTGACCAGCTGATCCAGGGTGAGGGTGTCGAAGTCGACGACGCCCAGGTTGACGATGCTCGATCGGCGGCCGGGGGTCATCTGTGCGGAGGTCTCGGTCAGCCATTCCCACCAGACGTCTCCGCTGAACAGGTCACCGCCCTGGTCCCCGGTGTCGAGGTCGAGGATCCAGGTGCCCTTCAGGGCCGTGTCGCCGCGGTTGACGACGATGGGGTCGGTGACCCGCCGGGTCAGATCGAGGTTCCGGGCCAGGGCCACGGACTCCACGTACATCGGGCAGCGGCCCTGCGGGGGGCTGCCCCCGTCGCTCAGTGGAGTGGTTCCCGGCGGCAGCCGCCAGGACCGGGAGCCGAACAGCTCCAACGGTGGATCCAGCCACGGGCGGACCAGGGACACCACCCGGTAGTCGAAGGCGAGGGACTGCACCGCGTCGTCGATGCCGCCCAGGGTCGACGTGAGCTGCGGCGGAGCCTGGTCGGCCAGGGTCAGCAACAGTTGGCGGTCGAGGGTGACCCGAGTCCAGGGCAGGCCGAGGGCGGCTGCCGGGGTGTAGTAGGTGGGAGCGTAACGGACGCCGTTCGGGGAGGTCGAAAACTGATCGGGAAGGTTGGGATTGAAGGTGTCGCGATGCCGCTTCCAGATGCTGGAGGGCGCCTTCAACGCCAGTTCCGACAGCTCCCGGACGGCATCCTCCACCGGGCTCTTGTGGCCGGTCGTCTGCCATGCCTCCATGGCATCGTCCCGGACTTGCCGAAGCCTGGGCTCCAGCTCGCGCGTCCAGCGATCGCGGACGGCGGGGTCGGAGGACATCGCGGCGGCCTGTTCGCCCTGGTGGTAGTCGGCGTCGGCCTGGAGCCACGCCTGCCGCGCCGCCCGGTACTCGCTCAGGGCAGGCGACGGTGAGGAGGCCCCGCCGGCGCCCGTGGTGTAGAGGTAGGCCGAGGCCGCCTGGTATCGCTGTTGCTCGTTCGGAGTGAGCGTGCTGTCGGCGAGGTCGGCGGCGAGCACCTCACCGTAGATGTCCCACAGGTGGGGTGCGTCCCCCGGCGACCACACGGGCTGGGTGGGGATCCGGTTGACGAGGTCGGAGAACTCGGCGTGCACCCGAGCCTGGCCGAGGTCCAGCGCTCCGTCGAACCGGAAATCGGAGTCCCGATAGGCAACCGGCGTGAGCGGTACGGAGACCAGATGCTCTCTGTCGGTGAATAGTTGCTGCATGCGGGCCGCCAGCCCCAGAAGGGCGGAGCTGTCGACTGAGGTCGCCGTGACGGTGTTCATGAGGGGCGCCTTTGCGGTGGTGTGCTGTGCTGTGCGATACGGGGAGCCGTAGCCCTCAGACGAGCTTCCCGGGGTCGATGCCGTCCAGAAGGTTGGGCGTCTTGCCGAGCAGATGGTTGACGAAACCGATGATCTGCATGCCCGGTACGGTGATGGTGGTTCCGTCGTTCTCCGAGTGGAAATGCTGGTCGGACTCGGCGTGGCCGTAGCTGCCGTTGATGCTGAACGGTCCCCAGCCCACACTGGCTTGGCCCGACACGGAGCTCGAGTGCGACTGGAAGGCGCTGGCGAAGGACGCCGAGCGGATGGTGAGGTTCTTGATGAACAGGGCCTGCAGCGGGTAGCCGATGAAGCGGCCGCTCGGTGGACTGCCGCCGTCCGACGGCATCTGGTCATAGTTCCAGCCCTGCCCCCGCACCAGGGTCCAGCCTCGGTTCTCCAGGAATTCCGCGTAGAACCAGGGGCGTACGACCTGCACCTGAGTCATGTCGAAGGACAGAGCGAAGTCTTCGACCTGGTAGTTTGCGCTGAAGTCGCTGGACGTGGAAGTCACTCCCGCGCTCGCGCTCCACAGGCCCCAGCCGACGCCGCCGCCCGCCGACCACGAGGTGGTGTCGAAGCGGCTGGCGGAGTCCACCATCTGGTGATACATCGAGTAGTTGGTCCAGCCGCTGGATTCGGCGAAGTCACCGGGGACCACCGTCGTGTAGTAGAAGTTCGTGCCCGGACCGAGGGCGCTGGTGACGGCCTGGTCGTAGAACTGCTCGAGGTTGCGCTTCCACAGCAGCATCGACTTCTCGGTGGTCTGGTCGACGTACGCCCGAATCCGGTCGACCTCGTTGCGGTAGCCGCTGGTGACCCAGTCGTCCTCGGCGGAGGCCACCATCTGGGCATACAGCTGGGCGTTGGAGGCCCAGTCCATCACCGCCGCCTTGCCGGCCTCACCGACGGCGGCCTGCGCGGCGACGCGCTTGTTGTTGTAGGCCAGCTTCGCCATGTTGTAGGCCGTCTGACCGGCTTTGTAGGCCTTCAGCATCGGACTGTCTTCGGTCTTCTCGGTCTCCTCGTCCGTGAAGGGATCTTTGACCTTGCGCGTCACGCGGAGCAGGCTGCGCGCCTTTTCCAGCTTCTGCTTCTGGTCGTCGGTGAGCTCGTCGTCGATGACCTTCGAACCTTTGAGGATCTGACCGTAGATCTCGCTGAGACGGGCACCGTTCGCGTTGCGCCACACGCCTTCCTGGCGCTCGGAGGAGTACGCGGAGGTGACGTCCGGGATGTAGTCGATCAGCGCGGCGAAGTTGTAGGCCTGCTGGAGCAGGAGCTTGTCCTCCTGGGCCGTGTGGCCGGTGCCGATGCCCTGTGCGGCGAACGTGAAGTCCGCCGGCTGGTAGGGCAGTCCCGGCATGCACCAGGTGATGAAACTCGACTTGTCCGGCGGAACACTGCCGTCCCCGCCCGTGAGCACGTTGTACAGCTGGTTGCGGAAGATCCGTCCAAGATCCTCGAGTTGGTATGCCATGAGAGTGTTTCCATTCCGCGGTGGCCCACCGCCAAGACGCCGGCGACGGGAGTGCTCGACGGTCGGCCTCGATGGTGCGCATGGTGTGCGAGAGGGCTTCGTCATAGTTCGGTGCCGTCGTCGGGTAGCCGGCGGCGACGATCGCGTCGGCGAAGGCGCACGGGTCGTCGGTGTGCTCGAACGCCGGGGCGTGGCGCGCGTTTTCCTCAGGAACCTGCCGTGTCCCGTGAAGGGTTCTCCCGGGGAGGAGAAGACGCGGAACCAGCCGCGTACCACGTGGAGGTGAATGCCCTTCGAGGGGTGCCTACCGCAAGGCCCGATTCGCCGTTGAAACCGATACCGGCGTTGAGAAATCGGTGGCATAACTCGTGCCGGTACCCCGGTCACTGGCATGACGCATTGCGAACATTCGGCCGCACATACGCGACTCGCAATTAAAACTTAAGCCCGTGTCAAGGACAGTGCCACTCGGCGAGAACGCGGCCCACCGCCGCCACTGCCCAGGGCCGGCACGCTGAGGTTGAGTCGTGGGTAACCCCTGGGGGAACCAGAGTTCGCCGGCCGCGCTCACTGTCGTGTAGCGGCGGGACGAGGCCTCCGGCGGCGGCGCGTTGCCGGGCCGCCCGGTGCCCCCGGTGGCGGGGCCGGCCTGTTGGCGGCGGGCATGGTGGTGTCCGCGATGCCGGTCCCGGCCGAACGCGCCGAGTGTGGTGCTCTCGTGCACGCCCGGCCGCCGCGCGCCGACATCGCCGCCCGCCTGACCGCGGCCGCCGCCGGGGTGGAACACCGCAGGCTGCGCGCGGGCACCCGCACCGCCGCGAGCCGACGGACCACGGTTGCCGGGCGACGCGCACGAGCGCGGCGGCACACCCGCAGCCCCGCACCCGCAGCCCCGCACCCGCCCGGCGTGCCGTCGAACAGGACGATGCCGAGGGCTCGCCGGGGCGGGTGCGATCTCTTCGGCGGTGCGCGGCACGGCGGGGGGCCGGCCCGCGGACCTACGCCTTCGGCGTCAGGTACCGGTGATGTGCTTCTCCGCCGCGTCACACCAGGCGAGTCCGGCCCGCGCCTGGCCGACGGCGTATTCCCGCAGCAGGAGGCTGACTGCCGAGGTGCCGCCGTTCAAGGCCAGCCAGCCCTCGAATTCGCGACGCTTGGCGGCGATCAGCGGCAGGAGGTCCTCGGGGCTGAGGGCCTCGGCGAAGAGGATCTTCAGCAGTGCCTCGTCGCGCAGTTGGGGCGGAGTGGGCGGGTCGCCGAGCCACCGGAACAGCACCCGGCGGCCTTCGTCGGTGATGCGCCAGACGGTCTGGCCGCGCGGTCCGGTGACCGCGTCGGCTTCGATCAGGCCGAGCGCTTGGAGGTTCTTGAGCTGGGGGTACAGCTGGGCATAGCTCACTCCCCAGAACGTGTCGACGATGTGCCCGGTGGCCTGTTTGATGTCGTAGCCGGTGCGCGGCTGCATGGCGATGAAGCCGAGCGCGGTCCAAGCGGTCGCAGTGAGTTGCGATGGCTCGGCGGGCTTCCGCATCGGGTCTTGCTCCTCTGACCTATCTGGCATATATCTATGGTACATATCTATGGGAGATATATGCGGCGCCGTTGCCCATCCACTGATGCCGGCGCCGCGCGCGTGGCCGACGCCGGGGCGCGCGGGTCGCTGCGATGCGAGACCTCGACTGACGGAGGATGTTGTGACCCCCTTGCTCGGTACTGTCGACCAGCTGGGCTATGTCGTGACCGACCTGCGCGCCGCGATGCGGCACTGGGCGGAGAACCTCGGCGTCGGGCCGTTCTTTTGCTTCGCCGAGGCGGCGATCCCGAACATCTACTATCTGGGCGAGCGCACGCCCGTCCGGATCGGCGTGGCGTTGGCGTATTCGGGCGATCTGCAGATCGAACTGATCCAGCAGCTCAACCCCGAAGCTCCCAGTGCGTACGCGGACTTCCTGCAGCAGCGCGGGGAAGGCCTGCACCACCTGGGGCACTTCGTCGAGGAAGGCGAGGCGGCCTACGACGCGCACGTCCGGCGTTTCGCGGACGCCGGTGTCACGCCGTACCACAACGGCGACTCCGGCGGCCCCGGTACACGCTTCGCGTACTTCCCGACGGAGGCGCACGGCGGCACCGTCGCCGAGGTCATCGAAACCGCCTTGTACCGGGACTTCTTCGCCACCATCCGCGACGCGGCCCGGGACTGGGACGGCCGCGACCCGGTGCGCCCGGTAGGCGGCCTCTGAACCACCGGCCGGCGGCATACCGCTTCCTGCCGACCTCGAACAGCGGCCGCCCACACCGGTCGGCCACGCCGGTCGGCCACGCCCCATGCCGAGGCCCAGGCCCAGGCCCAGGCCCAGGCCCAGGCAAGAGGAGGACCCCAGGATGCGCGCAGTACGCAACACCGACGAAGGCGTCCGGGTCGTCCGCGTCCCCGAACCCGAGGTGGCGGGCGACCCCGCCGACAACCTGCTCGTCGACGTGGTCTCCACCGCGATATGTGGAAGCGACCTGCACATGGTCACCGTCGGGATGGCGGGGGCGACGCTCGGGCACGAGTTCGCCGGGACGCTCGCCGACGGTACACCGGTCGCGGTACGCCCGCAGGCGCCCTGCGGTGCCTGCGACCTGTGCACGTCGGGACACCGCCAGTTGTGCCGTACCGGCGGTGAACGTTTGTACGGGGTGGCAGTCGACGGCGGCATGGCCGACCGCGTGGTGGTCGACGCCTCGATGGTCTTCCCGTTGCCGGTCGGCGTCGAAGCGCGCGACGCCGCATTGGTGGAGCCACTGGCCGTCGCGCTGCACGGCGTCAACCGCGCGGGCCCGGTCGCCGGTCGCCGTGTCCTGATCGTCGGCGGCGGCCCGATCGGCCTGTGCGCCGTCGCCTGCGCACGGCACGCGGGCGCGGAGGTGACATTGGCCGAGCCGCAGCGCCACCGCGCCGAGGCCGGTGAGGCACTGGGTGCACGGATCGGAGCGCGCGGCGAGTACGACGTCGTCATCGACGCGGCCGGCGTCCAGCCGTCCTTCGACCTCGCCGTCGAACACACCCGCCCCGGTGGCACGCTGGGACTCCTGGGGACGTTCTGGACGCCCGTGACGATGAGCGTCGCGGTCCAGATGAAGGAGATCGGCATCATCCCGGCGGTCACCTACGGACACCACCAGGGCGTCGAGGAGTTCGCCACCTCCGTCGAAGTCCTGCGGGACACCCCGCGTCTGGCCGAGGCGTTGGTGACCCACAGGTTCGGACTCGACGACGCGGCCGAGGCGTTCGCCCGTGCCGCCGACCCGTCCGCCGAAGCCATCAAGATCATTCTCGAGCCGTGATCCGACTCGGGCGATCGACCCCCGTGACGACCTTCGCATCATGAGACGAGTACACACATGAGCCGACTCATCCTGACCCACGCCACCGTGCTGGACGGAATCCACGGCCCGGCCGCCAACCACACCATCGTTGTCGAGGACGGCCGCATCACCCACGTCGGCCACGACGCCCAAGCACCCCGCCCGGTCGACGGTGACCGCGTGGTGGACCTGGCGGGAAAGACCGTCATGCCAGGGATGTTCACGTGCCATTTCCACGCGACGTACCACGAGCTGGGGTCGCGGCCGAACGTGCCGTACGGCAACGAGTACCCGCCCGCCTACCAGGCGCTGATCGCCGCGAAGAACCTCCGAACGGCGCTGGAGCACGGCTACACCGGGGTGGTCGGCGCGGGCGCGTCGAACGAGGTCGAGGGCGGTGTCAAGCGTGCGATCGAGGACGGTCTGATCCCGGGCCCGCGGTTCTGGCCCTCGGGGCGGGAACTGTCGACGACCGGCCACGCGAATGACGGTGTGCCGTGGCACTGGGGGATGCCGGCGCCCGGCGCGGTGCGGTTGTGCGACGGGGCGGACGGGTTCCGCCTCGGGGTGCGTGAGGAGATCAAGCGCGGCGCCGAGGTGATCAAGCTGTTCGTCACCGGCGGCCACGGCACCACGGCACCGAAGAACCGCATCGAGATGACGCGCGACGAACTCGCCGCGGCGATCGAGACGGCGCACGCACGCGGCGCGCTGATCCGCGCGCACCTGGTCAACAAGCCGGCCATCATGATGGCTCTCGAACTGGGCATCGACATCGTCGACCACTGCGACGAGATGGACGACGAGATCATCGCCGCACTGGTCGAGACCGGCGCGTTCGTCGTCCCGTCCCTGCACTTCCCCAAACACTTCCTCGACATGATGGGCGACGGGCTCGGCTTCGCCGCGGACGCGATCCGCGCCGACCTCGCGCACATGTACCGGGAGATCCCCAAGGCCCAGGCCGCCGGCGTGAATTTCGTCCTCGGGGACGACTACGGCGCGGTCGGCTTCGGCCACGGTCTCTACGGCCGCGAATTCCGCCTCTACACCGAGCACGCCGGCATCTCACCCCTCGAAGTCATCGGCTGGGCCACCCGCAACGGCGCACAACTCGCCCGCCGCGGCGACGATTTGGGCACCATCGAGGCAGGCAGGCTCGCCGACCTGCTCGTGCTGGACGGCGACCCGATCGCCGACATCGGCGCCCTCGCGGACCGGCCGCCGCTGGCCGTGCTCAAGGGCGGCGAGCTCGCCGCAGGCGCCCTGCCCGCCGTTTGACGGCGTCGCGTACCACTGCGGCCCACCTGCCCGCCGTGTCGGGAACCAGCCTCGCCACCCGCCGACCCATCGATTCCCCGACCTCTGGAGACACCACCGTGCGCAGCGGGCGGCGAAGCGCCGTTCGGCGCCGGCGGTGCGCTGTCGTATCCCGGGCCGGGGAGGGAACAAGGACGTCGCCGGGCCGGGGAGGGAACAACGACGTCGCCGGCCCGGGGAGGGAAGAAGGACGTCGCCGGGCCGGGCGGCAGGTGCTCGACGGAAGGACTCGGGTGTGATCCCGCTGTATCCGCACCGCGTGAAGGGTCCGGGTGTGCTCGGCGCGGGTCCCGGCGGTGCCGGGCCCTTCGGCCGGTGGCCCGAGCCCGAAGACGACCGGGACCGCAACGACGACATCGATGCGGGGCGACCGACGCCCGGCCGCGATCCGTTCGCCCGCAGGGGCGTCGAATAGCCGGGGCGCGGGAGCGGACCGGCGAGGCACCCGTGTGGGCGGTTTCCCCACGCTCGGGGATCTCGTTGGACGAGGCGACGCACACCTCGGGTGTGCTCGGATCCGAAGGGAAGTCCCCGCCGTGGCCCACGAACCCATCGCCGGCGACGACGCGCGCACCGAACTCGACCTGATCGACGCGTACGACCGCGCGATCGAGTACGCGTTCGTCAACCGTGGCGATCTCGAGGGGCGGGATCGGATCGACACCGAGGCCCTCGTGCGCCGCCTGGCCCCGTGCGGTTGCGGACGCCTGGAGTTCGACGGCCGCGACGTCGACCGCACCCTTTTGACCTCACTCGCGTTGCGGGCCGGGTGGCCCACCGCCACGGGGGTGCTGTTCGCCGCGCTCGACTACGCCCACCGCGCCTGGGGCTGCGCCGGCCGGGCGAACGTCATCCGTGAGATCCACGCGAGTCGGCCCGGGCGACGCGAACCGGTCGAACTCACCGGGCTCCTGGGCCGGCTGGTGCGGATCCACGCGCCTGGGACGCCGTGCGACGCGTGCGAACCCACCTTCGCCCAGGCGGCGGACCGCGCGGCCGGCCACTCTTTCGGGTGAACCCCACCCGCGGTCCCCGGCGGGAATCCCCGTCGCCGGCGTACCCGGGGAGAGAAGAGCGCCGCCGGCCGGTCCGCGCCGCCGCCCGGCCCCACTCCGAACGACCACCGCTGACCGATCGGTGCGCTCGACCGCGCCGCATTCGTACGCAGTCCGTGCCCCGATGACCGACGATGAGGAACGCGTGGAGCCGAGACTCGGTCGCCTTCTGTAACTGCTCGGTCCAGCCGACGAGGAAGACGCCGGGCCACGGCGGCAATGCCCTGGTCTCCGGCCCCGACGGAATCGGTGGAGGGGGAGGTCGCGGCGTTGGAGGCTTTTGCGGGGGGTGGCGGGCGGGGCCCAGGGCGTGTCTTCAAGCTCCGTCGAGTAAGCCGTGGTGCGTGCGATCGTAAGGCGCGTGACCTGCGGCTGGGCCTGGGTTCGGCCGTGCGAGGGTACGCAACGCCGCGAGCTGCGCGCCACGGTTCGCGTCCCCGGTGCGAGTTCGAAGACAAGCCCCAGCTTCGATTCGATCAGTTCGGCTGGCCTATCGGCCGTACCACCAACGTGTTCACGTCCACGCCCGCAGGCTGCCCGATCGCCCACATCACCGAGTCCACCAGCTGCTCCGCCGAGATCATCGGACCGGCTGCCGCGGCCCCGCCCGGACGCTCGTCCCAGAACGGCGTCAGCACCCGCCCCGGCGCGATCAACGTCGTGCCGACGCCGTAACCGGTCACCAGCATGCGCACGTTCTCCGCGAGACCGGTGACCGCCCATTTCGTCGCCGAGTACATGTTCCCGGGCGTGTTCTTGAACCCCGCCACACTGCCGACGAGCACGATCCGGCCTTGCGACTCCTTCAACGCGGGCAGCGCCGCCCGCACGAGCAGGGCCGGGCCCAGCACGTTCGTCAGCACCATGTCCCGCCACTGCGCGGGGTCACCCGTCTCGACGTTTCCGTCCACCGCGAACCCGGCGTTCGCGATCGCGTTGTCCAACCGGCCGAACACCCGCACGGTTTCCCCGACCGCCGCAGACACCTCGTCCCAATCCGCCGCGTCGCCCGCGAATGTCAGCAGACGTCCGCCGGTGCCCAGCCCGTCCGCCTGATCGGCCAACGCAGCCAGCTTCGCCTCGCTGCGCCCGGTCGCCGCCACCCGGTGCCCGGCGGCCAGCAGCCGCCGCACCGTCTCGGCCCCGATGCCGCTCGACCCGCCGGTCACGAACGTGACCGGCCCCGAACCGGTGTCGTCCGCCGCAGCCGCCCCGGTGTCCTGCGTCCTGCCGCCGCTCATGCTCTCCCCGCACTTCCGAAATCCGGCACCCGTCCGGGCGCCCGTGATCACCCGACGCTAAATCGCCACTGCCCCCAAGTCCACGGCTTTCCCCGCGCCGCGCCGCAGGACCCCGAAGGGCCGACGTCGACAGACGGGCCCGGGCACGGAACGACCCGCTCGCGTCCTCGTCCCGACGGTCCACGAGTGCGGGATCGGAGCAGAAGCCCACGAAGCCACCGCAGGGGCCGTGAACTGCCCGTTCGTGCACCATCGGTAATCTTTTCCCGAGGCCGACACCGCCGTGACCGCACAGCTGCCCGGCCGCCGGCGCGCCGACGTCACCGATCGAGCGATCGGCGCTCGGCGCCGTGAACGCCGCACCGGATGTCGACCGCGACGGGACGAGGTACACCTCACTGCCGGAGGCGGGGAATCCGACCCCGAACAGGTGTACGTCCCGCGGCATGGGGCACAATGCTGCGGCCCACAGCCGGCCCGAAAGCAGGAGGACGCCGACATGAACCGCACTGCCGCGACCGCCTTCCCGGTCCCCGACGCGACCGCGACCGCCGCCGAGGGTAGCGCGTTCGCCGATCTGCCGGTCGTCGACGACCCGGGCGGTGTTTCGGCGGCCGACGCGCGGGCGATGTCGAAGGTGTTGTTCGAGCGGCTGCGGGTGCTGGAGGAGGGCACGCACGAGTACCAGTACGTGCGCAACACCCTGATCGAACTCAACATCCCCCTGGTGCGCTTCGTCGCGGGGCGCTTCCGCTCGCGTCCGGAGACCACCGAGGAGATGGTCCAGGTCGGCACGATCGGCCTGATCAAGGCCATCGACCGCTTCGACCCCTCCTACGACGTCGAGTTCCCCACCTTCGCCGTCCCCACCATCTCCGGCGAGATCAAGCGCTTCTTCCGCGACACCTCCTGGGCCGTGCACGTCCCACGACGCCTGCAGGAACTGCGCCTGGAACTGGCCAGGGCCCGCGACGCGTTCACCGCCGAACACGACCGCGAACCCACCCCCGCCGAACTCGCCCACAGGCTCGACATCGGCGTCGAGGAAGTCCTCGAAGGCCTCGCCGCAGCCGCGGGCTACACGGCCGCCTCCCTCGACGCCCCGGCCACGGACGACGGCCCCGCCGAGGTCCACGCCTCGCGCGCCTCGTTCGTCGACCCCGGATACGACCTCGCCGAGAACCTGCACGCCCTCAAGCCGCTGATCGCGGCCCTGCCGCAGCGCGAGCGCGACATCCTGTCCATGCGCTTCGGCCAGGACCTGACCCAGTCCGAGATCGGCGAGCGCCTGGGCATCTCCCAGATGCACGTCTCCCGCCTCCTGGCCCGCACCCTGACCGGACTGCGCACCCGACTCCTCGCCGACTGAAGCCCGACGAGGAACCCGGCCCCGGGGAAGGACCGCGTCGCCTCGATCGCGACCGCGTGTGGCGGACCTTCCCCGCGCGCCGCATCGGCCGAGTCCGTCCCGATGAACCCGGGCACCACCGCCCCGCTGCTGATCTGTCCGCGGATGACCGACGCGCTC
Source organism: Embleya sp. NPDC050493 (assembly GCF_044458105.1). Taxonomy (NCBI): domain Bacteria; kingdom Bacillati; phylum Actinomycetota; class Actinomycetes; order Kitasatosporales; family Streptomycetaceae; genus Embleya; species Embleya sp. NPDC050493. The sequence goes on from NZ_JBITHP010000039.1 coordinate 78,808, forward strand.
GCCATCCCAACCGTCGGAAGGTGCCGCATGAGCACTCGGGAGAACACCGAACACGCCGACGGCACCGACGTGACGACCCGGGACGATGTAACGGCCCGCAAGCAGCGTCTGCGTCGGCGGCTGGAGCGCCTGCTGGGCATGGCGGCCACCGAAGGCAACGAACTCGTACCGCTGCGCAACGGTGATGCGATCTTCCCCGCCATGCTCGACGCGATACGCGGCGCCGAGCACACCATCGACATGATGACCTTCGTGTACTGGCGGGGTCGGATCGCCCGCGACTTCGCCGCCGCGCTCGCCGACCGGGCCAGGGCCGGCGTGCGAGTGAGGCTGCTCCTCGACGGCTTCGGCGCCAAGGAGATCGAGCGAGACCTCCTCGACGTCATGGACGACGCCGGCGTCCAAGTGGCCTGGTTCCGCAAACCGTTGTGGCTGTCGCCCTTCAAACAGAACCACCGCTGCCACCGCAAGGCCCTCGTCGTCGACGAGCACACCGCCTTCACCGGCGGCGTCGGCATCGCCCGGGAATGGTGCGGTGACGCCCGCAACCCCGACGAGTGGCGCGACACCCACGTCAAGGTCCGCGGCCCGGCCGTGGACGGTATCGCCGCCGCGTTCGCACAGAACTGGGCCGAATGCCACGACGAACTCTTCGACGACCGTGACCGCTTCACCGGACACGACCAGGTCGGGACCTCGATCGTCCAGGTCGTGCGCGGTTCGGCCGGCGTCGGATGGCAGGACATGCAGACCCTCATCCGCGTCATGCTCACCTCCGCCGAGCAACGTTTCCGCCTGGCCACCGCCTACTTCGCCCCGGACACCTACTTCGTCGACCTGCTGTGCGCCACCGCCCGCCGCGGCGTCACGGTGGAAATCCTGCTCCCCGGCCCCCACACCGACCAACGTGCCTGCCAACTCGCCGGCCAGCACCACTACAGCCGACTGCTCGAAGCGGGCGTGTCCATCCGCCAATACCAGCCGACCATGATGCACGCCAAGATCATGACCGTGGACGGGGTGGCGTCGCTGATCGGCTCGACCAACTTCAACCGCCGCTCCATGGACCACGACGAGGAAGTCATGCTCGCCGTCCTGGACGAGACCTTCACCGCGGAACTGGACCGGGACTACGACGCGGACCTCGAACGCAGCGTCACCATCGACCCCGACCGCTGGCAGCGTCGGCCCGCCGGGCAACGCCTGCGGGAGGCGGCTGTCCTCCCCATCAGACGGTTCCTGTAGCCCCCGGGGGTGGTTCGGTGAGGGTGACGGCGATGGATTGCATCCGACGTCGGGAATGCCGTCGGGTTTGGAGAAGGTGAGGCTCAGGACGCCGTTCTTGGCCTTGCCGGCGGTGGACACGGGCAGCGGGTTCGGGCTGGGCGCACCCTCGACCCGGAGTTTGCCGTTGCGCGCGCGGCCGGGTGCCGGCGGCGGGCCGCGAGTGCCCGCCGCCGGCGGAGTGCGGGCCGGCGGGGGGCGGGATTCCATGGGGTGCTCTCCTCGGAGCCGCGAACCCGCATGCCGAAGCGGCCGGCCGCGGCCGAGGATCGATGTACCGGCACGTGAAGTCCGCCGGCCCTGTCCCGGTTGTTTCCACGCTGTCCGGGACACGACCGAGGCAGTGCCTCCGACCAGGGGAAATGGCCCTGGAACGGGCGGGTGTTGTCCGGGACGGCGATCCGGCCTTGTCGTGGGCCGAGGGTCCCCACGAGGCTGAGAGAGCCGACAGGCAGACACCACGACTCGCAACCGGAGGAGCGCCATGCGCCTTCGTCCCATACTGACCACAGCGCTGCTCGGCGCCGTTGTGACGGCCACGGCCGTCGTACCGGCGCAGGCGGCTACGGACCGGCCGGACCTCGCTCCGTTCGCCCCGGGCAAGAAATGCGCCACCCTGTACGCCCCGAACGGCACCGGCTCCATCGAGATCTGCTGGACCTGGACCAAGCACGCCCAGGGCGCCGGCTTCTACGGCTCCTACTGGGGCAAGTACCACGACAACAGTCGCGACCAGAAGCACTTGATCCTGCAGGCCAAATCCACCAGTTGGAACTGGGGGCCGGTGGACGCCGCGACCCAGGGCGACAACGCCCACGGGGAGCCCTTCAACAAGGACTACCAACACCTGAGCGGACTCACCTTCCGAGCCTGCATCAGCGGCGGTGGTTGCGGCTCGGCCCCCTGAGGCATCCCGGGACCCCGGACGCCCCGTCGCCCCGTCGCCGCGTCGCCCCAAGCGGATCCCCGGGACCGGGCCCGGTTCGCGAGCCGGCTGGGACAACCAACTCCTCGACAAACCAGGGAAGTCGGAGAGGCCGAACCGTGTGGTCCGTACAGGTCCAGCAGTCGCAGTCGGCTCGCCTGGAGGCGGCCGGCGATCACCTGTGCGCATGCGAGGGTGATCGCCGCTCGTCCGAAGTCGGTGCGCGTTCGCATTCGGCCCGCACGGCGCCCGCGTCGAACTCCACGGCCCGGACGGCACCGACGGCTCGGCCGCCCAGGTGCCATCGGTAGGGCGGGAACAGCCGGCTCCAGCCGACGAGTTCGCCTGCGCCCGGCATCTCCACGGTCGCCGCGTGGCCGCCCGGGACGTGCACGTCCAGGTACACGGCGCCGGCTTCGAGGAGTCGGAAGGTGCGCGCCGGTTGGTCCTCCTCGAACATGCGGGTACCCGACTAGTAGGACTTCGTTAGGTCGGGATGGGTTCTGGGTGTCTTCGGGTGTTGGTTGGAAGTGGCCTGTGGCAGGTGGTGCAGGTTCCGGTCCAGCA
>NZ_JBITHP010000040.1:0-11767 GCF_044458105.1 Embleya sp. NPDC050493
GCGGACACCCCGGGCGGGCGCGACGGATACCCGTACCGGTCCGCCGGACGCCCGCCGGCCCCACCGACGTCCGCACACGCGCGCCGGCCGCCCGCCCCCGCCCCACCGACGCCCGCACACGTCCGCCGGACGCCCGCGTACGTCCCACCGACCGCCGCGTCGGCCCCCCGGACCCCCGTGCGCCCCGACACCCCCGCCGGCCCGCACCTCGGCCCTCGCGGGCCGTTCGACGCGCCGTCCACCCACCGCACCGGAAGGACCCCGTGAACACCATCGACCCGTCCGTGGTCAGGGCCGTCTTCACCCTGGCCCACCCGACCCTCGTACCCGTCCTGGTGCAGCGGCTCGGCCTCGAACTGGCTCCGGCGCTGCGCCGGATGGCCACCGTGCCGACAGCGTTGGCCGCCGCGATATCGGCCTTGGGCAACCTCCCGTTGATCGCCGCGTACGAGGAGGGCGATCGCAGCGGGACGCGCGACAGGCGGCCGAGGCCGACCGCCGCGCCGGCGCTCCCGCTGCCCGCCTTCGCCGGACCCGTGGCCCCGACCCTGCCCGACCGGGCCGGTGCCGAGGACCCGGTTCGGCGGGCCGCCCGAGGCGATCTGACCGCCGCCGAAGTGGACGCGCTCCTCGATCTGGACGATCCGCACGTGGACGCCCGGCTGTTCGCCGGCTCGCTGCTGCCCGACACCGAACGTGCCCGGCTGCTGGCCGGAGTTCGCCGCGACGGCACCCGAGGCCCGGTGCCCGGCCCGCTCGTCGACCTGCTGTGGGACACCGAGTCGAGCCGCTGCGCCGGGTGGCTCACCGCGGGGATGACGTCGGGCGATCCCGAGGTGGCCCGGGTCGTGGTCAATCGGCTGCCGCTGCGCACCGAGGCCGGCCGATTGCGGGTGGTCGTCGGGGTGTGGACACGCCACGGGCCGGCCGAGGTCCGCCGGTTGCTGACCGAGGCGCAATTTCCCGCCGACACACGCGAACCGATCGAGGACGCCCTCGGGCGACCGGACGGCCTGGCCGTGCTCGGCGCGCGGCTGGCCGCCGAGGAGGACCCCGAACACGTCGTGGCGTTCCTGCGGGACGGCAACGACCGCGAACAGCGCGAGCGGGTCGACGCCGTCCTCGCCGACGGCGGCGCCATCCCGTGGGCACAGTTGCTCCGCTCGCACCGGGTCGCCGCGCTGCCGGACCGGCTGCACATCCGGCTCGCCGAAGCCCCGGACTGCCCGTACGACCTGCTGGTCGCCCTACTCGCCCAGGGCCTGCCGAGCTACGGTCGGGACGAACGGGTGTGGCTGCACGAGGCGTTGGTGCACGGCCGACTCTCCGGCGCCGACCTGATGCGGTACGCCCGCCCCGCCCCGGTGGTGTTGTCGATCCTGGCCGGCACCGACGACCGCACCTCGCCCGAGTGGTGGGCCTCGGGCGCGCCCAAGGCCGAGGCGAGCGCGCTGGTCGACGAATTCCTGGGCGCCGACGCCGACGCGTGGATCGTGGCGCTGCGCCTGTTCCCGGACTTCACCGGCACGATCGTGGAACTGCTGACCACCGCCCGGGCGGTGGTGGCCGATCGGCTCGGCTCAGCGGGCGAATGAGCCGCCGGCCGACGCGGGGGCCGAACCGGCGAACAGCGGGTCGGGCGCGTCGGCGCGGGCCGCTTCCGGGTCGTCGTCCGGGTCCTCGGGCCGGACTGCGCCGTGGCCCTCGTCCGGCCTGCCGCCGTCCGGCACGGCGCCCTCCCCGTCCGGCAGTCCGCCGAAGCCGAGCAGGTCCAGTTGCACGGGGCCGTCGGCGCGGCCGGTCGCTTCGGCGGCCGGCGTCCACGAGCCTCGGCAGGAGATCGGTGCGTCGTCGGCGCGCGCGTGACCGGGGTCGTCGTGGCGCCAGAGCGCGTGCGTCTCGGTCACCGCGACGCGGCGACCGCACACGCCGCAGGTGCCTCGTGGCCGATGCGTGTTCATGCCCCCATGATGTCCGATCGGGCGGACAACGGCCGGTTCGACCGCCTCGGGGCCGTTGCCGCCTCCGTGTGGTGCAACGCCCGCGTGGCCGGCGAGGTCGGGCGGCGGGAAAGTGGTGGGCACGGATCGGTCACATTCGCGGGCCGGGATCCGTCATTGGTGTGTCGGGCGGCAGCGAGCCGCCGGGGACGAGCCGACGACAACGAGCCGAACGGACCGGTAGCGGCACCCGGTGGCAGCGCCGCCGCGGGCCGGGGACACACCGCGTCCCGGCCGAGGTCGGCAGAACGCGAAATCGGAGCACACCATGACCGCCAAGACCTTCAAGAACGACATGTCGATGATGTACGCGTTCCACGACGCGCTTCGTCGGGAACTGGCGCAGATCGCCAGGATCACCGCCGAGGCGACCGACGACCCGCGTCAGGTCCTCCAGGCGGCGCTCGGCTGGGAGCTGTTCAAGCGCTACCTGCACGTCCACCACGGCGCCGAGGACGACGTGCTGTGGCCCGCGATCCGGTTGGCGGTCCGGGACCTGCCGGACGAGCTGGCCGTGATCGAGGCGATGGAGGCCGAACACGCCATCGTCGACCCCGGACTGAACGCCGTGGACGCGGCACTGGCCGACCGTGAATCCGGCCCGGAGCGGCTGGCCGCGATCGTCGAGCGCCTGGTCGGCGGCCTGGGCGGACACCTCCGGCACGAGGAGGACGAGGCCCTCGCGATCATCGACCGGCACGCCACGCCCGAACTGCTCCAGCGTTTCGGCGCCGAACACGCCATCCGGGTCGGCAACGACAGCCCCATGTACGTGCCGTGGTACCTGGACGGCGCGAGCGAGGACGTCGCTGCGACGGTGCTCGGCCGGCTGCCCGAACCGCTGCGCCAGGCGTACCGGGACGAGTGGCAGCCGGCCTACGCGGCGCTGGACCTGTGGGGCCCCAAGCAGGGTTCGACCGAGGTCTGAACGGCCCGGTCGGTCGGCGGCCGACCCCAGCCCGGGCGCCATCCGCCGGTCACCCGTGGACATCCGCGTCCCGGACGGGGACCCGCACCGAACGACCGGAGGCGGATCCGGATCGCGGGGTGATCCGGATCCGCACCGACGCTCGGTCGACGGTGAACGGGTCCGTGCGGGCGGACGGGTCTCGGCGCGGCGAGTCGGAGCCGCCGCAACACGGCGGCACCGGGCGGCCGTTGACCCCGGCTACCAGCCCACGCGGAAGTTCCGACCGGTCTGACCGCCCTCGATCGAGCGGCGGTACGCCATCGCGGCCGTCGCGACGTCGACCGGCGGGAAGCCCGGGAAGAACGAGTCGTACGCCTCCATCGACTCGGTGAACACCGTCGGGCTGACCGAGTTGATCCGCAACCCGCGCGGCAGTTCGATCGCGACGCCGCGCACGAACGCGTCTATGCCGCCGTTGGCCATCGAGGCCATCGAGCCGGTCGGGATCGCCTCGCCGGACAGGATGCCGGTGATCAACGTGAACGAACCGTTGTCCGCGACGAAGTCCAGCCCGCCCCGGACCAGTTCGACCTGACCGAGCAGCTTGTCCAGCGCCGCGCTCGTGACGTCGGCGTGCGTCAGCTCGCCGATCGTCTTGAACGGCACACCACCGGCCGCACACGCGACCGCATCCACCCGGCCGACCTGCGCGTACATCGCCGCCACCGAGTCGGGGTCGGTGATGTCCACCGCGACATCGGTCTTCCCGCTCCGGGAGGCGGTGATCACGTCGTGCCGTGCGGACAACAGCTCGGTGACCGCCGTACCCAGGACGCCGGTGGCGCCGACCACGAGGACCTTCACATCAACCTCCGCTGTGGATCGATATCGCGTTCGATCCTTGCCGGTTCGGCCGGGAGGGGCAACCGACGCGTCTTCGACGCCCTGCCGATTCCGCTCGGTATGTCGCTCGTCACCGTGTGCGTTGCCGCCGGGTCCCGTCCCCGGCATCCGCGCAGCCGCGTTTCCGAACCCCCGGGAGGGCTCAGGTCATTCGCCGCAGCCACTGCTCGACGCCGCTGATGTGCACCGTCGACCACGCGTGTGCCGCGCTCGCGTCCCGGCTCTCCAGCGCGTCCACGATCGCGTGGTGCTCGCGGATCGTGCGCTGCCACGAGTCGTCCTCGGTCAGACCGCGCCAGGTCCGCGCGCGCATGGTCGGGCCGGAGAGTGTCTCCAGCAGTGAGCACAACACCTGATTGCCGCCGAACACGGCGATCTGGTGATGGAAGCGCAGGTCCTGCTCGATCAGCGCGTCGTGCCCGGCATCCGGACTCGGCGGATCGGCCAGTGCGCGCAGCGTCGCGATGCCCTCGGCGTCGACCAGCTCGGCGGCCAGCGCGGTGGCCGCCGGCTCCAGGATCCGCCGGACCTGGAGGAAGTCGAGCACGCTCTTGTCGTGGTGGAAGTCGACCACGAACGAGATCGCGCCGAGCAGCAGAGTCGGCTCCAGGCTGGTCACGTAGGTACCGTCGCCCTGGCGCACATCCAGAATTCGGATCAGCGACAGCGCCTTGACCGCCTCGCGCAGCGAATTCCGGGACAGCCCGAGCCTGGCGGCCAGGTCGGCCTCCTTGGGCAGCTTCTCGCCCGGTTGCAGTTCCCCGGACACGATCATGCCCTTGATCTTGTCGATGGCCTCGTCTGTGACCGCCACGCCGCTGACCCCTCCGGAGATCCGATGACTCCCCAGTATGGCGGGCATCGGCGCACGGTGGCGGCTGTCGGTGAACGGCACGATGCGGGCGGGCCGCGCGGGGGTCTCCGGATCCGGATCCGAGGGGCGGCCCCTGGATCCGGGTCCGGGTCCGGGTCCGGGTCCGGATTCGGATGCGGATTCGGACCGGGCTCGGGCTCCGTTCCACGACCGCAAACCGGAGGCCGGGACGCCGGAACGCCGGAACGGAGTCAGCCCCCGTCCCGCCCCAGTGCCGCGATCTCGGCCGGGGAGGCGTTGCCGCCCGAGCACACGACAGCGATCCGCCGGCCCGTGAACTCGCTCGGGTGGGCCACTACGGCGGCCAGCGCGGCGGCGCCCGCGCCCTCGGCGAGCGTGTGTGCGTGCGTCGCGAGCAGGCGCTGTGCGTGCGCGATGTCGGCGTCCGAGACCAGCAGGAAGTCGGCGAGTCCGGACCGCAGCACGCGCTGCGGCAACTCGAACCCCCGGCCGGTGGCCAGGCCGTCCACCACCGTGGTGTTGGCGCGCGTGACGCACGCGCCGGCCCGCCACGAGTCGTGTGCGGCCGGCGCGGCGGTCGACTGCACGGCGATCACCCGGCAGCTCGGCGCGAGTTCGGCGGCGACCAGCACCGCACCGGCGGCCCCGGTACCGCTGCCCACCGGGACCAGCACCGCGTCCAGGTCGGGTTCGGCGGTGAGGATCTCCAGGTACGTCGTGCCCACCCCGGCCACCAGCGCGGCGGTGTCGCCGGGGCTGACCAGGAGCCGGCCCTCGGCGACCGCGTACGCCTCGGCCCGCGCCTGGGCGCCGGCCATGTCCGCGCCGTGCAGCAGTACCTCGGCGCCGAGCGCGCGCACCGCCCGCACCTTCGCCGGGTTCGCCTCGGCCGGCATCACCACCGTGCACGACGCGTCGAACGCGGCACACGCGTAGGCGATCGACTGCGCGTGGTTGCCCGTCGAGTAGGTGACCAGACCCCGGGCCCGCTCCGCCGGGCTCAGGCCGGCCAGCAGGGTCAGCCCGCCCCGGACCTTGAAGGCGCCGACCGGCTGGACGTTCTCGTGTTTGACGAATATGTGCGCGCCGGTGGCCGCGTCGAGGGCGGGATACGACCACATCGGGGTCGGCGGAAGGTGCCCGTCGAGGAACGCGCGGGCGGCCACGACGTCGGCGAAGGTGGGGTCGGTGGCGGTGGTGACGAGGTCGGCTTCCATGACGCCATCGTGGGGTGTGGGCATGCCATCGGTCCAACGGGGGTCCACCCGGGACGCCCCCGCGCTCGGGGTACGGCCGCGGCCGCGTCGGCCCGGAGGTGGACTCGGGACGGCCGTGGGCCGGGCGGGTCCGTGACATCCGCGGGTGGGTCCGTGACGTCCGGAGCTGCGGATGCCCGCGGACACGGCCGACGTGCCGGCGGGCGGGCCCCTCAGTCCCCGTGGATTCGGGCCAGGATCTGCGGATTGCTCACATGTACCGGGACGTTGTCCTCGTCGAACAGGCCGAGCCGGTGCAGCGCGCCGCCCTCGACCGGGATCACCGCGCCGGTCGTGTACGCGGACAGGTCGGAGATCAGGAACAGTACGGCCGCCGCCACGTCGGCCGGCGTCCCCCGCCGGCGCAGCGGTACGCCGCGGCCCGCGAGCGCCGGATCCTGCGCGACGGCGGTCGCCCGCGGCGTGGTGATCGAGCCGGCCGCGACGCCGTTGACCCGGATCCCGTACCGGCCCCACTCCAGGGCCAGCGTCCGGGTCAGCCCGAGTACCGCAGCCTTCGCCGTGCCGTAGCCCACGTGGTAGGGCGCCGCGACCACGCCGCCGGTGGAATTGATGGTCACGATCGAGCCGGGCGCCTCGTGGGCCACCAGGTGCCGGGCCACGGCCTGGGACAGCCACATCACGTGATGCAGGTTCAGATCCAGCGAGTGGTCCCACTGTTCGCGGTCGAAGTCGAGCGCGGGCGCCCAGTGCGGCAACAGGCTGCCGCCGACGACGTTGACCAGTCCGTACAACTCGCCCGGCGCGGCGGCGGCCCGCTCCACCACGGTCGCGACGCCGTCGGCGGTGGACACGTCCGCACACACCGTCAGCAGCGTGCCGGCCGGCCCGCCCAGGCCCGTCGGCTCGGCCAACTCGGTCTCGATCGCGGCCAGTCGCTCTGCGTCGCGATCCACGCCCAGCACGGTGGCCCCGGCTTCGAGCAGCCCGTGTGCGCAGGTCGTGCCGATCCCGCCGCCACCGGCGCCGGAAACGATCACCGTTCGGCCGGTCAACCTCATGCGTTCGGCTATCACCGCTGTACTCCCTGTGTGTTCGTGTCGTCACCGGGCGCCGGATCGCACCCCGGGCGTGTGTCGGCCGCGCCGGGCACCGCACGTGCGTCGGCCGCGCCCGGTGGATCGACTCCGGCACGGCGTGCCGCTTCCGCTTGCGTGCCGGTGCCGGTGCCGGTGCCCGCTCCGGTGTCGGGCGCACGTGTGCGTTGGCAGGTGTCAGCGGTCCGCAACCGTGGCAGTACCTCCCGGCCGAGGGCGGCGATCTGCTCGCGGGCCGCCTCGGCGGATATGCCGGGCACGTGGATTCGCAGGTTGAGGCACGTGGCGCCGATCTCCGCGCGCAGCGCCGCGAGTTCGTCGGCCAGCGCCGTGGCGTCCGAGTGGCAGACGAACCCCGTGCCGCGCCAGTGACGCAGTGCTGCCGCGGGGGAGTAGCCGCGGTACACGTGCAACTGCCGCTCGAACGCCTCGCGCGGCGGGTCGCCGAGCCACACCCGGCGGATCAGCACGCGCGGCCCGACGCCTCCGGCGTCGAGATAACGATCCGTCAGTTCGCGGAGCCGAGCGGCCTCGGAGCCGCCGTCGAAGAGGATCCCGGCACCGGCCTGTGCCGCCCGCCGCACCGCGCCCGGACTCATCGCCGCGCCGACCACCGGCACCGGTCGTGCGGCACACTCGAACAGGGCCCGGTCCCCGGCCAGTTCGCCCAACTCCGCGCCGCGCAGCAGCGCGGTCAACCGGGGCAGCGCCACCCGGAATCCGGCGGTCCGAGCCGCGAAGTCGAGCCCCATGACCCGGAAATCCAGCTCCAGGCCGCCGATCGCGACCCCGATGCCCACCCGGCCGGGATGCAGGGCGGCCAGCCAGGCCACCTCCTCGGCGAGCAGCGCAACCGGCCGCAACGGCAACAGCACGGGCGCCGCGGCGGCCCACCCGGACGGCATCCGGTCCAGCATCCAGCCCGCCACCTGGAGCGGATTGGGCAGGTAGCCGGCGAAACCGCCGTGGTGCTCACTGGTCATCACGCCGTCGAACCCGTGGGTCGCGGCCAGTACGGCCTGCCCGATCGCCTCCGCGGCCACGCCCGAGGCGTCGAGCCCGTCGTGCGGATAGATCCGCAGCGAGACCGACCCGGTCCCGAACGGCACCGCAGCCCGGATCGGCCCGGTCGATTCCACCGATACGGCGTCTTCCGCCTGATTCGCCGGTTTCGGGTATTCCGTCGGCACGCCTCCACATCCCCTCGATCGGGTGCCGGCGATCATGGCAGAGCGGTCGCGCCGATGAAACCACCAGGAGATGTGCTAGGCCCACCAGGATCCGCCGGACCCGGCCTGGCGGGGCCGACCGGGCGCGCGGCATGGAAAGGCCCGGCACCGGAGTTTTGGGAAACTCCGAGCCGGGCGTCGGACGCCGATGACGTCGTGGGTCTCGATGCCACCGGCGGACCGGGTGGCACTAGCCGGTGGTCGGCGCGTTCGTCCCCGAGTCGGAACCGGCAGAACCGGCGCGGGACGCGGAGCCGGATCCCGAGTCGGACCCTGAATCGCATTCGGACCCGGATCCCGACCCGGATGCGGGGCCCGACGCGGGTGCGGCGGCAGGGGGCGGCCCCGCGGCGGAGGCCGCATCCGACGTGGCCTCGGACCGCGGGCCGGGCAGTGTCGCGTCGGAGCGGCCTCGACGGGACCGGTGTTCCAGATAGCCGGCCAGGCCGAGCAGGGCCAGGCCGAGCAGGAGCGCGACCAGCGGTGCCACGACGCCGAGCAGCCAGAGTGCCTGGGCGCCGTCGGCGGCGGTGTCGGCCAGCTCCGCGCGCGAGGCCGGTGTCGTGGTCATCTTCAGCGACAACACCGGGAAGACCTCGGCCTGCGCGCCGGAGGCCGACACGGCGGTTGCGGTGACGCCCTGGGTGGACTCCAGGTCCACGGTCACGCCGGTCTCGGTGTCGACCCAGCCGGTGAGGTCCGTCGTCGCGGTGTAGGCCAGCGGGACCGGATCGGCCTGCCCGGCCAGTTCCAGGGGTCGACCCGGGAAGGCGACGCCGGCCAGACCCTGCACTGCCGCTCGCGGCATGGCCGGCGGCAGCGTACGCAGCGAGCCCGGGTCGGCCAGCGGGCCGCTGGTACGGATCGAGAAGACGTACGTCTCGCGGCCCGCGCGCCGCTCGGTGCGCACGTACGTGGCCGGGATGGTGGTCTGCGTCGGCGAATCCCAGTACGGATAGTTCTTCTTCTCGGGCTCCAACGGGAAGCCCGCGGTCAGGCCCCGATGCGGTTCGGCCGTCGCCCCCTTGGGAATCGGCCGGTCGAGCAGGGTCTTGCGGTCCACCGACCACCGTTTCTCGACCGTGGTGAGCACCTGCTTCTGCGGGCCGGACACCACGGTGCGGTCGTTCAGTACGACGGTCGCCCCGGACGTGCGCACCGCACGCACATGCCGGTCCACGGTGACCGGCAGGTCGCGCACGATGGCCCCGGGCAGGTTGCCCGCCTGCAACGCCTGCGCGTCCAACAGGGTCATGCCGCCGGCGAAGTGCATCGTGAAGTCGGCGTCGTCGGGCACCTGGTGCACGCCGGGCAGCACGACGAACCGGGTCACCGCGCTCGTCGCGACGAGCAACGTGGCGGCGGCGCCGAGATACCAGGACGTCTTTCTCATCAGAACAGCCTCCGCAGGTCGCCAGATGGCCCCGGGAGGGCCGGATGTCCTCCCGTCGCGTCGGCGCACGCGACCTGATGGCCCGTACCTCACCAGGATCGGCAGCGGATCGCGCCAGATACCACGATTTCCGTCCCAGCCCGACCCGTTGGTGGTATATCGGGCGCCGGCCCCGGCCTGCGCCGGTCCGCGATCCCGGAACCTCGTTGCTTCGCAAAGGCGTTCGCTCGTCGGAAGGGCGACGACCGGTCCAACCCCGTACGTCACAGCCCGCGTTGCGGCTCCCGTGCCACATCCCCATGCGTGTCGCCATGCATCTCGCCATGCACCTCGCCATGCAAGTACCTGGTCGCAGGCCCTTTTTGTGGTCACGGGCGAAAGATGCGCCGGCCTTGGTTGTGCTCATCGGGACAACGCGTAAGAGTGGTGGAAAGGCACATCGGCGCGATCCGGCTGTGGCACACGCTCCGGGACGCGAGCGGCCGGGCCGGCGCATTCTGTCCTCGCCAGGTCCCCTGACCCACCCGAACCCGGCGACACCGGGGGCCTGTCCGGCCTGCCCGTTCCATCCGGCTCATCCGGCCCGTCCGGCCCGGGGTTGATACGCCCTCACCCTAAGCCAATTCGCACACACTCTGAAGGCGCATCGTGCGCTGTACGGTTCCGCGACAACGAGCCGCCGGGACGGGACGCGGCGTCGGATGTCGTCCATGCCATGCCGATTCGAGCCACCGGGGGAGTCCGGTGGTTCTGGAGCATGCGTGGGCCCGAATCCGGGGCTCGTTTCGGCGTCGTGCCATTCGGCGCGGCGGGGTGGAAACAGAGACAGGGGTGCATGTGGCGAATGCCGATGTCGTGGCTCGCGCGCGAGTCATGCTGTTCGACGTCGACCGGGTGTCGGCGGAACGACTGGTCGGGATCTATCGCGTCCTGGGGGAGGTCGACGGACCCGAGCACTACGCCCGGCGGTTGGCCGTGGCGCTGCACACGACCGGGCACGTCTTCGGGCACCACGGGGCCGACATGGGCCTCACGCTCGGCCGGTTGACCGAGGCGATCCGGCTGTGCCGAGGCCTGGACCCGGCCGAACACCGGGACCGGGACGCGGTGTTGCGAGGCATCCTGGTCACCTACCAGTGGGCGCTGTACCGCTACGACCGGCGAGCCGAGGCGCTCGCCGTACGACACGAGATCCTCACCCTGGCCCGCGCCGGCGCCCGAACCCCTGCCCGCTCCGGTGATCGGTGGTCCCTCGCCGAGGCGCTTCTCGAAGTCGCCGTCGCACTGGTCGAGGACGGCCGCGACGACGAGGCCGAACCGCTGTTCGCCGAGGCCGTCGCGGTCACCGACGGCCTCGGCCGAGGGTACCTTCCGAACGCCGACCGACACTGGTACATCACCGCGCAGGCGGGCCGGCTTGCCACCCGCGGCCGATTCGCCGACGCGGCCGACGCGTACCGGCCGCTTCTGGAGACGACCCACGACGACCGCCAAGTCCCGATCCTGCTGTACGGCGCGCACCTGCTCGCCGCCGCGAATCGCCCCGCCGAGAGCGGGACGGTGCTGGCGCGCGCGGTCGAGGCGTATCGCACGCGCGCCGCGCACAGCCCCACCCGGGGCCTGCGGCACGACCTGCTCGCCCACCATCTCGCCGTTATCGGCGCGGCCGACGAACCGGACGACATCGCGCACGCCACCACGTCGGACCACTGGTCGCCGACCCGCCTGATCCGGCACACCGAGGCCGAACCCGCGCTCCGCGCAGCGCTCGACGCACCGACCACCACGCCCGCACAGCGCCTCGTGCTCGAACGCCGACTCAACGTCCGGGCGACCTTCGCGCCGATGTCCCGCACGGCCGCAGCCCGCCTGCTCCTGCCCGCGTACGCCAAGGCCGTCGAGCACGCCCGCGCGCTCGCGATCGCCGAACCGGCTGTGGCCAAGCCCCTGTTGGCGCGTGCCCTCACCGACCACGCCCTCCTCCTGGCCGCCGTCGGCCGCGCCCGCGACGGCATCCCCACCTTGGAGGAGGCAGCCGCCCTGCACAGCTGACGGCCGACGATTCGGGCCGGGGCGGGGCGGGGGGGGGGGCCCGCCCCGGGGGCGGGGGGGGGGGGGGGGGTGGGCGGGGGCAGGCGGGCGGGTTGGGCGGGGGCCGGGTGTGGGCGGCCCGCGGGTGTTAC
>NZ_JBITHP010000040.1:11777-77373 GCF_044458105.1 Embleya sp. NPDC050493
CCCCGCCCCCCCCCCGTGGGCGCCGCACGCCGCCTCCCCCGCCGCGGGCCCGCCCTGGGGGCGGGGCCCGGCGCCCCCCCCCCCCCCGCCCCCGCGTCCGGTGGGGCGGCGGGCATTGCTCGGTTCCAGTCGGCCGGATTCGGCGGTCCCGGGTGGAGCGATCCGCGCGTAGTAGCGCCCCGTTCGTGATCGGCCGCGTTCGGCGCGGGGGTTGCCCCCCCGGGCCGTCTTCGATCCCGCGTCGCGGGCTCGACGTGGGATCGAGGACGGGCCCGGGAATGCGCTCGGAGCACCCTTGTCAGCGGACCGCCAGGCCCTCGATCTCGATCAGCATGTCCGGGTCGGACAGTGCGGTGACGCCGACCAGGACGGTCGCCGGGCGGCAGCCCTCCCGTTCCAGGCGGGCGGTGATCACGTCGAAGTGCCGGGTGACCTCCGCGACGTCGACCGCGAAGTAGCGCAGTTGCACCACGTGCGCGAAGGTGAAGCCGGCCTCGGCCAGCGTTTCGGCGAGCCGGTCGAAGGTGGTCTCGATCTGTCCGCGCAGGTCGCGCACGTGCACGATCGCGCCGTCGGGACCCCGGGACTCGTGCCCGGCCAACACCAGCCACCGTTCCGGATTCGTCACCGACACGGCCCGGTTGTAGCCGAGTCGGTCGCCGAACATCCGCGGTCCGATGTCCTGCCTGTGCATCGCGTCACCCTTCGTCGTGATCGGTCCCGACGCGGTCCGGCTCGGCGGTGGCAACCGGCGACCCGGACCGGCGAACAGGCCCGGGCCCGGCCCATCGACGAAAACCCCGAATCGGAACAAATCCCGCCGGCGACTCTAGCCAGAACACCCACCGGTCGGGTGCCGAACACGCCGATGCGGGCCGATCGCCCGCTTCCGTCGGCGTCGAGCGAGGTCGTGCGACCCGGTCGGCGTCAACTCTCCACCCCTGCCGTCCGCGCATGCGGAATGGGCGACACGGTCGGCTCCGAGCGAATGCCGTACTGCGCCGCCTGGGCTGTGTACATGGCCCGATACCGACCCGCGTCGAGCGCCATCAGGCCCTCGTGGTCGCCCTGTTCGATCAACCGCCCGCCCTCCAGCACGTAGATGAGGTCGGCGGTGGCGGTCGCGGCCAGCCGATGGGTGATCAGCAGTACCGTCGTCCCGTCCTCGGTCATCGACCGCAGCGCGGCGAACGCGGCGATCTCCGCCTCCGGATCCAGCGCGGAGGTCGGCTCGTCGACGATGACGAACGGCGCGCCGCGATACCGGGTCCGGGCGTTGCCGATCTTCTGCCACTGTCCGCCGGAGATCTGCGAACCGCGTTGGTAGCCCTTGACGATCAGCGTGTCCCAACCGTGCGGCAACGCGTCGACCAGGTCGCTCGCGTCGGCCCGGTCGACCGCCCCCTCCACCCGGGCCTGGTCGAGCGGACGGTCCGGGCGGCCGATGAACACGTTCGCCCGCGCGGTCATCGCCCACCGCGGGAAGTCCTGCCCGAGGACCGCCACCCGGTCGAAGATCCGGTCCCGATCGGCGTCGCGGACGTCCACGCCACCCCAGCTCAGCGTGCCCTCACTGGGCAGCAGCAGCCCGGCGACCAGCTTGGACAGCGTGGTCTTGCCCGAGCCGTTCTCGCCGACCAGCGCGACCACCTTGCCCGCCGGGATACGCAGACTGACCCGGTCCAGCGCCGGCGTGTCGTTGCCGGGGTAGCAGTACGAGACGTGATCCAGCCGCACCTCGTCCACGACATGCGGCAGCGGAAGTCCGCCGGTCGGGATCGCCCGCCGCTCCGACTCGGCGCAGGCGTCCTCCAGGTCGCGCAGGTACAGCGACTCCTCGTACAGCCGGTTGACCTGCATGACCAGCGCGGTGAGGCCGCTGGTGCAGGTACGGATCGCGATCACCGCGGTACCGCCCGCGGCCAGCGGCATGCCGCCCTCGGTGAGCAGCAGCCACAACGCCGCATACACCGACAGCGCGCCGACTCCGGACATCGCGGACGCGGTCGCCTGGGTGCGGCCTTTGGCGTGCGCGAGTCGGCGGTGCTCGGCCTCCATCGTCGCGGACATGTCCTCGAACGCGTCCAGCACCAACCGACCCGCCCGGTGCGCCCGCACCTCGGCCGCCGGCGCCGGATCGATCAGGCTGTGCCCGAGGATCTCGATCGCACGCCGGTGCTCCAGCCAGGCGTGCACGGATTCGTGTTGGCGGCGCGCGGATCGGACCGCTCCCCAGCCCTTGGGGGCCGCGACCAGGAACAACAACGGCAGCAGGATCGGATTCAACAGGGTCAACACACTGCCGGTGGCGACCAGGCCGACCAGCGCGTTGATCACCGCGACCGAGGCGCCGATCATGCGCCGCACCGAATCGGTGCCGAACCGGCCCGCGTCCAGCGTGCGATGGAAGCGCGCCTCCTCGAACGCCTGGAGTTCCACTCGGGCGGCGAGCCGGTAGTAGCGGGCCGTACAGACCCGCTCGACCTGCGGTTCGAGCCGGCTGGTCGCACCCACCGAGACCGCCGCGAGCAGTGCGGACAGGGCGGTGACCACCATGATGAACAGCAGGGCCGGCGCGGCGTCACGCAAGCGATCGGTGGTCGGCACGTCGGCGAACAGCGCCACCAGCGCACGATTGGTGGCGAGCAGCCCCAGCCCGGCCGCGAGCCCCTGACCGATCTCGGCCACGAGCAGCGCGAGCACCGCGGGCCGATCCACCGTCCAGGCGGCGCGCGTGACCACCGCGACCATGCTCGGCAGTTGCCGTGCCATCGCCCAGAACGACACCCGAAGCAGTGGTTGTTCATGGTCGGTGAAGGACATGTCGTAGCGCAACGCGCCGCCGAACAGCAGCTGTTCGGACTCGGACACCGGAATCGTCCGCCGCGCGGGCGCCCGTCGACGAAACTTCACCGGGCCTCCCGAGGAGGAGTGTGCGGTCGCCGGCGGGCCGGTACGGGCGCGTGCGCGGGCGTACGTAAAGCAGAGGTGCGGAAAGCGGACGTGCGGAAAGCAGGCGTGCGGAAGGCGGACGTGCGGAAAGGCGTGACTCGCGATGGTGCCGTTGCCAAGGTGACCACGTTCCTCTTCGATCCCGAGGTGTTGCCGACGACCGCACATGCTGCCCGCCGGCCCGGCGGATCGGACAGGGCGTACGGGTGTACGGGCCGGGCGCATCCGTCTCGCGGCACGCTCGAGCACGCGCCCGACCGGCGGGCCGAACCGACGCTGTACCACGTCGGGTTCGGGCGCGGACCCGACGACGACGGCCGGGGCCGCGCGCTGTGCCGCACTCCGGCGGATCCGGGCGGTCGACGCGCGCCGTGCGATCGGATGGCGGGAGCGGCGTCGGATCGCACGACGCGTCGCCCGGATCGGCCGGATCGCCGGGAACGGCCGGTCGAGGTCGACGGTGCGCCGAGCCGGGCGAGCCACGCGGAGGGCGGAACGGTCGACCGCCGACACGCGCAGGCCGCGAGGGTCTGCCGGGCCGGGGCGCCGCGACCCCGCCGCGCCACACCGCTCACCCGCTGCGGCCTGCCCGGGCCTGGGCGACGAACTCGGCCAAACCGCTGGGGGAGGCGCGTTCCAGGATCACCTTCGGCTCGACGGCGATGCCGTACCGCTTGCCGAGCACGTCCGCGAACTCGACCGCGAGGACCGCGTCCACGCCGAGTTCCGCCCACGTGTCGTCCGGGTCGACCCGGGAGATGTCGAGGGAGACGAGTCGGGCGGTCTGATCGACGATCTCGTCGAGAAGGGCAGCGTTCACGGGCACGGTGAGGCTCCTTGACGGGTCATGGATGCGTCCCAGGCGTGGGATGGCCGGGCTGGATCGGCACGTCGACACGAGCGTTCCCGGGGCCGATGTGGGGAGTTCGCGGGTACCGGTCCGGCCGCCTGTGCCTGGGCCCATCGACCCGACACCGGCTCCTGTCGTACCGGAAACGCTAGTAGGAGCCCAGGTCCCGGCGGTAGAACGTGGCCGACCCGTCGCGGGTGGCGAAGCGTGGCGAATCGGTGTGCCCGGCGGTTGGAGCGGTGGAGAGCGAGGCCGGGCCGTACCCACCGCGTGGCGTGGGTGCCGCGCCCGGCGGTGTCACAGCGGCGGATTGAGGCCCTCGAAGAAGGCGAGGAGCGCCGCTTCCCGCAGATGCGCCGGGAGGTGGTCCAGGAGCGCGTGCACCGGCGCCAACCGGCCGTCGGTCAACAGGCCCGTCTTGAACATGAGTTCGGTCAGCGCGTCGGCGGTCACCCCGGCCTCCGAGTCGGCGAGGGCGGTGAGCTCGGCGACCGCGCCCAGTTGCTCGGGGGTGGGCAGCGGATTGCGTTCGCCGGCCGCGTGTACCGCCGAGCGCAGCGCGGTGAGCAGTTCGGGTATGTGCGGACCGTGCGTGGCGGTCATCGTGAGGTGGATCGTCGGCGGGATGCCGGGCTGGGACAGCTGGGGTTGCACGGCCCACCCCAGGCGCTCCAACTCGTCCAGGAACGCGAAGAAGTCCACGCCGTCCGTGGTCACCGCGACCAGACTCGCCGCAGGCGCGCCGAGCACGCGCAGGCCCGCGATCTCCGCGACGCCCTCGACCAGATCGGCGGTGGCCGCCAGCGTACGGGTGACCAGGTCGCGGTAGCCGTCCGCGCCGAGGTGGCGCAGCACCGCCCACGCGGCGGCGATCAGGCCGCCGGACTTCGAGCTCTGCATCGTCGAATTGACCACCGGATAGCCGGTCCAGTCGGATGCGACGAAGTACTGGGTCCGGCGCAGCGCCGCGGTGCGGTAGAGCACGATCGAGCAACCCTTGGGCGCGTAACCGTACTTGTGCAGATCCACCGAGATCGAATCCACACCCGGCACTCGGAAGTCCCAGGCCGGCACGGCGTGTCCGAGTTGTTCGGCGAACGGCAGCACCCAGCCGCCGATGCACGCGTCCACGTGGCAGCGCACGCCGCGCCGCGCGCAGATCGCGGCGATTTCGGGGATGGTGTCCACGACGCCGTGCCCGTAGGAGGGTGCGGAGGCGACCACCAGGACGGTGTCGTCGGTGATCGCGCGCTCGATCGCGGCGACGTCGGCGGTCAGGTGGATCGGGTCGATGTCCACGATCACCGGGTCGAGCCCGAAGTACTTCGCCGCCTTGGCCCAGGCCGCATGCGCCGAACGGGCGAACACGATCTGCGGGCGCGCCAGGTCGGGCCGCGCGTCCCGAGCCGCCTTGGCCGCCAGCAGGCAACTCTCGGTACCGCCGCTGGTCCAGCTGCCGGCCGCGCCCGCGGGTGCGTGCAGCATCTCGCCGACGACCGCGACCACTTGGTGCTCCAGCGTCGCGACGCTCGGGAAGGACGTCGGGTACAGGCCGTTCACGTGCAGGTACAGCTCGAACGCGCGAACGGCGACCGCTTCGACGGAGGCCGCGCCGGAATCGAACGTATTGGCCACTCCGGGCCGCCCGCGTCCGGGTTCGTCTCCGGCGTGCATGGCCGTCAACTCGGCCAGCACCTCGGCCACCGGCCGTCCGTCCGCGAACATGCCCACGCGTGCCTCCCCGCCTGTGAACGCGGCTGCTGCCGCGGCTGCGTCTGCCGATGCGGCGGCTGCCGCGAACGCGGCGGCCACTGCCCACTGCTGGTTGCGCCTGCGGTTCCGACTTCCGGGTATCCCGTACCGGGTCGGCATTCGTCGCCGGCCGGGCTCCGGTGCGGTCCGATCACCGGTTCGGGGCACCGTAGCGCGGCGGGCGGGCGATGTCTGTAGCGGGCCGCACGCGAACGGCGCCGCGGGGGTGGGTGTGTTGCGGCCCGGACGAATCGGGCCGCGATGCCTAGGGTTGGGAGACCCCAGGAACACGTTCCGAGCCACTCGAAGGGCAGATTCATGGCCGTCGCGACCGCGCGTCACCCCGACCTCGACGAACTCCTGGCATTCCTGCGCCCGCGCCATCGCGGGCTGTTGGCCACGACCCGCGCCGACGGGCGTCCGCAGATGTCGCCGGTGTCCTGCGGGGTCGACGGGGCGGGCCGGATCGTCGTGTCCACGTACCCCGACCGGGCCAAGGCCCGCAACGCCCGGCGGGACGAGCGGGTGTCCATGTGCGTCGTATCCGACGAATGGAACGGCCCGTACGTGCAGGTGGACGGCCGCGCCGAGGTGTTGGACATGCCGGAGGCGCTGGAGCCGCTGGTCGACTACTTCCGGTGTATCTCGGGTGAGCACCCCGACTGGGACGAGTACCGGGAGGCGATGCGCAGGCAGGACAAGTCGCTGATCCGCATCCACATCGACCGTTGGGGTCCGATCGCCACCGGCGGCTTCCCGGCTCGCCTGGCCGCGGCCGAATAGCGCGGGGCTGCGCGGGCGCGGGTCCCGGGTACCGGCGGGCGCGGCCGGCGGCCCATGCGTCGCGAGGTGATCGGGCGGGGGCGGGACGCCGGCGGTGCGCTCGTCGCGGCGCCGTACGGACGTCGTCCGGGGCGCGCCGCCGATCGGCGCAATGCCCGGCGAAATCGGTTCGCGGGGGGTGGGCTGGTGGGATGACCGAGGAGACTGCGGGTACCGTCCGTCCATCCGTCGATGCGCTGCCCGGCCGGCTGGCCGCCCGGCGCCGCGAACTCGGGCTCTCCGTGGCGGACATCGCCCGCCGTACGGGATTGCCCGGAACATGGGTGAGCTCCGTCGAGAGCGGATCCACCGCACCGTCCGCGCCCGCGTTGTCCCGACTCGCCGACGCGCTCGAAACCACCGTCGACGACCTGCTCTCCGCGCCGTCGGCCGGCTTCACCCACCGGGTCCCGCCTCGTCCGCCGGGTCAGGACCCGGGCCCGGGGCGGGAGTTGGTGGAGATGACCGACGAGGAGTGTCAGGCCCACCTGCTGCTGCAACTGGTCGGCCGGATCGCCGCGCTGGACGGGCCCGACCCGTTCGTGTTGCCGGTCAACTACGTGATGCTCGGCCGCGACGTGATCTTCTGTACGGCTGCGGACTCGGTCCTGGCCCGGGTCGAGGGCCCGGTCCTGTTCGAGGTGGACGACATCGTCGACGCGGCCCGGATCGGCTGGAGCGTCCTGATCCGCGGCACGGCGGAGCGGGACTCGGACCCGACGGACGTCCCGTCGGCCGCCGAGGTCCCATGGCCGGCCGACCGCCGGGACGTCTGCATC
The DNA here is from genome assembly GCF_044458105.1 of Embleya sp. NPDC050493. Taxonomy (NCBI): domain Bacteria; kingdom Bacillati; phylum Actinomycetota; class Actinomycetes; order Kitasatosporales; family Streptomycetaceae; genus Embleya; species Embleya sp. NPDC050493. Next base: position 18,933 of record NZ_JBITHP010000040.1, read on the forward strand.
CGGATCCGGGCGGAGCACGTGACGGGTCGGCGGGTGCGGCCGAGGGTGGGGGAGGGAGCCGGGTAGCGAGCCGGTCCGGCCGCCGCGCCGGCATCGGCGCCGGCCGCATATCGTGTGGATCATGAGTACACACTTTGACGTCGTTGTCCTGGGCGCCGGTCCGGGCGGATACACCGCAGCGGTTCGCAGCGCACAGCTCGGGCTGCGGGTCGCAGTCGTCGAGCAGAAGTACTGGGGCGGCGTCTGCCTGAACGTCGGCTGCATCCCGTCGAAGGCACTGCTGCGCAACGCGGAACTCGCGCACATCTTCACGCAGGAGGCCAAGACCTTCGGGATCCGCGTCGAGGGTTCGGTGACGTTCGACTACGAGGCCGCGTTCAAGCGCAGCCGCAAGGTCGCCGACGGCCGGGTCAACGGCGTGCACTACCTGATGAAGAAGAACAACATCACCGAGTACGACGGCCACGGCTCGTTCGCCGACGCGCACACGCTGGACGTCTCGCTCACGGGCGGCGGAGTCGAGACCGTCACGTTCGACCATTGCATCATCGCGGCGGGCGCGACCACGCGCCTGCTGCCGGGCACCTCGCTCAGTGAGCGGGTGGTCACCTACGAGGAGCAGATCCTCACCGAACAACTGCCGGAGAGCATCATCATCGCGGGCGCCGGCGCGATCGGCGTCGAGTTCGCCTACGTGCTGCACAACTACGGCGTGAAGGTGACCATCGTCGAGTTCCTCGACCGGGTCGTACCGCTGGAGGACGTCGAGGTCTCCACCGAACTCGCCAAGCGCTACCGCCGGTTGGGCATCGAGGTGCTGACCTCGACCCGGGTCGAATCGATCGACGACAGCGACCCGAACGCCAAGGTCCGGGTCACCGTCACCCGCGACGGGCAGCAGCAGGTCCTGGAGGCCGACAAGGTCCTCCAGGCGATCGGCTTCGCCCCGCGCGTGACCGGCTACGGCCTGGAGACCATCGGCGTACGCCTCACCGAGCGTGGCGCGATCGACGTGGACGGCCGGGGCCGCACCAACATCCCGCACATCTACGCGATCGGCGACGTCACCGCGAAGCTGATGCTCGCACACGCGGCCGAGTCGATGGCGATGATCGCCGCCGAGACGATCGCGGGCGCCGAGACGATGGAACTCGACTTCGTGATGATCCCGCGCGCCACCTACTGCCAGCCGCAGATCGCCAGCTTCGGCTGGACCGAGGCCCAGGCCCGGGAGCAGGGCTTCGACGTCCAGGTCGCCAAGTTCCCGTTCACCGCCAACGGCAAGGCCCACGGCCTGGGCGACCCGGTCGGCTTCGTCAAGGTGATCAGCGACCGCACCCACGGCGAACTCCTCGGCGCCCACCTGATCGGCCCCGAGGTCACCGAACTCCTCCCCGAACTCACCCTGGCCCAACAGTGGGACCTCACCGTGCACGAGGTGGCCCGCAACGTCCACGCCCACCCCACCCTCGGCGAAGCCGTCAAGGAAGCCATCCACGGCTTGGCCGGCCACATGATCAACATGTGACCCGGCAGCCCTCCGGCATGTATCGCGCAACACGCGCGCAGGGTGTGCCGGAGGGCACGCATGCCGTGTCGGCGGGGATCGGTGGCCCTGCGGCCTCCGGTTCGCGCCTTTGGCGACGGTTCGACCCCGGTCCGTCCCGCGTCGATCCTTTCCCGCCGCTTCGCTCGGGGCTCGGATCGCCCGCACGGATGGCCGTTGCGGGGTAACGATCGGCCGCTACGCGCACACCCGACCTGGCGTTGGGCATGCCCGGCCACGTGGTGGCGGGCCGTTGTGGGTGCCGGGCGTCCGGCCCGCCCCCGAGCCCCTCGTGGTCACGCGGTCACCACGGGTATGCCGTCCGGGCGGTCGGCGAGCAGGGCGGCGATGTGGTCTGCGCAGCGCAGCGCCGCCGCGGCCATGGCGTTCCTGGTCATTCCGGCGATATGCGGGGTGAGCAGGGCGTTCGGCAGGCCGAACAGGGGCGAGGCGAAGGCGGCGTGTTCGTGCTCGAAGGTGTCGACGGCGGCGGCTGCGAGGGGGTGTGCGGGGTCGCGCAGGGCGTCGGCGAGCGCCTGTTCGTCGACGATCCCGCCGCGGGCGGTGTTCAGCAGGATCGACCCCGGACGCATCAGCGCCAGCTCCGCCCTGCCGATCAGCCCCCGGGTCCGCGCGGTGAGCGGCAGGTGCAGGGAGACCACGTCGCTGGTGGTCAGCAGTGCGGTGAGAGAGCGGGCCGAGGGGAGCGGTATCTCGGCGGGGCGCCGGGAGAGGGCCTGGACCCGCATGCCCAGGGCGGTTGCCCGCCGGGCCAGGGCCAGTCCGATCCGTCCCGGCCCGACGATGCCCAGGGTGAATTCCGACAGCTCCACCGCCGGTGCGGCCGGGGCGCGCCAGGTGCCCCGGTGTGCGGCCGAGTTGTGTGCCGGGAGATCCCGGGTCAGGGCGAGCAGTTGGGCCAAGGCGAACTCGGCGACCGCGTTCGCGTTGGAACCCGGGGTATGGGTGACGGCGACGCCGTGCCGGGCTGCGGCTGCCGAGTCGACGTGGTCGGTGCCCGCGCCGGCCCGGCCGACCACGCGGAGCCGATGGGCCAGGGCGGTGTCGGTCGCCGCCGCGAGGAACGAGGCGCGCAACGGCACACCGGCACGCGACTTGACCGCGTGGTGGCCGAGCCCGTCCCGGACGAACTCGGCCACCAGCGCGGCCTCGTCGAAGGCATCGAAATCGGTGAAGTCCACCCGGCCGGCCCACGCAGCCCGCGCACCGGCCCGGTCGGCCACCCGCCGAAGGTTCAGCGTGACGGCCATCCCGTGCCCGAGCAGACGCTCCAACTCCCGGCCGAGCAAATCACCGGGAGCCGCATCCAACAGCAGAATCCGACCCTGCTCCATGCAATTCCCCTTCCCGGCATGGACCCTACCGGCGCCCGGAGATGCTCCCGCACCCAACCCCGCAGGGCCGCCGCCGCGTTCCGAGTGCCGGGCCACGACGGGCGGCCCGTCGATCGCGGCGGCGGCCGCGTGGTGATCAGGACGTCCGTGGTGACCGCGACGACTTCGGACCGGCGACCCGCCGTCGGCTGACGGCAGTGTGCGCTATGACCCGTCGAAGAGCAGGAGTTCGAAGGCCTCCGTCACATCGGTGACCCGATGCTCGGGTGGGCCCGTCGGCCCGATCGGCCACTCCGGGAGCCGCTGTACCCAGATGGTCGTCAGCCCGGCCGCCCTCCCGCCGCCGATGTCGGCCACCGGGTCGTCCCCGACGCACCAGCCGCCGTCGGCCGGGGACAGCCCGCCACACCGGGCAGCGGCGATCTCGAACAACCTCGGATCGGGCTTGCGTACACCCTCCTGCTCGGAGACGGCCCACCCGTCGACGTGCGCGGCCAGACCGGTGCTGCGCATCGTGGCCACCTGTTGTGACGGATGGCCGTTCGTCACCACGCCGATCCGCCAACCCGACGCCTGCAAGTCCGTTAGGCCGGCCAGGACTTCATCGCGGCACCGGGCCAACTCCGGCATCCGCGCCCGGTACGTCGAGCACAACACCTCGACCGATTCCGACAGCCGAAATCGGCTTCGTACGGACGCGAAGAAGCGCTCCCGAGGAACGAAGCCGTCCCCGTCCACGGATGCGAGCCATTGCGCGGCCCCGTCGCCGAGACGGCGCTCGTCGGCGAACTCCGCCGACCACCGGGCAAAGGTCGCGGATCGATCGATCAAGGTGTTGTCCAGGTCGAAGAGCACCAGCCGTTGCATCGATGTCTCCCCGTGTTCCTCACGCCACCGTTGCCACGACCTTCCCATGTGCGTGACCCTCGTGGATGTAGCGAATCGCCTCGGGAATCTCGGTGAACGTATACGTGCGATCGATGACCGGCGTGAGTCGGCCGGTTTCGAGGTACTGCCGCAACAGGTCCAGATCCTCGGCGCGTTCGGTGGACATCACGCCGCACAGCCGGTGCCGTACGAACGGGCCCAGCGCCAGTGCCCGGAACATGCGGTCGACGCCGCCGAACCAACGCCCCTTGGTTTCGCTGCCGACGATGACGAGGGTCCCCCGCGGAGTGAGCGCTCGCCGGAGCAGCCCGACGGGCCGATTGCCCGCGGTGTCGAGGATGAGGTCCCATCGCCGTGTGCCGTCGGCGAAGTCCTCGCGCGTGTAGTCGATCACCTCGTCGGCGCCCAGCGAGCGGACCAACTCGACCTTGCCCGTGCTGCACACCCCGCTCACGTGCGCGTCGAACACGTGGGCGGCCAGTTGCACCGCGAACGTGCCCACGCCGCCCCCCGCGCCGATGATCAGGACGCGCTGCCCGGGCCGCACCCGGCCGCTGTCCCGGAGCGCCTGAAGGGCGGTGAACGCGGAGGTCGGTACGGCCGCCGCCTGGGCCGGGTCGAGGTTCGCCGGTTTCATGGCGAGCCTGCTCTGCGGCGTGCACGCGTACTCGGCGAAGGAACCCCGACACGTGCCGAACACCTGGTCACCGGGCCGGAATCGGGTCACATTGCGGCCCACCGCATGCACGCTGCCCGCGACATCCATGCCCCGCACGCGGTCCTTGGGTGCGCGCAGGCCGTAACCGGTGAGCCGAAGCAGGTACGGCCGGCCCGTCACCAGATGCCACACACCCGGGTCGACACCGGCCGCGTGTACCCGGACCAGCACGTCGTCCTCGCCCACCGCCGGTTGCTCGATGTCGGTCGGTCGCAGCACGTCGAGTGGTCCGTAGGTGTCCTGAACGAATGCCTTCACGGCGTCTCCCTTGCCGGGTCCGGGTATTGGAAGACCTCGTCGAGAGGCACGCCGAAGACCCGGGCGATCAGGAAAGCCATCTCCAGGGACGGCGAGTAGCGGCCCTGTTCGATGGCGATGACGGTCTGCCGGGTGACGCCCACCCGCTCGGCCAGTTCGGCCTGGGTCATCTCGCCGTGCGTGAAGCGCAGGGCGCGGATCGTATTGGTGACCCGGGTCGGCGGCTTCCTCACCATGGTTGGAAGCCCCGGCGGTAGGCGACGATCCGGGTTCCGGAGCCCAGGATCGCGGAGAGTACGAACGCCAGGTAGATCGTGTTGGCGATCCAGAAGTGGTCGAACTCGGCCAGCGCCATGGCCAGCGCCGCCACGGCGCCGACGACGACGAGGGATTGGCCGACGAACTCGGCGAACCGGCCGATCTCCCGGTCGCGTCGGTCCTTTCGGTTGGCGCCTTCGGGGGAGACGATCGACACCACGATGTGCAGCACGATCGCCGCCAGGATCGCCGCGCCGATGGTCCACACCAGGGTCGACGCGTACGACACCTCGGCGAGTGGGGCATTGCCCGCTCGCCCGACCACGACGGCGAGGTAGGTCGCGTATGCGCAGACCGTGACCACCGCCATGATCCATGCACGTTTCTCTTCAAAAGCCATGCGGCGACTCCCGGCTCGAGCATGGTGGACATGGATGACAAGGCCACGCGGACGCGAGCGGACGCGGAGAAGCCCTGCGAAGACGAGCCGATGTGAATCCATACGGACACCGGTCAATGTAAAGCAACACTGACACCAGGTCTAGTTTTCTTTACATCGATCGACCGTCTCGGAGGACGACCGCACCGACCACACCGACCGCACCGCCCGATCCGCCAAGATCCGCCAAGATCCGCCGGACACGGCCTAGACTCGCCGCTCGGACGGCTCGATTCGGGCGGGGGACGCCGTTTTGCCGCGGTGCGCCGTGCCCGATGAGGCGTGGGATTCGGGTGGCTGGAGCGACGATGGGCACGGACGAACGGATCGAACGGGCCGGACTGTGCTACGAACGGGCGGTCTTCGGAGGCGACCCGACCGGGCTTCCGGTGGCCGACCGGGAACTGGACGCGGTGGAGGCGGACTTGGCGCTGGCCCGCGGACGGGTGGCGCACGCGCGCTTCCTGGCCGATCGCAGCGCCGAGGACCCCCGCGAGGGGGCCCTGTTCGAACGGGCCGCGGAGCTCTACCGCTCGCTCGGCGACGCGCGGGGCGAAGGCGAAGCGCTGTTCTGGGTCGGCACGTTCCATCAGGTGGTCCGGGGAGACCATGTCTCCGCGCTGCCCGCGCTGGAGCGGTCCCTGCAACTGGCCACGAGCGCCGACGACAAAGCGACCATGTCGTACGCGCTTCGCCACCTGGGCATTGCGGCGCACATCGACGGCCGGTTGCCCGTGGCGCGCGAACGGTTGGAGGAATCGCTGCGGCTGCGCCGCGAACTGGGCTTCCTGCCCGGCGTGGCGGCCAACCTGGTCGGGCTGGCGTACATCGCGGTCGGGCAGGATCGCCGCGACGACGCGTGGGCGCTGATCGAGGAGGCGGGCACGATCGCGAAGTCCGCCGGCGCCGAGGGCATCGTGCGCATGGTCGAGGAGGCCCGTTCGGATCTGGCGGGCGACGTGCCTCCCCCGCTCTGAGGCCGTCGCCGGTGCGTGATCCGCCCGTGCTGCCGGGCCCCCTCCGGGGCGACGCCACCGTGGCGATCTCGAAAGCCGGGCTCCGCGGACCGTCGTCGTCCGGCCACCACCGTTCCGAGCGAGGCAGGATGGGTGCATGGGACGTGTGGTGTTGCGGGGCGGATCGGTGTTGGACGTACGCTCCGGCGTGGTCGGCGCGGCCGATGTGGCGGTCGAGGGCGGTCGGATCGTTGCCGTCGGGACCGGCCTCGACGGGGACGAAGTGGTGGACTGCGCCGAGCAGTTGGTGGTCCCCGGGTTCATCGACTGTCATACCCACGTGTGCCTGACCCAGACCCTGCGGGATCCCTTCGAACTGCCGCGCTCGGTAAGGCCGTTGTCGGCGGTACCGGTATTGCGGACGCTGTTGCGGCTCGGGGTGACCACCGTGCGCGATGCCTGGGGTGCCGATGCGGGCGTGCGGATGGCGGTCGAGCGGGGGTGGATCGAGGGACCGCAGGTGTTGATCAGCGTGCGGCAGGTGTGTACCACCGGCGGGATCGGGGACCACTGGACGCCGCGGGTGGGGGCGGTGGACTTCTTCGCCGACCCGGCGATGCCCGACCCCGTCTTCGACGGCCCGGATGCCGCGCGTGCCGTGGTGCGGCGGATGGTGCGGGCCGGGGCCGACTGGATCAAGGCGACGCCGTCCGGGGCGATGGCCTCCGGACGGGGCGTGCACGACGTACAGTTCACCGCCGGCGAGATGGCCGCGCTCGTCGACGAGGCAGCCCGGCTCGGCGGACGCGGCGTCATGGCGCACGCGCACGGCGCGCGGGCGGCGGAGCTCGCGGCCCGCGCGGGTGCGCGCAGCGTCGAACACGGCACCTGGCTCGACGACGCCGCGGTCGACGCGATGGCCGAGCGCGGGACCTGGCTGGTGCCGACGTTGTCGTGTACGCAGACCGATCCCGCGGCGGCGGCCGAGGGCGCGGCCGAGGCCCACCGGCACGCGGTCGGCCTCGCGATCCGAGCGGGTGTCCCGATCGCCATGGGCAGTGACAACCCGGTTCGACCGCATACCGAGGTGCTCCGCGAGATCGAGCACCTGTCCCGGGTCGGCCTCGGCCCCGCCGGTGCCTTCCGCGCGGCCACCCACGACGCGGCGCGGCTGCTCGGCCTCGCCGACGACCGGGGCGAGATCGCCGTCGGCAAACGCGCCGACCTGGTCCTGCTCGCCGGCACCACCCTGGACCCGACCGCACTGGACCGGCGCATCCGAGGCGTGTGGCGCAACGGAACCCGGATTCGTTGACCCGCCCCCGCCGCCGGTACGCCGTGCTCGCGTCCGCAGGCGGGGCCGACGTGGGTCGCGGCGGGAAGCGCAGCCGATCCGGGAACCGTTCGATCGTCTCGTGGAGGCGCAGCGTGGCGGCGCGGTCGCCGGCCCACGCCGGCCGGGCACCGCGAGCAGTGCGGCCTCCTCGGGCACGGCCACCTCGTAGCGTCCATGCTCCAGCGTCTCGGTCGGCTCGGCCAGGCCCGCGTCGGTGAGGTGATACTCGAACAGGGCGCGCCGGGCGGCGGGCACGCCCACCCGGTTCGCGGTCTCGATCTCGTGCGGCAGCAGTGGTCCGCCGGCGCTCGCCGCGCCCGTGGCGAAGCCGCCGCGGACCACCTCGGGCGTCACCCGGACGGAAGACTCGGCCACCGGTGTACGCGAACCCACCCGGAGGGGCCCGCTCGTGACGCCGCGCAATACCCGGCGCCGGTGCTCGACCCGGCGCTCGGCGCGTTCGCGGGTGTCCGTGTTCTCGTGGCTCGCGGCGGTGCCGAGTGCTCGGGCCGATTGCCGACCGAGGTATCCGTGGCCGCCGGTCGCGGGCGAAGGCCCCTGACGCCGCTCATCGTTGTCGTTCCCGGCCGGCATGGCGGGTGCTGCCCCCGCGCCTTCCGGATCCGAAGTCCGGTGCTCTACTGCTGAGCTACACGCCGCTGTCGTCGCTCACACGCCGGTGCCGCGCCCGGGGGACGAGGGCCGGCGCAATCGGGCGCGAGCGGCGGGGGTGGCCTTCGGCGCGGACGCGATCGCGCGTACGTCCGGCAGCAGCAGCAGACCCGCGTTCGTGGCCACCACCAACGCCGCGCCGACCAGCAGCGGGGTGCTCGTGCCGATCGCCGCGGCGACGGGGGCGGCGATCGCCAGGCCCAGCGGGCGCGTGGCGAAGGAGATCAGCGTGTCGAACGAGCCGACCCGGCCCAGTGCTTCCGACGGGATGCGGTGTTGCAGCGTGGTCTGCCACAACGGGCTCAGCACGCCCAGACCGAGCATGGCCAGGAAGTAGGCGGTGGCGACGACCGTCAGCGGTGCCCGCAGCGCGAGGGCGGCGAGTGGGAGGCCGTACAGGGCGGCGCCGATCGAGGTGGCCACCAGTGGGCGGCGCACGGGCAGCCGGGATGCGATCAGGGCGCCGAGCAGTACGCCGACGGTGCCGACCTGGGCGATGATCACCCACGAGCGGTCGCCGCCGAGTCGGTCCACCGCGATGATCGGGCCGAGGGTGAGCAGGAAGCCGGCCGCCAGGTGCCAGACGCCGTGCGCGACGACATTGGCCAGGAACCAGGGATGGCGCCGGGTCTCCACCCAACCCGCGCGCAACTCGCCGAGGAATGGCCCGCGTTCGGTCTTGCGCACGACGCGTTCGGGGCGCAGGCCGCCGAACGTGGCGGCGGACCCGACGAACAGCAGGCCGGTCAGCAGCGAGGACCAGCCGGCCCCGACGGCGAGCATCAGGGTGCCGGCGGCAGCGGGGGCCGCCACCTGGGCGAGGCCCTGCGCGACGCCGAGCCGGGCGTTGACCCGCAGCCGCTCCGACTCGGGCACCACCGCGACCACCAGCGTGTGGATCGGCGAGGTGCCGAAGGCCACGGCGGCGCCGGTGAGCGCGGACAGGATCGCCAGGTCCGGGATTCGCACCGGGCCCGCGAGCAGTTCGGCGCCGATCGCCAGCTGGGCGCCGGCACGGACCAGGTCGGCGGCCAGGATCACCCGGTGCGGGGGGAAGCTGTCGGCGATCACGCCCGCGACCGGGAGCAGCAGCAACATCGGCAGTAGTTCGCAGGCCAGTACCAGACCCAGATCGGTGCCCGAGCCGGTGTGTACGAGAGCCAGGGTCAGCGTGGTGGGGATCAGGGCCGTCGCAAGGGCGGCGAAGGTGCGGCCGAGCAGGAGCCGGCGCGTGGCAGGGGTCATGGCACCGGAATGTATTTCGTCAGCAAATCATTCGTCAACGAATTATCATCGGCCGAGCATAATGGCCGCATGCACGGTGAGGGCCGGGGACAGAGACGGGCACGGGACGGCGGCGCCGACGGTCCGGCCCGACCCGAGGGCGAGGCCGGCGGCGCGGGTGCCGTCGACGTGTCCGCCGAGGCCGAGGCGGGGGTCGCCGTCGAGGATTCGGTCGACCGGCACATCGCGCGGTGGCGGCACAAGGCGCCGTTCGACGAGCGCGTGGAGGGGATCGTCACCCGGATCCAGATGCTGACCAAGCACCTGGCACAGGTCAAGGGACGTGCGCTTGCCGAGGTCGGGCTCCAGGCCTTCGAGTTCGACACGCTGCACCGACTGGCCTCGCGCGGTACGCCCTACCGGGCCACGCCGTCCGAACTGGCCGCGGAGCTCATGGTGTCGCCGGCGGGGATCACCGGCCGGCTGGACACCCTGGAGGAGGCCGGTTCGATCCGACGCATCCGCGGCACCGACGACCGTCGCCGGGTCGATGTCGAACTCACCGAGTCGGGCCGCGCGCACTGGACGGCCGCGATGAAACTGCTTGACCGGGCCGAACGCGCGATGGTCGACCCCTTGGAGGAGGCGGATCAGGACGTACTGATCGCGCTGCTGAAGCGGATGTTGCTGCGGGTGGAGAACGCCGGCTGAGGTGGCGCGGGGGTAGGGACGTACTCGGTCGGCATCCGGGCGCGGATCGGCGTCCGGGTGCGGGTCGGCGTCCGAGCCCGGGTCGGCGTCCGGCCCCGGAGCGGGGACACGCAGGCGCGACCGATGCGCACGTTGCTTTCGGGCGCTCCCGGATGTTCTCCCGCGCCCGCGCCCGCGCCCGTGCTCCCGCCCGCGCCCGCGCACTCCCGCACCCCGGCGCCTCGTGCCCCGGTAGCCCCTGTCCTCCGGCGCCGCGCGTCCCCGGCACCGCGTGCCCCCGGTTCGGCTCCGGTCAGTTCTTGACGGCCCGCAGCACCACGAACTTCGGGTCACTGGCCACGATGTCGCAGTTGCCGAACAGTCGGCGCAGCTTGACGTGGTAACCCAGGTGCCGATTGCCGATCACCCACAGTTCGCCACCGGAGCGCAGCGCCGCACGCGAACCGGCGAACATCCGCCACGAGATGGCCTCGGTGGTGGCCCGATGGGTGTGGAACGGCGGGTTGTTCAGGACCAGGTCGACGCTCTCGGCCCGCACGTCCGTCAGACCGTCGCCGACCACGAACTCGGCACCGGCATCCGATCCCAGGTTCTCCTGGAACGTGGCCCGCGCCGAGGCGACGGCCTGATGCGACTCGTCCACGAACAACACGTCCGAGCGCGGGTTGGCCAGCATCACCGCGGTACCCACCACGCCGTTGCCGCAGCCCAGGTCCACCACCCGGTCGCGACCGGTGCGGCGCGGGAGGTTGCGCAGCAGGAAGCGGGTACCGATGTCGAGTCGGTCGGCGCAGAAGATGCCCGCGTGGTTGGTGACCACGATCCCGGATCCCGCGCCGACGTCGGCGGGCAGCGTGTAGCTGCGCGGCCAGGGGCTCGCCGTACGCGGGAGCGTGGGGTCGGGTGTGGTGAAGATCAGCCGGGCCTTTTTGACCGCGAGCGAGGTCCGGGTCGGGCCGATGATGCGCTCGAACAGCTTGAGCGTCGAGGTGTGGATCTCGGTGGTCATCCCGGTACCGACCACCACGGTGTCCGCGTGCACGCTCGGCGCGAGCCGGTGCAACTGGTCCTCCAACAGGGCCAGGTTCTTCGGGACCCGGACGATCAGTACGTCGATGCGCTCCGGCGGTGCGTCCCGGGTCGACAACAACCGCACCCAGTCGGGGTCCGCCTCGTTCCGTGCCAGGTTGGCTCGGGTGGCCTCCTGGCCGAGGAAGGAGTCGCTGATCTGTACCGGCCGGGACTCGGCCAGCGCGGTGACCAGCGCGCCCCACCGGTCGCCCACCACCACGACGCTGCCGGACAGATCCGTCGGCTTGTCGTCGTCGATCCCGGCGAGGTGCCGCAGCACGTACTCGTCGGCCGCGTCCCACGCGCGCAGCAGATCGCGGGGATCCTCGGGGTAACGGGTGAGCTCGAACTCGCCGGAAGGCGCAGAGAAACGGTTCATTGTCCACCCAGCCTAGCCGGGCCCGGGGTGCGGTCGCTCGGCGGTCGCTCCGCCGCGGGACGGGTCGGACGGGGCCGCCGATCGGGCGCCGGTCGACGGGACCGGCATCGGCCGCCCACGATCGAAGCCGTCCCCGTGGGGCCGCCTGCGCGCGCTGGGACCGGGCCCGAGCGGGCGGGCCGCCTCCGAGCCCGGGCCGGCGGTGAGCAGGGTGCGGTGCGCAGTGTGGCCCGGTGGCGGCGATCCGCCCGGGCGCTTCGTCGGAGCGTCAGTCTGTGTGGCCGAGGTCGAAGCGTTCCGCCAGTACGGCGCCGGCCCGGCGCAGCCAGTGTGCGGCGTCGGCCTGGGCCGCGGCCGTCGAGCCGGCGAGGCGGGTCAGGTCGGTGGCGGCCACGACACCCGCCGGCAGCGGCGCGGCCACCGATCCGGCGACCAGGGCCACCGGCACGCCGGAGCCGTGGTGGGCGAGGTCGAGCACCGTGCCGACCACCTTCCCGTGCGTGGACGTGGCGTCGAAGCGGCCCTCGCCGGTGATCACGAGGTCCGCGCCGGCCAGCGCGTCGGGCAGGCCGGCGAGTTCGGCCACGCGGATGGAGCCGGGGACGATCGAGGCCTTCCACGCGGCGGCGAACCCGTACGCCGTACCACCGGCGGCACCGGCTCCGGCGGCGGCCGGGTCGCCGCCGAGGAGGGCGGCCAGGCGCGCGAGACCCGCGTCCAGGGCGGTGACGTCGGCGGCGGACGCGCCCTTCTGCGGGCCGAACACGGCTGCCGCGCCGGTCGGGCCCAGCAGCGGGTTGGTGACGTCGGTGAGGATCTGCACGCCGCCGGGCGGAGGTGTCGCCAAGCCGGTCGTGTCGATCGCCGAGAGGCGGGCCAAAGCCCCTCCGCCGTACGGTAGTTCCTTGTCGTCGAGATCGCGGAAGCGGGCGCCGAGCGCGGCCAGTGCGCCCGCTCCGCCGTCCGTCGAGGCCGAGCCGCCCACCGCGACCACCAGGGCGGACACCCCCGCCCGCAGCGCCGCGCCGACGACCACGCCGAGGCCGGCGGTGTGGGCGCCCATCGGGTCCGGCGCGGCCATCAGCGGCAACCCGGATACGGCGGCCAACTCGACGACGCCCGTACCGTCCGGCAGCCGCAACCAGGCCGTGTCGACGGGCCGCCCGTCGGGACCGGGCGCACCGAGCACCGGCACCCGCACGGCTGCGGGTACCGCCCGCGCCACGGCGTCGAGCGTGCCCTCACCACCGTCGGCCAGCGGCAGCCCCACCACCTCGTCCCCGGGCCGCACCCCCAGCCACCCCTCGGCCAACGCGCCCGCGGCCGCATCGGCGGCGACGGTGCCCTTGAACGCGTCGGGAGCGATCACGATGCGCATCACGCATTCCACCTTCTTGCTCGCCAGCCGCCATGGCGACCGGGAATGGGGCGACAGGTTCGTCGGGAGGCACGGTCCCGAACGAACGGGCCGAAACGATCACGACGGCGACATGACCCACCAACGGTAGGGCGTGCGTGGCGCACCGGCGTGCGGGCGTACATGCGGCGCCGGCCACCCGCTTCTCGGCTTCGACGTCGATGCCGATCGGGTGGTGCTTCCGACGGATGTGCGGAGTCGGTGACCGGGGCGACCGGGCGACGGGTCGCCCCGGGCCACGGCCGTGGCAACGACCGGGGTCCCGGGGGCGGTTCGCGGTCGGTGGGGTCAGGCGAGGACCTCCGTCACGTAGCGGCGCTTCATGGTGTCGACCACCGCGTCGCCGTTCGCGGCCCAGACGTCGGCGTTGAAGATTTCCACCTCGATGTCACCGGTGTAACCGGCCCTCTCGACCGCCGCCGTCAGTGTCCGGAAGTCGATCACGCCGTCGCCCATCATGCCCCGGGCGAGCAGGTTGTCGGCCGGTAGCGGCAACACCCAGTCGCAGACCTGGTACGAGGCGATCCGCTCGCCCGCCCGGGCGATCGCCGCGAACAGGTACGGATCCCACCACACATGGAACGCGTCCACCACGACGCCCACCTGCCCGACCGGATGCGGCTCGGCCAGGTCGAGCGCCTGGTCGAGGGTGGACAACACCGCGCGGTCGGCGCAGTACATCGGGTGCAGCGGCTCCAACGCGAGTCGCACGCCGTGCGCACCGGCGTACGGCGCGAGTTCGGCCAGCGCCTCGGCCACCCGCTCCCGTGCGCCCAACAGATCCCGGTCCCCGTCGGGCAGCCCGCCCACGACCAGCACCAGGCACGCCGCCTCCACCGCCGCGGCCTCCTCGATCGCACGGCGGTTGTCCTCGATCGCCTCGGCCCACGCGCCCGGCTCACGCGCCGTCAGAAACCCGCCGCGGCACAGCGACGACACCCGCAACCCGGCGTCGCGCACCAGCTTCGCCGCCTCGGCCGGGCCCGCGTCGGCGACCTTGTCCCGCCACAACCCGATCGCGGGCAGCCCCGCCCGCGCACACCCGTCCACCGCCTCGCGCAACGACCATTCGCGCGTCGTCCACTGGTTCAGCGACAGCCGCGCCAGCCGCGGGTCACCGGCCTCGGGAGTGGCCGTGGCCGCGGGCCGTCCACTGGGTACATCCAACGTGCTCATGCCGGCGCTCCCGTGCCCGTGCCCACTTCCGCATGCCGTTCCCGGCCCGTCCCCGTGCCCACTTCCGTGCCCGCCTCCGTAGTCGTGCCCGGCTCGCGTCCGCGTTTGCCTCCGCCTCGGAGGACGAAGACCGGACGCCCGGCGCCGAGTGCGCCCGCCCGCCTCACGCGCGCACCCCGGCCACCGCGAGCAGCGCCCGCATGCGGTCGGCCGCCAGGTCTGCGTCCGGGAGCAGGCCCGCCGCGTCCGCGAGGCGATATGCCTGCGCCAAGTGTGGGAGCGAGCGCGCCGATTGGGCACCGGCGATCATGGTGAACGCGGGTTGGTGGCCGGTGAGCCAGGCGAGGAAGACGATGCCGGTCTTGTAGTGATAGGTGGGGGCGGCGAACAGATGCCGCGACAGCGGGACCGTCGGTGCGAACAGGGCGTCGTAGCCCGCCGAGTCGCCCGCATCCAGCGCGCGCAGCGCGCCCGCCGCAACCGGGGCGATCGCGTCGAAGATGCCGAGCAGCGCGTGGCTGAAGTGCCGGTCGTCGCCCCGGATCAGCTCCGGGTAATGGAAGTCGTCCCCGGTGTAGAGCCGTACGCCCGAAGGGAGTTCCGCGCGCAACCGGATCTCGTGGTCGCGGTCGAGCAGCGAGACCTTGACCCCGTCGACACGGTCCGCGTGCTCGCGCACCAGCTCCAGGAAGACCTCGGTCGCCGCGTCCACGTCGGCCGATCCCCAGTAGCCGGCCAGCGCCGGGTCGAACACCTCGCCCAGCCAGTGCAGTACGACCGGACGCCGCACCTGCCGGAGCAGCGCGCCGTACACCCGGCGGTAGTCCTCGGCGCCGCGCGCTGCCGCGGCCAGCTGACGGCTGGCCATCAGCACCACCTTGGCGCCCGATTCCTCGACCACCGCGACCTGTTCCGTGTAGGCGGCGATCACCTGATCGACGGTCAGGTCCGGGTCGGCGTGGTCGGTGCCCGCGCCGCACGCGATCAGCGTGTACGGATCGCCGACCGTGGCCGCCTCGGCGGCGCTGCGCCGGATCAGTTCGGCGGTGGCCGCCCAGTTCAGGCCCATGTTCCGCTGCGCGGTGTCCATCGCGTCCGCGACCGCGAACCCGTGCGACCACAGGTGGTGCCGGAAGGCGAGGGTGGCGTCCCAGTCCGGCACGGCCGGCCGGCCCGGGGTGTTGTCCGCGAGCGGGTCGGCCACCACGTGCGCGGCGGCGTATGCGGTGCGGCTACGAAAGGCCGGCCCGCCGGGGGCCGCACCGAGGTAGACCCCGGTGGGCCGGTACGCCTCCAGTGCGCCGCTCGTGGTGGGCAGCAACAGGTCGGCGGTCATGCGGACTTCCCATCCAGCACGGGCAGCTCCACCCGACGGCCCTCGGCCGAGGAGCGCAGCCCGCACTCGGCCAGTTGCACGCCGCGTGCCCCGGCGAGGAAGTCGAAGGCGAACGGTTCGTCGGCCACCACGTGCCGGACGAAGTCCTCCCACTGCACCTTGAATCCGTTGTCGAAGCCGGCGTCCCCCGCGTTGTCCGGCACTTCCTGCCACTGGTCCCGGAACGGCTCGGTGACCGGAAGGTCGGGGTTCCACACCGGAGTCGGGGTCGCCGACCGGTGCTGCACCCGGCAGCGGCGCAAGCCCGCGACCGCGCTGCCCTCGGTGCCGTCCACCTGGAACTCCACCAGTTCGTCCCGGTTGACCCGCACCGCCCAGGAGGAGTTGATCTGCGCGACGATTCCGCCTGCGAGTTCGAAGATGCCGTATGCGGCGTCGTCGGCGGTCGCCGGGTACTCGCGCCCCTGCTCGTCCCACCGGGTGGGGATGTGCGTGACCGCCTTCGCGGTCACCGCCTCGACCCGACCGAACAGGTTCTCCAGCACGTAGGACCAGTGGCAGAACATGTCCACGACGATGCCGCCGCCGTCCTGGGAGCGGTAGTTCCAGCTCGGGCGCTGGGCGGGCTGCCAGTCGCCCTCGAACACCCAGTAGCCGAATTCGCCGCGTACCGAGAGGATCCGGCCGAAGAAGCCGCCCTCGATCAGCCGACGCAGCTTGAGCAGGCCGGGCAGGAAGAGCTTGTCCTGCACCACGCCGTGCTTGACACCGGCGGCGTCGGCGGCCCGGGCCAGGTCGAGTGCGCCGGTGAGCGTCTCGGCGGTCGGCTTCTCGGTGTACACGTGCTTGCCCGCCGCGATCGCCGCGTGGATCGCCTGCTCGCGGGCCGTGGTCACCTGTGCGTCGAAGTAGATCGAATTGGCCGGGTCGGCCAGCGCGCCGTCCAGGTCCGTCGTCCACGCGTCGATGCCGTGCCGCTCGGCGATCGCGCGCAACTTCTCCGCGTCCCGGCCGACCAGGACCGGTTCCAGCCGGACCCTGGACCCGTCGGCGAGCGCGACGCCGCCCTGGTCGCGGATGGCCAGGATCGAACGGACCAGATGCTGACGGTAGCCCATCCGGCCGGTGACGCCGTTCATCACGACGCCGAGGGTGTGGGTGGTCATGGGGGCCTCTCAAAAGCGGACGGAACGGAAGCGGTGGGCCGATCGGGCGCGCCGGGTGGTGGTCGCGGCCTTGCTTCCCGCTGGGAAAGCGCTTTCCCGTAAGTTAGGGCGGCGCGACGATCAGGTCAAGGGATCACCGCACTCATGCGGCTCGGGAGCCGTTGCCCGCCCCGACAAGTTGGGTATGCGCTTTCCAATCGCTACTGTGTGCCCATGCCGAATCCGACCTCCGATCCGCCTGCGACCCGCCCGGGAGGCCCCGTCACCCTGCAGCAGGTGGCCGAGCGTGCCGGTGTGTCCTCGGCCACCGCCTCGCGCGCCCTGCACGGCAGCAGCGGCACCCGGATCGTGGGGGAGGAGTTGCGCCGCCGCGTCCTGGACGCCGCCCGCGAACTGCGCTACGTCTCCAACGCGCCCGCCCAGGCCCTGGCCCGGTCGACGACCACGGTGGTCGGCGTCGTCGTGCACGACGTGGCCGACCCGTACTTCGCCGCCATCGCCGCCGGCGCGATGGGCGTCGCCCGCGAACACGGCCTGCTCGTCATGCTCGCCGCGACCTTCCGCGACCCGGAACTCGAACTGGACTACCTGGCCCGGCTGCGCGCCCAACGTGCCCGCGCGGTGGTGCTGGCCGGCAGTGGTTTCGCCGATCACGAGTTCACCCGACGTCTGGCCGCCGAGGTGGACGCCTACCGCGCCGACGGCGGTCACGTGGTCGCCGTCGGTGCGCACGGGATCGCCTCGGACACGGTCCGCCCCGCCAACCGGCCCGGCGCCGCGCTCGCCGTGCGGCACCTGTACGACCTCGGCCACCGCAATTTCGGCATCGTCTCCGGCCCGCGCGCGCTGACCACCGTGCGCGACCGGCTGGACGGCGCCCGCCGGCAACTTCGCTCCCTGGGCGTGGCGTTGCCCGCGGCACAGGTGATCGACGGCGGCTTCACCCGGGAGCAGGCCCGGGTCGCCGCCCGCACGCTCGTGACCCGCGCGCCCGAACTGACCGCGATCGTGGTCCTCAACGACGTGATGGCCGCCGGCGTCCTGGCCGCGCTCCGCGACGACCTGGGGCTGCGCGTACCCGAACGGATCTCGGTGGTCGGCTTTGACGACCTGCCGTTCGCCGCCGACCTGAATCCCCCGTTGACCACGATCCGACTGCCGCTGGCCGACATCGGCGCCCGCGCGATGGACATGATCCTCACCGGCCCGACCATCGAGCCCCGCACCCTCGACCTGGACACGGAACTCGTCGTCCGCAGCAGCACCACGACCGCGCCGCGCTAGGCCGCGTCCGCCGGACGCGGCCCGGGGCGGGGCTGCAATCCCGCGGCGGGCTCGGCGGCGTCCGATGCCGTGCATCGCCGGAGCGGCCGCCGCCGTGGTTCCTTCGAGGGCTACTTGTTCGGCAGCGCGTATGCCCGCACGATCGTCCGGGCGAGGGTGTTCCCCGCCCCGTCGGTCGGGTTCACGCGGAGCGACACGTGGGTCGCGTGCGTCGGCGGGGAGGGGAACGGACCTCGACGGCATCGGGGTGATGCTCCGGGTGCTTGCCGACGGCGGTACGTGTCGGGGCGGGCGTCGGGTCCGGGACCGGACAGTCCGCGCGTGCGTTGATGTCCTGTCGGTCGACGCTGGGCGGCCTTCGCTGTGGACGGCGACGAAGGGGGCTACCGGGGCGAAGCGGCCGGGAGGGCGCCGACGCAGCGTCTTCCGGACGAGTCCGGCGCCCTCTCGCGGCCGGGCCGGGGCCGACCGGCGTGACTCAGGAGTAGCCCCTCGTTCCGTCGAGCAGTTCGCGGACGATGTCGGCGTGTCCGGCGTGGCGGCCGGTCTCCTCGACGAGGTGGATCAGCATCCAGCGGAGGTTGGCGCTGCCCGAGCGGAACCCGGTGTGGCGGCCGATGTCGTCGAGGGACGCCCCGGCGGCGATCTCGTTGCTGCGGGCGCACTGGGCTTCATACTCCGCGAGGAGTTCGGCGAGCGGGCGGCCGTCGGTGCGCCAGTCGGCGTCCTCGGTGGACTCGTCGAAGGACGGGTTCCGCCGCGCGTCGCCGCCGAGGAACAGTACCTCCAGCCACATGTGCTCGGTCCAGCGCATGTGGGAGACAAGGCCGGCGATCGTCATGGCCGGTGACGTCGGGATGACCGAGCGGTGTGCGTCCGCATCGCTCAAACCCTCGCATTTCCAGCGCAGGATCTGCCGCTGCAGGTCGAGCCAGCCGATGATTGCCGTACGTTCGTCCGCCTGGAGCGGAGGGCGCTGCAGTTCCGGTGCCATGTCGGCGGATACCTCCTGTGCCGCCGGGAGAGCACGCCCGGCTATTCGTGTGGGGCGATGGGTGGAGCGTCCGGGCTGGTCGGGCTGCCCTTGCAAGTCGGCACTTCGTTGCCGTCCGAGGTTCATGACTCGCCCGTGCCGGCGCGACGCGCGTCGACGTTGGCCGTCATCGCCGCGAGTACGCGGGGCAGCCCGGCCACCGTCGCCTCGGCGATCCCTGCCACCGTCTCCTCGCCGAGCTTCCACCACAGCTCCTTGATCTGTTCGGCGAGTTCCCGGCCGCTGTCGGTCAACTCGACGATGCTCGCGCGCTTGTCGGAAGGGGCCTGCGTGCGACGGATGTGTCCCGACGCTTCCAGCTTGCGGGCCATCAGCGTGACACTCGGCGGCTCCACCCCGAGCGCGTCACTCAACTGGGCCTGGATGCGCGGGCCGGTGCGGGCGAGTTCGAGCAGAAGCGCCTCCTGGCCGGGGTGCAGTCCGAGCGGCGCGATCAGCGCGGCGGCCCGGGCCCGGTGCCGCAGGCTCAACAGTCGGATGGCCTGGTTGAGGGCATCGGCTTGGGCGAAGTCCACGGTCCTCCTTGACGAAATACTTAGGCGCATAACATTATGCAGCTAATCTTATGCGCGTAAGCATTCTACGCGCACCACCCCGAGGGCGGTTCCGGCAGCCGCACGCCTCAACGCGCAGCACCCGCCCTCGCCTTCCCCAGGAGCCGTACATGACCGCCAAGATCGCCGTCGTCTACTACAGCGCCACCGGTTCGGTGCATGCTCTCGCCAGGGCCCTCGCGGACGCCGCCGCCGCGGCCGGAGCGGACGTGCGCCTGCGCCGAGCCGCCGAGCTCGCGCCCGACGACTCGATCGACGAGAACCCGCTGTGGCGCCGCCACGCCGATGCCACCGCGTCCATCCCCGAAGCCGCGATCGACGACCTGGCCTGGGCCGATGCCTTCGCGTTCGGCACACCGACCCGATTCGGGGCACCCGCCGCACAGCTCAAGCAGTTCCTCGACCAAGCCGGCGGCCTGTGGCGCGAGGGCGGTCTGGCGGACAAGCCCGTGACCGCCTTCACGTCGGCGTACAACCGGCACGGCGGCAGCGAGGCGACGATCCTGTCGCTGAGCAACGTCTTCTACCACTGGGGCGCGCTGATCGTGCCGCCCGGATTCACCGACCCCACCGTCCATGCGGCGGGCGGCAACCCCTACGGCACTTCCGCCGTCACAGGCCCGACCGGGGAGGGGCCCGACGATGCGGCGCCGGCCGCGGCCGCCTACCAGGGTCGCCGCCTGGTCGCCATCACCGACCGGCTCCTCGCAGGCCGTGACAGCACCGGCGACGCACCGCGTGACGGCGGCACGCCCGCCACCCGGGCCGCATGAGTCTCCGTCTGCCACGAGGGGAAGCCATGACCACCACCCCAACCACCGAACCCGCAGCCACCGCACCCCGCTCCGGCCCCGCTTCGCTGATCCTGGCCCTGGCCTGCGCGTGCCAGTTCATGGTCATCCTGGACGCGTCGATCGTGAACGTGGCGCTGCCGTCCGTCCGCCAGGACCTCGGCTTCACCTCGACCGGACTGGCCTGGGTGGTGAACGGCTACCTGCTCACCTTCGCCGGCTTCATGCTGCTCGGCGGCCGTGCCGCCGACGTATTCGGCCACCGCCGGATGCTCGTCGCCGGGCTGTCGGTGTTCTCCGCGGCGAGCCTGGTCGGCGGCCTCGCCGGTACTCCGGAAATCCTGGTGGGCGCCCGCATCACCCAAGGTGTCGGGGCCGCGGTGCTGGCCCCGACGACTCTGGCCGTCCTCAACACCACTTTCACCGAAGAACACGCCCGCGCCCGGGCGTTCGGCGCCTGGTCGGCCGCGGGCGGCGTCGGCGGGATGGCCGGTGCGCTGACGGGCGGCGCGCTCACCACGGGCCTGTCGTGGCGGTGGGTCTTCCTCATCAACATGCCGATCGGCGCGGTCCTCGTCGCCGTGGCGATGACCGTCCTGCCCGGCGTACGCGCCGAACGGGGCACGTCGCTCGACCTGACCGGCGCGGTCACCGGTACGGCCGGTCTCGCCGCGCTGATCTACGGTGTCATGCAGGGCACCGAATTCGGCTGGACGTCCCCGCACGTCGTCGCGCCGACCGCCGCCGGACTGGTGCTACTGGCGGTGTTCACCGTCGTCGAGGCCCGGTTCGCCGCGCAACCGATGCTTCCGTTGCGACTCTTCGGTCTCCGCGGTGTGGCCGTCGGGAACCTGACGCTCTTGCTGTTCGGCGGGATCACCATCGCCATGTGGTACTTCACGTCGCTGTTCCTCCAAAACGTACTCGACTACAGCGCCCTACGCGCCGGGCTCGGCCAGACCCCGGCCGCCGTCGCGTTCATGCTGGTTGCCCGACAATCGGCGATCCTGCTTCCGCGCGTCGGTGCGCGCCTGTCGGTCCTCGGCGGCTCGGGGTGCTTTGTGGTCGGCTTCGGCCTGCTGTCCCGGGCCGATGCGGACAGCGGCTACCTCGCGGACGTGCTCGGCCCGACCTTGCTGATCGCGGCCGGCATCGGTCTGACCTTCCCGACCTTGATGGCTGCCGCCACCGCCGGGGTCGCGGGCCGGGACGCGGGTACGGCCGGCGGTCTGGCGAACACCGCCGTCCAGGTGGGCGGATCGCTCGGGCTTGCCGCGTTCGCCACGGCCGCGGCCGCCCGGGCAGCCCATGCGTCCGATGCCGATTCAGCGAACGCCCTGGCCGACGGGTATGACCTCGTGTTCCTCATAGCCGCAGGTCTGGCCGTGGCAATCGCCGTGGTCGGCATGCTTCTTCCGCGCCACCGGCGCACCTGAGCGCGAACGGCAGGCCCGGCGTCGCCGTGTGGGTCTCCCGGCGGACGAGTACCGAGGCGAGACGAGGTCGAACGCCTGGCCCGCGAGGCGGCGTGGTTCCGGTTCCGGAGCGACGCGGAGTGGTTCCACATCGATCTCGGACCGCGAACTCCTCGACGGCGCATGGGCTATTGCCGGCTAGGTGGGCGGCTGAGCCTCGGTGGCGGTGGCGGGCTCCGGGGGCTCTCGGCGGACGGGGGTGGCATGCGTTCGCGGGTCGGGTTGGTCGGGTCGGGTCGGCGTGGGCGCGGGCGCAGGGAGCGACGGCGTCGGTCGGGAGCGCACGTGTGCGGCGGGTCGGGGCCGGCGCAGGTGCGCGAAGGTCAGTGCCGCGAGGACTTCGAAGGTGGTTGCCGCGTACAGGGGGATCGGGTGTGCGTGGGTGGTCAGTGGGCCGGTGAGGGCCGCGCCGAGGGCGAAGGCGGTGATCTTCAGGCTTGCGCCGGTGGTGAAGATCCGACCGCGGAGCCGGTCCGGGGCCTCGCGGTGGCGGATCGCGAACAGCGCGGTCAGCTGCGGGCCTTCGCCGATACCGGCGAGCAACATCGCGGCGATCAGCAACATCGGCCGGCCGGTCGACGCCAGGAGGAACGCAATCGCCAGGATCAGTGCGCTGCACCACATCACCGTGTCCGGGCGGACGGCGTGCGGCCGGCGGGCGAGGAGTGCGTTGGTGGTCAGGGCCGAGCCGGCCACGACCGAGAGCAGGATCGTGCCGTGCGCGGCGGAGCCGAAGACCTGTTCGCCCAACAGCGGGCTGTACGCGACCAGGATGCCCTGGCCCACGCAGGACGACATCGACGCGACCGTGGCCCGGGCCAGCGGCGGGGTGCGGAAGACGGCCCGGAAGCCGGCGGCCAGGTCGGTACCGATCGACGTGGTCGACCGCGCTCGCCGCGGGTGGTCTCGGGATGGGGGCAGCGTCCGGGCCGCGGGCAGCGCGAGGCAGATCAGTGCGATCGAGGCGACCACGGCGACGCGGGCGCCCGCCAGGCCGGCCACGACGCCGGCCAGGGCCGGTCCGGTCAGGCCGGCCAGGTTGAAGGTCATCGCGTCGAGCGCGGTGGCGCGGGGCAACCTCGCGGCCGGTACGACGCGCGGCAGTTGCGCGGTCCAGCCGCCGGCCAGGGCCGGAGCCGCCAGGCCCGCGCATGCCGCGATCAGGAGGATCACCGGGAGCGGGAGCGGTCCCAGGCACAGCACGATCACCGCGAGCGCCGCCGCGTAGCCGGCCAATGCCCCGGTGAGCAACCGGCCGGGCCGCGCCGACCGGTCCAGCAGCACACCGAGGAGCGGGCCGCCGAGCGCCGCGGACGCGGTGACGGCCGCGAGCAGCGCGGACCCGGTGGCCGCCGACCCGGTGACCGCGAATCCGGCCAGGAGCAGCGCCGGCCCCGACATCTCGTCGCCCGTACGCGCGGCCGCTGCCCCTACCGTGTACGACCACATTCCGTAACGCTTTGCCATGCTCAGAACGTTACGCAGGTAACTCAAACCTTCGCCAGATGCGTTACATTCGAGGTGTGCCTCCCACGAACGACGATCGATCCACCCGCCACTCGGTCCAGGCCGTGGCCCGCCGGACGGTGGCCCTGGTCAACGCCCTGACCGGGGACGATCCGGCGGCGGCCCGGGCCACGGCGACGGATCGGGTTCCGGCGACGCCATCGCCGGCGGCCCTCGCGGATCTGTTGCGGGCCCATGGCGAGCCCGACCCGATCGACCTGTCCCCGGCCGACGTCACCGACCTGCGTGCCGCCGCCGTACTGCTGCGCGACGTCTTCGCCGCCGAGGACGTGGCCACCGCCGCAGCCGCGCTCAACCGCCTGCTGCGTCGTGGCCGAGGTGCCCTCCGGCTCACCTCGCACGACGGGCGCAGCCCCTGGCATCCGCATCTGGACAGCGACGACGACGCCCCGTGGGGCGAGTGGTTCCTGGCCTCGTCCTGCCTGGCGCTGACCATCCTGGTGTGGGATCGACAACGGCCGCCCGGCGGCGTGTGCGCGTCCGGCACCTGTCACCACGTCTTCACCAACGAGGGCAGCGGCCCGCCCCGCCGCTACTGCTCCCGCCGCTGCGCCACCCGCGAGCGAGTGGCGGCCCACCGACGAACTCGGGCCTAGCGCAGCCGCCGCGGAACGCCCGGGTGCTCCGTCGCCCCATCCATCAACGGGGCCGGCGTCTCGTCGGTGCGTACGGGCAACGGCCGCACTGCGTAGTCGGGTCGGCCGCCCTCGCGGTGCGGCCGGCAGCACCATGCTGCGCGTGAGCGCACCCGTGCGGCGTGGCCGGCGCTGTGGTCGATCCCGACCGGGTGCAGGCACAGGTCGACGCCCGCGCCCGACTCGGCGCCGGTGGCCGGGTCGCCACGGTCCACGTACAGCACGTCCCGGTCCGCGACCACGTTCGGCGAGGTGATCGAGGGCGACGACCGGTACGGCGCCGGTACGTACGTGGTCTTCGCACCCGGCATTCGCCGCCGGGCCGCGCACCGAGACCGGCGCGCGGATACCGGGCAGTTCGCCGATGTCGACGCCGGTGCCGGAACGGCCGGCGGAGGCCGTTCCGCAGCCGTATTAGCGTATGGGCCATGACCAACTCGCTCTCCTCCGTGGTCCGGGGTCGGTGGTGGAGGTGGTCGGGCGCGGGGGTCGTCTCCCGTACGGGGCGGCACACGCTCGGGCAATCGCTCTACCTGCTCACCGCGCCGGTGACCGCCGGGGCCGGCCTCCTGGCGGTGCTCGGCGGAGTGTTCGTCGCGACGGTCGCTCTGCTGCTGCCCGGGGGATCGCCGGTCGCGACCCGCGCCTTGGCACCGGCGCGGTGGTGCGCCGATCTGGAACGGTGGCGCATTGCCAGGGTTCGTCCCCCGGCCGCGGCGGAGGAACGCGGCGATGTGCCGTCGAGGCCGCCCGGAGGCGCCGCCGCGTCCGCCCGCGGCCGGTGGCTCGAGGTGGTCCACGCGGTGGTGGTGTTCCCGGTCGCCCTGGTCACGTCG
The DNA here is from genome assembly GCF_044458105.1 of Embleya sp. NPDC050493. Taxonomy (NCBI): domain Bacteria; kingdom Bacillati; phylum Actinomycetota; class Actinomycetes; order Kitasatosporales; family Streptomycetaceae; genus Embleya; species Embleya sp. NPDC050493. The sequence goes on from NZ_JBITHP010000040.1 coordinate 43,995, forward strand.
ATGGTGACCGCACTGTGGTGGTTCGTCGGACTCGCCTGCGTCACGTGCGGTTTGCGCTACCGGTACGCACCGCCCGGGTCGCTGCGTCCGCTGTCCCTGAACGCGGGCAGCGCCGAATCGCACGTCACCGTCAGCCTGGGGTTGTCGTCGCCGAGCGATCGGGTCGCCTTCGGCACCACCGTCGGCCTGCTGTTGCTGGTCACCCTGCCGCTGGTGACTCGGGCATGCACCACCGCCCAGGTCGGGTTGGGGCAGGCGCTGCTCTCCCACGCGTCCGCGTTGCATCACAGGATCAGCGGCCTGGAGCAGGAGCGCGACACCGCCCGCGCGCAGACCGTGGCCGCGGTGACGGCCGAGGCAACCGCGTTGCGCCGACTGGAGCGCGACATCCACGACGGTCCCCAGCAACGACTGGTGCGCCTGGCAATGGAGTTGGGGCGGGCCCAGCACTACCTCGACAGCAGGCCGGAGACCGTCCGGGCGGCCCTCGCCGACGCGATCGTGCAGACGCAGGAGGCGCTGGAGGAGTTGCGGGCGCTCTCGCGCGGCATCGCCCCGCCGATCCTGGTGGACCGCGGCTTGAACGACGCGCTCACCGCCCTGGCCGCGCGTTCCACCGTCCCCGCCGAACTCGATACGGTTCCCCTGGACCGTCGGCCGGCCGCCGACATCGAGACGGCGGCGTACTTCGTGGTCGCGGAGACGCTCACCAACGTGGCCAAGCACAGCCATGCGCGGCGCTGCACGATCGCACTACGGCACAGTGGGGGAATCTTGCGGGTGTGGGTGACGGACGACGGGGTGGGCGGCGCCGCGCCGGCCAAGGGGCACGGACTGCGGGGGCTGGACGAGCGGCTGCGCGCGGTCGGCGGTCGGCTGGAGGTCGACAGCCCCTCCGGAGGCCCGACCACGATCACCGCCGTGTTGCCGTGTTGCTGACCCCGGACGAAGGAGCGCCCGGGTCGGTCCCGGACCGTGCGGTGCGCGGTTCGTTGCGGATCGTCGTGGCCGACGACTCGGTGCTGCTGCGCGAGGGCCTGGTCCGGCTGCTCGTCGAGGACGGTCACCAGGTGGTGGACGCGGTCGGCGACGGTCCCTCCCTGGTGGAGGCGGTGCTCGCACACCGTCCGGACGTGTCCATCGTCGACGTGCGCATGCCGCCGACCCACACGGACGAGGGACTGCGCGCGGCGATCGCCGCCCGCTCGCACCTCCCCGGAACCCCCGTGCTGATGCTCAGCCAGTACGTCGAGGCCTCCTACGCCGGCGACCTCCTCGCGGACGGTTCCGGCGCGGTGGGTTACCTCCTCAAGGACCGGGTCGCCAGGGTCGCCGAGTTCCTGGACGCACTGGACCGCGTGGCCCACGGCGCGACGGTACTCGACCCCCAGGTCGTCGCCCAGTTGCTGACGGAGCAGCGCCGGGACAGCCCCGTGGGCACTTTGACCCCGCGAGAACGGCAGATCCTGGCACTGATGGCCGAGGGCTGTTCCAACACCGCCATCACCCGGCAACTGGTGGTCTCCGCCAGCGCGGTGGAGAAGCACATCGGCAACATCTTCGCCAAACTCGGCCTGCTGCCCGACGACGCCCGGCACCGCCGAGTACTCGCAGTCCTCACCTATCTCAGAGGCTGAACCCGTCTCGGAAACCGAACCCGTCCCGAATGCCGAACCCCGGGATGCCGAGCCTCCGGGAGGGCCGAGCCCCCGGCGGCCGAACCCCCGAGCCCCAACTCTCCGGGGGCCGAAGGCGGTCGGCTCCATCCGGATTCGACCCTCCTCCACCCTCCCCCGGTGGCCGCCGGCTCGGCGCGAGGGTGTGGCCTGCCATACCCCCGAGTGTCCGGCCTGCCCCGGTGACCGGGGGCCGTCGGTGCGAAACCGTGGTCGGCATGACAGCAACACCACACACCACGGGCCCGCGGCAAGGTCGCGTAGCCCCGCCCCGATTCGCAGGTATGCCCGGCCGCACACTCGCCGCGCTCGTCGTCCTCGCCGTGGCGCTCTTCGTCGCCCTCTTCGTCGGCCCCGGCGCGTTGGCGGCGACCGGGTCGGGCGCCGCACTCGACGAGGGCAACCTCGCCGAATCCTTCCGCAAGGCGTTCGTCGAATACTGGAATGCCGGCAATCGGGATTTCTCCCCGGGCATGGAACGGGTCGTCGACTACTGGTTCCGCTACCACGTGGCCAAGGCCGTGATCGCGGCGATCCTGCTGATCGTGCTCGTCACGCTCGGCGTTCTCGTCCGCAAGGCGTTCCTGCGCGCCGGCGGTCTCGGCGCGGGGCAGCGCGTCGGCCTCGCGTCGGCCGGCATTCTCGTCACGCTTCTCGCGCTGTTCGCGGCGGTGACGACGGTGGCCAACATCCAGGGTGCGGTGGCGCCCTTCGCGTCGCTGTTGTCGATGTTGCCGACCGGTGCCCGCGACGGGGAACTCGCCGCCACGCTCGACCAGGTCCGACAGCGACTGGCCGCCCCCTCGGGCGCGGGCGAGCAGACTCCGCCGCCCCTCGACATGATGATCGACGACTTCGCCCGGTACCACCTGGCGATGGCCGTGCTCGGGGCGGTCCTGGCGGTCGTCCTGATCGGGATGAGTGCGGTGTCGTGGCGGAGGTACGCGAGGACGGCGTCGTCCGACCGGCGAACGAGGCGTCTGTCGGGGGCGTTCGGCGTTCTCACGGTGTTGTCGTCGCTGGTCCTGATCGTCGTCGCGGTGGTGAACACGGGCAACGCGACAGACCCGAGGCCGGGACTCGCCGCCTTCTTCGAAGGCGGCTGGTAAGGCGCCCCATGGCCGGTGAGGCACGCACCGCGCGAACGGCGCGGCACCTCGCGGACGCGGGGCGTCCCGTGGGTGCGAGACACCGCGCACGAACGGTGCGGCACCCACGTGTCCTGCGGGACGTGCGAACGGTGGGGCGCCCCCTGGCTGCGAGGCACTGCGCGCGGACGGTCGGGCGTCCCGTGGACGATCGGCCATCGGCTGTACGCCTTCGCCCCGTTCGCCCACCGCGCGCGCCGTGCTCGGGCGGCTCCGCTACTCGGTCGTCGAGCCGAAGCGGTCCACCCAGTCGGCCGCGGCGGGCAACACCTCGTCGAGCGAGGCCACGTCCGGGTACCAGGCCTTCTCCCACTCCAACGACACCCAGCCCCGCCAGTCGTGTTCGCGCAGGATGGTTCCGATGGCGGTCAGCGGCACGGACCCGGTGCCCAGGGGGACCGGCGTGGTGTCGATGGCGGACGCGGCATCCTTGATCTGCACGTAGCGCAGCAGCCCGGCGAGGGCCTCGGCCGTGTCGGCGGGCTGCTCGCCGTGCCGCCACGGGTGCAACGCGTCCCAGATCACCCCGACCGCGCCGGCGAACGGTCGCACCAGGGAGGCGACCGCCGCGCCCGTGGGGTGCGAGTCGTGCGTCTCGACCAGCATGGTCACCCCGCGCGCGGTCGCTTCCGGAAGCAGCATTGCCAGTCGGTGCCCGGCGCGTTCGGCGTCGCCTTCGCCGGTGCCGCCCGGGAAGATCCGGACGGCCGGTGCGCCCAGGTCGTGCGCGAGGTCCAGGAGCCGGCTGATCGTGGACAGCACGACCGGGTCGGGGGTGGGCGCGCAGATGCCGGCGTAGCCGGCCAGGCACGGCACGGCGAGGTCGGCGTCGGCGATTCGGGCGCGGATGTCCCGGCGTTCCCCGACGGATAGCTCCAGGTGCACGAACTCGTCCTGATGTACCCGCAGTTCGAGACCCGTGCAGCCGTGCTGCAGGGCCCGGGCGAGGTGCTCGGACAGGGGCCGGCCGGGCGCGCCGAGCGTGCTGAACGCCCATCGTTTCGCACGCTCGGGTGTGCTCACGTGTGTCCTCGACTCCCTGGCCCGACCCCGCGCCACCGACCGGCCGGCCCGGATCGTTGACCGGAAAGCGCTTTCCGTACGCGAGGTTAGATCGCCGTCGGACAGCCGGTCAAGCGTGGCCCGCCGCCACGCCGATCCGGGCGCTTCGGCTCGGCCGAGCGGGTGATGCGGGACGTAGGAGCCCTCGCGGCCCACCGAATCGCCGACTTGCCGAGTCCCGACTCGCCGGTGCAGCGCGCCACGGTCACGTCTGCGGCGGGGTTGCCGTAGAGGCCGCTCGCCGAGAGCATGTGCCCACCGCGCCGATGTCGACCGGGTCGCCCGTCGACCGGTCGCCGGCGATGGACTCGGCACCCGCCCCCGCCGACTGCGGCGCGCACGCCGGTGCTTCGCGTGGGAGGCCGTTCGTCCGCCGGACGGGAAAGCCCGACAGGAAAGCGGACGTGAACCCCCGACATGAACGCCGGACATGAAAATGGCGAGGGAGATATCCACTCCTCGCCATATACAACTTATAACGCACCGGGGGCCTTGTGGCAAGGCCCCCTTCGTGCCGCAGAATCGTCGACCTGAGCCCGAGCATGGGGCGGAATCTGCGGAAACAGGAGAGTCATCACGTGCGTGTGCATTTGTCGTCGTTCGGGTCGCGCGCGGACGTCGAACCGGTGCCGGGAATCGCGTTCGACGCCCTTGGCGCATGCGTCGCGTGCGGCGCGTTCAACGCGTTCGACGCGCTCGGCGCCCCCGGCGCGTTCGACACGTCCGACGCGTTCGGTGCGCCCGGCCCGGACAGGCCGCCGATGTCCGCGTGACCCACGCGGGATTGTCCAGCCGGGACCAGGAAGACGAGAACCCGCACCCCCCGGAGACCGGGACCGACCGCCGCCATGGGGCCGCGTCGGTCGAAGTGTCGCCCGTCCCGACCACCGGATTCGTCCCGACGGTCCGAACCCCTCGCCACGCGCCACGGTCGTACCGCGACCGCAGATCGGAGCCGATGCCGTGAACCCCCTGACCGCCACCAGCGCGTTCGACCTTCCCGACCGCCTCTCCGCCAAGGCCGACCCGACGCTGATCGCCGGTGACGAGCGGCACTTCGCGGCCATTGCGGAATGCCTCGACCAGTCGATCGCCGACCTGACCGACCGCCTCGACGCCGAGCGCAAGTCGCCCGGCGGCAAGGGCCGGCAGGCGATGGACCGGGACATCGAGATCCATCGGCTGACCACCCGGCTGCGGGCCCTGCGCCGCTTCGGGCTGGACCTGTGCCTGGGACACATGGTCGGCACGGACGACTCCGAGCCCGTGTACGTCGGACGACTCGGCCTCACCGACGACACGGGTCGTCAGCTGCTGATCGATTGGCGCACTCCCGCGGCCGAGCCGTTCTTCGGAGCCACCCACGCCAACCCGATGGGTCTGGCGAGCCGCCGCAGGTACCGCTGGACCCGCGGCCGGATCAGCGACTACTGGGACGAGGTGTTCACCACGAACGGGTTCGTCGGACACGCCGCGCTCGACGACCAGTCCGCCTTCATCGCCAGTCTGGGCGGCAACCGGTCGAGCCGGATGCGCGACGTGCTCGGCACCATCCAGGCCGACCAGGACGCCATCATCCGCGCCGGCTCCCGCGGTGCTCTCGTGGTCGACGGCGGGCCGGGCACGGGCAAGACCGTCGTCGCCCTGCACCGCTCCGCCTACCTCCTGTACTCCGACCCGCACCTGGGTCATCGCCGGGGCGGTGTGCTGTTCGTCGGACCGCACCAGCCCTACCTGGGCTACGTCGCCGACGTCCTGCCCAGCCTCGGCGAGGAGGGGGTGCAGACCTGCACCCTGCGGGACCTGGTCGCCGAGGGAGCCGACGCGGGGATCGAGGCCGACCCGGAGGTGGCCCTCCTGAAGTCGTCCGCGGACCTGGTGAACGCGATCGAGAAGGCCGTCACCTTCTACGAGGAGCCGCCCACGAAGGGGATGACGATCACGACCCACTGGTCGGACATCCGGCTGACCGCGGCCGACTGGGCGGAGGCGTTCGAGGCGGCGGAGCCCGGTACGGCGCACAACGAGGCGCGTGAGCAGGTGTGGGAGGAACTGCTCACGATCCTGGTGGACAAGCACGACGACGACGAGGTCCCGGCCGACCTGCTCCGCAGGTCCCTGGCGCGGGACAGGGAACTGCTCACGGCCTTCAACCGCGCGTGGCCGCTGCTCGAAGCGGCCGACGTGGTCGGGGACCTGTGGACGGTACCCGCCTACCTGCGGATGTGCGCTCCCTGGCTGGCACCCGACGAAGTGCGCACGTTGCAGCGCGCGGACGCCCATGCCTGGACGGTGTCCGACCTGCCGCTCCTGGACGCGGCGCGGCAGCGGCTCGGCGACCCGGACGCGGCGCGCCACAGGCGCCGGCACCAGGCCGCCGCGGCCGCCGAACGCGAGCGGATGTCGCACGTCGTGGACGCCCTGCTGGAGGCCGACGACGACGGCGAGGGCGTGGTGACCATGCTGCGCGGGGAGGACTTGCGGACCTCCCTGGTCGACGAGTCGGCCCGGCCCGGCATCGAACCGGACCTGCTCGCCGGTCCGTTCGCGCACGTCGTCGTGGACGAGGCCCAGGAACTGACCGACGCGGAGTGGCAGATGTTGCTGCTCCGGTGCCCGTCCCGCAGTTTCACCATCGTCGGGGATCGGGCCCAGGCCCGGCACGGATTCACCGAGTCGTGGCAGGAACGGCTCGAACGGATCGGGCTGGACCGGATCAACCTGGCCTCCCTGAGCATCAACTACCGGACACCCGAGGAGGTCATGACCCAGGCCGAGCCGGTCATTCGGGCGGTGCTCCCGGATGCCAACGTGCCCACCTCCATCCGCAGCAGCGGCATCCCCGTCGGGCACGGATCCACCGCGGAACTGCACTCGATCCTGGACACCTGGCTCGCCGCACATGCCGAGGGGATCGCCTGCGTCATCGGCGATCCCGCGTTCCGGGCGACGTCCCGGGTGCGGTCGCTGACCCCGGAGCTGTCGAAGGGGCTGGAGTTCGACCTGGTCGTCCTCGTCGACCCGGAAGGGTTCGGCACGGGCATCGAAGGAGCGGTCGACCGCTACGTCGCGATGACCCGGGCGACCCGACAACTCGTCGTCCTCACGAGCTCCTGAGGCCCGTCGGCCGAACACCCGCTCCCGGCCGGGCCGGCGACGTCCCGGTGCGGGTGCGGGTGCGGGTGCGGGTGCGGGAGCGGAAGGGGAAGCGGAACCGGGTGACGGCGCCGCCGCCACCGCCGCCGCCGGTGCTCGATCCGCGGGTCAGCGGCGGCGGCACACCGCGAGGGTCGCGGCCGCGCACAACACGGCCGGCAGCAGCAGGGCCCAGGCCAGGTCGTGCGGGTCGGCCGCGCCGTCGACGCTGACGAAGGCGCCCATCGCGGCGACGCCGACCGTCGCGCCGATCTGGCGGACGGCGTTGAGCAGGCCGCCGGCGGCACCGGCCGTGCCCTCGGGGGCCGTGGCGATGACCGTGGTGACCAGTGCGGGGAGCGCGAAGGAGACGCCGAAGCCGGTGCACACCAGGCCGATGGCCAAGACCGGGTACGCCGAGCCGGTCAGCACCGCCACCGCGAACACGACGCTGCCCGTGGTCAGCAGACCCAACCCGGCCACCATGGGCCCGCGTGCCCCGGACCGGGCCACGATCCGGCCGGTGAGCAGCGGGTTGACCGCGAACGGCAGGGTCATCGGCAGGAACGCGACACCGGTCTCCAGCGGCGACATGTGCAGGCTCTGCCGAAACAGCAGCGGTAGAACGAACAGCAGCCCGGTCAGCGCGAAGTTGACCGCGGCCCCCGCGAGCAACGCGGACACCGTGCCCCGCGAGCGCAGGATCGCCCGGGCCAGTACCGGGTTGGCGCTGCGCCGCTCGGATCCGGCGAACAGCAGCCCGGCCAGTACCGCACCCGCACCCGAGGCGGCGGCGTGCGTCGCGCTGCCGGAGCCGGCCGCGATCAGGGCGTCGGTGGCCAGTCCCAGCGCGACGCACGCGGCGAGTTGGGAGGTCCAGTCGATCGGCCGTACGCCCTTGGGGCAGTGCACCGTGCGTCCGGCGGTCAGGGCCAGGGTGAGGGCCGCGAGCGGCACGTTGACCAGGAAGATGGCCCGCCAGCCGAATGCGTCGACCAGCAGTCCGCCGGCAATGGGTCCCACCGCGAGTGCGGCGCCGCTGAGCGCGGCCCAGACCGCGACCGCCCCGGCCCGCTCCGCCGGCACCGGATACAGCGTGGTGACCATCGCCATCGACGCGGGTACGCACGCGGCGGCGGCCACGCCGAGCAGTGCGCGCAGGGCCACCAGGGTCCACAGGTCCGGTGCCCATGCGCTGAGCAGCGAGCCGAGGCCGAACACGACGATGCCCACCCGGAAGGCCCGATGGGCACCGAACCGGTCGGACACCGCGCCCGCGGTCAGCAGCAGCGCGCCGAACACGACGGTGTACCCGGACACCACCCATTGCAGACCCGCCACCGAACTGCCTAGCGAGCGGGCCAGATCCGGCTCGGCGACCGAGAGCACGGTCAGGTCGAGCAGCACCATGAAGTAGCCGAGCGCAATGCCGAGGAGGGCGATCGTACGCGAGCGCGCCGTCGGCGCGGGCCGGGTGGAAACGGGTGAAGCGAGGACGGTCATCGAGAATTCTCCAAGCACGGGAGGGACGCGAACCCGGCGAAGGCAGGGCCATCGCACGGCACGGCGCTCGTGCGACGGTCCGAGCCCGCGCGGGTCCGGCCGGCAGGGCTCGACACGGGCGTGCCGCCGAGGTCGGGCGTCGGCGGCAGGAAACGGTTCGAGGGCAACCACTGTGCGGCCGCGACGGATTCGGCTCGACCGGCTGTGCCGCATGCCCCGTTCGGAATATCCGAACGCGTTGCCGAGGTTGGCGGGCCATGGAACTTCGTCAGCTCCGCACGTTCGAGACGGTCACCCGTACCGGGACCGTCACCGCCGCCGCCAACGTGCTCGGCATCGCGCCCTCGTCGGTCTCCGAACAGATCCGGGTGCTGGAGAAGTCGGTCGGTGTCGCGTTGTTCGACCGAGGCCCCAGGGGGATGACGCTCACCTCGGCCGGTGAGCGCATGCGGGACTGGGCGCACCGCCTGCTCGACCAGGCCGAACAGGCCCGCCGCGAGGTTGCCGAGGTCGCGCCGCCGCTGCGGCTGGGCGCGCTGGAGAGCATCGCGGCGACGCACGTGCCCCCGGTGCTGGCCCGGCTCGGCGCGCGCCGGCCCGACCTGCGGGTCCAGGTCCGTTCGGATGGTACGCGCGACGACCTGTTGGAGGCCGTGGCCGCCGGCCGCCTCGATGCCGCCCTGATCCTGGACACCGGTACCTGGCTGGGCGAACTGGGCTTCGAACCGCCGCCCGCCGCACTGGCGTTCGTCGACCTGGAGCCGGTCGGGCTGGTCCTGGTCGCGGCGCCGGGCCACCCGCTCGGAGGCCGTTCACCGATCGTCGGCGACGACCTGCGCGGCCACCGGCTCCTGGTCAACGCGGCGGCCTGCTCGTTCCGGCTGGCCGGCGATCGACTCCTGGGTGCGGAGGTGGAACAGGTCCGGGTCGGCGGTGTGGCTGTCATCCGGGCGTGGGCCGAACAGGGTTTGGGCGTCGCCCTGTTGCCCACCTTCGCGGTCGCCGACCAACTCGCCTCCGGCAAGCTGATCCGACTCGCCCTGGACGCCCCCGATCTGTCCCTGCGACTGGTCTGGCGCCCCGACCGGGAGTCCGTCCCCGGCTTGCGCGAAGTGCTCTACGCGGCAGCCGCCCCCACGCCCGGCAGCACCCCCGTTCTCACGAGCACGGTCACCCCGCACACGGCGCCCTGACCCGGGCCGCCCGCCCACCGGCCGAGCCGCGGCGGTCGGGGTGACGGCCGTCCACCGGGCCGGTCCATCCGGCCCGGGTCTCACGGGCGGCGGGTGGTCGGGCCGTATCCGGTGGCGTTTACGTTCCGCGGCCGGCGGTCACCCTCCGTTGCTGACCGGGCCGCGCACCGTGGCGCCGTGCGCGCCCCCGAGCGCGGCACGACCGGCGGGGCCGGCACCCGAGGGTGTCGGCCCCGCGGCACGTCGGGAGTACCCGCCTCCGGCCCGGGACGCCGTGGGGCGGGGCGGCGGAGACCCCGCGCCGGTTCCCGTCGCCCTCGGGTCCCGCGTTCCGCGTGATGGCCTACGCGTTCTCGCGCGGATCGAACGTCCCGTACATGGGTGCCCCGACTCCTTCGTGAGAGTTGGTCACCACGCCGGTCCCGGTGGTGCGCGAGAGCACGAGCTTCACGGCAGTGCCTTTCGTGGTTTCCGAGCCGTCACATGCTTCGACCGCCGGTCGGCCGGAAACTCATCGGTGCGGGAGGGATCCTTCGGAGGGTCCCACCCCGACGGCGAGCCACACACTCCCCGCCCGACGCTGCTCACGAGGAGTCACGACATGTCGTATCCCACCTATCCCGAGGCCCGCTACCACGGCGAGGGCGGCGAAGTCACTGCCCGCTTCCGCCCGGCCGGGCATCCGCCGGAACTGACCACGGCCGGGGCGAGCTTCCACTACCTGGCCACGACCGACTCCACGGACGGCGAGTACGGGCTGTACCGGGTGGACATGCACGCCGTGCCCAGCGGCCCGGGCACGCACTTCCACCGGACCATCTCCGAGTCGTTCTTCGTGCTGTCCGGCACGATCCGGCTGTTCGACGGCAACGCATGGCGCGACGCCAAGGCCGGCGACTTCCTGTACGTGCCCGTCGGCGGCCTGCACGCGTTCCGCAACGAATCCGGCGAGCCGGCCTCGATGCTGCTCCAGTTCGCCCCGGGTGCGCCGCGCGAGGCGTACTTCGAGGGTGTGCCCGAGCTCGCACATCTCACGGACAAGGAGCGCGCACAGTTCTTCCTGCGGCACGACAACCACTGGGTGGACCTGGGCGGGTAGGGCGAGGGTCGGGGCGGTGACGCGCCGGGGACTGCCGGGTGCGGCCGGGGCGGGGGCGCCGGCGCGCCGTGCAGTGAATGCCGGACCGGGACGGGGACCGACGCGCCCCGGGCCGTACGTGGGTCGGGGTGCCGACGGGGTCGTGCCGGGGCGGGGCGTGGGTCGGGGTGACGACGGGGTCGTGCCGGGGCGGGGCGTGGGTCGGGGTGACGACGGGGTCGTGCCGGGGCGGGGCGTGGACCGGCGGCGGCCGGGCGGGGAGGGCCTGACACCTACCCTCTCGCCGTGGGCACCGCCGCCCTGCGGCGTACCCGCGAGCCCGGTGCCGTGGCGATCAGGCTGCCCGCGTGGCCGGTGAGTGCCCGGCATGTGTCCGGGGCGGCCGGTTCTCCGGGCAGCGGGGTGAAGGGCGCGGTGGTGGTGATCGGTGGTCGGGTGGACAATCGGCCGCGCCGATCGGCCGCGTACAACCTGCCGTTCATCGCGGTGAGGACGATCGCGCCGCCCGCGCGGCCGAGTTCGCGCCAGGGCGCCGACGCATCCGGATCGGTGGGCAGGTCGGCGGCGTACACGTGGTGGAGCGTGTCGTCGGCACACACCGCGAACAGGCCGCCGTCGCACAGGGCGAGCGCGATCGTGCCGGCCGGCAGCCGGGCCACCCAGGTCCACGGCGCCGGCCCGGTCACCGGCGGCCGGCGCAACAGCCGGCCGTCGGCCGTGGCCGCGTACAGCACCAACGGCAGCGGCCCGGACGCCTCGCGCGCCGCCGCCAGCGCCAGCACGGGTCGTGCGGTGCCGATCGTGCGCCACGGCAGGTTCTGTCCGCTCACCTCGCGGCAGACCAGCGCGCCCTCGGTGTCCACCCCGAACAGCACGTCCGCACAGGCCGCCAGCGCGCGGATGTCGCCGGAGGGACCGATCACCTCCCAATGCGGCTGCCTATCCGCGCCGAGCCGATCGAGCACGTTGCGGGTGACCCGGTCCACCACCGGATCGGCCAGCGCACTGCCCCAGTTGATCGTGCCCGCGTTGAACACCGTGCCCGCGCCCAGCCGGAACGTACCCATCACCGCGTCCCCGCCCTGCCCGTAGCGGGCCCAGTGCCGCAGGTCGGCGGTGGCCAGCACGACGAAGGACGCCGGCGTACCGTCCCGCCCGGTGGCGCGGGGTACCCCGCCGCTCCAGTCCAGTTCGGTCGCGTCGGTCTCGTAGCCCAGCGCGCCCTGCGCGAACTTGTCGCCGTCCGCGAGGCCGGTGCCGGCGAACACCCAGTGGTCGGTGAACCGGGCGGTGTAGGTCTCCTCCCGGATCACCTTCATGCCCTCGCCCCACGCGCCCGCGCCGCGCCGGAAACTGAGCCCGGTCATGCTGTTCTCCGGGCGGTACACCGGTGCGCTGGACCACTCCACGGTGACCCGTTCGGGATCGATCGCCGCCATCGGGTCGGTCACCGCGTCCCGATGGCACACCATGGTGCGCCCGTCGTCCTCCAGACGCATCTGCCACCACGCCGTATTGGCCGCGAAGATCGCCAGGTTGCCGCCACGGCGGACGAAGTCCTCCACCGTGTCCCGCTGTTCCTTCGACCAGTACTCGTCGTGGCCGTTGATCACCAACAGCCGGTAGTGCCGCAGCAGTTCGTCGCCGCCGTGCAGATCCAGACCGGAACAGAACTCGACCCGCCGACCGGTGGCCCGCAACCAGCGCAGCAGGCCCTCCTCCCAGCGCTCCGGCGGCGGGCCGCCGCCGGGCCGGTCGAAGGAGACCCGGGCGGCGCGGTCCGGTTGTTCCGCGTAGTACAGGCCCTGTCCGGGCACGCCGGAGCGGTTGTACGCCTGCCAGGTGGCGAACGGTACGGACACCAGGATGCGGGCCGTCGTGCCCGGCCGAGCCGCACGCACCACGAACCACGCCTCGTGGTCCAGCGGTTCGACCCCGGCGAGGGGGGTGCCGTCGTCGAACACGGCCCGGTAGAGCGAGCTGGGCCAGTTCTCCGGCACGGCCAACTCCCATAGCCCGCCGTCGACTCGGGCGCGGGTGAGCACCCGTTCGGTGGTCGCGTCGATCACCGTGACCTCGCCGCTCACCGGGCCGCCGTCGGTCGAGGCGAGGTGGAAGCGCAGCCGGCCGCCCGCGACCACGGACGTTGCGCCGGCATACGCCAGAACACTCATGCGACCGGCTCCGCCACACGCTCCGCGAAGCCGGTCAACGCGCCGATCGGCACCTCCCGTCCGCTCGCCGTACGGATCAACAGGTCCTCCAACGCGACCAGATGCGCCTCCAGCGCATGCACCGGGAGATACGCCGTGTCGCCGGTGACGCTGACCACCAGCGCATCGCCCTCGGACACCACGTGCATGCAATACCGGCACGCGATGAACTCGTGCCCGCCCGCCGGTTCGACCCGGCTGTGGCTGCGTGCCGCGTCCAGTTCGGCGGTGGTCGGCGCCGGGCCGGCCGTCGGCGGCCGGTCCACCAGACGCATGTCGTTGAAGCAGCAGAACGGCCGGATCGGCGTGCCGCGCTCGGCCGCGATCCGCCGCATCAACGCGTTCCATCGATCCGGGTCGTAGCCGGCGCTGCGGTAGGCGCGCAACGACGCCTGCCACGCGGCGGGCAGCAGGTCGGAGAAGTACGCGGCCGGGTCCAGGTCCAGCACGAACAGGCCCTCCTGGGACAGCGTGGTCACCAGGTCGCGACTGTCCGCTCGGAAACGATTGGCCACGATCGGCAACATCACCGCCGTGTCCCGACCACCCGCCCGCGCGGCCAACACGGCCGCGCCGGCCAGCAGTACCGCGGACGGACTGATCCGGTGCCGCAGCGCGACCGCGTCGGTGGCCCGGGCCAGCGCCGCGGACACCAGGCGCACGGTGCGAAAGCGTGGCGCGGCGGGTTCGGCGACCACATCGGCGAACACCGTCGGCGCGATCCGCCGGTAGTGCGTCTCCCAGTGCGCCAGCGCCGATTCGCCCCGGCGCAGTCCGGTCGCCGAGGACTGCTCGTGGGCCAGATCCAGCGGTCCGGCCGAGGTCGGGCCGCCGGCCGAGCCGCGCCGGATCAGCAGCCGCAAGTCGCGCACCAGCACCTCGACGCCGTGCCCGTCGGTGGCCACATGGCACAGGGCCAGCGCCACGTAGCGGACCCGGCCGCCCTGCACGATCAGCCCGGCCCGGATCGGCCACGCGCCGAAATAGTCGAAGCGGGTCGCGCCGAGCCGCTCCGCCACCGCCGACGCGACCGTGTCCGCGTCCTCGATCAGTGCCGCCTCGAACACCTGCACCGGCAGGCTGCCCGCCGCGTGCCGGATCTGCCGGGGCTCGCCGTCGCCGGTCACCAGGCGGGTGCGCAACGCGTCGTGCCGCTCCATCAGCCGGCCCAGTGCGGCACTCGCCTGTGCGACGTCCACCGGCCCCCCGCGATCGGCGATCGGCAGGACCCGGGTCATGTTGAAGTAGTGGTCGCTGGGCGCGGTACGTCGGATGGCCTGCCAAATGGCCCGCTGACCCCAGGTCAGCGGTGCCTCCACCGGGCCGCCCGCGGCGACCGCGAACGGCGCCCGGACCTCGTGCGGGGCCGCGGTCGGATCACCGGCCGCGACCGGGGTTCTCGCCGCGTCGCGCTCAACCATCGCCCACCGCCACGCCCTGCCGGGTCAATCGTTCGACCAGCGTGTCCAGGTCCTCGACGAAGTCGAGATCGGCATCCAGGTCGAAGAACACGTCGAACTCGCCCTCCAGCGCGTCGATCAGCCGCAGGAAGGTCAGCGAACTCACCCCGGCGGCGGTCAACGAGCCCTCGCTGTCCAGTACCTCGCGCGCGCTCACCTCGCCGTCGCTGACCTCGGCGATCAGCGTGGCCACCCGCTCGCGCAACTGCTCCGCGCTCATGCCGCGTCCCCGGCCAGGCGCCGGCGCAGGCTCAGCGGACGGATGTCCGGCCAGACCCGGTCGATGTGCGCCGAGCACTCCTCGCGGGTGCCGACGAAGCCGGTGGGTACCCACCCGGCGGGCGGGTCGGTGCGCAGCGGCCACAACGAGTGTTGTTCCTCGTCGTTGACGACCACGCGGTACTGCTCCTCGGTGATTTCGGTGTCGGTGCTCATCGCTGCTCCTGGAGTTCGCGAATGGCGTCCGTGACGCCGGTGACGGTCGGGGTGTCGAAGAAGACGTCGAGCGGGACCTCGACGCCGAGCCGCTTGCGGATGCGGGCGGCGATCCGGGTGATGGTCAGCGAGTGGCCGCCGAGGTCGAACAGGTCCTCGTCCACGCCGAGATCGTCCAGCTGCAACACCTCGGCCCAGATCGCCCGGACGATCTCGGTGACCTCGTCGGCCGGCGCGCCCGGCGACCCGGCGGGATCGGTGGGATCGACCGGTTGGGGGCGGACCGGGACCGGTTCGGGCAACCGGGCGCGGTCCAGCTTGCCGTTGGGGGTGAGCGGAAACGCGTCCAGGACGAGGAAGGTGGTGGGCACCATCGCGGGCGGCAGCGTACGGGCGAGGTGGGTGCGCAACCGGTCCGACGGCACCGGTGGTTGCCCGGGTTCGGGGACCACGTAGCCGACCAGGCGGGCGTGTTCGGTGTCCCGGTCGAGCAGCCGGACCGCCGCCTGGGCGATGCCCGGATGCGCGGCGAGCAGGCTCTCGATCTCGCCCATCTCGATGCGGTGCCCGCGCAGTTTGACCTGCGCGTCGGTGCGGCCGACGTAGTCCAGGCCGCCGCCGGGCGCGTGCCGGACCAGGTCGCCGGTGCGGTAGAGCCGGGCGCCGGGCGGCCCGAAGGGGTCGGCCACGAACCGCTCGGCGGTCAGCCCCGGACGGCCAAGGTATCCGTGCGCCACGCCGTCGCCGCCCAGGAAGAGCTCGCCCGGAAGGCCCTCGGGCACCGGGTGCAGCCGGGCGTCGAGCACGTACGCGCGGGTGTTGGCCAGCGGGCGGCCGATTCCGGGCGGTCCGTCGGTGTGCAGTTCGGCGTAGGTGGACCACACCGTGGTCTCGGTGGGGCCGTACACGTTGATCAAACGGCCCACCGCGCGCCGCAGTTCACCGGCCAGCGGGGCGGGCAGCGCCTCGCCGCCGCTGATCGCGGTCAGTCCGGGGCGGTGCAGGCCGGCCGCGAGCAGCACCCGCCAGCCGCTCGGCGTGGCCTGTACGTGGGTGATCGCATGCCGCTCCAGGATGGCCAGTTGCGCGGGGCCGTCCCGGTGCCGGTCGTCGGGCACGAGCACCACGCGCGCACCGGTGACCAGCGGCAGCAGGAGTTCGACGGTGGAGATGTCGAAGGACAGCGAGGTGAGTCCGAGCCAGCGGTCGGCCGGGCCGGCGCCGAGCCGGTCGCGCATGCTCGCCAGCAGGTTGGCCAGGGCGTGGTGCGGGACCTCGACGCCCTTGGGCCGGCCGGTGGAGCCGGAGGTGTAGATGACGTAGGCCGGATCGCCCGGTTCGGGCCGGGCCGGTGGCTCCACCGGAGCGGGTTCGGGCCCGAACAGGTCGGGGCCGTACAGATCGGGCCCGGTCAGCACCAGGACCTCGGCGGCGGTGTCGGCGGGGCGTTCGTCGCGCTCGGTGACCAGTGCCGCGATCCGGGCGTCGGCGCGGATGAAGGCGAGCCGCTCGGCCGGGTAGCCGGGGTCCAGCGGCAGGTAGGCGGCGCCGGCGGCGAACACGCCGAGTACGGCGGCCACCTGCTCGCCGGTGCGTCCCAGCTCGATCGCGACCAGGTCGCCCGCGCCGATGCCGGCCGCGCGCAGCCGGCGGGCGAACACGTAGGCCGCGGAGGCCACCTGGCGGTAGGTCAGGAACCGGCCGGCACACACCACGGCGACCGCGTCGGGGGCGGCCCAGGCGCGGGCGGCGAACAGGTCGACGACGGTGTCCCGGGCCGGGTACGGCGTGTCGGTGGCGTTGTCCGCGTGCAGCACCCGGACCAGTTCGGCCTCGGGCAACAGCGGCAGGTCGCCGATGGGCAGGTCGGGGTCGGCCAGTGCGGTGGTGAGCAGCGTGACGAAGTGGCCGGGGATGCGCGCGGCGACGGCGGGGGCGAACGCGTCGGTGGGCACGTGCAGCGCGCCGTCGATCCGGTCCCGGCCCTCGACCAGTTGCAGGTGCGCGGTGTTGCGCGCGGTCGGTGGCAGGACGATCCACTCGACCCGCACCTCGACACCGGGAAACACCGGTTCGATTGCTCGGGTGCGTCGCCGGTAGCTCACGGTCAGGTCGGTCAGCGCGGTCCTGGGGCCCAGGCCGCGCACGGTGTGGCTGTAGGGCACGTCGCGGAACGCGTAGACGGCCCGCAGTTCCGCGCGCAGTTCGCGGGCGAAGGCGCCGAACTCCTGCTCCGCGCGGGGCCTGGAGGAGACCGGGAGCTCGTTGACGAACAGGCCCACCAGGCGGATGTCGGCCGGCGTGCGGGTGGACAACTCCAGTGCGGTGCGCACCCGCGCGTTGCCGTAGCGAAACAGCAGCGCGTGCCAGCCCGCCAGCAGCAGTTCGAAGTGGGTGACGCCCAGGCGCAGTGCGGCCTCTTCGAGCGCGGCGACCGCCTCGGGGCCGAGGGTGAACGGTATCGAGGTGCCCGGCGCGGGTTCGCTGCCGGCGCGGGTACCGGGCAGCAGGCCGGGCAGTACGGCCCGCCCCGGCTCCTCGCGGTGCCTGGCCCACACGCCGGTGCCGTCCGTGACCGGCCGGGCCGGGGCCGTTCCGGCCTCGACCGCCTCCGCCGGCCCGCGTGCGTCCGGCGCCGTGCCCGCCGGGTTCGTGCCGTCCCGGGCGGCCCGATAGGCCCGGGCCAGGCCGGCCACGACGATCTCCTTGGAGGTTCCGTCGAAGACCATGTGATGCGCCGTCACCAGCAGCGTGTGACGGTCCGGGCCCAGGGTGAACAGCGTGAAGCGTGCCAGGGGCCCGGCGAGCAGGTCGAACGGGCGGGCGAGTTCGGCCCGGATCAGCGCGTCGATCGCGGCGTCGTCGGCCGGCACCCGGCGCATCGGTGCGGGTGCGGCCGGCACCAGACCGGGGACGCCGTCGGCCTCACCGACGGCCGTCGCGAGCACGGGGTGGCGGGCGACGGTGGCCGCGCAGGCCGCCGTCAGCGCGGTCACGTCCAGCGGGCCGTCGAAGCGCAGCAGCACCGAGAGGTGGTAGGCGGACTCGGCGGGCAGCGTGCGCTCGGTCACCCACACGCCCAACTGGGCGGCGGACAGCGGCGCGAAGGACGGCTCGACGGCGAGCGCAGCGGCGGTGGGCGTGCCCTCGCCCTCGGTCGTCGGGGGGATCTGATCGTTGGTGACAGTCATGGTCGGACCTCGTCGTCCAGGAGCCGGCGCAGCTCACGCTTGAGGATCTTGCCGCCCTCGTTGCGCGGCAGGGATTCCCGGAACAGCACGTGTCCGGGCAGTTCGTGTGCGGCGAGGCGCTCCATCAGGAACACCCGCAGCTCGGTCGCGGTCAGATTGCCCAGTGGTACCACCGCCGCCGCGACGGTCATTCCGAGGACGGGGTGCGGCACGCCGAAGGCGGCCGCGTCGATGACCGCCGGGTGCTCGTGCAGGGCGTCCTCGACCTGCAGCGTGGAAACCTTGTGGGCCCCGGACTTGATCACGTCGCGCTCGCGGTCGACCAGGTACAGGAAGCCGTCCGCGTCCAGGTAGCCGAGATCGCCCATCCGCACCCAACGCCCGGAGAACACCCCGGAATCGCGGTCCTCGCCGTAGTAGGACCTGGGCGTGGTCGGCGAGCGCAGCCACACCTCGCCGGTCTCGCCCACCGGCAGTACCCGGCCCGCGTCGTCGGTCACCCGCAGGTCGCGCAGCGACGCGGGCCGCCCGGGCGAGTCGGGGTGTTCGGGATCGAAGAGCATCGTGGTCTGCGCGGGCGCGGCCTCGGTGGAGGTGTAGTAGTTGACGATCTGGGCCTGCGGGAACAGCCTGGACAGGCCCAGCGCGACGCTCTGCGGCAGGGCGGCGGCGGTGGAGCCCAGCAGCCGCACGTCGGAGAGGTCGCAGCGGCGCACCTGTTCCGCGCCGAGCAGTTCGATCGCCATCGCCGGGACCACGAACACGCTGCCCACCGCGTGCCGTTCGATCAACCGGGCGAAGTGGCCGGGAGTGAAGCGCGGCGCGGCGATCGCGGTCGCCTTCGCGTCCAGGGCGTTGATCAGCATGGTCTGCCCGGCGTTGGTGCCGACCGGGAAGGCGTGCAGGAAGTGCGCCGAGTGGCCCAGCGGGCGCCGGCGGGCGTCCAGCGTGCAGCCGTGCGCGAGGTTGGCGTGCGTTGCGGCCACGCCCTTGGGCGTGCCGGTGGTGCCGGAGGTGTACAGGATCTGGGCGAGGTCGCCGGCCGCGGGCGGCGGGAGTTCGCTGCCCGGGTAGGTCTCGATGTCCTCGACCGGCGCGGTCCAGGCGCCGGTGCCGGCGTCCGGCGGGGTCAGCTCGGCGCGGTGCAGCACGGCCGCGGCTCCGCTGTGCCGCAGCAGGTGCCGCACCTCGGCGGGCGCGAGTCGATCCGACATCGGCACCGCGACCGCGCCGGCCCGTTGCGCGCCCAGATAGGCGGTCGCGTAGTCGATCCAGTCGCCGTTGCCGTACAGCAGCGCGACCCGGTCGCCCGGTCCGATGCCGCGCGTGCTCAGCCCGGCGGCGACGGCGTCGGCGCGTTCGTGCCAGGAGCCGAAGGTCAACTTCTCCCGGCCGCTGAGGATCGCGGGTCGCTCCGGCTCCAGCTCGGCGCGGTGGGTGAGCAGCGCGGACAGGCTCTCCGGCGCCCGGCGGGCGGCCGGGACCGGGCGCGGGCGGGTGCCGGTGCTCATCGCGACACCTCCGCGAGGGCGGGCGCCGACTCGGCCGCCCGGGCCCGGAGCCGGCGTTCGCGTTCCTGGATGCCGACCTCGTCGTCCGGTGGTGCGTCCGGCACGTCCCGGTCGAAGCGGGCCAGCACCGGCAGGCGCAGGCCGATCACCACGAGCGCGACCATGGCGGCGCCGAACACCAGGTACAGCAGGCCGATTCCGCGACCCTCGCCGTGGCCGATCACGGTGCCGACGGAGCCTGCGAGCGGCCCGTCGTCGGCCATCAACGGTTCGAAGAGCTTCGCACCCAGCGGCGCGATGATCCCGTGTCCGATCGGCAGCGTTGACCACGCGACGAGGGTGTTGAGCGCGAACACCCGGCCGTGGAACCGCTGCGGCACCTTGACCTGGACGATGGTCGTGTAGACGCCGTTGACCAGGGACAGTGCGCAGGACATCCCGAAGGCGCCGATGCCGACCACCCACAGGCTCGCATGCAGTCCGGTGAACGCGGATGCGCCGGCCAGACCGGCCGCCAACCACAACATGCCGCGAAGCCGTTGCCGGCGCGGGCCGCCCCAGAAGCCCATCGCGATGCCGCCGACGATCACCCCGGCGCCGGCCGCCATCGACACCCGGGCCGCCCCGCCGAGCGAGTCGAAGGACAACACCAGCGGCGTGGTGAGCAGGAACAGCGGTGACAGGAACAGGTTCAGCACCGCGAACCACAACAACATCGCCCGAAAGCCCCGGTGGCGCCAGGAGTAGGTGAAGCCGTGCCTGATCTCCGAGGTCAGCGACTCGCGCCGGCGCCAGGGCAGGGTGCGCGGGAATTTCACGCACGCGATGATGGTGATCGCGATCGCGTAGCTGACCACGTCCAGGATCAGGATGCCGCGCAGGCCGATCCCGGCCATCAGCCCCACCGCGATCAGCGGGACCACGAACTGGGCGACCCCACCCGCCATTTGCACGATGCCGTTGGCGTGTCCGAGGTATTGCTTGGGCACCAGCTGCGGCACCGCCGAGGCGTAGGCCAGGCGCTGGAAGGTGAGCGCCATCGACAATGAACCCAGCAACACGTAGATGTGCCAGGGATGCAGGTTGCCCGAGGCCAGCAGCAACAACAGCACCCCCTGGGTGCCGCCGGCGGCGATGTCGCCGGCGAGCATCACCCTGCGCCGATCCAGCCGGTCCACGATGGCGCCCGCCAACGGGCCGATCAGGATGCCCGGGAGCATCCCGATCACCGCGTACAGGGCGAACCTGCCCATCGAGCCGGTCTCCAGGTAGATCCAGATCGGCAGGGCGAACTCGGTCAGCGCCGAGCCGGTGATCGACACGAGCTGGCTGAACGCGACCAGCAGGAACCGGCCCATCCCGGGCTGGGGTTCGCGTGCTCCGGTGCGCTCGGGCGTCTCCGGATCCCGCGGTGGGCCGGCCGATCCGTGGAACCACCACGGACCGTCCGCCTCGCGGGTGGGCAGCGCGTCGGTGTTCTCGGCGACCAGCGCGGGGTGGACCCGGGTGATCACCTCGGCCAGGTCGGCGGCGCGATGCTTGAGGAAGAAGTGGCCGGCCTCGTCGAGCATCACCAGGCCGACCCGGTCGGCGATGGTGCGCCATTCGCGAAAGCGTTCCTGGTAGAAGTCCGCGGCCGGGTCGCGGTCGCCCATCACCGATACGATCGGCGCGCGCAGCCGGGGCCGTCGGTCGGACAGCGCCTCGGTGAAGTACTCCTCGGCGGCCACCGAGTCACGGCGCATGTTGCCGATGATGAACTTCATCTGTTCGCCGTCCAGGTCCGCCATGTCGGCGCCCATCGAGGTCAGCCAGTTGGCGTAGACCCGGTCGCCGAGCAGCGGTTCGAGGGCGGCCACCTTGCTCAGCGTGCTCAGCACCCGGCTCTGCGGACGGGCGAAGGGGAACTGGGCGCCGATGTACACGGCGGCCAACTCGCGTCCGGCCTCCTCCAGTTGCCGGGCCACCGCGACGATCAGCGCGCTGCCGACGCCGCAGTGCCCGTACAGCGCGATCGGCCCCTCGACCCGCTCTCGGATCTCGGCCACGATCCGCCGGGCGAGTTCGTCGAAGGGCAGCCGCTCCTGGGTGACGCCCACGTCGTGGCCGGGGATCGCCACCGACCACAGGTCGTGCGTGTCCGGCAGCGCGTCGGCCAGCGGCTGGTAGACCACCGCGCTGCCGCCGCCGTAGGGCACGCAGACCAGGGACAGGGTGCGGCGTGCGGCCGGAACCGGCTTGGTGAGCCGGTACAACAGCCGGGCCGGGCCGCGTTCGGCCTCGGACAGGGTGGACAGCGCGGCGATCTCGCGGATCGTCTTGTGCGTGAACACGTCCATCACGCTGACGGCGCGCCCGCCGATCTCCGGGAGTTGCCGACGCGCCCGCGCGACCACCTGGGTGGCCAACAGCGAATGGCCGCCCAGGTCGAAGAAGTCGTCGTCGATGCCGACCTCGGGCAGCGCGAGCACATCGCACCAGATCGCCGCGAACAGCAGCTCGGCCGGCGTGGTGGGCGGTGCGTCGGCGGCACCCCTGGAGCGGCGCGCGGCGGGCGCGGGCAGCGCCTTGCGGTCGAGTTTGCCGCTGGGGGTCAGCGGCAGTGCGGGCAGCGCGACGAACGCGGCGGGCACCATGTAGTCGGGCAGCGTGCGCTTGAGCGCGGCCCGCACACCGTCGGCATCGAACCCGTCCTCGTCGCCGCCGGTTTCCGAACCGCCGGCTTTCGACCCGCCGGCTTCGGCGGCGCCGGACCTCGCCGGAGCCTCCACCGGGACCACATACGCGGTGATGCGCTTGTCGCCGGGAGTGTCCTCGCGGACCAGCACCGCGGCCTCGTCGATCCCGGGCTGCGCCCGCAACACGGCCTCGATCTCGCCGAGTTCGATGCGCAGGCCGCGCAGCTTGACCTGGCCGTCGAGCCGGCCGAGGAAGGCGAGGGTGCCGTCCGGACTCCACCGGGCCAGGTCGCCGGTGCGGTAGAGCCGGGCGCCGGGCGGGCCGAAGGGGTCCGGTACGAACCGCTCGCCGGTCAGTCCGGGTCGACCGTGGTAGCCCAACGCGACCTGCACACCGCCCAGGTACAACTCGCCGGGCGTGCCCAGCGGCGCGGGCCGCATCGCATCGTCGAGCACGTAGACCCGGGTGTTGTGGATCGGCGCACCGATCGGCACCGCGGCGAGCGGGCCCTCGCACTCCCACGCGGTGACGTCCACGGCGGCCTCGGTGGGCCCGTACAGGTTCGCCAACGCGCAGTGCGGCAGCCGCTCGCGGAACGCCCGGGCGGCGTCCGGCGTGAGCTCCTCGCCGCTGCACACCACCCGGCGCAGTGTCGTGCAGTGCTCGACGTCCTCCTCGGCCAGGAACACGGTCAACATCGCCGGCACGAAGTGCGCCAGGGTGACACCCTGTTCGGCGATCACATCGCGCAGGTAGCCGGCGTCCTTGTGCCCGCCGGGACGGGCCAGGACCAGCCGGGCGCCGGTGGTCAGCGGCCAGAAGAACTCCCACACCGACACGTCGAAGCTCGCCGGGGTCTTCTGCAACACCGCGTCGGCGCCGGTCAGCCGGTAGGCGTCCTGCATCCAGGTGATCCGGTTGACGATGCCGCGATGGGTGTTCGGCACCCCCTTGGGCCGACCGGTGGAGCCGGAGGTGTAGATCAGGTACGCGACGTCGTCGGGCCCGGGCGCGGCGTCGGACAGCGCGCCGGGAGCCGGGTCGGGCCAACTCGCGAGGTCCTCCAGGTACAGGACCCGGGCGGCGCGGTCGGCCGGCACCGGCAGGTCGCGCCCGGTCAGCAGCACCCGCGCGCCCGAGTCGGCGAGCATGAACGCGAGCCGCTCGGCCGGGTATTGCGGATCCAGCGGGGTATAGCCGGCGCCCGCCCGGAGCACCCCGAGCAGCGCGGCGACCAGTTCGGGCGAGCGCTCGGCGCCGACCGCGACCAGGTCGCCGGCACGCACGCCCTCGACCCGCAGGCGGTGCGCCACCCGGTCGGCGGCGGCGTCCAGTTCGCGGTAGGTCAGGGTGCGTTCGTCGAGGGTGACCGCGATCGCGTCGGGGGTGCGGGCGATCTGCTCGGCGATCAGGCTCGCCAGGCTCGCTCCGGTCGGCACCGGCGCGGCGGTGTCGTTCCAGTGGGTCAGCAGGTTCTCGCGCTCGTCCGGATCCAGGCCGTCGAGCGTGGAGACCGGGACGTCCGGGCGATCGGCCAGCACCGCCAGCAACCGGCCCA
Source organism: Embleya sp. NPDC050493 (assembly GCF_044458105.1). NCBI lineage: Bacteria > Bacillati > Actinomycetota > Actinomycetes > Kitasatosporales > Streptomycetaceae > Embleya > Embleya sp. NPDC050493. The sequence goes on from NZ_JBITHP010000040.1 coordinate 67,858, forward strand.
GGTGGCGGCCCAGGCGCGCGATGGTGGGCTCGTCGAACAGGTCGGTGTTGTAGTTGAACGCGCCGCGCAGGCCGTCCGGCCACTCCATCAGGAACAGTTCCAGGTCGAAGCGGGTGCCGCCGGCCCGGATCCCGAACACCTCCGCGGACAGCTGCGCACGGTCGCCGTCGGCGTTCGCGGTGGCGTAGTTCTGCACCGCCAGCACCGCCTGGAACACCGGTGAACGGGTCACGTCGCGCGGCACGTTCAGCTCGGTGACCAACTGCGCGAACGGCAACTCCTGGTGCGCGTAAGCCTCCAGGCAGGTCTCCCGGGTGCGGTCGAGCAGTTCGGCGAAGGTCGGGTCGCCGTCGGTGCGCGCGCGCAGCGCGAGCACGTTGACGAACATCCCGACCAGGTCCTCGACCTCGGGATGCGGCCGACCGGCGACCGGGGAACCGACCGCGAACGCGCGTTGGCCGCTGTGCCGGGCGAGCACCAGTTGAAAGGCGGCGAGCAGCACCATGTACAACGTCGCGCCGCGCTCGCGAGCCAGCGCGGCCAGCCGGTCCAGGAGTTCGCGGTCGACCTCGAATGCGTATCCGGCGCCCTCGAAGGTCTGCCGGGCCGGCCGGGGTCCGCGCGTGGGCAGTTCGAGCGGCTCGACGCCGGCCAGTTCGGTGCGCCAGTACGCGGTCTCGCGGGCGAGCGTCTCGCCGGTCAGCCGCGCGCGCTGCCAGATGGCGAAGTCGCCGTAGGAAACCGGGGGTTCGCTCACCGGTGCGGCACCGCCCGAGGCGTGCTCGGTGTAGCGGGTGAGCACCTCGCGGATCATGATCTCGCTGGACCAGCCGTCGCTGACGCTGTGGTGCACGGTCAGCAGCAGCACGTGGTCGTCCGCGGCCGACTCGATCAGCAGGGCGCGGAACAGCGGGCCCTCGGCGAGATCGAACGGTGTCGCGATCGCGGCCGAGACCAGCCGCAGCGCCTGCGCCGGATCCGCGGCCTCGGCGCGGGCGAGCGGGACCGGCGCCGGGTCGGCGATCTCCAGGTGCGGCCGACCGTCCTCGTCCACCAGGTAGCGCGAGCGCAGCGTCTCGTGCCGGGCGGCCAGGTCGGTCAGCGCCCGGGTCAGTGCCTCGACGTCGAGCGCACCGCGCAGGCGGCGCGCGATCGGGATGGTGTAGGCGGCCGTTCCGGGTGCGAACTGCTCCATGAACCACAGGCGTTCCTGGGCGTAGGACAGCGGCGGGACGGTGCCTTCGGGGCGGCGGGGGATGACCGGACCGGCGTCGGCGCGTCTGCGCAGTCGTCGTTCCAGGAGTTCACGCTTGGTCGCGGAGAGGGTTGCTGCGCGTGCCGGCGATTCCGTGCTCATGGTTGCGGACGGTTCCTCTCCCGGGAGAGCTCCTGCTCGGCGGTGTCCTCGTCCAGAGCCTCCAGGTCGGCGACCAGGAGGTCTTCGACGGCCGCGGCGAACCCGGCGAGGGTGCGGTGGGTGAACAGCGTGCGCAGCGGCACGCTCAGGTCGGCGGTGGCGGCGATGCGGGCGACCACGCGGGTGGCGAGCAGCGAGTGGCCGCCGAGTTCGAAGAAGTCGTCGAGGGCGCCGGCCTTGTCCAGGCCGAGCACGTCGATCCAGATCTCGGCGATCAGTTCCTCGGCGGCGGTGCGCGGCGCGAGGTAGGCGTGGGTCTGTTCGGCGCGCCGGTCCGGGGCGGGCAGGGCGCGGTGGTCGAGCTTGCCGTTGGGGGTCAGCGGCAGCCGGTCCAGTCGGACCAGCGCGTCGGGGACCAGGTGGGCGGGCAGCCGGCCGGCGAGTTCGGTGCGCAACTCCGGGACGGTGAGGTCGGCGTCGGTGACCACGTAGCCCACGAGCGCCTCGTCGCGGGCGATCACCGCGGCCTGGCGCACGCCCGGGCGGGCCAGCAGCGCGGCCTCCACCTCGCCCGGCTCGACCCGATGGCCGCGCACCTTGACCTGTGCGTCCAGTCGGCCGAGGAACTCCAACTGCCCGTCGGAGCGCAGGCGGACCCGGTCGCCGGTGTGGTATCGGCGCGCGCCGGGCGGCCCGTCCGGGTCGGGACGGAAGGCGGCGGCGGTGGCGCCGGGGCGACCGAGGTAGCCGTGGGCCAGGCCCGCGCCGCCGATCAGCAGTTCGCCGGCCACCCCCGGTGGCACCGGGTTGCCGTGCGCGTCGGCGACGACGATGTGGGTGTCGTCGATCGGGGTGCCGATCGGTGGGCGGGCGAGGGCGTCGGCCGGGCCCAGCTCCGAGGTGGTCGCGATGATCGTGGTCTCGGTGGGGCCGTAGGAGTTGACCACGCGCACCCGATCGCCGAAGCGGGCGCGCCAGGCGGCCACGGCGCCGGGGCGGACCTGGTCGGCGCCCAGCACGAGCAGGCGCAGTGCGGGCGGCCAGGCGATGGTGTCGGCGCCGGTCTCGACCAGTTCGTGCCAGTAGGGCGTGGGCAGGTCGAGCACCGTCACGTCGGCCGCGCCGCCCTCGGCGAGCACGTCGGGCAACGTGGCGTCGGGGGCGGGCAGGACCAGCGTGGCGCCGGCCGCCAGGCACGGGTACAGCTCCTCGGCATGGGTGTCGAAGCTCAGCGAGGCGCTTTGCAACACCCGGTCCCGGTCCTGGATTCCGTAGCCGGAGCGCATCCAGCGCACCCGGGCGGCGAGCGCGCCGTGCGGGACCAGAACGCCCTTGGGCGTACCGGTGGAGCCGGAGGTGTAGATCAGGTACGCGGGGTGCTGCGGTCCGAGGTGGACCGGGTCGAGGGGCGTGGGAGGGTCGGCGGTGTCCGCGCCTGGCACGCGCACGACGCGCACGTTCTCGGGCAGCTCGTGCGGGGGTGTGCCGTCGGTGAGCACGACCCGGGTGGCGCTGTCGGCGAGCATGAACGCCAGTCGGGCGGCCGGGTATTCGGGGTCCAGCGGCAGGTACGCCGCGCCCGCGCGCCAGGTGGCGAGCATCGCCACGATCGCGTCGGGGCCACGCGGGCACAACACGCCCACGAGGTCGCCGGGGCCGATGCCGGCGGCCTGCAGCAGGCGGGCCGCCGCGTCCGTGCGCAGGCCGAGTTCGCGGTAGGTGAGGGTGGCGCCGGGGGCTCGCAGCGCGATCCGGTCGCCGGGTACCCGGGCGATCGCGGCGGGCACGCTCTCGGCCGGATCGGCGGGTGTGCCCGGGGCGAAGGCGCCCGGGTGCAGCCGGGTGCGATCGGCGGCGGTCAGCAGCGGCAGCAGGTGTACCGGCGTCTCCGGGTCGGCCAGGGCGCCGTGCAACAGGGTCTCCAGGCGCGCGGCGAGGCCGGCCACGGTGGACTCGTCGAACAGCGCGGTGCGGTAGCCGAACACGGCGATCAGGTCGTCGCCGGCGCGCCGGATGTCGAGCGAGAGGTCGAACTTGCCGGCCCGATGCCCGCCGTCCTCCTCGACCGCGACCAGGTCGGCGAACCGGTGTTCGGGTCCGGTGTCCCGGTCCTGGGTGTGTACGGTCAGCAGGGTCTGGAACAGCGGTGCGGGAGCGGCCGGATCACGGTCCACCCGCAACTCGGCGAGCAGTTGCTCGAACGGGATGCGGTCGTGTCCGTAGGCGCCGAGCGCGGTCTTGCGGGTGCGCCGCAGGAGTTCGGCGAAGGTCGGCGTGCCGCGCAGGTCGGCGCGCAGCACCAGGGTGTTGGAGAAGTAGCCGATCATCTCCTCGTGGTCGACCTCGCCGCGTCCGGCGATCGGTGCGCCGACGGCGAAGTCGCGCTGTCCGCCGTGCCGGTGCAGCACGGCCTGATAGCCGGCGAGCAGGATCATGAACGGCGTACAGCGCCGGGCCCGGGCGACGGTGTCCAACAGCGGGCCGATGCCGGCGAGCCGGCGGGTGTGGAAGGCGGCGGCGGAGCCGGTGTCGGCGGTGCGCGGGCGGTCCAGCGGGAGTTCGAGTGCGGGCAGGTCGGCGAGTTGCCGGCGCCAGTAGTCGATCGCCCGGTCGGTGTCCGGGTCGGGTTCGCGTTGGCGCGCGGCGTGGGCGGTGTAGGCGGGCAGCGGCGCGAACACCGGGTCGACGCCGTCCCGGTGTGCGCAGTAGCGCAGTTCGAGCTCGCGGCGGAGCAGGTTCAGCGACCAGCCGTCGGCCACGATGTGGTGCAGCACCACGCACAGCACGTGCTCGTCGGCGGCGAGCCGGATCAGGCTCACCCGCAGCGGTGCGGCGACCGCGAGGTCGAAGCCCGCGTTGACCCGTTCGCCGAGTACCCGCGCCAGTGCCTTTGCGCCCTGTCCGCTCAGGTCGAGGGTCTCGATCGGGACCGGGCCGGGGGGTTGCACCACCGCGGTCGGCCGGCCCTCGTCGTCGGGGAAGCGGGTACGCAGCGCCTCGTGCCGGGCGATGACGCCATCGAACGCGGCGCGCAGCGCATCCGCTCGGAGCGGGCCGCGCAGGCGCAGCAGCCAGGGGATGTTGTACGCGGCGTCGCCGGGTTCGAACCGGTCGAGAAACCACAGCCGTTCCTGACCGAAGGACAACACCCCGGAACGTTCCCCGGGGACGCGGCCGTGGTCGGATCCGGGATCGCCGGCCGCCGCCGACCCGGTTCGCCCGGCGCCGTCGGCCGGGTCGAATCGTGCCCCGGACCGGGTGTGGGAAAGCGTTCGTTCGTCGTCCATGTCGACCCCCTCGCCGGCATCGCCCGAGGGACGCGACGCAGCGACCGAACGGCCCCGCCGTCATCCCGTTCCCGGGATCCGACCCGGTGCCGCAGGTCGATTCCCGGCACGGCGGCGCGTCGGGCAACCTGCCGTCGCCCGATCGAATGTCCGCCCCCGTGGCGTGCGTCGGCCACGCTAGGAGTGCCATCGACGCAGTGTCAATGGTCTATACCAAACCGAATATTGGTCCAGACCTTGAATCAAGCGGAACCCGCCCGACCGGCCCCGGAGACCAACCGGGTGTTCATTGCCCGGGCCGGGTGCGCCGGCCGGAAAACACCCTCGCCCGCGCCTCGCGCACCCGAATTCGACCCCGGCGGGCATCCCGGTGGGTGCCCGGCCGCGCCGGTGGCCGGCACATCGTCCGCGATGCCGGCGGGCGGCGCGCCCGGGTCGCCGGCGCGTTCGGGTCGCGCGGGTTGCTCGGGCCGCCGGGTCGCCAAGGCCGCCCGGGTTGGCACGTCGCCCGTGCTGCTCAGGTCGCCCGGATCGCCCGGGCCGCTCTCGTGAACGGAGCGATCAGCCCGCGCCGCCCCGGGGCCGAGCCCGACTCACCCCTGAGCCATCGTGTGGTGGGCGAAGACCCGCTCCCGGGCCGTGGACACCGCCGTGGCGACCGCGCCCGACAGGACCGCCTCCTCGCCCAGACTGCTCGCCGCCACCCGGGGCCGCAGCGGGGTCAACTCGTGCAGCGCGGCGGTCATCGGGCCCATCAGCAGGTCGGCGTTCGCGCCGATGCCGCCGCCCAGCACCACGAGTTCGGGATCGAGCACCGCGGTGACCGCGGCCACCACGTGCGCCAGCCGCTGTGCCTCGTGCCGCACCGCGCCGGCGGCCGGCTCCACCCCGCGCCGCGCCGCGTCGAAGACGCCCTTGGCGGTGAGCGGACCGGTCATGCCCAGCGCCCGGGCGCCACGCACCACGGCGTCGGCCGAGACCGCGTCCTCCAGCATGCCGCGGCGCGGTACCGGCGCGCTCGCCCCGTGCCCGACCCGGTCCGAGGGCCGCGGCGACAGCGGCAGGAAGCCGATCTCACCGGCGGCGCCCGAGGCCCCGGGGAACAGCCGTCCGTCGGCGACGATGCCCATGCCCAGGCCGGTCCCGACGGTGACGTAGACGAACAGCGGACAGCCCACGCCCGCCCCGCTGTGGTATTCGCCCAGCGCCGCGAGATTGGCGTCGTTGACGATGTCCACGGTGGTGCCCAGCGCGCTCTCCATCCGCCCGCGCAACCCCGGTCGGCCCCACCCGGGCAGGTTGACCGCGTAGCGGATCCGGTCGGCAGCGCGGTCGTACACGCCCGGACAGCCGATCACCGTGTGCACCACGGCGGTCGGCGCCAGGCCCGCGTCGGCCACCACGGTCTGCGCCAGGTCGGTGGCGGTGGCCAGCATCGTCACCGAGGTGCGGGCCCGGTTGTGCCGGTCCTGGCGGGCCAACAGTCGGCCGTCCAGGTCGGCGACGGCGACCCGGATCCAGGATCGTCCGACGTCGATACCCACGACGTAGCCCGCGGTCGGATCCGGTTCGTACAGCAGTGCGGCCCGACCGCGCGCGCCGGTCTCCAGGCCCACCGCACGGACCAGCCCGGCGCGTTCCAGCGCCTCCAGCGCGGTGGATACGGTGGGCTTGGACAGGCCGGTGTCACGGGCGAGTTGGGCCCGCGAGATGGGTGCCGCGGCGCGTACCCGGTCGAGGAGCACGCGCTCGTTGATGCTGCGCAGCACGCCCCGGTTCCAGTGCGCCACGGGGGGCGGGTCGTTTTCCGGTGGGATCCCACCTGCGGTCATCGGTTCTCCGTCAGTGGTGTCGAGGTGCTCGCGCCACTGTAACGGCCATGGAAGGGCAAAGATGTGGACCGGATCCGGGCTCACCCTTGACGGGGATTAGTTAAGGAATTTTACTTTACAAACCGGCCGCGCCATGAGCCGGGCCGCACCACGAAATCCCTTTTCCCGCACCCCCGTTCCGACTCCCGGTGTCCCCCGGGCGTCCCCTGTTCTGGAGGTTCACGGTGAGCGCCGGCCCAAGAGCGACCACGCCGGACGGCGGATTCGTCCGCCGGATCGGCCTGTTCCAGGCGACCGCGATCAACATGAGTCAGATGTGCGGCATCGGTCCGTTCGTCACCATCCCGCTGATGGTGGGCACCTTCGGCGGCCCGCAGGCCATCCTCGGCTTCCTCGCCGGTGCGCTGCTCGCCCTCGCCGACGGGCTGATCTGGGCCGAACTCGGCGCGGCCATGCCCGGTGCCGGCGGCACGTACATCTACCTGCGCGAGGCGTTCCAGTACCGCACCGGCCGGCTGATGCCGTTCCTGTTCGTCTGGACCGCGATCCTGTTCATCCCGCTGATCATGTCCACCGGCGTGCTGGGCATGGTGCAGTACCTGCAATACCTGTGGCCCTCGATGTCGCAGACCGAGGGCGACTTCGTCGGCGTCGGCATCGTGCTCCTGGTGGTCCTGCTGCTGTGGCGCAAGATCGAGTCGATCGGCCTGTTGAGCAGCGTCATGTGGGTGGTCATGCTGATCAGCGTCGGCGCGGTGATCATCGCGTGCTACACCAACTTCGACGCGGACCTGGCCTTCACCTACCCCGACGGCGCCTTCGACCTGGGCGCCACCGGCTTCTGGCTCGCCTTCGTCGGCGGACTCAACATCGGCATCTACGACTACCTCGGCTACAACACCACCGCCTACCTCGGCGCCGAGATCAAGAGCCCCGGCCGGGTGTTGCCGCGTTCGATCGTCTACTCCATCGTCGGCATCATGGCGATCTACCTGATCATGCAGATCGGCGTGCTCGGGGTCACCGACACCGACACCATCTCCGGCTCCTCCTCGATCGGTTCGCTGGTCCTGGAGAAGGCCTGGGGCAAGGGCGCGGCCCAGACGGTGACCGTACTGATCCTGATCACCGCCTTCGCATCCGTGTTCGCCGGCCTGCTCGGCGGCTCGCGCGTGCCCTACGACGCGGCCCGCGACCGGGTGTTCTTCAAACAGTTCGCCCGACTGCACCCGCGACACCGCTTCCCGACCGTGGGCCTGCTCACCATGGGCGCGGTCACCGCGGCCGGCTTCCTGATCGGCAACCACACCGACTTCAACACGATCATCGTGCTGCTCACCGCGGTGATGGTGATCGTGCAGGCGGTCTCCCAGGTCGCCGCACTGATCGTGCTGCGCCGCCGGCAACCGGGCCTGGAGCGGCCGTACCGAATGTGGCTGTACCCGGTGCCGGCGCTGGTCTCGCTGGTCGGTTGGATCGCGATCTTCTGCTACGCCGACAAGAACTCGCCCGGACGCCACCCGATCGAGTGGGCACTGGCGTGGGTGGCACTGGGCTGCGCCGCGTTCCTGGTGTGGGCCAAGGTGGAGCGGACCTGGCCGTTCGGCCCACACGAGATCAGCGAGGAGTACCTGAACCGGTCCGGCCCGGGATCCGGGTCGGGTTCCGACGCGGACTCGCGTTCCGACTCCGGCGCGAACTCCGATGCGGACTCGCGCTCCGACTCGGACTCGAACTCCGGTGCGGGCAAAGCTGGTTCGGGAAGCGCGGGTTCGGGTGCGGTCGGCAATGTCGCGGAGCCCGCATGACGGCGCTCCACCGAGGCCGGGCCCCCGGTACTCCCGACTCCGCGCCCGCGCCGGAGCAGGTTTTCGCCTGCTCCGGCGCGGGCGCGGGCGAGGCCTTCGTCTGCGGCATCGACTTCGGCGGCACCAAGATCGCGCTGGCCACCGCGCGTCCCGACGGCACGGTATTGGCGAGCGACCGGCTGATCACCGACGCCCGCGAGGGAGCGGTCCAGGCGGTGCGACGCGCGGTGGCGGCGACCCGCGCACTGGTCGCGCACACCGCCGCGACCGCCGGCGGCCACTGCGCGGCCGTCGGCGCGGTCAGCCCGGGCATCGTGCTGCCCGACCGGATCCTGCTCGCGCCCAACGTGCCCGGCTGGCAGGACCTGGCCCTGGCCGCGACGTTGTGCGAGGGGCTGGGCCTGGACCCCGAACGGGTGGCCGTCGGCAACGACGGCAAGGCCGCCGCACTCGCCGAATCCCGCTGGGGCGCACTGCGGGGCGCGGACCCGGCGATCCTGCTCACCGCCGGTACCGGGATCGCCGCCGCGATCGTGCTGGGCGGGCGCGTCCTGGACGGCGCGCACGGGGCGGCGGGCGAAATCGGCTACCTGCTGCGTGGTCGCGCCGACACCGGCTTCGGTGCGGGACGCGCACCCCTGGAGGAGTACGCCTCCGGCATCGGACTGGGCACGCGAGGCAGCGAACTGCTCGGCCGTGAGGTGGACGCCGCCGCGCTGTTCGCCGACCCGGACCCGCGGGTGCGCGCGCTGGTCGACGAGGCGTTGGACGAACTGGCCGTGCACGTGGCCAACTTGGCGATCACGCTGGACGCGGAGCGGATCGCGGTCACGGGCGGCCTGATGCGCTCCGCTTCGCGGGTGCTGGCCGCGCTTCGGGCTCGGGTGCGGGTGGGGGTGCCGTTTCCGCCCACGGTGGTGCGGGCGCGGTTCCTGCAGGATGCGGCGCTTCGGGGGGCTCTCTCGCTGGCCGCGGAACTGTTGCCTCGCTTTCCGGGCGCGGTGGCCTCGAACGCGGGTCGCGCTTGAACGCCTTGGCCTCATGCGCACGTTGGGCTGGGCTGGTTCGCCTCAAGCGCCGGCGGGGCTGTTTGGCCTCATGCGCCGGCCGGGCTGGGTTCGCCTCAAGCGCCGGCGGGGCTGAGTGGCCTCAAACGCCGGCCGGGCTGATTTGGCCTCAAGCGCCGGCCGGGCTACTTCGCCTCAAGCGCCGGCGAGGCTGGGAGGCCTCAA
>NZ_JBITHP010000041.1:0-74747 GCF_044458105.1 Embleya sp. NPDC050493
GGTCTCATTCCGAACCCGGAAGCTAAGCTCTCCAGCGCCGATGGTACTGCACTCGAAGGGGTGTGGGAGAGTAGGACGCCGCCGGAATCTACGTGAGTAAGGGGCCCCACCCCGGTGGGGCCCCTTATTTTTTTATCCGGATTTATTTACCGTGGCGACCCCTGTTCACAGGGGTTCATGGCCACTGTCGGGTGCGCCGACTTCGTTCGTCATACGGGACAATGGTGGTCGAGCCACAGGCGACTGCGTACCCGTACGACGATCACGAGGAGCAAATCCCATGTCCAATCCCCCCTCCGAGGGACGGCCGAGTCGCCGTCCCAGTGGATCGCAGTACTCGGGGGGCGGTGGCGGTGGTGATCGCCGGCCGTTCAACCGTGACGATCGCGGTGGCCGTCCGGCTTCCGGTGGTCGTGATCAGGGCGGCCGTGACGACCGTGGCGGTTCGCGTCCTCCGTTCAATCGTGACGACCGCGGCGGTAGCCGTGGTGCGGGCGCCGGTCGCCCCCAGGCCGGTGGCCGGCCGCAGTCCGGTGGTCGGGACGACCGTGGCGGTTCGCGTCCCCCCTTCAACCGTGACGACCGTTCCGGCGGCGGTTCGCGTGCGCCGTACCGCTCGGATCGTCCGGAGCGTTCCGACCGGCCCGCTCGCGACGACCGTGGCGGTTCGCGCCCCTCGTTCGGCAACCGCGACGACCGTGGTGGGCGCCCGTCGTACGGCAACCGTGACGACCGTGGTGGCTCGCGTCCTGCGTTCAACCGTGACGACCGAGGCGCCGGGCGTCCGCAGTCCGGTGGTCGGGACGACCGTGGTGGTTCGCGTCCCCCCTTCAACCGTGACGACCGTTCCGGTGGCGGCTCGCGTGCGCCGTACCGCTCGGACCGTCCGGAGCGCTCCGACCGGCCCGCTCGCGACGACCGTGATGGCTCGCGTGCGCCCTTCCGGGCGGATGGTCCCGAGCGTGACCGCGGCCAGTCGCGTACGTCCTACGGGGCACGTGGCGACCACGCGATCTCGCGGCCGAGCCGCGAGGACCGCGACGGTGGCTCGCGTCCTTCCTTCAACCGGGACGACCGTGGTGGCTCGCGTCCGTCGTACGGCAACCGCGACGACCGTGGCGGTTCGCGTCCCGCGTTCAATCGTGACGACCGTGGTGGGGATCGTCGGCCTTCGGCCGGTCGTGACGACCGGCCCGGGTTCCGCGAGGAGCGGGGCGGGGACCGTCGTCCGTCGTTCAACCGGGACGACCGTGGTGGCTCGCGTCCCCCCTTCAACCGGGACGACCGCTCCGGCGGTGGCTCGCGTCCGCCGTACCGCTCGGACCGCCCGGAGCGCTCCGACCGGCCCGCTCGCGACGACCGTGGCGGCTCGCGGCCCTCGTTCGGCAACCGCGACGACCGTGGCGGCGCCGGTGGGCGGCTGCCGTTGCGTTCGGATCGTGGGGACCGGCCGGCTCGCGACGACCGCGGCGCCGGGCGTCCGTCGTTCAACCGGGACGACCGCGGTGGCTCGCGTCCTCCCTTCAACCGTGACGACCGTGGTGGGGATCGTCGGCCTTCGGCCGGTCGTGACGACCGGCCCGGGTTCCGCGAGGAGCGGGGCGGAGACCGTCGCCCGTCGTTCAACCGCGACGACCGTGGCGGCGCCGGTGGCTCGCGTCCGCCCTATCGCTCCGACCGGCCCGAGCGCTCCGACCGGCCCGAGCGCTCCGACCGGCCCGCTCGTGAGGAGCGGGAGTTCGGGGACCGTGACTACAAGGACGGCGCCAGCAGCCGGCCGACCTACAACGGTCAGCCCGGCGCGCGGCAGCCGTTCCACGAGCGTCGTCCGGCGCCGCGTCGGGACGACCGGGGTTCGGGTCGTCCGGCGAGTGGCGGTCGCGACGACCGTGGTGGTGCCGGGCGTCCGCCGTTCAACCGGGACGACCGTGGTGGCTCGCGTCCCGCGTTCAACCGGGACGACCGTTCCGGCGGTGGCTCGCGTGCACCGTTCCGCTCGGACCGTCCGGAGCGTTCGGACCGGCCGGCGCGCGATGACCGCGGTGGCTCGCGTCCGCCGTTCCGGTCGGATCGTCCGGAGCGCTCCGACCGGCCCGGCCGCGACGATCGTGGTGGGTCGCGTCCGTCGTACGGCGATCGTGGTGACCGTGGAGGCTCGCGTCCCCCGTTCAACCGGGACGACCGTGGTGGGCGTCCCTCGTTCGGGGACCGGGATCGGGGCAACAGCCGTCCGTCGTATGGCAACCGTGACGACCGCGGTGGGTCGCGTCCCTCGTACGATCGTCGGGACGAGCCCGGCTACGTGCCGGTCGAGCGGATGTTCATCCCCGAGGACGTGCAGGCCGAGGAGCTCGGTGCGGAAGCGCGCCAAGAGCTGCGTGGACTGCCCAAGACCCTCGCGGACGAGGTCGCGCGCAACCTGGTGATGATCGGCCGTACGGTCGACGAGGACCCGGAGCTGGCCTACAAGTACGCCAAGGTCGCGCTGCGGCTCGCGTCGCGCGTCGCCGCGGTGCGGGAGGCGGCCGGGATCGCGGCGTACATGGCCGGTGCGTATGCGGAGGCGCTGTCCGAGCTGCGTGCTGCGCGGCGGATGACCGGTTCGAGCGAGCACTGGGCCGTGATGGCCGACTGCGAGCGCGGGCTGGGCCGTCCGGAGCGGGCGCTGCAGATGGCGGGCGCGGACGAGGTCAAGGAACTGGACAAGGCCGCGCAGATCGAGCTGCGGATCGTCGCGGCCGGTGCGCGTCGCGACTTGGACCAACTCGACGCGGCCGTGGTCACGTTGCAGGTGCCGGAGCTGAACTCGGCGTCGACCAATCCCTGGGTGGCGCGCCTGCGGTTCGCGTATGCCGACGCGTTGGCGGCAGTGGGCCGGGACGACGAGGCGCGCGACTGGTTCGGTCGGGCCGCCGAGGCGGACACCACCGGTGAGACCGGCGCGGCCGAGCGAGTCGCCGAGCTCGACGGTCTCGACTTCACCGACGCGCTCGACCCGGACGCGGAGGACGACGAGGACGAGAACCACATCGAGGACTCGGCGGCGGACGCGGTTGCCGATGCCGAGGATGCCTCGGATGAGGACGAGGACTTCGACGGCGACGACGACCGGGTCGAAGACGACGCGGACGACGCGGACGACGACGCTCCCGAGGCCGTCGACGCCGCGGACGCCGAGGCGCACAGCGCCGACGAGGCCGAGCCCGTCGTCGACGCGAAGGACTGATTCGGCGCCGCCCCGAGGTCGGTGGCGGTGAGGCGATGTGGGGAAGGGCCCGGCACATTCGTGCCGGGCCCTTCCTGCGTTACGGGGGTGGGAGGCGAACGCCCGTGATCGCATGCGACCGGAAGAGGTCACCCTCCGGCCCGCCGTCGCCCCCGGCTCGTCACTACTCCTGGAGGTCCAGGCTCCGCAGCACCAGTCCCGTGGCCGGCTTCGGGCCGAAGGATGTGGACTTCCGGGGCATGCGGACGTCCTGCTCGGCGAGTTCGCGGACCACCCGTTCGTCGGTGGGGCGCAGCAGGATCGCGGTGCCGCCGGTCTGGTTGGCCTGGCGGACGGCGGCGGCCGCGTCGTGGACGTAGGTGATGTTGTCCCAGTTGTCGGGGACGTGCCAGACGTGGTCGAGCAGGGCCGCGTGCAGGACGGTGGCGTCGAGGCAGCGCCACGTGCGCGGGCGGTCGGCGCGGATCGCGATGTCGAGCAGGTCCGGGTCGGGGCCGGTGAGCAGGTGGAAGCGGCGGTCGCCGACGAGCAGGAAGGCCGGGCCGACGGCCTGGTCCAGTGCCCACAGGGCGGCGGGCAGGGTGCCGTCGAGGGGACGGGCCAGGAACGCGCCGGCGCCGGCGTCGCCGTAGGTGGCCAGGGCGTCGAGGGCGTCGGCCGGACGCAGCCTGGGCAGTACGCGGTGGATCGCGCCGACCCGCAGCGGGTGGCGCACGGTGTCCACGAGCAGGACCAGGCCGCGGTCCCAGGGGCCGTCGCCGCGGCCGTCCGCGTGGGCCCGCTCGCGCATCCTGGCGTAGGCGGCCCAGCGGTGGTGGCCGTCGGCGATCAGGGCCTTGCGATGCGCGAGGTCCGCGCGGATCCCGGCGAGCGCGTGACGATCGGTGAGCCCCCACAAGCGGTGGCGTATGCCGTCCGGCGTGCGCAGGCCGACCAGGGGCGGCTGGTGGGTGGTCTGTTCGACTATGTCCGAGGCGCGCCCGCCGCCGGTGTACACCAGCAGGATCGGCTCGGGGTTGGCCGACAGTTCGCTCATCAGCGCCGCCCGGTCGGCGACCGGGCCGGGCATCACGTCCTCGTGCGGCAGGACGGCGGAGTCGAGCGAGAGCGCGCCGATCAGACCGCGCTGGATCGAGTTGTGATCGCGCTGTTCGTATACGTACAACGAGGGCAGTGGGTCGGGGCGCAACGCGCCCTCGGCCAACCAGGTGCGCAGGGTGCTGCCCGCGTGCACGGCGCTGCGCGGGAGGACCAGTCGCACGATGTTGTGCGGGTCGGCGTCCTCCAGCGCGGGCACGCCGCCGGGCTCGACCACGTCGTACGGTGGCGAGGTCACCGACGCGACGTCCCCGACGCGTTCCGGGTCGTAGCGAAGCCCGCGGAAGGGGGCCAGATCGAGCCCGTTCGGCACTGCGTCGTCCATGGCCGAATGTTACGGGCCCGAGCCCGGGCAAGATCAGGACATCCGATGTCGGCGGTTGCCGGATTTTGGTGACCGGCGCGTGGTCGAGGTGCGGGAGGGCATCATGGCGATGGCTCAGGGAGCCGACGGGGTGAACGGTGCGCCCTCGGGCGATGTGTACGACTGGTATCGACGAGGGGTGCAGCTGCTCGCGTCGGGTAATCCGGCCGCCGCCGCGCAGTTGCTGGCGCGGGCGGCGGATGCGGCGCCGGAATCGCGCAGTGTGCGTGAGGCGTTGGCGCGGGCGTGGTTCGACTCGGGCAGACACGACGAGGCGCTGCGGCACTTTCGCGCGGTGGCCGAGTCGGATCCGGCGGACGACTACGCGCAGTTCGGTTGGGGACTGTCCGCCTCGCGGCTCGGTGACTTCGAGACCGCGGTGGAGCATCTGGCGCTCGCGGTGGCGATGCGGCCGGAGACCAAGCACTACCGGACGGCGCTGGTCCAGGCGCGGGCCACGTTGCGCGCGCGGGCGGGTGCGTACGGGACGATCGGCAAGGACGGCGGGGACATGGACGACAGGAGTGACGACGCGTGAGCGAGCAGACCTCGGCAGCCGGATCGGCGGACGGATCGCCGATCGGATCGGTATCGGCGGCGACGGGCGGTTCGGACGGGGCCGCGGATGCGGGGGAGTTGGCGCGGGCGTACGACGTCGCGCTGCTCGACCTGGACGGTGTCGTGTACACGGGTGCGCGGGCCGTTCCGCACGCGGTGGAGGTGCTGGGTGAGGCGCGCGGGCGCGGGATGGGGCTCGCGTTCGTCACGAACAACGCGTCGCGTCCGCCCAAGGCGGTGGCCGAGCATCTGGTCGAGCTGGGCATCGCGGCGCAGCCGGAGGACGTGGTGACCTCGGCGCAGGCCGCGGCGCGGGTGGTGGCCGAGCGGGTGCCCGAGGGCGCGGCGGTGCTGGTGGTCGGGGGTGAGGGACTGGAGGTCGCGTTGCGCGAGCACGGGCTGCGGCCGGTGCGTTCGGCGGACGAGGAGCCGGCCGCGGTGGTGCAGGGGTTCGCGGCCGACGTGGGGTGGCAGGCGTTGACGGAGGCTTCGTACGCGGTGGCGCGCGGGGTGTTCTGGGTGGCCTCGAATGCCGATCTGACGATTCCGACCGAGCGCGGGATCGCGCCGGGCAACGGTGCGCTCGTCGGTGTGGTGCGGGCGGCGACGGGGGTCGAGCCGGTGGTCGCGGGCAAGCCCGAGTTGCCGCTGCATCGGGAGACGATCCTGCGGACCGGTGCGCGTCGGCCGCTGGTGGTGGGCGATCGGTTGGACACCGACATCGAGGGTGCGTGCAACGGGGGTGTGGACAGTTTGTTGGTGCTCACCGGCGTGACCACGGCGCAGGCGCTGCTCGCGGCCGGGGCGGGGCAGCGGCCGACGTTCGTGGCGGAGGACCTGCGGGCGTTGTTGGCCGCGCCGGTGACGGCCCGGCACGAGGGTGACGCCTGGGTGTGCGGCGGCTGGTCGGCGCGGGTGGCCGAGGGTGCGTTGGCGGTGGAGGGTTCGGGCGACCGCATCGACGGGCTGCGGGCGGCGTGTGCGGCGGCGTGGGCGGCGGATGCGCCGGTGGACACCGAGGGTGTCGCGGCGCGCCTGGGCTGGTAGCCGGGGGCGGATGCGGGGCCGGCCGGGTCGGGCGGGTTGCTCGCGGTGCCGGCGCGTCCTGGGAGCGGGTGTGCTCAGAGCAGTTTGCGCAGGACCAGCAGGTCCTTGAGCGAGGCTTCCAGCTTGACCCGGCCCTTGGCCCACGCGGCGGCGAAGTTGAGGTCGCCGGCGACGAGTGCGACCAGGTCGTCGCCGGTCATGGTGAGGCGGATCTGCGCCTTGTCGGAGCGTGGTTCGGTGTCGATGTCGTGCAGTGCGCCGTCGCGCAGTCGCCCGGAGAAGGTGACGTCGAGGTCGGTGACGCGGCAGCTGAGGCTGCGGTCGAGTTGGGCGGCCTTGCGGGTGTCGCCCTCGGCGCGGCCCATTTTGGCGGACAGTTCCTCGAGGGCCTTGCGGCACTCTTCGACGGTGGCCATGCGCGGCGTTCCTTCCGTGGGATCCGGTTGGCGACCGTACCCCACCGGCGGTTGGGCGATGCCGGTGCCGGTCGCCCTCGCGTCGCCCGTCGCGGGTTCGGGCCGGGTCCGTGCCGGCGGCGGTCGCCGGTCACGGGTCGTGGGTTCGCCGTTGTTCGTGGGTGTGGCATGTCGTTGCTTCCGGCCCTGCGCCGGTGGAGAGGGTAGCGTCGGAGCAGACCGATCATCGCCGTTCGTATCGCCGCACAGGCACGCATACGGGCGGCCCGAGCAGGAAGGCGGGTGCCGTTTATGCGAGATGTCGTGCGCAGTTACCTTCAGATCGCCAGTGGCCTGACCGAGATGACCCGGCAGCGGGTCACCGAGGTGGCCAAGGCCCTGGTCGAGCGCAGCGGTCTGGACCTGGAGCAGGTGCCCGATCAGGCCCAGGCGTTGCCGCAGTACGTGCAGCAGGTCGCCGAGGAGCTGTACGAGACCGGCAAGGCGAACCGGGACCTGCTCGTGGGTGTGGTGCGCGGCGAGGTGGACAAGGCGTTGTCCCGGTCGAAGCCGTGGACCAAGGACCTGGTCAAGGCCGAGGAGGAGATCGCTCGGTTGAAGAGCCGGGTGACCGACCTGGAGCACCGCCTGGCGCGCGCGTCCACGCCGCGCACGGCGCGTCCGGCGGCGGGTCCGGGTGCGGGTGCGGGGTCGGCGGGTCGGCCGGCCACGCCCCCTGCCGCGTCGCGCGCCGGTGCGCCGGCGGATGCGCCGATCGCCCGGCCCGCCGTCGACGCCGAGGCGCCGGCCGCGAAGAAGGCTGCCGCGAAGCCGCCGGCCGCGAAGAAGGCCGCCGCGAAGAAGACCCCCGCGTCCCGGCCCGCTGCGGCGTCGACGCCTGCGGCCGCTGCGCGCAAGCCCGCGCGCAAGACGAACGGCACCGCCGCCACGAAGAAGGCGGCGCCGGCCAAGAAGGCCATCCGCAAGCCCACCGCGCCGACCGCGGACGCGGACGGGCAGTCGTGAGTTCGAGCGTGACCGAGGAGGCGGGCGAGGCGAGCGCGGATCCGGCGCCGAGCGCGGGCGGCGGTGCGCCCGAGGAGGTCGGCGTGCCGTCGGCGATCCCGGTGATCGGCCCGCTCGACGTCGAACCGCCCGCGCCCTCCGGCGACGCGCATGTGGACGCGGTACTCGCCACCCTGAGCCGTGTGGGTGACCTGCCCACCGAGGCGCACGGGTCGGTGTACGAGGATGTGCACCGAGGATTGCGGGACACCCTGGCGGAACTGGACCGGTAGGGCGAGACCGGACCGGTGGGTCCGGATCCACGACCCCGGGCGAGGGACGCACACACGCGGGGCGGGTCCTCGTCGACGACTTCGGCACAACCAAGGAACGGCAGGCACGACCGGTGGCACGACGCAGGCTCGACGCCGAGCTGGTGCGCAGGGGACTCGCTCGCTCCCGGGACCACGCGAGCGAACTGATCGCGGCCGGGCGGGTGACGGTGGGCGGCCAGACCGCGACCAAGGCGGCCACCCAGGTCGACGCGGGAGCGGCCGTGGTGGTCGCGGCCGACGAGGGTGATCCGGACTACGTCTCGCGCGGCGGGCACAAGCTCGCCGGCGCGCTCGCCGCGTTCACCCCGCTCGGCCTCACCGTCGAGGGGCGGCGCTGCATCGATGCGGGCGCCTCCACCGGCGGCTTCACCGACGTGCTGCTGCGCGCGGGTGCGGCGCATGTGGTCGCGGTGGACGTGGGCTACGGGCAGCTGGCCTGGGCGCTGCGCAGCGACGACCGGGTGACGGTGCGGGACCGGACCAACGTGCGTGAGCTGACGCCGGATCAGGTGGGGCCGGCGGCCGACCTCGTGGTGGGTGACCTGTCCTTCATCTCGCTCGGGCTGGTGCTGCCCGCGCTGGTGCGCTGTTCGGCGCCGGACGCGGATCTGGTGATGATGGTCAAGCCGCAGTTCGAGGTCGGGCGCGAGCGGCTCGGCGCGGGTGGGGTGGTGCGCGATCCCGCGCTGCGGGCCGAGGCGGTGCGTACGGTGGCGGAGCAGGCCGCCAAGACGGGCCTGGGTGTGCTCGGGGTGACCGCGTCGCCGCTGCCGGGGCCGTCGGGCAACGTCGAGTACTTCCTGTGGATGCGGGCCGGTGCGCCGGATCTGGACCCCGCCGACGTCGATCGGGCGGTCGCCGAGGGGCCTCGGTGAGCGGCGTGCACGATAGCGTCACGGCGTACGGGTACGGCTGCGGTCGATCTGATGCGGACGAGGGGATACGGGCATGAGCGATCGCACGGTACTGGTGGTGACGCACACCGGCCGACCTGCGGCACTGCGGAGCGCACGGCTGGTGGTGGAACGGCTGATCGCGGCCGGCCTGGGTGTGCGGGTGCTCGAACACGAGGCGGACGACCTGGCCCTGCCGGGCGCGGTCGTGGTGTCCGTGGAGCCGGACGCGGCCAAGGGTTGCGAGTTGGCGATCGTGCTCGGCGGCGACGGCACGCTGCTGCGCGGCGCGGAGTTGGTGCGCGATGCGGCGGTGCCGATGCTCGGGGTCAACCTGGGCCGGGTCGGCTTCCTGGCCGAGGCCGAGCGCGAGGACCTCAACGATGTGGTGGAGCGGGTCGTGACGCGCGACTACGACGTCGAGGAGCGGATGACGCTCGACGTGGTGGTCCGGGTCAACGGCGAGATCGTGCACACCAACTGGGCGCTGAACGAGGCCGCGATCGAGAAGGCCTCGCGCGAGCGCATGCTCGAACTGGTCGCCGAGGTGGACGGCCGGCCGCTGTCCCGCTGGGGCTGCGACGGGGTGGTGTGTGCGACGCCGACCGGCTCGACCGCGTACGCGTTCTCCGGTGGCGGGCCGATCGTGTGGCCCGAGGTGGAGGCGCTGATCATGGTGCCGATCAGCGCGCACGCGCTGTTCGCGCGCCCGGTGGTGGTCTCGCCGAACTCGGTGCTCGCGCTCGAACTGGCTGCGGAGACGCCGCCCGGTGCGCTGTGGTGCGACGGTCGGCGGACCGTACAGCTGCCCGCGGGCGCGCGGGTGGAGGTGCGGCGCGGCACCCAGCCGGTGCGGTTGGCGCGGTTGCACCGGGCGCCGTTCACGGATCGACTGGTGGCCAAGTTCGCGTTGCCGGTCAAGGGCTGGCGCGGGCGCAAGTAGGCCGCCGCACGGGCTCCGGATCGGCGTCGCGGTCGTGCGATGGTGTGCTGAACACATGGTGGACACACGCCGTTGAACTGCGTTCTTCGCGCGGAGTCCCCACGACCTCGTAGTGTCGTCCCGTGCTCGAAGAGATGCGGATACAGGGTCTGGGTGTCATCGAAGACGCCGTAGTCGAGCTCGCGCCGGGCTTCACCGTGGTCACGGGCGAGACCGGCGCCGGCAAGACGATGGTGGTGACCGGACTGGGCTTGCTGTTCGGTGGGCGAGCCGATGCCGGGCTGGTGCGCAACGGGACGGGGAAGGCCCTGGTGGAGGGTCGGCTCAGCGTGCCGGCGGACTCGCCCGCGGGGCGTCGCGCCGCCGAGGCGGGCGCCGAGGTGGACGACGGCGAACTGCTCCTGGCGCGGACCGTCTCGGCCGAGGGTCGCTCGCGCGCGCATGTGGGCGGGCGGGCGGCGCCGATCGGGCTGCTGACCGACCTGGCCGACGACCTGATCGCGGTGCACGGCCAGACCGACCAGCAGCGGCTGCTGCGCCCGGCCCGCCAGCGCGGCGCGCTGGACCGGTATGCCGGCGAGGCGGTGTCGGCGCCGTTGAAGGCGTACGGCGGGGTCTACCGACGGCTGCGCGAGGTGAGCGCGGAACTGACCGAGATCACCACCCGGGCGCGCGAACGCGCGCAGGAGGCCGATCTGTTGCGATTCGGCCTGACCGAGATCGAGCAGGTCGTGCCGCAGCCCGGCGAGGATGCCGAACTCGCCGCGGAAACCCTGCGACTGGGCCACGCCGACGCGCTGCGCACCGCGGCGACCACGGCGCACGAGGCGCTGCTGGGCGACCCGGAGACCGGTACGGACGCGGTGGACGCCTCGACGCTGCTGGGCGCCGCACACCGCGCGGTGGAGGCGGTACGCGCACACGACCCGGCGCTCGCGGCGTTGGCCGATCGGCTCGGCGAGGTCGGGTATCTGGTGTCCGACGTGGCGGGCGAGCTGGCGTCCTATGCGGCCGGCGTGGACGCGGACCCGGTCCGGCTCGCGGCGGCGGAGGAGCGGCGGGCGGCGCTGTCCGCGTTGACCCGCAAGTACGGCGAGTCGATCGACGAGGTGCTGGCCTGGGCCGAGCGCTCGGCCGCGCGCTTGGCCGAGCTGGACGGCGACGACGACCGCACCGAGGAGCTGACCGCCGAACGGGACGCGCTGCGGGGCGAGTTGGCAACGCTGGCGAGTGAGGTGTCGGCGGCCCGGCACGCCGCGGCGGAGCGCTTCGCGGCGGCGGTCACCGGCGAGCTGACCGCGCTGGCGATGCCGTACGCGCGCGTGGGCGTGGCGATCTCCGGCGTGGACGACCCGGACGGCCTGCCGGTGGGCGATCGTGTCCTGGCCTACGGCCCGATGGGGGTGGACGAGGTCGAACTGCAACTGTCCCCGCACCCGGGCGCACCGCCACGCCCCCTGGCCAAGGGCGCCTCCGGCGGTGAACTCTCCCGCGTGATGCTCGCGGTCGAGGTGGTCTTCGCCGGCGCCGACCCGGTCCCCACCTTCGTCTTCGACGAGGTCGACCAGGGCGTCGGCGGCAAGGCCGCGGTCGAGGTCGGCCGCCGCCTTGCCCGCCTGGCCCGGGTGGCCCAGGTGATCGTGGTGACCCACCTTCCCCAGGTCGCGGCCTTCGCCGACCGCCACCTGGTGGTCGAAAAGTCCAGCGACGGCACGGTCACCCGCTCCGGCGTGGTCTCCCTCGACGACGCCGCCCGGGTCCGTGAACTCTCCCGCATGTTGGCGGGCCTGGAGGACTCCGAACTGGGCCGAGCCCACGCGGAGGAACTCCTGGCCACGGCCGCGGGGGCCAAGCGCGAAGACTGACATGCTCGTGGCCGCATGGCCCTGATGGGATTCGGGGGTTGGGCGGGGGCGTCGGGGTCGCGTCTCGGTCGGCCGGGTTGTGCACCCACCCGCTCCACCCGTCGCGTTCGGCGCGGAGGCTGCGGTTTCACAGGCACCGAGACGACCTGCTCCGGCCCCGAGGCCCAGGTGTGGTGGGCCGGCGCCGAGCAGGTGAGTTGGCTGCGGTGTGGAGTCTGGCTTCGTCCGGGTCACGGGGTCGCGGGGTGGCCGCGCTCTCTGGCTGGGTCGTGGCGCGTCGGCGCCTGCGACGCGGCTGAGCTTTCGTAGCCGAGGCGGGTGTTCCGCCTTCGCGCCTTCGGTGTCGCCGCCTGCCGTTGGCCGGGTTGGCTGCGATGAGGGATCGGGCCTCGCCTGGGTCGCCGAGTCGGGCTGCGGTTCGGCGCGTCAGCGCCCACGACCCGCGTGGCCCCCGGTGATCGACGCGCGCAGCGCGGAGAGCGGCGGAGCCGCAAAGTGTGGACGGTGTGGCCCGGAGCGAAGCGGAGGGACACACCGTCCCGACGACGCCCGACAAGAAGCCCGACAAGAAGCAACGTTGCGCCCTCGACTCTGGTCCACCGCGTCGCCGCGCCCGCGACCCCGATCGGTCGGACTCTTCGTGCCGCGACCCCGGCCACCTGGGCCCGCAGCCCCTGCGACCCCGGCCACCCGGGCCTGCTGCGCCCGCGACCCGGCCGGGCCGGGCCCGCAGCCTCTGCGGCCCCGGTGGGCTGGGCCTGCCACGCCCCCGAGCCGGCCGCCCGGCCCCGCAGCCCCCGCGACCGCGGCCGATGATGAGCGCCCCACGTCGTGTGCCCCGACCGCCGCCCCACTTGCCAAATCGCGCCATGTCGTTCTGTCCGCTTGTCGGCAGGGGCTCGGGTTGCTCTACTGGGTCCCGCGTGTACTTCTGCTCCTCCGCACGGTTCGGGTCCAGCCCAGAAACCAACCCAGGAGACAGGTATGTCCAAACGCGCCAGGTCAGCCAAGTTCGCTGCGCTCGCCACCGCCGGCGCACTCGCCGCCCTGACCGCATTCGTCGGCAGCGCCTCCGCCGGCGGGCCGTCGACGTCCCCGTACAACTGCGTGGACACCAGGGGTGGAGCGTTCACCGCGAAGGTGACGTACTCCACCGGTGGCGGTGTGCTGAAGGTGAGCATCGCCCGGACGATCCCGGTCGGCTTCCCCGCCAACTCGATCAACACCACCGTGCTCTTCAACGGGCCCAGTGGCGGCGTCGTCTACGACGGCGCGATCAACCCGCCCTACCCGGCGTCCTCGCCGGTGCTCAACCTCGGCGCGATCCCGAAGGTCAGCGGCACCATCTCGCCCGGCCAACCGCTGAACGCGGTGCTCACCGGCACTCCGCCGTCCCCGAGCAACTGGAGCCTGCGGGTGCTGTTCCCGGGCGGGTCGTGGCCCAGCTGGTACTGCGTCACCCGCACCCCGCTCACCCCGCCCCTGACCTACAACTGACCGACCCCGGACCGGGGCGGCGGCCCCGAGTCCGCCGCCGCCCCGCTTCACCCGGCCGGGCCATCCGACGGGCGCCGATCGGCCCGGCCGGCAGGCGCGGCAGGCCGTGCCCGCCGGCTCAGCAGGTCGCGTCCGGGGTGTCCGTCAGGCCGTAGTAGATGCGAGGTGCGCCGTCCAGGCGCAGTTCCACTCGCCCATGCACCGGCGTCAACAACCGCTCGCGCCCGATGCAGTCCACCTCGCGGACCGTTGCCGCGGCGTTTCGTCCTCCGCCGTGATGCCCCCGCACCGGCCGCCTCGCCGTTGAGGCGTCGGTCGCGGGCGCCGCCGCAACCGTCAGCGATGTCTTCGTCCGCCACCCGTCCACCCACGGTTCCGGCGCGGCGAACCAGCCCGAGTCGCCCGGGTGGTCGGGGTTGAGCACGTAGCCGTCCTTGCGGCTCCACAGGATCGAGATCGGCCCCTGCGGCGAGGAGAACAGCAGGCCGTGCAGGTCCGGGTCGGCCATGGTCAACCGGCGGACGAACACCGCCCGATCCAACACTCGGGCCGCCGTCGCGTAGGCCAGCGCCGACGGCTTGGCGCCGAGGTCGCGGTGCATCAGGCCGTAGTGGTACTCGGAGTTGGCCGGGTCGGCCCACTGCGGCTTGCCCAGCACGCTGTCGTGCAGCTGGTACCAGTTCACGCAGCGCACCCCCTCGGCCTTGGCCAACGCCAGGGTCAGCAGCACGTTCTCCGCGGCATGCCGATAGGTGTCGTGCCACCAGCTGTTCGGCTTGGTGCACGCGTAGGCCTCGGTCAGCCACAGCTCCTTGGCCCCGTACTCGGCGATCACCTCGCGGGCCTTGTGCAGGCCGCCGAGGAAGTTCCAGTACGTGCCGTGATCACCCATCGTCCAGTCGGCGGGCGCCGGGGCGTAATCGGGGGTGAAGTTGCCCCGGCCCGGATGGAAGGCGAAGCCGTCGATCAGGTCCCAGCCGCCCGCGTCGCGGAAGTTCCTGGTCCACACGTGATCCATCCCGGCCAGGCCGGCATTGAGCACCTTGGTCCGGGCCCCGGCCGCCGTCAGCCGATCGCGCACCGGGTGCAGGCCGTCGCGCACGTAGGCGGACGCGGTCTGCCCGCTCATCCACGGCTTGTTGATCTCGTTGGCCACCTCGAACCAGTCCGCGTCGGCCGCGATCGCCTTGGCCGTATTGGTGTCCGCCCACGCGGCGACCTGGGCGGTGGTGCCGCCGAGCGGGATGCCGGCCAGTTCGATGTTGTGCGCGAGGCCGGCCGCGTCCAGCGTGGCCGGCGGCAGGCCCGGGCCGCCGTCGTAGGAGATCCGCACCCGCTTGATGCCGAGCCGCCGCATCAGGCCCAGTACGGCGGGGGTGTCCGGCTCGAGCAGCCACGGGTAGTTGGCGATGCCGAACATGCTGTCGGCGCCCGCCTGGTACGTGAACGGGGGCAACACCGCGAGGTTGGTCCGGGCGAACGCCTCGTCCGTCCCGGACGTCGCGCTCACCTCGGTGAACACGATGCCCTGCGGTGGCGAGGTGACGGTGAAGGTCTGGGTCCAGGTGCCGCCGGCCGCGATCGTGCCGGTGACCGCGCCGCTGCCCAGCACCCGGCCGTCGAAGTCGCGCGCCCACCAGGACACCCGTACGGTCCGTTCGGCGGTGCCGCCGTTGGCGACCTCGGCGTGCAGCGGCATCGGGACGCCGCCCTGGTCCCACAGGGAGAACGGCCGGTCGGTCCACACCTCGACGCCCAGCGGGCGGGACGATCCGGTGGTGCCGGCCGCCGCGGGCCGCATCGAGCCGAGCACGAGATCGGCCTCGGTCACCGCGCCGTCGGTGGTCGCGGTGCCGGGGGCGTGGATCCAGGTCGCGTTGGTCCAGGCGGGGGTGGTGCCGGCGAGCCGGAAGTACGCGTTCGTGTCGGCCCAGGTCTCCCGGTAGACCACGCCGGCGTTGGTCTCGTACGGGATGCCGCCGCCCGCGTCCCGGTTCCACGTGGTCAGCGCGACCAGGCGCTCCGGCGCGGTGGGCGCGAGCACGGTGCGCCCGAACATGAAGCCGGCCGGGATCAGCCCGGTCGAGCCGCCCACCTCCCAGCGCAGATGCGCGCGGTGCGGGGTGACGTCGAAGGTGCCTCGGACGGTGATCCCGTTCGCGGCGGCGGGCAGCGTGTACTCGACCCGGATCGCCGGTCTGCCGTCCGCGAGCGTGATCGCCGACGGCGTGCCGCCGGTGGTCTGCTGGATGCCGGCCACGGTGTCCTTGGCCATGAATCGGGTCAGCCGGATTCGTTCGACGCCGGCGCCGTCGCGGACCGAGACGTAGCCGTCGGCGCCCGCGGTCAGGCTGATGCCCGGTGCGGAGACGGTCACCGGGGCGGCCTGGCCGGCCGCGAAGGCGGTTCCGGACAGCGCCGCGCCGGCCGCGCCGACCGCGACCGCCCCGGCCAGGAAGCCGCGTCGACGCAGACCGGCGTCGGATCCGGGACGGCCCGGCCGGGTGGCGGCGGAGGCGGCGGCATGGGCGCCGCGCCGGCCGTCGGCGCGGTCCTCGGATCGGTGCGCGGTGTGGACGTCGGCCTGGTCACCCGGCTGGTCAACGGCCCGGTCGTCGGCGTGGTCGTCGGGCGTGCGGTGGGCGGACATGAGGATCCCTTTCCCGAGCGACAGGGTTCACCTAATGCGGATTAGAGCGAAGGTGTACTCCGATCCTCGACACGAGTCAAGGCCGCCGTATGTCTGATTCGCCGGGCCGCGAAACCTGTCGGCCACGCTCTTGACACATCTTCCTAATGCGAATTAGATACGACCTCATCGCACTCGGACGCAGATCGGCGTCCGGAATGGCAGGCACTTCCGGAGCACCTCCGGATCCACTGCCGACAGCCGTGGCAACAGCCGCGGCAACTTCCGCGACTTCCGTAGCAACGTCCGGACCGCAGCATCAGGATCCAGGGAGGTACCCGTGGCCGAGTCAGTCCCGGTCAGCACGCACCGGCGTCGGCGCCGTCGGGCGGTGGCAGGGGCCGGGGCGCTCGCGCTCGCCCTCGTCGCCGGCACGGCCGGTTGTTCGTCCGGCGAGTCCGGCAAGTCCGGCGGTGCCGGCTCCTCCGGCAGGACCACGATCACCGTCGCGGGCATGCCCGCGACCACGGCACCCAAGACGCGGCAACAATTCCTGGACGCGGTCGCGGCGTTCGAGAAGGCCAACCCGAACATCAAGCTCAAGCCGACCGACACCCAGTGGGACGCGCGCACGTTCGCCGCCCGGCTGGCCGGCGGCAGCGCCGAGACGGTGCTGACCGTGCCGCTGACCGAACCGCCCGGCCTGATCGCGCGCAAGCAGATCACCGACCTGAGTGCCGAGGTCAAGGGCCTGCCGCACTCGGGCGACCTGGATCCGCGCGCGCTGGCCCCGGCCACCGCCGCCGACGGCAAGGTCTACGGGCTGCCGGTCACCGAGTACGCGCTCGGCCTGGTCTACAACCGCGACCTGTTTACCAAGGCCGGCCTGGACCCGGACAAGCCGCCCGCCACGTGGGACGAGGTGCGCACCGCCGCCAAGAAGATCTCCGCCACCGGCGCCACCGGCTACACCCAGATGACGGTCAAGAACACCGGCGGCTGGATCCTGACCGCGATGACCTACGCCTACGGCGGCTCGATGGAGAAGAAGGTCGGCGACAAGTACGCGCCGTCACTGCTCGACGGCCCGGCCGAGAAAGCGCTCGGGCAACTGTCCGCGATGCGCTGGCAGGACGACTCGATGGGCAACAACCACCTGCGTACCCAGCAGGACGCCGAACGCGACTTCGCCGCGGGCAAGATCGGCATGATGATCAGCACTGTCAACAGCTACAACCGCTACATCACCCAGTACTCCGGCAAGCCCGCCGACTTCGGCATGGCCGCCCTCCCGCAGCAGAACGGTGGCCGCGCCACCCTGCTCGGCGGCCTGATGGCCGTGGTCAGCGCCAAGGCCACGCCGGCGCAGCGGGCCGCGGCGGTGAAGTGGATCGACTACTTCTACCTCAAGCCCGCCTACGACCCGGCCGCGGCCGAGGAACTCGCGCTCGCCCAGGCCGCGGACAAGCTCGCGGTCGGCCTGCCCACACTGCCGTTCTACTCCGCCGCGGTGTCCGACCCGGTCAACACGGCGATCAACAAGCACGCCAACATCCCGGCCGCGAATTTCGCGCCCTACGTCACCGGCGTGGGCAAGCTGGACTACCAGGTGGAGCCGCCCGTCGCCGCGCAGGACCTGTACGGGGCGCTGGACACCGTGGTGCAGGCCGTGTTGACCCGCAAGGACGCCGACCCGCACGACGAGTTGGCCAAGGCGGCCGACCGGCTGGGGCCGGTCTTCGAGAAGGCGCAGGCACAGTGAGCGGCCGGCGCCGCGGCGAGGTCGCGCCGTGAGTACGCCGACCATTCCCCGGGAGAGTTCGCCGGCCGTCGCACCGGCGCCCGCCGGGAAGCGCCCTCCGGGGGCGAACCGTCTGCGCGGCGGCTCCCGGCATGTGGTGCCGGCGCTGTTCCTGCTGCCGACCGTGCTGGTGTTCGGCCTGTTCTCCTGGTGGCCGATCATCCGCAGCCTGGTGCTCAGCTTCCAGCAGACCAACCTGGTCGAGCCGGCGACCTGGGTCGGCCTGCAGAACTACCGGACCCTGCTCGACGATCCGCTGCTCGGCACGGCGGTGTGGAACACGGTGGTGTTCACCGGCCTGGCACTGCTGATCGGTTTCCCGCTGCCGCTGTTCCTGGCCGTGCTGATGTCCGAACTGCGGCGCGGCGGCGGGCTGATGAGGGTGCTGGTCTACCTGCCGGTGGTGGTGCCGCCGGTGGTGGCGGTGCTGATGTGGAAGTGGTTCTACGACCCGGACACGGGATTGTTCAACGAGGTGCTCGGCAAGGTCGGCCTGGGCCCGTACCCGTGGTTGCAGTCCGCCGACACCGCGATGACGAGCCTGGTGGTGGAGGCGACCTGGGCGGGTGCGGGCGGTGCGGTGCTGATCTATCTGGCCGCGCTCGCGAGTGTGCCGACCGAGTTGTACGAGGCCGCCGAACTGGACGGAGCCTCGGTCCGGCGCCGGTTGTGGCACGTCACGTTGCCGCACATGCGCTCGATCCTGCTGATCATGATGCTGCTCCAGGTGATCAACACCTTCCAGGTCTTCACCGAGCCGTTCGTGCTCACCGACGGCGGCCCGGAGGATTCCACGGTCACCGTGCTGCTGCTCATCTACCGCTACGCGTTCGTCGGTGGCGACTACGGCAGCGCCGCCGCGCTGAGCGTGAGCCTGGCCGCGGTGCTCGCGGTCCTGTCGGCGATCTATCTGCGGCTCACCCGCACATGGGGGACCACATGAGTACCAGTGTCAGGGGGACGCGATGAGTACCGGCGTCAGGGAGAAGACATGAGTACCGGCCCCAGGGGCGTGATGTCCGAGGCGGAACGCCGCCGCCCGCTCACCCGGATCGGCCTGGGCACCACGCAACTGTTGCTGATCGCGGCGCTGGTGATCGAGGGCGCGGGGCCCATCTACTGGGTGTTCAAGGGCTCGATCTCCTCCACCCAGGAGTCCCTGCGGCACCCGCTGGCGCTGTGGCCGGAGGAGGCGCACTGGTCGAACATCTCCACCGCGTGGACGAGCCTGGACCTCGGCCGCTATCTGATGAACACCGTGGTGCTGGTGGGCGGTTCGTGGTTCGTGCAGTTGTTCGTCGCGGTGACCGGCGCCTACGCGCTGTCCGTGCTGCGGCCGTTCTACGGGAAGTACGTCTACGCCGCGGTGCTGGCCACGTTGTTCCTGCCGGGCACGGTGTCGATGGTCTCGCTCTACCTGACCATCCAGGACCTGCCGCCGACCGGGGGTTCGATCGCGAACACGCCGATGGCGGTCTGGCTCCCGGCCGGTGCGCACGCCTTCAACGTGCTGCTGATGAAGCAGTTCTTCGACGGCATTCCGAAGGAACTCCTGGAGGCGGCACGCCTGGACGGCGCCGGTCCGTGGCGGATCCTCACCCGTATCGTGCTGCCCATGTCCCGGCCGATCCTGGCCGTGGTGTCGCTGCTGGCGGTGATGAACGCCTGGAAGGACTTCCTCTGGCCGATGATCGCCATCACCGACACGGACAAGCAGCCGCTGGCGGTGGCGTTGCCGCGACTCGCGGACACCTCGGACCAGAGCCTGCTGATCGCGGGCATGCTGATCGCGATCATCCCGCCGGTCGTGGTGTTCCTGGTCTTCCAGCGGCAGATCGTGCGCGGGATCGCCTTCACGGGGCTCAAATGAGCGGGGTTCGCACGGACGACGAGGAGCGTGGCTTCGATGCCGTTGCCGCCGAGACTCGGATGACCCGGGTCCTGGTGACCGGGGCCGCGGGGCGGCTGGGGACCGCCGTGTCGGCCGAACTGGCCGATCGGGGCGTGCCGGTGACCGCCCTGGTCGTCGCGTCGGCGGCCGAGGATGTCGGGCGGTTGCGGGCCGACCGGGTGGTGGTCGGCGACGCGCGCGACCCCGAGGCCGTGGTGGATGCGCTCGACGGGGTCGATGCGGTGATCCACCTGGCCGCGCTCGCCTCGCCCGAAGTGGCCGCGCCCGAGGTGGTCTTCGCCACGAATACGCAGGCCACGTTCGTGGTGCTGAACGAGGCGGGGCGGGCGGGGGTGCGGCGTGCGGTGCTGGCGAGCAGCCTGTCGGTGACCGGCCTGCCGTTCGCCCGTTCCACGCCTCGGCCGCAGCCGGCGTACCTGCCCCTGGACACCGCGTTGCCGCCGTGCATCGAGGATCCGTACGCGCTGTCCAAGCAGGTCGACGAGGCCACCGCCGCGATGATGCACCGGCGGCACGGGATGACGGCGGTGGCGCTGCGCCTCCCGTTCCTCGGCGACCCGGACCGACTGGCCGGGCACGCCGCGCGGTTGGCCGGGAATCCGGCGCTCGGCGCGCCGGAGGTGTGGAGCTACCTCGACCTGCGCGACGCGGCACGGGCGTGCGTACTGGGCCTGACCGCGCCCGGGGTGACGGGTGCGCCGGTGTTGTTCGTGGCGGCGCCGGACACCCTGATGGCGGCATCCACCGGCGACCTGCTCGCCGGGCATCTCCCGGACGTGCCCTGCCGTGCGGTGTTCCCGGCCCGTTCGGTCCCGATCGACCTGACCCCCGCGCGGCGACTCCTCGGCTTCACCGCCCGGCATCCGTACCCCCAGGAGCGACCCTGATGACCACGTCCGAGAGGACTCCGGCCGATCGCGCGGCCCCGGCGGCGGCGCTCGCGCCACCGGCCGGTCCGGCCGCGCCCGCGGCGATGCCCGAGACGCAGGCTCCCTGGCCGGCCCGGGACGCCTTGCGCATCACCGCGGTGCGGGCGATCGTCACCGCGCCCGGGGGTGTTCCGCTCGTCGTGGTGCGGATCGACACGTCCGAGCCGGGGCTGTACGGGCTCGGCTGCGCCACCTTCACCCAGCGGTTCCACGCGGTCGTCTCGGCCGTCGAGGAGCACCTCGCGCCGATGGTGATCGGTCGGCATCCGGGTGACATCGAGGACATCTTCCGGATGTTGCACTTCTCCTCCTACTGGCGCGGCGGCCCGGTGCACAACAACGCGCTGTCCGGGATCGACCAGGCGCTGTGGGACATCGCCGGCAAACGACTGGGCGTGCCGGTCTACGAGTTGCTCGGCGGTCGGGTGCGCGGCGGCGCGGCGGTGTACACCGGCGCCCGCGGCGGCGACATCGAGGAGTCGATCGAGCGGGTGGCCGCGCTGGCCGAACAGGGCTATCGCTACGTGCGGTTGCAGAGCGGCGGGCCCGGCTTGGGCACCTATGGCGCCGACGGTACGCCGGGTGGCCACCCGGGCGCCCCCTACCCGGACGGCTGGGACGTCGGCCACTACCTGCGCACCGCGCCGCGCCTGTTCGAGCGCGCCCGCGAGGTGCTCGGCGAGGAACTCGGGCTGCTGCACGACGCGCACAACCGGCTCACCCCGAAGGAGGCGGTGGGACTGGCCCGTTCGCTGGAGCCGTACCGGCTGTTCTTCCTGGAGGACCCGCTGGCACCGGAGCACTTCGACCGGTTGCCCGAGGTGCGCGCCGCCGCGCCGATGCCGATTGCGTCGGGGGAGTTGCTCACCTCGATGACCGACGCGACGCGTCTGATCACCTCCGGCGGCGTCGACTACCTGCGGGTGCACGTCTCGGCGGTGGGCGGGCTGACGCCGGCCCGGAAGCTGGCCACGCTGTGCGAGCTGACCGGCGTACGGACCGCGTGGCACGGACCGCCGGACGTGTCGCCGGTGGGCGCGGCGGTCAACGTCACGCTGGATGTGACCAGCGCGGCGTTCGGCATCCAGGAACAGCACGTCTACCCCGAGCGGGTGCACGAGGTGTTTCCCGGCACACTGCGCACGGTGGGCGGCTACATCACCCCTTCGGATCGGCCCGGTTGGGGCGTCGATCTGGACGAGGCGATGGCGGCGAGGTACCCACCGCAGACCCACCTGCACGAGCGGTGGGCCGCCCGGGTACGGCGGCCGGACGGGGGGCTGGAGGCACCGTGAGGTGGGTGGGCGCGGTGGACTCGACGGGTGCGGGGCGTTCGGTGGATTCGGCGGGGGCGGTTGAGCCCGGTGGATTACGCACCGTGACCGGATATACTGGATCGATAGATCTGATGCGCATTAGGAACCTGTTGTCAGGTATTTGGAGGAGTACATGAAGCCGATCGGCGGGCCCGGGCGGCCGGCTGGTTCCCGGGCGAACCGGCCCCGCCAGGCGGACATCGCCCGCCTGGCCGGCGTCTCGCAGCCGACGGTGTCCCTGATCCTCAGCGGCGGTTCGGCGGCGGTCGGGATCGCCGACGAGACCCGGCGCAAGGTGATGGCCGCCGCCGAGCAACTCGGCTACATGCCCGACCCGATAGCGAAGCGCCTCGCGGCCGGCCAGAACAACCTGCTCGGCCTGTACACGTTCACCGCGACCTTCCCCACCGAAATGTCGCACGCCTACCACCCGTTCCTGGTCGGCATCGAGCAGGAGTCCGCTGCCCAGGGCTACGACCTGCTGATGTTCATCGCTTCGAGCGTGACCGGCGAACGGCCGCACGCCGAGGTGCTCAACCGGGTCCGGCTGGCGGACGGTTGCCTGTTCATGGGTCGGCATCTGCCGATCCGGGAGATGGACCGGCTGCTGGCCACCGACCTGCCGGTGGTCTATCTGGGCCGACACGACGACTTCGGCGACCGACTGCCGTACGTCGGCGCGGACTACGTGACGGCGACGGCGGAGGTCGTACGTCACCTGGCCGAGCTGGGCCACCACCGGATCCTCTACGTCCGCGAACTCGACGACGCGATCAGCGCGGTCGACCGCGAGGCGGGGTTCCGCCGCGGCATGGCCGAGTGCGGCCTGCCGGTCGAGCCGTCCACCGTGGTGCGCACGGACGGCTCGGACCTGACCGCCGAGCGGTTGCGGGGCTGGTACGAGCAGGGCGTCACCGCGATCGTCACCGAGGCGACCGACACCGACGCCGCGCATCGGGCGGTGCTGGCCGCTGCCTCGAAGGCCGGCTACCGGTTTCCCGAGGACCTGTCGCTGGCCACTTTGGGCGCACCCGAACACGCCGTGCCCGGGCCGGCGTTCCTGTCCGGCTTCTCGGTCCCGCGACGGGAGATGGGCGCGGCGGCGGTCCGCCTGCTCACCGGCCTGATCGCGGGGGATCCGAACCTGGCGAGGCACCAGTTGATGAGTTGCGAGGCGGTGCCGGGGCAGACGGCGGGGGCGGTGCGGTGAGACCGGCCTGACGGCCCGACCGGCGGGCGGCCGGGTGGTCGATCGATTCGCCGCCGGCTCCTGCTCTCCTGCCTCGATTCATTGTGCTTCGGCATGATTTGCGACGGACCGCAGCGACTTCCCAGTTTTCGGCGCGACTTGCCCGGCTTCGTGGCTCGCCATTGTTCCGGGGGCCACAGGCCGGATTCCGTTCCACCGGCTTCACCGCTTCGAACCGCGTCACCCGGCCGCGACCGAGGGTCGGGCTGCCTGTGCCGCTGTGCGGCCCGGCTCCGTAGTACGTCCCACCATCACCGCGTTCACGGAAGGCTTCACCATGTCCGAAATCAGCACCGAGGTCCTCATCGTCGGCGGCGGGCTCGGCGGAGTCGCCGCCGCGCTGGCCGCGTGCCGTGCGGGCCGAACGGTCGTACTGACGGAGGAGACCGACTGGATCGGCGGGCAACTCACCGCGCAGGCGGTGCCGCCGGACGAGCATCCCTGGATCGAGAGTTACGGCGCCCCGGCGAGCTATCGCGAACTGCGCACCGCGATCCGCGACCACTACCGGACCTGGTATCCGCTGACCGGAGCGGCCCGGGCCCGGCGCGAACTGAACCCCGGCGCCGGCTATGTGAGCAAGCTGTGCCACGAACCGCGGGCCGCGCTGGCCGTGTTGCAGGCGCTGCTCGCGCCGCACCTGGCGTCCGGGCGGCTGCGAATACTTCTGGAGCACGTGCCCGCCGAGGTGTTCGCGGACGGCGACCGGGTCCGCGCGGTCACCCTGTGGGGCGTGCGCACGGAGGAGTCGCACACGATCAGCGCGGCGTACGTGCTGGACGCGACCGAGACCGGCGAGTTGCTCCCGCTGGCCAAGGCCGAGTACGTCACCGGCGCCGAGTCCCGGGACGAGCACGACGAGCCGAACGCGCCCGCGTGGCCCGAGCCGTTGAACATGCAGGGCATCACCTACTGCTTCGCCGTGTCGTACCACGAGGGCGAGAACCACGTGATCGACAGGCCCGCCGACTACGAGTTCTGGCGGTCGTACCGGCCGGACTTCTGGCCCGGCCCGCTGCTCGGCTTCCTCGCGCCGGATCCGCGCACCCTGGAACCGGAGGTGCGTACGTTCGACCCGCGGCCGACCGGTGACCCGCTCGCGGTGAACGCCGACCAGAGCGCCAACGCGGGCGGCGACGATCTG
This sequence comes from Embleya sp. NPDC050493, assembly GCF_044458105.1. Taxonomy (NCBI): domain Bacteria; kingdom Bacillati; phylum Actinomycetota; class Actinomycetes; order Kitasatosporales; family Streptomycetaceae; genus Embleya; species Embleya sp. NPDC050493. The sequence goes on from NZ_JBITHP010000041.1 coordinate 24,207, forward strand.
TGGTTGTTCCGCCGGATCCTGGCCAAGGGGCTGTTCGAGCCGGGCGCGGTGGACTCGGACATCACGCTGGTGAATTGGCCGCTGAACGACTACTGGCTGCGACCGATCATCGAGGTGGGCGCGGACGAGGCCGCCGCCGCGCATCGCGAGGCCAAGCAGCTGTCGTTGTCGGTGCTGTACTGGCTCCAGACCGAGGCGCCGCGGCCGGACGGCGGCACCGGGTATCCGGGACTGCGGCTGCGGCACGACGTGGTCGGTACCGCGGACGGGCTGGCCAAGTCCGCGTACGTGCGCGAGTCGCGGCGGATCCGCGCGGTGACCACGGTGACCGAACACCACGTCTCCCGGGACATCCTGGGCACGCACGGGATCCACCACTTCCCGGACTCGGTGGGCGTGGGCGCCTATCGGATCGACCTGCACCCCTCGACCGGCGGCGACAACTACATCGACGTGGCCAGCGTGCCGTTCGAGATCCCGCTCGGCGCGCTCCTGCCGATCCGGATGCGCAACCTGCTGCCGGCGGCGAAGAACATCGGTACGACGCACATCTCCAACGGCTGCTACCGGCTGCACCCGGTGGAATGGAACATCGGCGAGGTGGTCGGCCACCTCGCGGCCTACTGCCTCGAGCGGGGCGTCGAGCCGCATGCGGTCCGGGAAGACGCGGCGTTGTTCGACGAGTTCGCCGCGGAGTTGGAGGCGATCGGGGTGGAGCGCCACTGGCCGGCGCCGGCGGGGTATTGATCGTTCGGGCGCCGAGCAGGCCGGGTCCGCCCCCGAGGCTCACCCCCGGGGCGGACCGGTCCGTCGGGACGCCCGGGCAGTGACCGGCTGCCCGGGTTCGGTGTGCCGGACGCGGCGGGTGTCGGGCGTCGGGTCGACCTCACGGAGGAAGGGTCAGCCGAGGTAGCCGAGTGCGCCGACGGCGCCCAGGCCGCCGGCGGCCATGAAGAGTGGCATCAGGACCTTGACCTCGACCTTGGCCCCGGCACGGAAGCGCATGGACTTGGGTGGGCCCAGGGGGTACCAGCGCTTGCGGCCGATCGGTATGGGCCACAGGATCGGGCAGCCGGAAACGGTGAGCGCGTCGCCGATGCAGTGGGTGAGCGCGCCGAGCGCGATCGGGAGGCCGACCCACCAGTACTCCCGACCCGGCTCGGTGAAGAACCAATTCGAGCCGTTCCCGGGCCGGTTCAGGATCTCGACGAGCATCCAGGTGCTCGTACCGCCGAGCAGCCAGACCAGGATGTCGCTGTGCAGGCGGGCCTGGCGCCACAGCAGGCCCTCGATGGCGAGCACCATGTGGACGAACAGCACGCCGAGTACGCCCCAACGGCCGCCGTAGGCGCAGATCGCGGACGCGCCCACGCCGACGAGCAGGGCCCACACCCAGGTGTGGGTGAGCGTGCGGTGGCCGCCGTTGCGGCGGGGGTCGCCCTTCTTGCGGGTGGCCCGGTAGGTGGCGGTGGCCAGGGCGTCGACCAGGCCGCAGAGGATCAGGGATATCGGCCCGAACGAGCGGGAGACGGTGGCCGCCTTGTGATCCAGGTCCGGGCCGAGCGCGGCGCCCGCGCAGATCAGTCCGCCGACCACCAGGACGGGCCAGGGCATCGGTCGGCCATAGGCCTCCGCGGCGGCACCGGCGGCCATCCACGCGCATGCTCCGGACAGGGAATGGGCCGGCCCCATCATGTGGTCGTGCTCCTCTGGTGAACCCGGGCGAACCCCGAGCCCGCACAGTGGCCGCAGCTTAGCGCCGATGATCACGGCAGCGGTGAACACCGCGGGGAACCGCGGCGTTTGCTGCGCCGAACCGTGAAGAGCACGACCTCTCGCTCGGATCGGCAGAGGCGCACCTGCGCGTTGACGGGTGTCGGTCGACCCCGCCTCGCCTTTCGCCCTATGTCACTTCCCCGACGACGGCCCTGCCCTCGGCCGCGGCGGCGACGTAGAAGCGGGCGATCTCCAGGAAGCGGGTCCAGCCTTCGTCGGCGAGACCTGCGGCGACGTGCGCAACCTCCTCCGGAGTCAGGACGAAGGGCGCCGCGCGGCCCGGGCCGGACGCCTCCACGGCCGCGCATCCGTTGCCGATCGCCCGGGCCAAGGCCGGATACACGTTCATCCATTCGGCCGTGCCCTCCTCGACTTCGGCCCGGCCCTCGGCGATGCCACAGAGGACGCGGTAGTCCTCGCCGTGCGCGTCGTCCCGCCTGCGGGCATCGCGCAACTCGCCCACCGGATCGGAACTTTCCCGTGCCTCGTTCGGCAGTGCGGGCTCGATCTTCACCAGCGTCAACCACATGGACACGGCTTCCACGCCTCTCGATTGCGGGTGCGTCCCTCGGCCCCGTTCAGGTGTACGGAAAGTACCGGCCGGCGCCGACAGGCCCCGCCCGCACCGGGCTTCGAAAGCGGTCCCGCCGGTGCCCGTCTCGGCTGTTCCGGCGCCGCCCGACACCCGGCTCGTCGCCCGGCCCGGGGTTGACCTCAAGCGCGCTTCACGTTGCAGGGTGGTGCGGATCCTGGCGTCGAGATCGAGGAGTTTCCGTGACCGCTTCCCCCTACCACCCGCTGCCCCGGGTCCGCCGATCCGATGTGGGCACGATCCTGGTCAGCCCCTGGATCGTGCATACGCCGGAACGTCAGCGCGCCGCAGTGGACGCGACCATCGCCGAGTGGGAGGGCGTTCCGTGGCCCACCGGGTTTCTCACCCTCAACTGTTTCGTGAGCACCGACGGTGAGCGCGTGCTGAACTACGCCCAGTGGACCGGTGACGACGAGCACCGGGCCTTCGTCCGGACCGCGCGCCCGAAGCTGGTTCGCGGCATCGACGAGGTGGTACCCGGCATCGAGCGTCCGGGCGTGATCCGCTATCGCCTGGCCGGCAGCGCGATCCACCCCGACCTCCCGGCACCGGCCGTCTTGATCGTGATCGACGACATCGAGGCGGACGACGCACGGGCCGCCCGCGAGTGGGCCGAACTCGTGCTCGGGACAGCGGTGCGCGAGCAGGTCCCGGGCCGCATCGCCACTCATGTGCACATCGACCTGGACGGCACCCGGGGAATGGCCTACACCGAGTGGACCGACGAACAGGCGTACACCGCGTACCCGGCCGCCGCCGAGCCGGTCGACGTCCTGCCCCCGGGCGTGCGGCACCTCGACACTCGTTCGTACCACCTCCGCAAGAGCCTGCGCCGCCCGTCCCGACCCGACGGGTGACTACCCCCAGCCGTCGGCCCGCCCCCGACCCGTCGTCGCGAATCCGCTCTCGTACGCCGCGATCACCGCCTGGGTGCGGTCGCGGACACCGAGCTTGGCGAGTACGCGGGCCACGTGCGTCTTGACCGTTTCCGGGCCCAGCGCGGTGCGTTCGGCGATCTCGGTGTTGGCCAGGCCTGCGGTGATCAGGCGCAGGATTTCCTGCTCGCGCGGGGTGAGTCGGGCGATTCGGGTGCGGAGTTCCGCGTTGTGGGTGCGTTCCGGGCAGTGGGCGAGAGCCAAGTCCCGGATCGCGGCGGGGAAGAGCAGCGAGTCGCCCCGGGCCACGGTACGGATCGCGTGGACCATGTCGTCCGCGCGTGCCCGCTTCAGCAGGAAGCCGTGTGCGCCCGCGCGCAGCGCGTCGTAGACGTACTCGTCGTTCTCGAAGGTGGTGACCACCAGCACCTTCGGCGGATCCGGCGAGTCGCGCAACACCCGCGCGGTGGCCTCGATGCCGTTCAAATCCGGCATCCTGACGTCCATCAGCACCACGTCGGGCCGCAGTTCGCGGACCCGCTCGACCGCCTCCGCGCCGGTGGCCGCCTCGCCGACCACGCTCAGGTCGGGTTCCGCGGCGACGATCGCGTGCAGGCCGGCCCGGACCAGGCTCTCGTCGTCGGCGATCAACACGCGGACCGGACGGGTGCTCACGAGTGTCCCTCCAGGGGTATGCGGGCGGCCAGCTGCCAGCGGCCGTCGTGCGGGCCGGCGGTGAAGGTGCCGCGCAGTACGGTGACGCGCTCGGCGGCGCCGCGCAGGCCGCGTCCGCCGCCGGGTCGGGTGGCCCGGGAAGCGCCGGTGGGATTGCTCAGGTCGATCGCCAATCGGCCGTCGACGACCGCGATGCGGAGCCGGATCGGGACCTCGCCGGCGTGCCGCAATACGTTCGCCAAGCCCTCCTGGACGATGCGGTACGCCTCGCGCGAGACCAGTCGCGGCAGGCCGTCGGGTCCGCCTACCGGGTCGAGTTCGAGGTCGAGGTCGACCTCGGCGCCGGCCGCGCGGGTGCGGGCGATCAGATCGGTCAGGTCGGTCAGGGACGGTACCGGTGCGCTGCCGGGGTCGGATTCCTCGCGCAACAGGCCCAGTACGTGGTCGAGTTCGGCGACCGCATCGCGGGCGGTGTCCTCGATCGCGGCCAACGCCCGGGCGGCGAAGACCGGATCACGGTCGAGGAGCCGACCCGCGGCGGCCGCCTGGATGCCCACCGCACTGAGCGCGTGGCCGACCGAGTCGTGCAGGTCCCGGGCGATCCGGGCGCGTTCGGCGAGGCGTTCGGCGCGTTGCTCGGCGAGGGCGAGGCGGTCGGCGGGGGTCGGGCCGAGCAGGGTCGGGGCGAGCCGGGCCAACCAGGAGCCCGCGGCGACGGATACGGGCAGCGGAAGCAGCAGCAGCGCCAGGCCGACCGGCATCCAGGCGATCGGGAGCGCGTTTGCCGGTTCGGCCCACGGAAACACCTCGGCGAGCGCCGGGGCCGACGGCAGTACCAGCAACACCACACCCGCGGGCGGCGCGGCGAGCGACGTACCGGCGACCACACCGCCCAGGAGCGCGTGCAACGTGAACCACGCGGAGGACCGCCGCCGTGCCGACGCACCGATCGCCGGAACGCCGAGCACCTCGCCGTCCGGTGCGCACAACACCCGCGCGGCGCCACCCTCCAGAGTGCGGACGAACGGAACCAGGCCGGCCACGGCCACGAACGGCAGCGCCAACGCCAGCGCGAGGAACTGCGAGGTGAGCGGCTCCGCCGGGGTGTCCCGAAGCAGCCCGGTAGCCGTGAGCACGGTGAGCGCGGCGAGATGAAAGGGCGTCAACAACGCACCCCCCAACACCAGGTGCACCCACCGCAACCGAGCCCGCCGCCCGAGCAGCCGCCCCCCGAGCCCGCCGATCACCCGGTCCACACACCGACCGCACACCCGCCCGAACGCGACCCGCGATCCCGTTCCGGCCGGTCGGCGGTGTGTTCGGCCGGCGGCGGAGTCAGGTCGCGAGGCGGGGTACCGGTGTGTCGGGCGTATTCGGACAGGAAGAACCAGCCGATGGTCAGAGCCAGTACGCCGGTGATCATTTCGGCAGTGTAGACAACATGGAGCAGCGCAGAGGTCCGCTCCGCCAACGTGCTCTCGGGCGCGGCTGCGGTGCTGATCAGCCCCATCCAGCCGCCCCACCCGAAGGCGCTGCCGGACCCGAACCAGGCCATCGCCAACGGACCCCGGACCCGCCCACCACCGATCCGGTACACCAGCACGATCAGGCCCACCGCGCCGATCAGGGCGAGCCCACCCTGTACGCCGTCCATGAACCGCCCGGTCGCGTTGCGCTCGGCGACCCAGCGGCCACTCATGCCGAGGTCCGAACCCAGCGCCCACGTCATCCGCAGCACGCCCGCGACGCCGAGGAGCACGGCGGCGGCCGTACCGAGGAACCGCTGCGCGTCGCGCGTCCCGGCCGGATCCGGCAGCGCCCGAACCCGGATTCGCAACAGCACACCCCAACGTTCGTGGACGTACAGCCCGAAGGCCCCCGACAACACCGCGCCTTCCACGATGAAGCCGCCGTAGACGATCGCGTACACCCAGGGCCGGAGAAGGTCGTCGCCCGCGAACGGATTGTCGGTGGCCCCGATCGCCGCGCCCAGCAGGTTGAGCGGCACGGCCGACATGATCACCACGAGCAGCCCCGAGGCCACCCACAGTGGCAGCGTGATCAACCAGGCCCGGATTCGGGTCTCGCGCGGCCGGCTGAGCAGGTACGCGATCAGCGCCGCGATCGCGTCCATCCCGAAGGTGAGCGCGTTCGCGACCACCCACTGCGTGCGATTCAACTCGTCGGGGTGCACGACCCCCACGTCGACCCCGACCACCCAGAGCAGCTTCAACAACAAATACGGCGAACAAGCGAGCAGCGCCACCCACGCCAACCGCCGCCGCAGCGCACCTGCGGCCGCCGCGTCCGGGGCATCCGCGTGCGAGTCGGTGGCCGCCGAGGGGTGTGGAGCGGGGAGGTCGGTGTCGGCGCGGGTCGGGTCGGTCGTCGAGGCGTGTGGATCGGCGGGGTTCCCGGGGTCGGTGGTTTCCATGCGGACCAGCCTTGCGGCGACCCGCCCCCGGGCGCGTCGCCGCAGACGCTGATTCCGATCCCCCGGATGGGGGACGTCCCCTCGCCGGCACCCCCGCCGGCTTCGGAACGGGTCGAGCATCCGGCCGGGCTCGCGGGTTGCCGCTGCGTCTTGGTCGACCGGGTTGTGTACCCCCCGCTCCACCCGTTGCGTTCGGTGCGTTCGGTACGGAGGTCGGGGTTTCAGGGGCGTCGAGTGGCCTGTCCCGGCCCCGCGGCCCCGGTGGGTTGGCGCCGGTGCGCGATCGGGCTTTTCCCTCTCGCCGCCCCCGTGGCTTCGGTTTCGCCGTTCCGCTCCGCTCGCGGCCCGTGCCGTGCGCGCCGTTGCGCCGCACCCCGCATGTAACAGCCGCGCTCCGGTTTCACCCCTCCTCGCCCCTCCGACACACCCCCACCCCACCCCCGCCCTCACGACCCGGCCCGGCCCCCGCCCCCGGCCGCTGCGCATTCGGCCGCCTCCCGGCGCGTCAGCGCCCACGACTTGATCGTCGACCAGTGATCGACGAGCGCGCGAGGAGAGCGGCCGGAGGCCGCCGAGAAATATCGCGCATGGCAGGATTGCGCCGGTGAGGATTCCCGCGCTTCGTCGTCGACGGCATACCGAGGTCACCGGTTCGTTTGCCCGGGTCGATCGGCGTACCAAGGACCTCACCAAGCGGCTTCGGCCCGGGGACATCGCCATCATCAACCACGGCGACCTCGACCGGGTCGCCGCCGAGGCGCTGGTCAAGTGCCGACCGGCCGCCGTCGTCAACGCCGCCGAGAGCATCAGCGGGCGCTACCCCAACATCGGGCCGCAGCTGCTCGTGGAGGCAGGCGTACCGCTCCTGGACGCCGTCGGCGGGAGCGTGCTCGACCGGATCCGCGAGGGTGAGCTGGTCCGGGTCGAGGACAACGTGCTCTATCGCGGCGACGACCCGATCGCCGTCGGCACCCTGCTCGACGCGGAATCGGTCGCGGCGGCGATGGAGAAGGCCCGGGCCGGGCTGTCCGAGCAGATCGAGGCGTTCGCCGAGAACACCCTCAAGTACATCCGCGAGGAGCGCGAACTGCTCCTCGACGGCGTCGGCGTCCCCGAGATCCGGACCCGGATCGACGGCCGTCAGGTGCTCATCGTGGTCCGCGGCTACCACTACCGCGAGGACATCGCCGCGCTGCGGCCGTACATCCGCGAGTACCGCCCGGTGATGATCGGCGTGGACGGCGGCGCCGACGCGCTGCTTCAGGCCGGCTACAAGCCCGACATGATCGTCGGCGACATGGACTCGGTGTCCGATCAGGCACTGCGCTGCGGCGCGGAGATCATCGTGCACGCGTACCGCGACGGGCGCGCCCCCGGGATGGAACGCCTCGACGAGCTCGGTGTGGACGGGATCGCCTTTCCCGCCACCGGGACCAGCGAGGACATCGCGATGCTGCTCGCCGACGACGGCGGGGCGAGCCTGATCGTCGCGGTCGGTACGCACCTCACGCTCGTCGAGTTCCTGGACAAGGGCCGGGCCGGCATGGCGAGCACCTTCCTCACGCGGCTGCGGGTGGGCGGCAAGCTCGTGGACGCCAAGGGCGTCAGCCGTCTGTACCGCAGCCGCATCTCCACGACTTCGCTGCTCATGTTGTGCCTCGCCGCGCTGGTCACCATCGCGGTCACCGTGCGGGTCACCCCGCTCGGGCGCGCGTACTTCCACGTGTTCGGGGCACAGTGGGACGCCTTCGTCTACTGGCTCCAGGGACTGTTCAGTTGATCGACTTCAGATATCACGTCGTCTCCATCATCGCGGTCTTCCTGGCCCTGTCGGTCGGGCTCGTACTCGGCGCGTCCTTCCTCAAGGAGGCAGCCGTCACCGGGCTCGACACGCAGGTCCAGGACCTGGCCCGGAACAACGAAGGGCTGCGTCGCGAACTGGATCGGGCAAACGCCGGTACCCGGTACCTGAACGGCATCATGAACACCGTCGGACCCGAGCTGGTCAAGGGCAAGCTCGCCGGCCACAAGGCGGTCGTGGTCGCGCTGCCCGGCGCGGACACCAAGCTGACCGACAGCATGGTCAAGCTGCTCGACAGCGCGTCCGCGACGGTCACCGGCCAGGTGGGGATCAAGGGCGCGTGGACCGACCCCAAGCGCGAGACCGAACTGGTCACCGCGCTCGGTGCCAACGCCGCCGCCTTCCCGACCGGGTCGGCGACCGATCGGGCGGCGCGGGTGCTGGCGGGCGCGATCACCGAGACGCTGCCGCCGGCGCAGACCGGTACGCCCGGCGGGTCCTCGACCCAGCCGCCCGCGAGCGGCACGCCGGCCGGCACGCCGCCCACCGGCACGCCCGCGTCGGGCACGCTGCCGACCGGTGCCGGGACCACGTCCGCGCCGCCGAGCGGCCAGACGCCGGGGCAGGGCACCCCGGGACAGGGCACACCCGGTCAGAACACCAACCAGAACAACGGCACCACCACCCCCGCGACGCACAACACGCAAGCCGCGACCGAGACCTTGACCAAGCTCAAGGAGGCCGGCTTCGTCGACGTCAAGGACAACCCCGCCACCGGCGCCGACCTGGTCGTGATCGTCGCGCCGTCCGGGGCCACCGGCGGGGAGGATCCGGGTCGGATCAACAACATCCATCTTTCGCTCGCGCGCGCCCTGGACACCGGCGACGACGGTACGGTCATGGCCGGTGCCGCGTCCGCCGCGCAGGAGAACGGCGTGATCTGGGCGCTGCGCCGTAACGATCAAACCGCCAAGGCCGTTTCCACCGTGGACACCGCCGACACGCCCGTGGGTCAGGTCGCGGTCGTGTGGTCCCTGGTGGTCGAGGACAAGCAGGGTACTTCCGGCCAATACGGGACGACGGGCACCACCGACGGTCCGTTGCCGGAGCTGCCGAAGAAGGAGACGTCGTGACGAAGGCCGCTGCCCCCGCCCGTGTCGCGGACCGTGCCGGGGCCCCGGTCGCGGCTCGGCGCTGCCGGCCGGGCCGCCTGGCGACCGCGCTGGCCGCGACAGGTGCGGCCCGAGCCGCGTATGCCGCGCTGACCCGCCGCCCGCCGGGCGAGGCCGCGCTGTGGGAGCGGCGCAACCACCGCGGCGAGGTGCTGACCCTGCTCGAAGGGCCCGCGACCGCGGTCGGCACGGCCGTCGCCGCCGCGTGCGCTCCGGGGGTGCCCGGTCGGTGGCGGGCGGCCGGCGTGCTGGCGGCGGTCGCGGGGGCCGGGTTCGGCACGTACGACGACATGGCCGGGTCGAGTGATCGGCGCGGGTTCAAGGGCCACCTCGGTGCGCTCGCGAAGGGCGAACTGACCAGCGGTGGCGTCAAGATCGTCGGACTCGGCGTGGCCGGCCTCGCGGCGGGCGCGCTCGTGCAGCGGCGGCCGCTGGACAAGCTGCTCGCGGGTGTGGTGGTCGCGGGTACGGCCAACCTGATCAACCTGTTCGACCTGCGGCCGGGTCGCGCGGCCAAGGCGGTCCTGATCGCGGGCGCGCCGCGGCTGCTCCGGGGCGGCCCGGCGGCGGCCCTCGCGGCGGCCCCGGTCGGCGCGGCGGCGGCGCTGCTGCCGGAGGACCTGGCCGAGAAGTCGATGCTCGGCGACGCGGGCGCGAACGCGCTGGGCGCGGCCCTGGGCGTGGCCCTCGCGGCCGGCTCCGGGCGCAAGGGGCTGTTGGCCAAGGTGCTCGTACTCGGCGCGTTCACCGCGGCCAGCGAGAAGGTCAGCTTCACCAAGGTCATCGCCGGCAACCGGCCGCTGAACACGATCGACATGCTCGGCCGCCGTCCGCCCGCCGCGACCCCGGCGCCCGGCCGGCCGGCCGCCGAGGGAGCCGTCGCACCGGCATGACCGGCAACGACCGATGGCCCGTGGGCGCGCGACGGGGTGGGCCGACGAGCGGTACGCGAGGCGTGCCGAGCCGGCGGGCCGCCCCGACCGACCCGATCGGCCCTTCGCTACCGACAGGTCCGGTCGACGGGTGACGGCCACACGAGGCGGCCCGCGCCGATCGAACGGCAGCGAGGCGGATGGCACGCCGGCCGAGACCGGGTCCGCGGGCGCGCCCCTCGACACCGGATCCGCCGCCGCGCCGGTCGGGACCGGCTCCCGTGCGTCCCGCGACGCCCTGCCCGCGGAGACCGGCCCCGACGCGGCGCCGGGCGCGACCGGGTCCCAGGGTGCGTCCCCCGACGCCGGGCCCGATGCCGCACCCCCCGGCGCCACCCGGGCCCGTGGTGTCGTCCGGGGCATCGCCGGTGCCGCCGCGTTGATGGCCGTGGTCACCGTGTTCGCCCGACTGGCCGGGTTCGGGCGGCAGTTGGTGTTCTCCGGGACGGTGGGCGACACCGTTCTGGGCACCGCGTACAGCACGGTGAACTCGGTGCCCAACATCGTCTTCGAGATCGTCGCCGGCGGGGCGCTGGCGAGCGTGGTGGTGCCGGTGCTGGCCGGGCCGGTGGCCAAGGGTGCGCGCGAGGACGCCGGGCGGATCGCGTCCGCGCTGCTGACCTGGGTCGTCCTGGTGCTGACCCCGATCGTGCTGCTCGGCGCGCTGCTCGCCCGCCCGATCGCCGAACTGCTTTTGGCCGGCAAGGCGGACGGCCCCGGCGTCGCGGACGTCGCGTCCCGGATGTTGCTCGTGTTCGTGCCGCAGGTGCTGCTGTACGGGATCGCCGTGGTCGCCGGCGGCATCCTCCAGGCCCATCACCGGTTCCTGGCCGGGACGCTCGCGCCGCTCGTGTCCAGCCTGGTCGTGGCCGGCAGCTACCTGCTCTTCGCGAACCGGTACGACGTCGATCTGGACGACATGGCCACCCTGCCGCGCGGCGCCGAACTGACCCTGTCGCTCGGCACCACCGCCGGCGTCCTGGCCCTCGCGCTGGTCACCGTCGTGCCGCTGCGCTCGACCGGCCTGCGGCTGCGCCCCGCGCTGCGCTTCCCGGACGGTGTGGCCCACCGGGTACGCACCCTCGCGCTGGCCGGCGTCGCGACGCTGATCGCCCAGCAGGCCGCGACGATCGCGGTGATCCTGCTCGCCAACGGGCGCGGCACGCACGGATCACTGGTCGTCTACCAGACCACGTGGATGGTCTACCTGCTCCCGTACGCGGTGCTCGCGGTGCCGATCGCCACCGCCGCCTTCCCGCGCCTGAGCGCGCACGCGCACGACGGCGACCGGGACGCGTTCGCGGACGCGGTCGCCGCAACCACCCGCACCGTGCTCCTGGTCGGCGCGGCGGGCACCGCGCTGCTGCTGGCCGCCGCCGCGCCGCTGGGGCGGTTCTTCGCGCTGTTCATGGCCGGCTCCACCGAGCCCGAACAGATGGCCTGGGCGCTGGCCGCGTTCGCGCCGGGACTGATCGGGTACGCGCTGATCGCGCACCTGGGCCGCGCGCTGAACGCCTCCGGCCACGGTCGCGCCGCCGCCGGTTGTGTGGTGGCCGGATGGGGGGTGGTCGTGGTCGCCGACGTCGCGCTCGCCTTCGCGCTGCCCGCCCGCTGGACGGTGGCCGCGCTCGGCCTGGGCAACTCGATCGGGATGACCGTGGCCGGGGCGCTGCTGGCCTACGCCGTGGTCCGGACGGCCGGCCCGCGGGCACTGGCCGGCGCGACGATGGCCAAGCCGGCGGCCTGGGCGGTGGTGGCCGCGTTCGCCGGCGGGGCGGCCGGGTTCGGGGCGTCGCGGGCATTCGGGACCGGCGGCATCGTCTTCACGTTGATCATCGCGGCGGTTGCCGCCATCGTGGGCACCCTGGTGTTCGCGGGAGTCGTATCCGTGACCGTCGGCGAGGCTGTCAGGGCCACGCTGCGCGGGCGGCGGGCGGCCGAATCGGAAGGGGAGCAGCGACGTGGACACGACGACTGAGTCGCGAGAGCGCACCGAGCCGGCCCGGCTGCGGGCCGTCCTTGTCCTGGCCACGTCCACCGGCGGGATCGGCGCGCACGTGCGCTCGCTGGCCGCCGGCCTGGTCGGGCGCGGGGTCGCGGTGACCGTGTGCGGACCGGCCTCGACCGAGGAGCACTTCGACTTCGCGGGCACCGGCGCGCGATTTCGGGCGGTCGAGATCGGCTCGGCCCCCCGGCCCACCGATCGGGCGGCGCTGCGTGAACTGCGCGCGGCCTGCGCGCCCGCGCACGTGGTGCACGCGCACGGACTGCGCGCCGGATTGGCGGCGGGCAACGCCCTCGGCCGACATCGGGTACGGCGCAGGCCGCTGGTGCTCACCCTGCACAACGCGGTCCTGGTCGGCGGTGCGAAGGGTGCGCTGACCCGGGTGCTGGAGGGCCGGGCGGTGCGGGCCGCCGACGTCGTCCTGGGCGCCTCGACCGATCTGGTCGACCGGGCCAGGCGGATCGGCGCGCGGGATGCCCGGCTCGGGCCGGTATCGGCCCCGCCGCTGCCGCCGGCCGAGCGGGACCGGGCCGCGGTGCGGGCGGAGTTCGACGCGGGCGACCGGCCGCTGCTGGTGGCCGTGGGCAGGTTGGCCCCGCAGAAGGACTACCCGGTGCTCCTGGACGCCGCGCGGCAGTGGCTGGACGAACAACCGGTGCCGCTGCTCGTGATCGCCGGAGACGGGCCGCTGCGGGAAGCGCTCCGGGACCGGATCGACGCCGAGTCGTTGCCGGTTCGCCTGCTGGGCCATCGTTCGGACGTGGCCGACCTGCTCGGTGCGGCCGATCTCGCGGTCCTGCCCAGCCGTTGGGAGGCCCGGGCGCTGGTCGCCCAGGAGGCACTGCGCACCGGCGTGGCACTGGTCGCCACACACGTCGGCGGCATCCCGGAACTGGTCGGCGACGCGGCCGTACTGGTCCCGCCCGGTCGGCCGGACGAGCTCGCCGCGGCGGTCCGCGACCTGCTCGCCGACCCCGACCGGCGCGCCGAACTCGTGGAGGCGGGCCGGGTCCAGGCCGCGACCTGGCCCGACGAGCGGGAGACCATCGCCCAGGTCCTGAGCATCTACGAGGAACTCGGCCCGGTGTGACGCCGGGCCCCTCGTGGGGCCAGCACGCGCCACCACACCCGCTCCCGCACCCGGCCGGTCGTGGCCCGCCGGGTAGCCCGGGGCCCGGCGGCCCCGCGCGAGCGTGACCGCGGGGGCCGCGTGCCGGACGCCGGGCCGATCGGCGGCGCGAACCACCGACCGTCCCGCAGTTGCTCGCGCCCGGGGTGAGCGGGCGCCGCCGCCGACCCGGACGGGAACCCCACGTCCGGGAGGAACGCCCCGGCGGTGGCGTAGGTGAACGGGCGCCTCGCCGGCCCGCGGCGGCAGCGGCAGACGACGCGACGGGCGGCGAGCCGATCTGCTCGCCGCCCGTCGCCGTGGTCGTGGAACGTTCGCGGTTCACGGTGTCGGGAGACACCACCCGGAACCGGTGCGCACACCTGCACAGCGCGCCCACCGAACCCGCCCCGTCCGCGCCTCCCGCCCGCGCGATGTCCCGTCGCCGCGACGCCGCCCGTTGCCGCGAGACCCGGTCCGCGCCGCGTCGCCGTGATCAGTCCTGCTCGGCCGCCTCGGTGCGCATCGTCGCGGTCAGCCGCAGGGCCGTGTCGATCAACGGCACGTGGCTGAACGCCTGCGGGAAGTTGCCCACCTGGCGCTGGAGCCGCGGATCCCACTCCTCGGCGAGCAGGCCCAGGTCGTTGCGCAGCGCGAGGAGGCGTTCGAACAGCTCGCGGGCCTCCTCCACCCGGCCGATCATCGCCAGGTCGTCGGCGAGCCAGAACGAGCAGGCCAGGAAGGCGCCTTCGTCGCCCGGCAGGCCGTCCAGGCCGACGCTGGTGCCGTTGGTGGGGTAGCGGCGGACGAAGCCGTCCTCGGTCAACTCGCGCTGGATCGCCTCGATCGTGCCGATCACCCGCTTGTCCTCCGGCGGCAGGAAGCCCACCTGCGGGATCAGCAGCAGCGACGCGTCCAACTCGGTCGAGCCGTAGTACTGGGTGAAGGTGTTGCGGTCCGCGTCGTACCCGTACGCGCACACCTCGCGGTGGATCTCCTCGCGCACCCCCTTGAGGTGTTCGAGCATCTTCCCGGTGTCCGAGTCCATCGGCTCGTCCACCAGCATCTTGATGGTGCGGTCCACCGCGACCCAGGCCATCACCTTGGAGTGCACGAAGTGCCGGCGCGGCCCGCGGACCTCCCAGATGCCCTCGTCCGGGTCGCGCCAGTGCTGCTCCATGTAGTCCATCAGCTTGAGCTGGAGCGCGTGTGCGTGGTCGTTGCCCTCCATACCGGAGACCCGGCCCAGGTGCAGCGCGTCGACCACCTCGCCGTAGACGTCGAGCTGGAACTGCTCGGCGGCGGCGTTGCCGATCCGGACCGGGTGCGAGCCCTCGTAGCCCGGCAGCCAGGTCGCCTCGTACTCGGTCAGTCGGCGCTCGCCGCCCACGCCGTACATGATCTGCAGGTTCTCCGGGTCGCCCGCGACCGCCCGCAGCAGCCACTCGCGCCAGGCCTTCGCCTCGTCCACGAAGCCGGTCTTGAGCAGCGCGCCCAGCGTCATCGCCGCGTCCCGCAGCCACGTGTAGCGGTAGTCCCAGTTACGCACCCCGCCCACGTCCTCGGGCAGCGACGTGGTGGGCGCCGCGACGATCCCGCCGGTCGGCGCGTAGGTGAGCGCCTTGAGCGTGATCAGCGAGCGCACCACCGGCTCGCGCCACGGGCCCCGGTAGGTGCAGCGGGTCATCCAGTCGGTCCAGAACGCCTCGGTGTCCGCCAGCGCCGCGAGCGCGTCGGTGGGCAGCGGGCCCTCGACGTGCGAGGGGTGCCACGTGAGGGTGAAGGTGACCCGGTCGCCCTCGCCGAGGGTGACGTCCGAGTAGGTGGTCAATCCGCGCCCGTAGGTCTCGGTGTCACTGGCGAACCACACCGCGTCCGGGCCGGCCACCGCGACGGTGCGCCCGTCCGCCTCGCGGCGCACCCACGGCACGACCTTGCCGTAGTGGAACCGCATGCGCAGCTCCGAGCGGACCGGAACCCGGCCCGATACGCCCTCCACGATCCGCACCACGACCGGCGCGCCGACCAGTGCGTCCGCCGGAGGCATGAAATCGATCACTCGAACGGTCCCCCGCGGGGTCTCCCATTCCGATTCGAGGATCAGCGAGTCGCCGCGATACCGGCGGCGTGTCGCGGGACCGCCGGAGAGCGGCGCGACCCGCCATGAGCCGTGTTCCTCGCTGCCGAGCAGGCCCGCGAACACGGCGGGGGAATCGAAGCGGGGGAGGCAGAGCCAATCCATGGAACCGTCGCGGCCCACGAGAGCGGCGGTCTGCATGTCCCCGATGAGGGCGTAGTCCTCGATGCGGCTGGTCACGGGCAACGCTTTCCGTTCCTGGTCGTCCTGATGATGCCGGTCGTCCCGTCGTGCGTACCGGGTTCGGCTGAGGGGCCGGCCCGCACGAGCCTTGGCTCGCACGTGCTGTGTTCGTGTGCGTACCGCGCTCGCCGATCGACGTGTTCTGATCGACGGTTGATCGATTCATTCCAGAGTGCACCACGCGCGCGTGATCGACCGCCCAATCGGTGGTCGAATCGACCGGTGCTCCCGAAATGTCGTCCCGTCGGGATCCGGGGGACGCGCACCCGTCGCGCGCGTGGTTTCCGCTGCGCGCAGGTGTCGGCGAACGGAGAGAGGCTCGTGCACCGCCTGCGTAGCATAGTGCGCCGCGGGCGCTGAAACGTGCCTGCTTTCGCCGACCCGATCGTTGACTCTGCGTCGAATCCGACTCGGCCGATCCGACGGCATGTGCCCGGAATCTCCCGTGCGTTGTCACTCTGGGCAATCGCCGTATGGTGTCGCAGTTGTTCCGCACCGGGTGCGGGACCTCGACCCCGGACGCTGTTAGGCTGGTATCCCGTGGACTTGGTGGGACTGTTCCGGGCCCGCATCGGCCCAGCAGCGTCCCCTTCGAAATCCCCTCGATCGCAACCACGGGAGCCCCTCCTTGGCAGTGCCTCAGACGCCCAGTCGCACCCGGCAGGCGAAGCACCTTTTCGTCACCGGAGGCGTCGCCTCCTCGCTCGGCAAGGGGCTCACCGCGTCGAGCCTCGGAGCGCTCCTCAAGGCGCGCGGCCTGCGGGTCACGATGCAAAAGCTCGACCCCTACCTGAACGTCGACCCCGGGACGATGAACCCGTTCCAGCACGGCGAGGTGTTCGTCACCAACGACGGCGCCGAGACCGACCTGGACGTCGGCCACTACGAGCGCTTCCTCGACGTCGACCTGCACGGCTCGGCCAACGTGACGACCGGTCAGGTCTACTCGACGGTCATCGCCAAGGAGCGTCGCGGCGAGTACCTCGGTGACACCGTGCAGGTCATCCCGCACATCACCAACGAGATCAAGTCGCGGATCCGGGCCATGGCCGTGGACGACGTGGACATCGTGATCACCGAGGTCGGCGGCACCGTCGGCGACATCGAGTCGCTGCCCTTCCTCGAATCGATCCGCCAGGTCCGGCACGAGGTCGGCCGGGACAACGTGTTCTTCCTGCACGTCTCGCTGCTGCCGTACATCGGCCCCTCGGGCGAGCTGAAGACCAAGCCGACCCAGCACTCGGTCGCCGCGCTGCGCAGCATCGGCATCCAGCCGGACGCGATCGTGCTGCGGGCGGACCGGGCCGTGCCGCAGGACATCAAGCGCAAGATCTCGCTGATGTGCGACGTGGACGAGGAGGCCGTGGTCGCGGCCATCGACGCCCCGTCGATCTACGACATCCCCAAGGTCCTGCACTCCGAGGGCCTGGACGCGTACGTGGTGCGCCGGCTCGGGCTGAACTTCCGGGACGTGGACTGGACCCAGTGGGACGACCTGCTGCGCCGGGTGCACCAGCCCGAGCGCGAGGTCACCGTCGCGCTGGTCGGCAAGTACATCGACCTGCCCGACGCCTACCTCTCGGTCACCGAGGCGATTCGCGCGGGCGGCTTCGCGAACAACGTGCGGACCCGGATCAAGTGGGTGACGTCGGACAACACCGCGACGCCCGAGGGCGCCGCGCGCGAGCTCGGCGACTGTGACGCGGTGCTGATTCCCGGCGGATTCGGCGACCGCGGCGTCGAGGGCAAGGTGCAGGCGATCGCGTACGCCCGCGAGCACCGGATCCCGACCCTGGGCATCTGTCTGGGCCTGCAGTGCATGGTGATCGAGGCCGCGCGCAACCTGGCGGGCCTGGCCGGGGCGAACTCGCTCGAATTCGACCCCGAGGCCGCGCACCCGGTGGTGGCGACCATGGCCGACCAGCTCGACATCGTCGCGGGCCAGGGCGACCTGGGCGGCACGATGCGGCTCGGCCTGTACACGGCCGACCTGGCCGAGGGCTCGATCGCCCGCGAGGTGTACGGCGCGGCGCAGTCCGAGGAGCGGCACCGGCACCGCTACGAGGTCAACAACGCGTACCGCGGGCAGTTGGAGCAGACCGGCCTGGTCTTCTCCGGCCTCTCGCCCGACGGCCGTCTGGTGGAGTACGTGGAACTGCCGCGCGAGCAGCACCCGTACTTCATCGCCACCCAGGCCCACCCGGAACTGAAGTCCCGCCCGACCCGCCCGCACCCGCTCTTCGCGGGCCTGGTCGCGGCCGCGGTCAGCCGCATCAAGGGCGAGCACCGCGTCCCGGAGACCACCTCCTGACGCATCGCCGGCACCCGACCGACAAGCCGCCGGTCCGATAGACCGACACCTTCGAGGAGCCACCCACCCGATCATCCGGGCGGGTGGCTCCTCGGCGTCGGGTCGGGACGGCCGCTACTTCAATGCACTCACGAAGCGCGCCCAGGGAGCCTCACCGAAGCCCAGCACCGGGCCCGCGCCCACCTTCGAGTCCCGCGCGCGAACGACCTCGCGATCGGGCGCGACCTCGACGCAGTCACTGTCCTGGGTGCTGTGGCGGCTCTTCCTCCACGCCGGACGTGCTTCAGAACTCACGGCCACTCCACTTCGTGACGTATTGCCGGATCATGGCGACGGATTCTCCCGGGGCCAGTCCCGCGCCCATCAGTCTGTCGATCAGTGGTTGGCCGCGCCGAATATGGGACGGCTCGTCGGTTGCCGGAAAGGGGCCTGCGGCACCGGCGTTGATGATCACGCTCGGCTCTTCGTCGGGGTAGTCGAACTTCGTGAACCCGGATCCCAGGATGGCGACGGCAGCGGATCCGAACGGGATCACGACGAGGTGGACGTTGGGCAACTCGGCCAGTACCAGAAGGTGTTGAAGCTGTTCGCGCATCACCCGCTCGCCGCCGACGTCGATTCGGAGAGCCGGTTCGGTGATGAACGCGGTCATCCGCAAGGGCGGTCGCGGCGCGGCTCCGGGTGCCTTTGGCCGCGGAGGGCGTGGGTGATGGTGGGCTGTTCGGTGCCGCGTTCGATGTGTGTGCTGCGCTGGTCGAAGGGCCTTCGGAGGCATCGTGACGACACCCGTGGCGACGGATGGGTGCAGGGCGATGCACCGACCGATCCGGAGGGGCCCGGAAACCATCGGCACGCGTCCGGGTGCGGGCTGTGCCCAGGCTTCGGCTTGTCGGAGCCGGGTGGGGTGATCCGGGAGCATTAGGCTGACGGATGGGGACGGCGGTATCCGGCCGGCGGCTGTTGAAGGGGAGCGCATCGTGAACGACCCGGGCACTCGGGCGAGGATCGTCGACACCGCCGAGGCGTGGCCCGTCGCGGAGAGCGAGACGCCGTTCAAGGGGCGGGTCTGGTCGATGCGCAGCGACATGGTCGAGATGCCGGACGGCAGCAGTGCGCGGCGCGACTACCTGGACCATCCCGGGTCGGTGGGTGTGCTCGCGCTGGACGAGCAGGGCCGGCTGTTGGTGCTGCGCCAGTATCGCCACCCGGTGCGGCACAAGTTGTGGGAGATCCCGGCCGGACTGTTGGACGTGCCGGGGGAGAACCCGCTGCACGCCGCCCAACGGGAGTTGTTCGAGGAGGCCCACCACGAGGCCGGCACCTGGAACGTGCTGGTGGACCTCTATACGACGCCCGGTTCGTCGGACGAGGCGATCCGGGTGTTCCTCGCCCGCGGGTTGGCCGAGTCGCAGGCCGAGCGGTTCGCGGTCGAGCACGAGGAGGTCGGGATGGAACTGGCCTGGTTGCCGCTGGACGAGGCGCTCGCCGGGATCCTCGCGGGCGAACTGCACAACCCGATACTGGTTTCGGGCGCCCTCGCGCTCTCGGCCGCGTTGGCCGGCGACGGGCTGGACGCGCTCCGGCCGGCGGATGCGCCCTGGCCCGCTCGGCCCTACTGACGGGCTGCGGTCGCGTCGGGGCCGTGTCCGGCGGATCCCGGTGGGCCGGGGACTCCTGTGCCCACCCCCTCGTCGCCTCGGGGGCGCATGGCTGCGGAATTGGCGCTTCGGGGTTGGCGAGTCGGACCTCCCGAGCCGGTGCGTGGCCGTAATCTGCGCGATGGGTGTGGGTGAGACAGGGGGCGTCTGCGGTGGCGGTGACCGGGGAGTCCGGGGTCGGGTGCGCGACGGCCGAGGGGTTGGTCCCCGGAATGCGCGCGCCGGCCGAGGCGTTGCCCGCGATCGTGGACCAACTGCCGCCCGGAGGGCCCGACTTCGTCGGGCGCGCCGACGAACTCGACACCCTTTACGGCTGGGTGACCGGACCCGGCGCGGCGATCCCGGCGCAGCTCGCGCCGACCGACCCCGAGCATCCGGGCACCACCCGCACGGTGTGGCTGCCCCGGGACCGGGTGGTCGCGATCACCGGACCGGTCGGCGTGGGCCGTACCGAGTTCGCCGTCCGGCTCGCCCACCGACTGGCCCCGCACTTCCCGGACGGCCGGCTGTACGCCCGGCTCACCGGGCCGCGCGGTGAGCTGATCCCGCCCGGCGACGTGCTCGAGTCGTTGTTGTACGCGCTGGGCACGGTGGCCATACCCTCCGCGCACGAGGAGCGGATCCGGCTCTTTCGGGAGCATCTGGACGGGAAACGTTTCCTGATCCTGCTGGAGGACGTGACCGGGACCGCACAGCTGCGTCCGCTGCTCCCGGAAAGCCCCACCACGCTCGTGGTGATCACCTCGGTGTCCCCGCTCACCGGCCTGGGCCGGGCCGCGGCCGTGCGCACCTGTGCGCTGGACATGCTGGACGGGCGCGCCTCGGCCGAACTGCTCGGCAACCTGGCCGGACACACCCGGGTCGCGTGCGATCCACGCGCCGCGGACGAGCTGGCCGCCCTGTGCGACTTCCACCCGGCCGCGCTGCGGATGGCCGGCGCCTGGTTGCGGGCCCGGCCGCGCTACGCGATGGCCGACGTGGGTCGCCGGTTGCGGGCCGAGCGGTTGCGGTTGCGCGAGCAGGCCGGCGACGACCTCGCGGTGCGGGCGTGCTTCTCGCTGATCCACCGCGAACTGGTGCCCTCCGCCGCGCGGCTGCTGCGGCTGCTCGCGCTGGTGCCCGGGCGCGAGTTCGGCGCGGACGCCGCCGCCGCGCTCGCCGACTGCGGACCCGACGCGGCCACCCGGTCGCTGATCGAGCTGCGCGAGCTGCACCTGTTGGAACAGGGCTCGGTGCCCGGCCGTTTCCGCTTCCACGACCTGGTGCGCGGTTATGTACAGGAACGCCTGGACGCGGAGGAGCGGCCCGGCGAGCGGCGCAACGCACGGGTGCGCCTGCTCGACCGGTACGTGCGGCTGGCCCGCTCGGCCGAGCGGATCATCGTCGGCGCGGACGGCCCGGACCCGGGTGCCGATGTGCGCTTCGAGTCCGCCGACGAGGCCCGCGCGTGGTTGCGCGACGAGCGGCCGGAACTGCTGGCCGCCGCCCGGGTCGCCGCGGCCGCCGGCCTGGACGCGGCCACCCGCCGGCTGGTCTCGGTGCTGACCCGGCTGCTGGATCGCCGGGCGCACTGGAGCGACGTGCGCGAACTGCACGAACTCGCGCTGACCACCGCCCGCCGGGCCGGCTCCGGCCGGCAGGAGGCGGTCGCCCTGCTCAACCTGGGCAACCTGCACGTCGCGCGCCAGGAACTGGAGGAGGCGCTGTCCTGCTACCGCGCGGCCCTGGAGGTCTCCCGCGGACTGGGCGACCCGGCGGGCGAGGGCCGGGCGATGGTCAACCTCGGCAACGCCTACGCCGACCTGGGCGACCTGCAGCGTGCCGCGGACTGGTACGACCGCTCGCTGCTGCTGCGCCGCACCATCGGCGACGCGGCGGGCCAGGCGCGGGTGTTGTCCCACCTGGGCCGGCTGCACGCGCGGATGGGCCGATTCGAACAGTCGGTCCGCGACCACCGGGCGGCTCTGGGGGTGCGCCGCCGGATCGGCAACCCCGCCGACATCGGCCGGGTGCTGACCGACATCGCCGCCGTGCTCGGCGAGGCGGGGCGTGCGCAGGAGGCGCTCGCGGTCTACCGGGACGCGATGGAGGCGTTTCGGGCGGCGGGCGACGAGCGCCTGGAGGCACTCGCCCTGTTGCAGAGCGCCGAGCTGGCGCTCGAAGCCGGCGACGTGCGGGACGCCCGCTCGCGCCGCCGGGAGGCATTGGCCCTGCTCGTGGACGCGGGCGCGCCGGAAGCGGACGAGGTTCGCCGCTTTCTGGGTGACGAATAGCGCTGCCGCGGGTACTCGCTCTCGCCCCTTATCTCGGGCGCAACCTACGAAATAGACAAGCGGTAGCCCACTCACTGCCACTTTGTAAGGTTGGCGGGGCGTTCCAACCGCACTAAGCTAGGGACACCACGAGGTACGGCGTGCATTCGCATGCTCGGGCTCGCTGGTGCCCAACCCTCTGTCGACAGGACTTGATAGCCGTGAAGGTCGGTATCCCCCGCGAGGTCAAGAACCACGAGTACCGCGTGGCGATCACGCCCGCCGGCGTGCACGAGCTCGTGCGCAACGGTCACGAGGTCTACATCGAGCACGACGCGGGCGTCGGCTCCTCCATCCCGAACGAGGAGTACGTGGCCGCGGGGGCGACCATACTCCCCACGGCGGACGACGTCTGGGCGACCGGCGACCTGATCCTGAAGGTCAAGGAGCCGATCGCGTCGGAGTTCGGACGGCTGCGCAAGGACCAGACGCTCTTCACCTACCTGCACCTCGCCGCGGGTAAGGAGTGCACCGAGGCCCTGCTCAACGCCGGTACCACGTCCATCGCGTACGAGACGGTGCAGCTGCCCAACGGCGCGCTGCCGCTGCTCGCTCCGATGTCCGAGGTGGCCGGTCGGCTCGCGCCGCAGGTCGGCTCGTACCACCTGATGGCGCAGGGCGGCGGTCGCGGCACCCTGATGGGTGGCGTCTCCGGTGTCTACGCCGCGAAGGTCGTCGTGATCGGCGCCGGCGTCTCGGGCATGAACGCGGCGGCGATCGCCCTGGGCATGCAGGCCGAGGTGCTGCTGCTGGACCGCAACATCCAGGCGCTGCGCGACGCGGACCGGATCTACCAGGGTCACCTGCAGACCGTCGCGTCGAACACGTACGAGATCGAGAAGGCCGTGCTGGACGCGGACCTGGTCATCGGCGCGGTGCTGATCCCGGGCGCCAAGGCCCCGAAGCTGATCACCAACGAGCTGGTGTCGCGGATGAAGCCGGGCTCCGTGCTCGTCGACATCGCGATCGACCAGGGCGGCTGCTTCGAGGACTCGCACGCCACGACGCACGACGACCCGGTGTACAAGGTGCACAACTCGATCTTCTACTGCGTCGCGAACATGCCGGGCGCGGTGCCGCACACCTCGACCTACGCGCTCACCAACGCGACGCTGCCGTACATCGTGCAGCTTGCGAACCGGGGCTGGCGCGATGCGGCCAAGGCCGACCGGGCGCTGGCGCTCGGTCTGTCGACGCACGAGGGTCTGCTCACCAACGCCGCGGTCGGCGAGGCACTTGGCCTGCCGGCTGTGTCGTTGGACGACATCCTGGGCTGACGCCTGGCCTCACGTGCTTGGCCTCACGCGCCGGCCGGGCTGGAGCGGTTGGCCTGAGCTACTTGGCCTCAAGCGCCGGCCGGGCTGGATTTGCTCGGCTGGTGCTTGAGGGCTGCGGGTCTCGGGTGTCCTCAAGCGCCGGACGGGCTGGATTGGTTCGCTCGGACTTGGGGGGTTGCGGGTCTCGCTCGGGTGTCCTCAAGCGCCGGGCGGGCTGGGTTGGCTCGGCCGGTGCTTGGGGGTTGCGGGTCTCGGGTGTCCTCAAGCGCCGGACGGGCTGGGTTGGCTTGCGCGGGCGTGAGGGCTGTGGCTCTCGGGTGTCCTCAAGCGCCGGACGGGCTGGGTTGGTTCGCTCGGACTTGGGGGTTGCGGGTCTCGCTGAGGTTGCGGGTCTCGTTCGGGTCTCCTCAAGCGCCGGACGGGCCGGGTTGGCTTGGCCGGGTGTGAGGGCTGCGGGGCTCGGGTTTTCTCGGGCGCGGGCGGGCCGGGTCGGCTTGGTCGGGCGTGATGGTCGGCGTTTGCGTAGGGCGTTGCATGCCGTACACCCCCAATGGCGTGGGTGTGCGGCATGTGGTGTTTTGGGGGGCAGAATGGGGCCGTGGATGCGGTGGTCGGGGCCTATCTGGCCCATGTGACGGGTGAGCGTGGGGTGGCGCGGAACACGCTGCTTGCCTATCGGCGGGATCTTCGACGTTACCTCTCTTATCTGCATGCGCGCGGGGTGCGCGCACTCGCGGAGGTGCGGGGCGAGGACGTGACCGCGTTCGTGGACGGGTTGCGGGCCGCGGGGCCGGCCGAGGCGTCGGTCGCCCGGGCCGTGGTCGCGGTGCGCGGGCTGCACCGGTTCGCGCTGCGCGAGGGGTTCGTCGCGGTCGACGTCGCGCACGACGTGCGTCCGGGCGCGCCGCCGCCGCGCCGCGCCGACGCGCTGTCGGTCGAGCGGGTCGAGGCGCTGTTCGCCGCCGCCTCGACGGGTGCCGGACCGTACGGGCCACGTGACCGGGCGCTGCTCGAACTGCTGTACGGCACCGGCGCGCGGGTGTCGGAGGCCGTCGGCGCGGACCTGGACGACCTGGACCTGGCCGCCCGGACCATCCGCCTGGCCGGCCCGGGTGGTCGCCGGCGGGTGGTGCCGCTCGGTGCGTCCGTCCTGGACGCGCTCGATGTGTATCTGGTCCGGGCCCGCCCCGAACTCGCCGCCGCCGGGTGCGGCGGCACCGCCGTCTTTCTCAACGCGCGAGGCGGCGGATTGTCACGGCAGAGCGGCTGGGTCGTGCTCAGGAAGGCCGCCGCGCGGGCGGCGCTGCCGGACCCCATCTCCCCGCATACGCTGCGGCGTTCGTTCGCCACGCATTTGCTCGACGGTGGGGCCGATGTCCGGGTCGTCCAGGAACTCCTGGGTCATTCCTCGGTGTCCACGACCCGGGTCTACGGGCGCGAAACCCCCGACGGACCTCGTCAGGTGTACGCAGGATCCCACCCTCGGGCGCTTGACTAGATCGCCTCACATGTTGCATGCGTCGGGCGGTTCGCCTTGCTGCGACCGTCCGCAACGCCATAGAGTCGCGATCCGTCGGCAAGGATTCAGGCTGACGAAGCAAGAAATGACCTGGTCGGCAAGGAGGTAAGACGACTTGTGAACGAGTCGACATTTGCTCCCGGGGGTGCCCAGCCAGGGGCGGCGCCGGGCCGTGCAGCGCCGACTACCTCTTCCTACGGGCCCGCCGACGGCCCGCAGGACCAGCAGGGGACGCGCACGGAAAGCGCCGTCCAGGCGGGCCAGACGGCCCCGGCCGGTCAGGCCGGGCAAGACGGGCTCGATGGTCCGGACGCGCACGAGTACGCCTACGATATGTACTACTACGACGACGAGTTGCGCTACGCCGAGGAACTGCGTGGCGGACCGTTCGACCCCGACGCGGACTACGAACCGGATCCGGAGTACGCCGCGACTCTCGCCCCCGACGCCGCCACGCAACGGCGTGAGCGGGTCGGCCCCACCGGCCGCGCCCTCCCGTACTTCCCGATTCCGGCGCCCGTGAGCGAACACGGCCCGGCGAAGATCATCGCGATGTGCAACCAGAAGGGCGGCGTCGGCAAGACCACGTCGACCATCAACCTGGGTGCCGCGCTTGCCGAGTACGGTCGACGAGTGCTGCTCGTGGACTTCGACCCCCAGGGCGCACTGTCGGTGGGCCTGGGCGTCAACCCCATGGAACTCGAACTCACGGTCTACAACCTGCTGATGGAAAGTCATCTCAGCGCGGACGACGTCCTGCTGAAGACGATCATCCCCGGCATGGACCTGCTGCCCAGCAACATCGACTTGTCGGCGGCGGAGGTGCAGCTGGTCACCGAGGTGGCCCGGGAGACCACGCTCTCGCGCGCGATCCGGCCGCTGGTCAACGACTACGACTACATCATCATCGACTGCCAGCCCTCGCTCGGTCTGCTCACGGTCAACGCGCTCACCGCGGCGAACAGCGTCATCGTGCCGCTGGAGTGCGAGTTCTTCGCACTGCGCGGGGTCGCGCTGCTGACCGAGACGATCGAGAAGGTGCACGAGCGGCTCAACCCCGACCTCGTGCTCGACGGCATCCTGGCGACGATGTACGACGTGCGCACCGTGCACGGCCGGGAGGTGCTGGCCCGCGTCACCGAGGCGTTCGGCGACCAGGTCTTCCACACCGTGATCGGACGCACCGTCAGGTTCCCCGAGACCACCGTCGCGGGCGAACCGATCACCACGTACGCCTCCAACTCGGTGGGCGCAGCCGCCTATCGCCAACTGGCCAGGGAGGTGCTCGCCCGGTGTCGCGCCGAGTGAGTCTCCCGGGTGCCGACGAGCTGTTCCGGACCACCGGTGGTGCCATGCTGCGGCAACAGCAGCAGAGCGCCGGCGGGGATTCGGCAGAGCCGCGCGGCACCGTACCCGCGCAGGTACCGCCGGTCGGAGCAGGTTCCGACAGCACCGAACGACACGAGTCGTCCGGTGCGGACGGCGGTCCCGGCGAGGCCGAACAGCACGCCGTGCAACATCCCGTGCCCGGCCGCCGCGAGGCGCCCACGCCGTCGGGGGCGTCCTCGATGTCCGCCGCCGCCGCGGGTGTCGACCCGAACGCGCGCCCGGCACACCGCCGTACCCGTGCGCAGCGCCGCCCGAGCGGGCGCGAGCGACACGACGAGAAGATCACGGTCTACGTGTCCGCCGAGGAACTGATGGACCTCGAACACGCACGCCTCAGCCTGCGCGGCGACTACGGCCTGGCCGTGGACCGCGGTCGGATAGTGCGCGAGGCGGTCGCGGTGGTCCTGGCCGACCTGGAGGCGCGCGGTGAGGCGAGCATTCTCGTCCGTCGCCTGCGTGGCTCTTAAGCGACATTCGAGCGAACCCCGCTTCGCGAAGTCTCGACGGACCCGCCGGTCCCCTGAGTGGCCCAATTCGGACCACCGCCCGGCGGGTCCGTGCCGTTTCCCGCAGTCGCGGCCCGCACCATTGAGCGCACCATGTCCAACACCAACGGTCCCGCCCCCTCCCGACGCACACTCGGGCGCGGCCCGGGTCGGCCCGCCGCTGTCGAGGGGCCGCCCGCATCGGCTGAGCAGGCGGTGCCGGAGCCGGTTTCGCAGCCCGACCCGCGGGCCGCTCCCGCGCCCGGCCCCGGCCCGAGCCCGGTGCCCGCTTCCGACCCGGCTCCCGGCCCCGGGCTCCCGGCGGACGACGGCACCGGCTTCCGGGTCAACCTGGCCAACTTCGAGGGCCCGTTCGATCTGCTCCTGGGCCTGATCGCCAAACACAAGCTGGATGTCACCGAGGTTGCGCTGTCCCGGGTCACCGACGAGTTCATCGCCCACATCCGGGCCCAGGGCCCGGACTGGGACCTGGGTCAGGCCACCGAGTTCCTGCTGATCGCGGCGACCCTGCTCGACCTGAAGACGGCCCGGCTGCTGCCGGTCGCCGAGGTCGAGGACGAGGAGGACCTGGCCCTGCTGGAGGCCCGGGACATACTGTTCGCGCGGCTGCTCCAGTACCGGGCGTACAAGCAGATCGCGGGCATCCTGGAGGACCGCTGGGCCGAGGAGTCCCGCCGTCACCCGCGCGAGGTGCCGCTGGAGCCGCGCTACCAGGGGCTGCTGCCCGAGGTGGTGATCACCACGTCCCTGGACCGGTTCGCCCGGCTGGCGGCCAGGGCGATGACCCCCAAGGCGCCGCGGATCGTCTCGATCGAGCACATCCACGTGCAGCGGGTGAGCGTGCGCGAGCAGGCGGCGATAGTGGTCGAGCGGCTGCGGCGCACCGGCAGCGCGACGTTCGCCGAGCTGGCCGAGGACGCGCCGGACACGCTGCACGTGATCGCCCGGTTCCTGGTGCTGCTCGAACTCTTTCGCGAGTTGGCGGTGGGGTTCGACCAGGTCGAGGCGCTGGGTGAGCTGACCGTGCGCTGGACGGCCGGGACGGACGAGGACGTGGTGGTCGGTGTCGAGTTCGACGAGTTCGACACGGTGCCGCGCGAGGGCGAGGAGGACGCGTGAGCGGCGACGAGGGATTCTGGATCGAGCCGGCCGACGAGACCGGGCCGGAGCCGGCGGCCGGGCCCGCCCCGACGCCGCGGTCCGAGCGGGCGACGCCCGTCGAGGCCGCCGTGCCCGCTCCGCGGGCCGCCCGGGGCAAGACCCCACCGCCCGCCCTGCCGGTGTCGGACAGTCCGCTCCCGGCCGCGCTGGAGGCCATCCTGATGGTGGTCCAGGAGCCGGTCTCCGAACATCTGCTCGCCGAGGTGCTCGATCACCCGCTTCCCGACGTGCTGGCCACGCTGCGCACGCTGGCGCTGGAGTACACCGCCCAGGGGCGCGGCTTCGACCTGCGCGAGGTGGCCGGCGGCTGGCGGTTCTACAGCCGCCCAGAGCACGCCGCCGCCGTCGAGCGCTTCGTGCTGGACGGGCAGCAGTCCAAGCTGACCCAGGCCGCGCTGGAGACGCTCGCCGTGGTCGCCTACCGCCAGCCGGTCAGCCGCGGTCGGATCTCCTCGGTGCGCGGCGTCAACTGCGACGGCGTGATGCGCACGCTGCTGGCCCGCGGGCTGGTGGAGGAGTACGGCATCGAATACGAGACCCAGGCCACGCTCTACCGCACCACCGAGTTCTTCCTGGAGCGGATGGGCCTGCGCTCGCTCGACGAGTTGCCGGAATTGGCCCCTTTCCTGCCCGAGATCGAGGCACTGGAGGCGGAGGGCGAGGGGCCTTTGGACGGCTTCCCGCACCGCGCGGCGTCCCCGGTTGCGCGGACCGGGGATACTGGGAGGGATACCGGGGCGGTGCACGCCGACCCCGACGACGGCGAGACGACAACGGAAGTTTGATGGCACCCACCAACAGGCAAGGCTCCGGCGGCAACGACCGAGGCAACGAACGCTCGGTGAACAAGCGCGGGGGCACCGGGCGCGGCAGCAACACTCCGCAGCCCCGCCGGGTCGCCGACGACAATCGTCGAGGCGGCGCGGGTGGGCAGCCGAAGTCGGGCGCGGCGGGTGGCAAGGACCGCCGCCCGTCGGCGAGCACCGGTCGCCCGGACCGCCGTCCGACCACGATGCGCTCCACCGAGCGCAACGAGCGCGAGAAGCAGGAGGGCGTCCGCCTGCAGAAGGTGATGGCGGACGCGGGCATCGGCAGCCGCCGGCACTGCGAGAACCTGATCGAGGCGGGCCGGGTCCAGGTCAACGACGAGCGGGTCACCGAGCAGGGCAAGCGGGTCGACCCGGACACGGTGGAGATCAAGGTCGACGGGATGCGCATCCCGACCCGCCCGGCGGAGACCTACATCGCGTTCAACAAGCCGACCGGCGTGGTGTCCACCATGTTCGACCCGGACGGCCGGTTCACCATCGCGGACTACATCACCGAGTTCGAGCAGCGCCTGTTCCACGTCGGCCGGCTGGACACCGAGACCGAGGGCCTGATCCTGCTCACCAACCACGGTGAACTCTCCAACCGGCTCACCCACCCCCGGTACGAGGTGCGCAAGACCTACCTCGCCTCGATCCAGGGCCCGATCCCGCGCGACCTGGGCAAGAAGCTCAAGGCCGGGGTCGAACTGGAGGACGGCGTCGCGCGCGCCGACAGCTTCCGGATCGTGGACAGCGTCGGCAACAACTTCCTCGTCGAGGTGGTGTTGCACGAGGGCCGCAAGCACATCGTCCGGCGGATGCTGGCCGAGCTGGGCTTCCCGGTCGAGCGGCTGGTGCGCACGCAGTTCGGTCCGATCCAGCTGGGCGACCAGAAGCCGGGCCGCACCCGCCGGTTGTCCAACGACGAGATCGGCCTGCTCTTCCGCCAGGTCGACCTGTAGGCCGGACACGGCCAGGGGCGTACTCGGGGGCAACCCCGTCGCATTCGGCATCGGCAGCCAACTGCCTTGACGGCCGCAGTGGTTCCACTTACGGGTGGAACCGTTGCGGCCGTTGTTCGTATCCGGCCGATTCGGTTCCGTCGGACTGCCCGATGGTGCATCGTGGAAGCCCGCACGGGGGTGCCCGGGCCCAGGCCGCATAACGGTTCGGAACCGAGCGTGTGCCAGTGATCGCGATCGGTGCCCACAACCCCCCACGTTGCTGCTAGAACGTTGCCGAATACCCGAGGTGTGCCTCGCGCCCGCGGGGCCGACAGCAGGGGGGACACCACTTTGGTGCTGCCTGTCCGCCGGGGAGCGCCACGGCCGGCGCCCTCCACACGGCGTCCACGACGGTTGGCCACCGCGGCTCTGCTCGGCGCGCTCGCACTGGCGCTGACGCCCGGCACGGCCGGGGCGGCGGACCCGACGGTGGGCGATCCGAGCCTCAAGGTCGCGCCGATCTCCTACGCGATCCTGGTCGACGAGTCCGGCAGCCTCAAGGGTGCCGACCTGGACCGGGAGAAGGACGCCGCGGCGCTGGCCGCGATCGGCGAACTCTCGCCCGACTCGCGCGTGGGGGTGGTCGGCTTCGGCAGCGGCGCCGGCGTGAAACCGGCGGTGGACGTGGTCTGCCCGATGACCGCGGTGTCCGATCCGGCGGCGGCCAAGTGTGCCGAGAGGCTGCACGCGCGCACCGACCAGGAGGGCAACAACACCGACATCCCGGCCGCGATCCGGCAGGGCGTGAGCATGCTGGCGGCGAGTCCCGCCGGGCAGCCCAGGGTCCTGTTCGTGCTGACCGACGGCGCGATGGCGGTCTCGCCCGGCGAGGGCTACGGCAACGACGCCGCACGGATCCCGGGCGAGCTGGACAAGAGCCTGACCGCCGCGTTGGCCCAGGCCAAGGCGGCGGGCGTGCAGATCTGGCCCCTGGGTTTCGGCAGCGCGATCGACGCGGCGCAACTGTCCCGGATGGCGGACGGCGGCGCGCCGTCGATGTGCTCGCAACGGCCCGAGGACAAGCCCGCGGCGGTCACGGTCAAGGACTCCGGCGAGGTCGTGCAGACCCTGCGCAAGGCGTTCGGGACCGCGCGCTGCGCCGGTGTCACCCAGACCGACTCGACCGAGGTGAACGGCGAGGCCGACCTGAACGTGACGATCCCGGCGATCGCCACCGACGTGGTCATCCAGGTGCAGAAGGCCAACGAGCGGATCGAGACCACGTTCTTCGATCCGGACGGCAAGCGGGTCGACAACGCGCCCGGCACCGAACAGCGCGGGCAGGGCTCGCGGACCGAGACGTTGCGGATCACCGATCCCGTGGCGGGCAAGTGGCGGATCCACCTCAAGGCGCCGGACGGCTTCTCCGGGCCGGTCAGCGCGGCCGCGCTGTGGCAGGGCGTGGTCAAGTCCTACGTCCAGCTCAACCCGCCCCAGCCGAGCGCGGGCGAGCCGGTCAAGTTCAGCGTCTTCCTGCAGTCCCGGGAGAAGAACCTGACCGATCCGGCCGCGCTCAAGGGCGTCACCGTCTCCGGACACGTCGAGGGCCCCGGCCTCAAGGCGGACATCCCGCTCCGGCCCGGCGCCAAGGGCGAGTTCTTCAGCGACTACCGGATCCCGGGCGGCATCACCGGCCAGGTCAGCTTCACCGGCACCATCAGCGCACCGGGCGTGGCCGGCACCCGGGAGGTCAAGACGGTCACCCTCGGCGGGGGACCGGCCGCGGTCTCGGCCGAGATCAAGTGGGGCGACGCCACCATCGAACCCGGCGGCAGCGTCGCGGGCACCGTGTCCTGGAAGGTGAACGACACCAGGCCGCACACCCTGCGGGTGGTCGCCGACTTCCCGGCCGGCACCGGGCTGCGGATCACCGGCGCCGAGCAGCGGGTGACGGCCGGGTCCGACGAGTTCGGGTTCGAGCTCGCGTTCGGCAAGGACATCGCCAAGGGCGACCACACCGGCCGGGTCCGGGTGCTGGACACCGGTGACGGCGACAAGGTGCTCTTCGAGACCACCCGCACCGTCACCGTCGAACCGCCGCCCGGGTTCTGGGACGAGTACCTGTGGCTGGTGATCGGGGGCATCGTGCTGATCGCACTGCTGCTCGGGCTGCTCGGCTACCTCGCCAAGCGGCGCAAGCGGGCACGCCGGATCGGACCGATCGCGCTGCGCCTGTACCGCGACGGGCAGCCGATCGGCGTGGAGACCCGGCCACTGGACGAGCGCGCCGAGGCGATGTGGTTCCGGTTGGACACCACCGGCTTCCCGCCCCAGTTGATTCCGCTGTACCAGCACGAGCCCGGAACCGCGTGGATCGTGCGGCGGACCGCGGCGACCGGCACGATGGACGTGGAGACGCCGCTCGGCGCACACCTGCACCTGGACACGGGTCGGCCGACCGAGATCGAGCCCGGGCTCGCGCTCGGCTTCACGGACGACCGGGTCCGGAACGGGCCGCCCGACGGGGCGAGTTCCGGGTCGGGTGAGCCCTACGGCCCGTACGGCTCCGCCGCGCCCGCGACCGCGCCCCCGCGGCCGTACGGCGAGGATGCCTACGGATCCGACCGGCCGTACAACCCGTACGGCCCGTACGGTTCGGGACCCGCCGCGGATCCCGGGCCGGGCGCGGGCCCCGACGACACCACGTTCGGCTACGGCCCCCCGCGCTAGTGCTGTTGCGGTACCGGCCGGGATGCGGGGTCCCGGCACCTGAACTCGCACGTCACGCACTTTTCGAGGAGGGCCCGTGGCAGCGCAAGGCCGCAGGGGCATGTCCATCCACCAGTCCATGCTGTTCGTGGGGCTGGGCGGTACCGGATGTCTGATCGGAGCCGAACTCGAACGACGGCTGCGCGAGGAACTGTGCGGTGCCGACGGCACCGGCCTGATGCAGCGGCTCGGCGGCCAACTGGCTCCGTACCAACTGCCCAACTGCATCCAGTTCGTCTACGCCGACCTGAACGAGAACGAGTTGCAGCGCCAGCGGCTGCGGGCCGCGCCGCCCGCGCACCGGGCCGCCGCGGACCGCAACGCACACCTGACCACCCAGCTGGTGCCGCCGCTGAACACCTATCCCGAGGTGGCCCGTTCGCTGCGGATCAACGCGGCGGAGGAGACCATCCCGTGGTTGCCCGCCCGGGAGGGCGAGCCGCGGGTGACGCCGCTGCGGCGCGGCGCGGGGCAGTTGCCCACCGTCGGGCGCGCGGCCCTGTTCGAGACCTTCCGGCACGGACTCGCGCCCGCGATGGACCCGTTGCGTCGCGCGGTCGGCCTGATCAGCAACGGCAACGACCACCTGATGGCGCTCAGCGGCAGCCAGAACAACCGCAACACGTGCGACGTGTTCGTCGCCTTCTCGATCGCCGGCGGCACCGGGTGCGGGATCTTCTACGACTACCTGCACCTGATCGGCGAGGCCTTCTCGCAGGGCTACGACGGCATCAAGATCTACCCGCTGGTGCTGATGCCGTCCGCCTTCGACGAGGAACGCGGCGGCGGACGCCCCGCGGTGCTCAACGCCGGCCGGGCGCTCCTGGACCTGTTCCAACTGGTCGACGACCAGAACGGGCAGTACGCCCAGGAGGAACTCGACACCGGCCTCGGCGCGCCGGCGGGCAACCTGGCCGTGCGCTATCCCGGCCTGGAGTCCACCCGGCTCAAGGCGGGCACCGTCCAGACCGGCTTCCTGTTCAGCCGCACCAGCGGAATCGAGCGCGAGGACCTGCACCGCTCGGTGGTCTCCCTGGTCATGTCGCTGATCGGCACCGGACTCAACCCGGGCGGGCCCGAGTTGGAGAACGCGGTCATCCAGGGCGACCTGTACCAGTCGTTCGCGGACAGCTTCATCAACGAGGGGGTCCGCCGCGAGGTCCCGGCGCCGAGCGGGATCGGCGCGTGCGGGGTGTCCACCAGCCTGGTCGCCTCGATGACCGTGCCGGTGGACGAACTCGCCGACATCGTCGCCGGCCGGATGCTCGCCCAGGCCGTGCGCGACCTGACCTCGGACGTGCGGGTGTCCTCCGAGGCCAACCTGGAGCAGATCAAGTCCTTCATGTCGGTGTCCGGTCTGGGCGAACTGTGGTTGTGCGCACCGCCGCACGTCGCCGACCCGTCGCCGGCCAAGGGCGCGGCGGGCATCATGCAGGCGCTCAACGCGCGGACCCGGGCGATGGAGCAGGCGCTGCGCCAGCAGGAGGCCCAACTGCGGGCGCACACCGCACAGTTGGCCGAGGAGTTCAACCACGCCCGAGGGATTCGGCAACTGCTCTCCGACGGCGACCTGTTCCGGGCCCGCCGGGTGCTCTTCGGCGACCGGCGGCTGTACAGCGACACGGACCGGCCCGGGGTGGCCGGGCTGCTCGCGCACTGCAGCACCGAGCCGACGCCGCCGCCCGGGATCACCGTGAACGCGCCGCACATACCCGCGATCAAGGACCGCGCGGGCGGGGTGGTCAAGGCCAAGTGGGGCGATCCCGAGGTGCAGCGGGCGCTGGGCGCGCAGCAGCAGTGGTTCGAGTGGCGCTCGCGGCGCAACTGGCATGCCCAGTGGGGCGGTCAGGCCGAGGTGTGGGACCGCAAGATGGTCTACCTGCGGCACGTCGTGGACGGTCTGGGGCAGGCCTTCAACGACCACCGCGACCAGGAGGAGGCGAACTTCGGCCGGGCCACCCGCGAGTTGTACCGGCAGCGCTCCGGGGTCTCCTACCTGCTGCCGCCGCAGGGCAACCTGGAGTCGTTCTACCGCCAGGTGCTGCGCCGCTTCGTGGACCGTGAGCGGCTGCCCGAGACGGCCGGCGCCGCGCAGATCGTCGGCAAGCTGCTCGGCGCGGGCATCTGGCAGCGCGCCTACGAGTTGGGCGAGGAGCGCGAGGGCGGACCGGTCGCCGTCGCCTACGTACGCGACCAGATCAAGCAGCAGGTCAAGACCCTGTTCGTGCAGGCCGGCGAGCTCAACGCGCAGCCGCTGCTGCCGCCGGTGCGCGACCTGCTCACCCGCGCGGCGACCCGACGCGGCGCCGCGGTGGGCGAGGAGGACCTCGAACAGTTCGTGCAAAAGCTCGCGGGCATGTTGCCCAACGGCTTCTCGCCCGAGGGCAGCGGCGAGCTCAAGGTGCTCATCGCCCACCCGGGCACCTCGCACGACATGGAGGTGCGGCAGTACCTGGAACGCATGTTGAACATCCCCAACGAGCCGTCCCGCAA
The DNA here is from genome assembly GCF_044458105.1 of Embleya sp. NPDC050493. NCBI lineage: Bacteria > Bacillati > Actinomycetota > Actinomycetes > Kitasatosporales > Streptomycetaceae > Embleya > Embleya sp. NPDC050493. The sequence continues at coordinate 59,045 of NZ_JBITHP010000041.1, forward strand.
GATCGAGTTCCGCGCGGTCGAGCAGGAATCGATCGTGGTGGTGCTCTTCCGCAGTGCGATGAGCCTGACCGAGGTGCCCGAGGTGCGCCAGGTGCTCGCGCAGTGGTCGCGCTCGCTGGACCGGCAGGACCCGGTCGACTTCCTCAAGTGGCGCCAGCGGCTGGGCTTCACCTACGACTGGCTGGCCACCACCGAGGGACACCGGGCGTACATCCTGCACCGGCTGCTGTGCGCGATGTGGAACGGACAGATCGAGGTCGCCCGCGGGGACCGGTCCTCGCCCGAGGTGATCGACATCCGGCTGCCGCACGGACCGACCGTGATGAAGCTGCCGCTGCGCCCGTTCGACCGGGCCTCCTCGTGGGGCAGCCTGCTGCGCGCCTACGAGGAGTGGACGCTGACCGACGACGCGGCGGTGCGCCGGGAGTTCGCCAAGCAGCTGATGCTCACCTACCCCGAGGGCCTGGGCTCGCGGGTGCGCGAACCCTCGCCGCTGTACCGGCACTTCGTGCACGAGGTCGCGCCGCGGCAGGTCAGGGTGCTCAAGGAACTGCGCGACCGGCTGCCGGAGCGCAGTCGGGGCTGGGCGGAGGAACTGCTGCGGTTGTGGGAGGTCACCCTGCCCGCCGCACTCGACCTGTCCTTCCCCCACCAGAGCAGCACCCGGGATTCGCTGCGCGAGCTGGAGTACGACGATCCGATCTCGGGTCACGACGGGTTCGGCGGCGACCTGCGCGGTCAGGGAACGCGGGACCGGGAGCGGGACGAGCGCGACTCGGGATGGGAGCGGCGGCCGGCCGAGCGGGTGCGCGACGACCGGGACGAGCCGGAGGACTGGGCCGAGCGCCGGGAGCCGCGACTGCCGCGGCAGACCCGCGACGACCGCGACGACCGGGACGACCGGGAGTGGGAGCGGCGGACCGGGCGCGAGTCGCGCGGTCCGGTGTTCGACAAGGACGACCCGGATGGGCGGGACGGCCGCGAGCCGAGGGAGCCGAGGGCCCCGCGGGAGTGGCGGGACGAGCCCGAGCCGGGCGGTCCGCCGCAGTGGCGGGACCGCGCGCCGCGTGATCCGCAGGAGTGGCGACGGGAGCGCGACCCGCACGAGTTGCCCAAGACGCGCGACCCGCGTCGGCCGAACCCGGACACGCCCGAGCGGCGCGACCGCGGGCGCGACGATCGGGACGGCCCGGCCCGGCCGCCGACCGCCGAGCGGCGGCCCCGACGCGACCCGTACGACCCCTACGATCCGTACGAGCCGGGGGAGCCGCGCGAGACCCGGGTGCCGCCGCCCGCCCGGGGCGCGGACGATCCGCACGACCCGTATCGGGCCCGGGACGCGCGCGGCCCGTTCGACCCGCGCGACACGGGCGGGCGCGGCGACGCGGATCCCGAGGACCGCACGGTGCGCCTGGACGGCCTGGACCGGACCCTGCCGCTGCCGGACGAGCACGACGACCGCGAGCTGCCCGGAGGTGGCTGGTGACCGACTCCGTCGACGCGGGCGTGCCGCGCCCGCTGGTGGTCGTGGTCGACCTGCGCACCGAGTACGAGGCGGTCATGGCGGCCCGGCGGTTCGCCGACGTGCAGACCGCGTACGCGCGTACCCGGGTGCCCGCCGGCACCCTGAACGTGGCCGCCGACCGGGTGTTGGTGCTCGACTCCGTGGACGAACTGGTCGCCCACCGGCGGGCGTACGAACGCATCTTCGTCAGTGACTACATCAAGGTCGTGTGCGTCGCGGTCGGCTCGCCCGTGGACGGCTCGGTCGTGCTGCGCCGCCCGGGCCAACTCGTGGGCAGCGACGCGGCCACGCTGTGGGTCGGCGACGTCCGGGGCACCGACTGGGCGCCGGGCCGGGCGCCCGGCACCACCCTGCGGCCGGATGACGCGGACGCGCTCGCGCCGCTGGTCGACGTGCTCACCGAACCGGAGGTCTTCGACCACGTGCTGGCCGGCGTGACCGAGATGCCTCGCTCGATCGCCGCGCCGGGACTGAACGCGTTCGTGCACCGGATCCGCGACGACGCGGTACAGCGGGCCCGGATCCGCGCGGCACAGCGGCTGGTCGGCGCCGAGGGCGGGGTGGACGAGCCGTGGCCCGAGCCGCTCGCGGCCCTCGCCGACGGCCAGGGCGCCGGACTCGCCGCGGCCACCGGCGGTGTTCGCGAATGTGTGCGCGCCGACAGCCCGCTCGGCGCCCGGTGGGCGCACGCCGACCAGGGCTTCGGGCATGCGCAACGGAGCCTGTCGGTGCTGGCCGGTCCGCTCGCGCTGTACGGCTCGGGCGGCCGCGAAGGACCGCCGATCCACGACCGGATCACCGATGCCGCGACCGCGCTGGGCGAATATCGGGACCTGGTCCGGCAGACCGTGGGCCAGGGCGCGGCCGGCTTCGACGCGGACGGACGGGCCTGGCTGGACCAGGTCGGGGTGGTGATCCCCGAGCCGCCCGGACTGAGCGTCACCTCGGTGGCGGGCGCGCTGCGCGAGCGCACCGCCGCCGCCTTCGACCGACCCGAGGGGTTGCGCGGACTGGCCGAGCGGCTGCGCGAGTTGGCCGACCGGATCAGCCCCGGCGCGGGCGCGTCGCGGGCGTACGAGGTGGACCAGACCTGTTCGGACGGCTTCCTCGCGCACTACCTGCGCCCGGCCGCCTTCCCGCTCGGTCCGGCGCATGTCGGGGTCGCCGGCGGGCTGTTGGCGGGCTCGTTCCTGATCGCGCTGTGGCCCGCCTTCGCGGTGCTCGGCGCCGTGCTCGCGGTGCTGCTCGCGGTGTTCGGGTCGACCCTGATCGCGCTGCGCCGCCCCGATCGCCGGGGCGGCGCGACGTTGCCCGCCGAGGCGTTGTCGATGATCGTGGCGGCCGGCCTGGTCGCGCTGATCGGTGCGGTCGGCGGGCTGCTCGCCGGGCGCGCCTGGGGGCCGCCGACCGGCGTCGGCCCGTTGGCCCTCGTACTCGGCCTGGCGGTGCTCCTGGTGCTGCCCAGCGTGGACTGGACGGTGCGGGTGCGGCGCTGGGAGCGCACGCTGGCGCTCGGCGCGGCCGGTCGGGCTCTGCACGCACTGCACGCGCTGCTCGTGCGCACGGTGTGGAACGACTGGGCGTTGGCCGGTCCGCGTCGGGAGGCGGTGGACCGGGCGATCGTGCTGGCCGCGCTGCTGGAGGAGAGCGCCAAGGTCCTCGCCGAGAACGCGACCGCGATCGAGCGGCAGCTCGTGGGCGAGTCGGCGGCTCCCGAGTCGGCCGCGACCGGCTACGGCACCGGCACCGCGCCGACCCCCGGTCGGCCCGCGCCGCCCTCGACGCCGCCGCCGAGCGCCGGCCCGAGCCTGTACGACGTCGTGCTCGGCGACCTGGTGGACGGACTGCACGCCGCGTTCGAACCGATGTGGTCGCTGCTCGAAGGGGACCCGGCGGAGGCATCGAGGCAGGGCACGGAACGCGAACTGCGGCGCGTGTTGCGCTCGTACGCCGACCACCTCGCGCACCACGGGATCCAGGCCGCGCCGCCGTTCGCCCGCCGTACCCAGGACCGCCCGCATGTCGGGAACGCGGCCGGCGGCGATGCGGACCGGATCGCCGGGCTGCTCGCCCAGCCCGCGGACCGGTCCATGCTCCAGCTGTGCGCGACCGACCAATTGATGTTGCTCGACCACGTCCCCACCCACATCCGCAGTGTGCGCTTCGCGCCGCGCGGGGTGCGCCCGGCGGTCCGCGAGGCGTTGCGCGAGCGCGGCGACGGTCATCTCATGGACCACGAACTGGTGTGGACCGGCGCCGGCCGGATGGCCGGCGTGCTGCGCCTGCTGCCGCTGCTGCCGGGCTCGGTGGACGACGCCCGGATGTGGGAGGAGAGCGCCGACGGCGCCCCGGACCACGCGGGCGGATCGACCGCCGGCCACGACGACGGACGGGCCCGGTGAGCGCGGTGGGCGAGTCCCGGGAGGAGAAGCTCGGATACACCGACCCCGAGGGTCGGTCGGTGGAACGCCGCGTCGAGTTCGGCCCGGACCGGCCGGTCGCTCCCGGCCGACCCTTTCGGGTCCGCGACGTGCGGGACGTGGAGGACGGCAGCACGTTCGTGCAAAAGCGCCTGGGGCCGCTGGACGCACGTCGCCGGGTCGGCGCGGAGGCGGGCCTGGAGACCGAGATCCGGGTGCTGCTGCGGCTCGCGCGCACGTTCGGCCCGGCCGACCATCCGCGGGAGCTGGCCCGTATCGCCGGGCACGACTTCGACGGCGTCGAGCCGTTCCTGCTGCTGGAGGCGGTGCCCTGCCCGCCTGCCGAGGACGTGGTGGGCAAGCTGCTGACCGAGGAGCAGGACGCCTTTCGGCGGGCGCTCTTTCGCACCGTCCGCCACTTGGAGACGGCCGGCGTCGTGCACGGCGACCTGACCCCCACCAGCGTGCGCTGGCAGCGCGAGCAGCGCCGGTTGTACATCGCCGACTTCGACCACGCCGCCCTCGCGGGCGAGCCGCGCAGCAGCCTGGGCACCGCGTTGTGGGCCGCGCCGGGCCCACTGCGCGGCCCCGGACCCGCCGACCCGCGCGACGACCTGTGGTCGGCCGCGCAGGTCGCCTACCACGTCACCACCTCCCGCCCGGTCCGCCAGGGCATGATCCCGGTCGGCGTGGAGAGCCAGGGCGTACTGCTCGACCTGTTCCAGGGCGTGTTCGAGCCGGACGCGCAGCGCCGGCCGGGCGCGGCGGAGGTGCTGCGCCGACTCGCCGAACCGGACCCGTACGTGCACGGCCATGCCCAGTACGACCCGCTCGCCGAGGGCCGGCGCGGCTACGAGGCGGCCCTGCAGCGCAAACGGCAGCGCATGCCGCTGGAGGGGCAGCCGTCGCCGACGGCCGCGTCCGACGGCCCGCGGTCCGCCTTCGTCCCGCCGCCGGCCGGGATCCCGCCCAAACCGGCGAATCCGCCGGTGCCCGAGCCGAGGCCGGGCCGGTTCCGGCTCTTCGGAAAGAACCAACCGAGTTGAACGCGACGGCAGGTGAGGTCGGCTGATGTTGCATCAGATCGTGTACCGCTGGGACCCCGACGGGCTGCTCGGGCGCCGCGGCATCGTCCCGGTCGCCACGTCCCTGAGCCGCGACGAACTCTTCGGCTGGCACACCCGCACCCGGTTGGCCGACGCGGTCACGATGGACTACGGCGACCCCGCCTGCCCGGCCTCCAGCGTGTGTCTGCTCGACACCCCGCTGGGCGTCGCCCTGGTGCGCCGCGCGTTCACCGCGGACGCTCGCCGGCAGCGGCTGAACAACTCCGCGCACGTCCTGGTCGGTCCTCGGGACAGCATCGCGCCGTTCGACGCCATCGCGTGGGGCGCGCTGGAGGCGCGTGCCCCCGGCGCGCTGGACCCGGACCGGACCCCGGCCGGCTACGACCTCCGGCCGCTCGCGGACGAGCGGCTGGCCGAGGCGTTCGAACTCGCCGCCGGCGGCCTGCACGAGCGGGCCCGCCGGCTCGGCGATCCGCTCGAGGTGTTCACCGCCGCGGTGCTGCGCGGGCCCCGGGCCAAGGTGGCCCTGCTGCCGGCCACCGCCGAGGACGCCACGGCGCTGTTGTGGGGCCTGCAACACCTGCTCACCGCGCTGCTGCCGGGGCCGTGGACGTTCTCCACCTTCGAGGTCGACGACACGGCTCCCGACCCCCAGGGGGCACCCAGGTTCGTCACCCTGCCCCGGGTGCCCGGAGCCGGACCCGGGACCCGGGTGCGGGTCGATCTGACCGGACGCGACGAGCCGTTCGACGCGCATCGCGAACTCGCCCGGCGGATGGTGAAGTACTACGTGGGCGAGGGGTGGGCGGGCTTCCATCGGCTGCTCAACGTGCCCACCGAGGTGCACACGCTGCCCGAGGGGACCCGGGTCGAGGAGATCCGGAGCCGGCTGGACGCGCTCGGCGCCCGTCAGGAGGCCCGGGCCAGGCCGCGCGAACCACGTGAGCCACGTGAACAGCCGCGCGAACCGCGTGAACAGCCGCGTGAACGGCCCGAGCCGCGCGCGGCCCGAGCGGAGCCGCCGGAGCCGGGCACCCGCGAGATGCCGCGCGTGCCGCCGCGGACGCCGCCCTCCACCGCACCACCGGTCGCCGGCCCGGCGACCGGCCCCATCGACCCGAATCGACCCGAGGTGCGCTGTCCCTATTGCCTGGACCTGATCCGGTGGAACGAGAACGACCTCTACGAGCGCGACGACCGGCTGCGCTACGAACGGGTGGACCTGAGCACGGTCACCGACCCGGTCAAGCGGCACGACCGGCTGCGCGCGACCTTCATGCGCTGCCCCAACCCGGCCGGGGACGAGGAGCGCGAGCACTACCTGCCGACCAACTACCTGATCCACGAACCGCCGCTGGTGATCGGGCTGATCGGTGACGGCCTCTCCGGCAAGACGCACCTGCTCGCCGCGATGATCGCCGAGATCGACGCCGGCGGATTGCGTCCGTACGGCGTGACGCACGCGCCGGTGGATCCCGACCAGCATCAGGACTACCTGCGCAACCGGGTCGATCCGCTCCAGCGCGGGACCATGCTCGCGACCACGGTCAACCACCAGGGCAACCTGGTCCAGTTCGCCGACGCGCTGCTGCTGCGCTCGGCCGGCCGGACCCGGCCGATCGCCTTCTTCGACGTCAGCGGCGAGGACCTGGCCAGGGGCGGTCGGGAAATGCAATTCCTGGCCGCTGCCGACGCGTTCGTCTTCGTGGTGGACCCGGTGGTCGCGGTCGACCTGCCCGAGTTGCGCCGGCTGACCGGCGACGGCGAGGACTCGCCCGGTGTCCGCCGGGGCGACCGGACCTTCGCCGCGGTGATGGACCGGCTGCCGCGTACCGCGGAGTTGCTCGGCCAGCCGGTGGCGGTCGCGGTGACCAAGTCCGACCTGATCCGGTTCGAGCCGCCCGTGGACGCCTGGTTGGGCTCGCACCCGCCCAGGCCCGGTCGGGTGGATCCGGCGCGGGTGGCCGCCGAGAGCCGCGACGTGTACTCGTTCCTGTACGCCCACGACGCGGTGGCCTGGCTCAGCCCGTTCGAGGAATTCCGGCGCTGCACGATGCATTTCGTGTCGGCCACCGGTGCGCGCGATCGGGACGGCCGCTTCCCCGGCGGCATCCGGCCGCGTCGTGTTCTCGAACCCGTCGTGTCGATCCTGGCGATGTGCGACATGCTCGATCAGGCCGGGGTCGAGCGCGTGGGGGTGTGAGATGGCGTGGGAGACCGGAGCGGACGAGCGGGATCCGCTGGATCAGGTCGTGTACCGCTGGAGCTACGGGGACCTGTTCGGCCGGCAGGGCATGGGCCCGGTCGCCGGCTCGCTCGACCGCGAGCTGGTCCAGGAGTGGGACCGTGGCCTGAACAGCCATGTCTCGATGGACCGTTCGCTGCCGGAGACCCCCGATTGGAGCATGTGCCAGGTGCACCTGCCGGGGGAGCGGCATGCGTTGATCCTGCGCGAGGCCGCGATACACGCCAGCAACCGGCCCGGCAACAACGCACACGTGCTGCTCGACCCGGAGCGGATGATCCGGCCGCACACCATGCTGGCGGCGGTGTGGCTGCACGACCGCTACGGCGGCGGGCTGACCGGATCGGGGATCCCGAACTCGGACGTGCGCGACGACGCCGCGCTGGGCACGGCGTCGATCCGCGCGGAGGCGTACCGCGCCGACGTGCACGAGACGATCCGCGCCCAGGCCCGGGAGAACGCGGAACTGGTCGAGGTCGTGCTCGCGGCGGTGATGCGCCACGAGGGGCACAAGTTCACGCTGCTCACCGAGCATGTCGGCGAAGACGTCGTGTCGCTGCTGTGGGGGGTGTTCGACCTGGCCCGGTGGGTGGCGCCGGGCGGGAGGACGTTCTCCACGTACGAGACCAGCGACGCGGCGATGAAGCCGAGCTACGTGCTGGTGCCGCGCTGGCCCAACACCCCGGAGCCGGCCAACCGGGTCCGGATCGACCCGCGCGCCGAACCGGGACAGGACGTGTTCCGCCGGGCCGCGCGGATCCTGGTGAGCCGCTACCGCGAGTGGTCGTGGGACGAAATGCTGGGCACGCTGCGGGAAGTCGACGACGCGGTGGGCACCCACGCGTCGAACCTGGACCGCGCCGAACACGTGGTCGGCCCTGCCCGCGGGGCCACGCCCCCGATGCCGGCGGCCGGCCGCACGTCCCGGGACGACCCGGCGGGTGGGGTGGACAGCCCGGTCGTGGGGTGGTCGAAGCTGGGGTATTCGCAGGACCTGGGGACGGTCGAGTACACGGACACGTTCACCCAGGAGCAGGACGAGCAGGACGAGCAGGACGAACGATTCGAACAGGGCGGACCGGGCCGGTACTTCGATCCGGACGGGCCGGACCGGGCGGGTGGCCACGCGCGGGCCGGGCGGGACGCTCCCGGGGCCGGGGACCTGGGCGACAGGTTGGCGGCGTGGACCGGCCGGGTCGGCAGTGGTCCCACCGTGTCCGGGCCGGCCCGCCCGGCGTCCACCGAGCCGATCCGCCCCGGCGCCGCCGAGCCGCCGGGCCGCCCCGGACCGCCGCGGGAAACTTCGGCCCGGTCCGCGCGGGGCACGTGGGACTGGGACGTGTGGGACGAACTGATGGCGACCCGGGACGGATTGACGGCGCTCAGGCAGGCCGCCGAACTGATGGCCGAGAACGGCGGCCAGGAGACGCCCAGGGTCGGCAGGGCGATCGATCGCGCCGACACCGGCTCGCTCGCGGCGGCCCTGCTGCTCGTCGAGCCGCCGCTGCTGGAAGCGGTGATCTGGCGCCTGGCCGTGGAGGTCGATCGCGAGTACGCGAATCCCCGCCGCGAATGGCGCTCCCTGCGCGCCTACGGCGAGATCCTCGGCCGACTGCACGAGGGCATACCCGTCCTCGCCGGGTGCGACGTGGAGGAGGAACTGCTGCACATCCTGCTGGAGAAGATGGCGCGGATGGTCGCCCAGGACAGCGACCGTTTTCCGCACTTCGTCGCAGGCCTGGCGGGCACGGTCATGCGACTTCGCACGTTCGACGGAGACTGGACGCCGTACCAACGCATCCTGGTGCGGGCGATGTCCACCACCGACTGCTACGGGCTGCTCCAGCGCGAATGCGGCCGGCTCCTGTTCGAGGAACTCGGTATCACGCCATGACAGGACGGAAGCGTAGCCAGCCATGACGCCACGGGCGGCGCAGCCGCGAGGGAACCATCCGCCGGTCGCTGCCGACGCGGGCGGGTTTCGGCAGATCGTCTACCGACGTCAGGACGAGAGCCTGCTCGGTGGGCGTGGGCTGGGGCCGATCGCGTCGTCGGTGTCCCGGGACGAACTCCTGGGTTGGCACGACGACTTGCGGGAGCATGTGGCGGTCGACGTGGACGACCGGGGGGCGCCGGTGACCAGTGTCGCGCTGGTGCACACCGGTCGGGGCGCCGCGGTGATCCGACGCGAGTACGTGGTCGAGGGCAACAATGCGCGTGTGCTCCTGGACCCGGGCCGTGACCTGGGCCCGCATCGTGCGCTGGTGCTCACCCAGGAAGCGGTGTGGGTGGGCGAGACGGCCCTGGAGGACATCCCGCGCGGCTACGGACTGGCCCCGCTCGCCCGGGACGTCGTGGAGGCGGCGCTCGACGGGCACGCCGAACGGCTGCGTGGGCGGGCCCGTGACCAGGCCCACCTGCTGGAGGTCGCGGTGGCCGCGGTGCTGCGGCATCCGAGCCGATTCTTCTCGTTTCAGCAGGCGGACGTCGGGATCGACCCGGTGCCGGTGTTGTGGGGGCTCTCCGATCTGCTGCCGCGGCTGGTTCCGGGGGCCTTCACGTTCTCCACGTTCGAGACGTTGGACCACTCGGCCAAGCCGAGGTTCGTGGTGCTGCCACGCCGGCCGCGGGACGCGCAGCCGTGGGCGGGCCGCTATCGGCTGCTGGCCCGGGACGAGCCCAAGGCGGGTTCGGATGTGCACGCGCACGCGGCGGCGCTGCTGGTGAGCCGGTACATCGACACCGACTGGTCGGGCGTGCACCAACTCCTGGAGGGCATGCTCGACCTGCGCCGGCTCCCGCACGAGCGGGCCGAGGAGCGGTCGCGGGAGATCTGCACCCGGTTGGGCCGGTGGACCGCCGCGCCCCGGGTGCCGGCCGCCGAGCCGGCGGAAACCGCACCGACGCCGACCCGCGCGACCCGGGCCGAGTCGACGGCGCGAACAGAGCGGACCGAGCGCATCGCGCGGACCGATCGCGTCGAGCGGGCGGAGCGCACCGACCGGAGTGAGCGGGTCGGGCGCGAGCCGCGGGTGGTCACGGTGGCCGGCGCCGCCGAGGAGGAGCCGGCCTTTCCGTACACGGCGGAGCCGGCCCGGACGACGGTCTCCGCGAAGGAGCGGGTGCCCCGCCCGACGGTGGCCGCGAAGACGCCGCCGGAGCCGGCGCGGGCGACCGAGCCGGCGCGCGCGGTCGAGCCGACCGAGCCGACCGAGACCCCGGACGTGATCTGGTACGCCGACGACGGCGCGGTGTTCGAGGAGATCGAGGACGCCTTCACCGGGCCGTGGCCGGGCTTCGAGGAGGAGCGCGGCGAACTGCCGATACCCGCGCTGCCGCTCACCGAGGACGACCCGGACACCGACCCGGACGCCGACCCGGAGCGCGCGCACGGCGGCGCGACGGGGAGCCCGCCGACGCCGGGCGCGCTGCCCGCCAGTGCCGGGAACGCGCCGTGGAGTGCATGGGCCGAGTACGACATCCCGGACACCGAGGTGGACAAGATACGGCGCGCGGTCAAGCGGCTCCCGGACAAGCCCACGCTGCGCGAACGCGCGCTCGGCGGCGGCGCGGCCAAGACCGAGGTCGCGGGCATCGACAACATCGTCACGCTCGCGGTCGCGCTACGGCTCGCCGACCTGCGGGTGTTGCCGGTGATCGCGGACCGGCTGACCACGCGCCTGGAACAGCGCCGCCGACAGCTCGCGCCGGAGGCGTGGAACCCGGGCGACCTGCTGGCGATGCGCGAAACCCTGCTGGACGCCGAGCAGTTCGGCGACCGCCTCGAAGCGGCCGGCGCGGGCGACAAACGCACCCGCAAGCTCCTCGAACAGCTGCTCATGGTGGTGCTGGCACCCAAGACCGACACCAAGGGTGTGCTGCGCCAGATCGCGATCTGCGTGCTCTCCGACCGCCGGGACCGCTCGCCGAACCCGCTGATCGAGGACATCCTGCTGAACTCCCAATGGGGCGAGGACTTCCGCACCGAACTCGGGCGCCGCTGGGCGGAGCAGAACCCGCCGCGCTGAACCCGCCGCGCCGAACCCGCCGCGCCGAACCCGCCGCGCCGAACCCGGCGGGCGGCGCCGGCCGCACGGGCCGGCCGAGGCCGGTCGGCGGTGCCGCCCGGGCCGCCCGGGCGGACCCGCCGCGCATGCGTCGGGGACGCCCGCCGGGTCGACGGACGGCACCGGCGGGCGGCCCCGGGTTCAGCGCTGTACGGTCCAGCCGCCGGCCCGCAGCGCCGTCGTCAGCGCCTCGGCCCGCCGCGGGTCCACCTGAAGCTCGACCAGACCGGCCGGACGACCCTGGGCGTGGTCGATCCGGATGTCCTCGATGTTGACCTCGGCCCGGCCCACGTCGGCGAACAGCCGGGCCAACTCGCCCGGCCGGTCGGGGACGACCACCGGGACGGCCTCGTACCGGGCGGCCGGCTGCCCGTGCTTGCCCGGGATCCGGCCGTGCCCCGCGTTGCCGCGCCGCAGCAGCGCCTCCACGCCGCGCGAACCCAGCTCGCGCTTGGCCTCGTCCTCCGCGCCGAGCGAGCGCAACGCGCCCACCACGGTGTCCAGGTCGGTCGCCAGCCCGGCCAGCACGTCCGCGACCGCGTTCGCGTTGGCGCCCAGGATGTCGATCCACAACCGCGGATCCGAGCCCGCGATCCGGGTCACGTCCCGCACCCCCTGGCCCGCGAGCCGGGTGTCGGTGTCCTGCGCGTGCTCCAGGCGCGCGGCCATCAGCGCGGACACCAGGTGCGGCGCGTGCGAGACGAGCGCGACCGCGTGGTCGTGGTCGCGCGGCGCCATCACCACCGGCACGGCCCGGCACAACGAGACCAACTCCAGCGCCCGGTTCAGCGTCTCGGTGTCGGTCTCGGCCGACGGGGTGAGCACCCACGGCCGACCGTCGAACAGGTCGGCCCGGGCGGCCAGCGGCCCGGAGCGCTCGCGCCCGGCCAGCGGATGGCCGCCGATGTAGCACGTCGCCTCGCAGCCCAGCTCCGCCATCTCCCGGAGCGGCTGCTCCTTGACGCTGGCCACGTCGGTGTATCCGAGCGCGAGCCGCTCCGCCTGCACCAGCCGCAGCGTCTCGGCGACCCGCCCCGGCGGCACCGCGAGCACCGCCAGGTCCACCGGCTCCGGCGGCGTCGCCTCCAGGCCCGCGCCCATCGCCGCCGCCGTCTGTACCGCGGTGCTGTCCCGGTCGCGCAGATACACGGTGACCCCGCGGGCGGTCAGCGCGAGCGCGACGGATGTACCGATCAGTCCGGTGCCGACCACGGCGGCGGTACGCACGACGGGAACTCCAAGGGGCGGGTGACGGAATAATGGGGGAACCGATCAAGGCTATCCGTGACGGTACCCTCGGGCGGTGTCCTATCGCCCCGCGGCCTCGACTGCGCCGCCCGGTTCGGCAATACCCGTGACGGCCCCCGTGCCGGCAACAAGCGAAAGGTCGGCGACCGTGGAAGCCCGTACGCCGCTCGCGACCGTCGTGGTCGCCATCGACGGTCCGTCAGGGTCCGGAAAGTCCAGCGTCTCCCGCGCGGTCGCCGCCCGGCTGGGCCTGCGCTACCTGGACACGGGTGCGATGTACCGGGCGATGACGTGGTGGATGCTCGGCAACGACATCGACATCCACGACCCCGCCGCCGTGGCCGCCGTCGCGGACAAGCCGCAGATCGTCTCCGGGACCGCGCCGGACGGGCCCACCATCACGGTGGACGGCCGGGACGCGGCCGGCCCGATCCGTACCGACGAGGTGACCAAGGCGGTCAGCGCGGTCAGCGCCGTACCGCAGGTGCGCACCCGCCTGGTCGACCTCCAGCGGGCCGTGATCGGCGCCGGCGGCATCGTGGTCGAGGGACGCGACATCGCGAGCGTGGTCGCGCCCGACGCGGCGGTCAAGGTCTACCTGACCGCATCCGAGGCGGCCCGCGCCGCACGCCGCAACGCCGAGCTGACCGGTACGCAGGCCACCAGCGTCGAGGCGACCCGGGCCGACCTGGCCCGCCGGGACGCGCTGGACTCCGGTCGCGCGGTCGCGCCCGCGGGGATGGCCGAGGGCGCGATCCTGGTGGACACCACCGAGCTGAACCGCGACCAGGTGGTCGACCACCTGCTCGCCCTGGTCGCGGAACACGTGCGGTGACCGCGGCCTTCGGGACCACCTCGAAGCCCCCGCTCGCCGGGGCCGCGCACTTCATCGGCGAACCGCTGCTGCGCAGCTTCTGGCGGGTGCGCGCGCTGGGCGCATGGCACGTGCCGATGGCCGGCCCGGTGATCCTGGCGGGCAACCACGCCAACTTCGTCGACGGGCCGATGCTCTTCGCGTTCGCGCCGCGGCCCACGCAGGTGCTGGTCAAGCGCGAGATGTTCACCGGCGCGCTGGGCCCGGTGTTGCGCGGGATCGGCCACATCCCGGTCCAGCGCGGGGTCGCCGACCGCAAGATGATCACCGATTCGCTCGACGTACTGGCGGGCGGCGGCGCACTCGGCGTGTTCCCGGAGGGCACGCGGGGACAGGCCGACTTCTCGGCAGTGCACAATGGACTTGCATATCTGGCATTGCGCTCCGGGGCACCCATCGTCCCGGTGGCGTGCCTCGGCACCGGCGCGCGGGGATCCTCGATCGGTGCACTGCCGGGTCTGCGCTCCCGGATCGACGTGGTCTACGGCAAGCCCTTCCAGGCGGTCGAGAACGCCGACCGCCGGGCCACCCGCAAGGCCGTCCAGGCCGCGTCCGACCGCATCGTCGAACGGCTCACCGCGCACCTGCGCGAGGCCGAGCGGATGACCGGCCGCGCCGGCTGACCACGATCTTCACCCGTACCGCTACCCGAACGAGGAACACCCCCATGGAGCAGCACGCCGACGCCACGACCGAGGGCGCCTTCGACCCGGAGGCGTGGGAGGCGGGCTACGACCCCGAGGAATGGGTCGACCTGGAAGGGGACACCCCCGACCGGGGCGAGCACGGTGACGAGTCCGGTGGACCGCTGCCGGTGCTCGCCGTCGTGGGTCGCCCCAACGTGGGCAAGTCCACGCTGGTCAACCGGATCATCGGGCGCCGCGAGGCGGTCGTGGAGGACACCCCCGGGGTGACCCGCGACCGCGTGTACTACGAGGCCACCTGGAACGGCCGACGGTTCACCGTGGTCGACACCGGCGGCTGGGAGCGCGACGTGGTCGGGATCGACCTGTCGGTCGCGGTCCAGGCCGAGTACGCGATCGACTCCGCGGACGCGGTGATGTTCGTGGTCGACGCGATCGTCGGCCCCACCGACAGCGACGAGGCCGTCGTCCGGGTGCTGCGCAAGGCCGGCAAGCCGGTCGTGCTGGCCGCCAACAAGGTCGACAACATGGCGCAGGAGGCGGACGCCGCCGCGCTGTGGTCGCTCGGCCTGGGTCAGCCCTGGCCGGTCTCCGCCGTGCACGGCCGAGGCAGCGGCGACCTGCTCGACGCGGCGCTGGCGATCCTGCCGGAGGCCCCCGCGCAGCGCTTCGGCGTGCAGGAGGGCGGCCCGCGCCGGGTCGCGCTGCTCGGCCGCCCGAACGTGGGCAAGTCGAGCATGCTGAACAAGGTCGCCGGCGAGAACCGGGTGGTCGTGGACAAGGTCGCGGGCACCACGCGCGACCCGGTCGACGAGCTGATCCAGCTCGGCGGCAAGACCTGGAAGTTCATCGACACCGCGGGCATCCGCCGGCGGGTGCACCTGACCCAGGGCGCCGACTTCTACGCGTCGCTGCGCACCACCGCGGCGCTGGAGAAGGCCGAGGTCGGGGTGATCCTGATCGACGCCAGCGAGCGGCTCACCGAGCAGGACACCCGGATCATCTCGCTCGCGGTCGAGGCGGGGCGCGCGATCGTGATCGCGTACAACAAGTGGGACCTGATGGACGAGGAGCGCCGCTACTACCTCGAACGCGAGATCGAGCAGGACCTGGTCCAGGTCACCTGGGCGCCTCGGGTGAACGTCTCGGCGCTGACCGGCCGGCACATGGAGAAGCTGGTCCCGGCCATCGAGACCGCGCTGGCCAGCTGGGAGAAGCGCATCCCCACCGGCCAGCTGAACGCGTTCCTGGGCACACTGGTGGCCTCCCACCCGCACCCGATCCGCGGGGGCAAGCAGCCGCGCATCCTGTTCGGCACCCAGGCGGGCACCAAGCCGCCGCGCTTCGTGCTCTTCACCAGCGGCTTCCTGGAGGCCGGCTACCGCCGCTTCATCGAGCGCCGGCTGCGCGAGGAGTTCGGCTTCCCGGGCACGCCGATCGAGATCCGGATGAAGGTCAGGGAGAAGCGCGGTCGCAACAAGACCGGTCGCTGACCGTACCCACGAGGAGGGGGGGGGCGCCCCGCCGGGGGGGGGGGGCGCCGCGGGGTGTGCGCGGGGGGGGCCCCGCCCCCCGCCCCCCAGCCGGCCGGGGGGGGGGGCCCGCCGGGGGGC
>NZ_JBITHP010000042.1:0-68847 GCF_044458105.1 Embleya sp. NPDC050493
CTGCCGATGGGGAACATCCGGGTTTCGCCCAACTCCTTGGCCGTGGGGCGGACTTGCCCACACGCAGGGCGGGCCCGACCGCCGCGGGTGAACGCGTCGGTCGGGCCCGGGCCGGGCCGGCTCGCCTACCGGGCGACCCACGGGACGTTGCCCGTGTTGCCCGTGCGGCCGTTCTCGGTGCAGTGGGCGGGCGGCGTGCTGCCGTACACGTACTGGACGAAGTCGCGCAGGTCGTTGCGCCAGTAGTCCCAGCCGTGTTCGCCGGGGCCCGTGCAATAGCGGGGCGTGAACGAGGTGCCGATGACCGTGCGCAATTGGTCGTTCCACGTCTTGATGTCGGACTCGCCCTGGCCGCTGGGCACGCCCTGGCCGTTGGCGCCGCCGGAGTACATCGCGAACTTGCCCGCGTAGCCCGCGTACTTGCCCGCCGCGGCCATGCCCACCGGGGTGATCGCCGCCCAGTTCGCCTGCGGCCCGTAAACCGCTTCGGTGCGCTCCAACGGACTGCCGAACACCCGGTAGTTCGGATCGGCGAGACCGTTCCAGGAGGTCGCCGCCCCGTAGCCGAGCATCGAGTCGGCCACCCGGTTCAAGGCGCGGTCGTCGGCCAGCGTGGTGCCGCCCGAGAACGCCCCGACGGCCGAGAACCGGTCCCGCAGGTCGGCGGCGTAGCGCAGCGCGCCCAGTCCGCCCATCGACACACCCGCGATCGCGCGTCCCGAGCGGTTGTCGACGGTGTTGAAGTTCGCGTCGATCCAGGGCACCAACTGCCGCATGTGGAAGGTCTCCCACAGCGGCGCGAAGTTGCCCTGGGTGTGTCCCGCCCAGTCCGTGTACCAACCGGCCTTGCCGCCCTCGGGCATGACCACGATGCCCTTGAACGTGCGGCGGTCGATCGTGTTCAGGATGTCGCCCGCGTCGGACTTGGACCACTGCTCGAAGTCCCCGAATCCGCCGTGCAGCAGGTAGAGCACCGGATACGCCCTGGCCGGGTCGGTCACGTAGTCGTCGGGCAGCCAGATCCGCACCTTGACCGGCACGGTGACCGGGTCGATCGAGGGCGTGCCGCCGCGCGGCTGCATGATCGCCGAGGTGGTCATCGTGGCGTCGAACATCCTGCGGTCGCTGAGCAGGTTCGAGTTCGTCCACTGGGTGAGCGTGATGCCGTGCGAATTCGCCGCGGGCAACGGCGGTGCCGGCGGCGGTGGGAAGGCCTGGGCCCGGGTCGGCAGGCCCAGCACGGCCACCATCAGCGCCGCCGCGACCGCGAACACGGTCACGACGCGGTGTGCGCCTCGGCGGCTTCGTCCCGGTGCGTGTGTTCCGTTCGTTCTGCCTGTGCCATCCACGGATACCCCCGACGCTTTTCGCCGTATCGATGTGCCCGCACGCGGGCCCGACCTGGCGCAACCCTGGCCGAGCCGGCGCGGACTGTCGTCCCGCACGCGGTGGACATCGCGGGGAAACCTGCGCGGTAGCACCCGACCCGATCTCCGCCGACCGCGGTACCGCGACGCGCCGCGGGCGGCGAACCCTCTGCCCCGCGCCCGAGCACGGCGTTGCCCTCACGCCCGCGTCAATGTCTACGGTCGTGGACACGCGGTGCCGAGACCGAGCCCGTCCGTCGCCGCCTCGGCCCCATCGACCCGACTGTCCCTCTCCCGGCACCCTCCCGCCGCCCGAACGATTCGAGGTCGTGCATGCCTTCCCTGCTGCACCTGGACGCCAGCATCCGCCACAGCGGCTCGGTGTCCCGCGAACTGTCCGCCCACTTCGCCACGCGCTGGCGCGAGACCCACCCCGACGGTGGCTACACCCACCGCGACCTGGCCGCCGAACCCGTCCCGCACATCACCCACGAGGTTCGCGAAGCGCTGCTCGACCCCGGCCGCGGGCACGGCGAGCCGCCGCGGGAACGAGCCCTGACCGAGGCCCTGAACGCCGAACTGCGCGCGGCGGACACCGTCGTGCTGGGCGTGCCGATGTACAACTACTCCATCCCGTCGACGGTCAAGGCCTGGCTGGACCGCGTCGTGACCCCGGCCACCATGGTCACGCCGGACGGCGGCCCCGGTCCGCTGGCGGGCACGTCCGTCGTGGTGATCACCAGCAGGGGCGGGTCCTACGCTCCCGGCACGCCGCGTGCGGACTGGGATCACCAGGAGCCTTACCTGCGTGCCGTGCTGAGCTCGATCGGCCTCGCGGACGACCTGGAGTTCGTCCACGCCGAACTGACTCTGGCCGCGATCGTCCCGGCGATGTCCGCCCTCAAGCCGCTGGCCGAGAAGTCGCTGAATCAGGCATACGAGACACTCGAAGCACTGGCCACCCGCACCCGATGACAGAATTCGATACATGACGCAGCAGAATCCGACGGATTCCATACCGAATGTCGAGGCGAACGGTCCGGTGGTCGTGGTCGCGGCGGCAATCGTGCACGCGCGGCGCCTCATGGTGGTGAGCAAGAAGGCGGCACCGGACCTGTTCTACCTGCCCGGCGGCAAACCCGACCCGGGCGAGAGCCCGCTGGAGACGCTGCGCCGCGAACTCGACGAGGAACTGGGTGCGCGGCTCGTGGAACCCCGATTCCTGGCCGCCGTCGACTCCGTCGCCGTCCTGGAGGGTCTGCCGATGCGGCTGACCGTCTTCACGACGCGCCTGGACCGCGAGCCGGTCCCGGCGGCCGAACTGGCCGAACTGCGCTGGACGTCCGGCCGGGACGACGACCTGCGGCTCGCTCCGGCGGTCACCGATCACGTCCTGCCCCTGCTGCGCCGCACCGGCGCGCTCGCGGCCTGACCGGTCCGCTGGCCGCGCGACCATCGCGGCGCGTCGACGGGTGTCACGACGGCGCGCACCCGCCCGCGACGCACCGGCGCCTCGGTCGCGGTGGGTGGGTGCGGCATCGATCCGAGGGGCTGCGATACCGTCGATCGATGATCGACACCCAGTGGGACATCCTGCTCCTCGGTGGCGCCTCGGGCCTGGGCAAGAGTCGGGCGGCGGCCGAACTGGCCCGGGAGTCGGGGGCGTTCGTGGTGGAGTTCGACGACGTGGTAAGCGCGGTCCAGGCCATCACCGACGCGGGGACCCACCCCGGCCTCCACCATTTCGATCGGCTTCCCGACTCCGCGCGGCCGAGCCCCGACCGGGAGTTGCAACTCCAGATCGCCACCGCCATCGCGCTGGAGCCCGCGGTCGTCGGCGTGGTCGACAATCGGCTGACCGTCCCCGTGCCGGCCGTCGTGGAGGGCGACTACATCACCCCGGCCGCCGCCGCCCGGGCGATCCGCGCGGGTGCCGCCGCCGGGCGCAGCGTACGGGCGGCGTTCCTGCACGAGGACGATGTCGCCCGGGTTGTCGCCAACTACGCCGACCGCGAGCCGGAACACGGCAGCCAGACGCAGCGCGCCGAGGTCGGTGTGCGCTACTCCCGGTGGCTCGCCGAGCAGGCCGAGCAGCACGGACTGCCCGTGGTCGCCTGCCGCCCCTGGCACACCCTCACCACACGCATCACGCAGGCCACCGTCCCACGCAGCGGGTCGGCGGTCGGGCGCGGCTGACCCGCGGCGCCGGGCTCAGTCCGGGCGGCGAGGAAACGGCAGATCCCCACCACGCGGCGCGCCACCGCCGGTACCCGGCGGCTCGACGACCGCGACGGCTCGGCCGAAGCAGTCCGACACCGGGGCACGAACCCACCGGTGGCTGCGCGCCGTTCGCGCCCGGCGTGCCTTTCGCCCGGCACGTTCCCGGACGAACTCGCGCTCGGCGAGGACTTGTTCGCCGCCGGGCCGGGGTTCCCGCCGTCGTCCCGGGTGAGCAGGAACGTGGTTCCGCCCGCGAGCGCCGCGGCCACCACCGAGCCGCCGATCAACAACCGACGGCGCGCCATGCCGGAACCCTTCCCGGGCGGCGCGAACTCCGGCCGCGGCGGCACCGGAACCGGTGCCCACTCGGGAGCCCGCGCGGAAGCCGGAGCCTGCGCGGGAGTCGAAGCCTGCGCGGAACCCGGTGCCTGCGCGGAAGCCGGCGACCACGCCGGGGCCGGCGGTTGCGCGGGCCGAGACGGTGGTTGCCCGGCCTCGGCCGGCGGCACCGTCGCGGTGGCCGCCTCCGAAGGCTGCCTCGGGTACGTCGGCGGCACGCCCACCGCCTCCGTCACCGTCGCCGGCTCGCTCATCGGCTCCGCAGGCCGTCGGCGGTCAGCAGCACGTTGGCTGGCTTCAGGTCGCGATGCACCAGGCCGACCGCGTGGATCGCGACCAGCGACTCGGCCGGCCCGGCGGCCGGCAGCCGCGCGCTCGACTCGGGCAGCGGCCCGTGCTCGGTCACGGCTCGGGTCAGCGAGGGGCCGCGGATGTACGCGGTGGCCGGCCACGCCGTCTCGGCCTCGGCATCCGCGTCGACGAACGCGGCCGTCCGGAAGCCGCCGATCCGCCGCATGGCCGAAATCTCGGCTGCGAACCGGCGCCGGAAGCGCGGATCCGCGGCCGACTCCGCATGCACCGTCTTGACCGCCACCAACCACCCGCCGGGCGATCGGGTGAGGAACACCTGCCCGCCCCAGCCGGCCCAGCACCGCGAACGAACCGATCCGCTGCGGATCCTCCGCCCCGACCGCGTCCACCACCGCCCCGACTCCCGCCCGTCCATCCGTCGCGGGCATCACCGTACGGGATCGACGATCGGCCGCTCGATCACCCCGATCGGGCGAACCCACGACTTCCCGCGTTACTCCGCCCGGCCCACAGTCGGCCGCCGCTCGACGTGCGGGCGACGGCCGCAGGCCATCGAATGTAGGGGCCAGCGTTTCCCTGCCGAGGAGTCCGACGTGAAGCCCGTCGCCCTGTCGCCGAAGGCCCGCGAAGATGCCCTGACCGCCATGGGATCCGGCCGTGAGCTGGACATCCTGGTCATCGGCGGGGGTGTCGTCGGCGCCGGGTGCGCACTCGACGCCGTCACCAGGGGCCTGAGCGTGGGCCTGGTCGAGGGCCGGGACTGGGCCAGCGGCACCTCCAGTCGCTCCAGCAAGCTCATCCACGGCGGGCTGCGCTACCTGGAGATGCTGGACTTCCGGCTGGTCCAGGAGGCGCTGCGCGAACGCGGCCTGCTGGTGCAACGGCTGGCCCCGCACTTGGTGCGCCCGGTGAAGTTCCTGTATCCGCTGACCCATCGCGGATGGGAGCGGCTGTACGTCGGCGCCGGTGTGTTGCTCTACGACACGATGGGTGTGACCTCCGGCAACTCACGGGGCCTGCCGCATCACCGGCACCTGACCCGGCGCAGCGCGCTGCGCGAGGTGCCCGCGCTCAAGTCGGACGCGTTGATCGGCGCGGTGCAGTACTGGGACGCGCAGGTGGACGACGCCCGGCACACCATGACCATCACCCGCACGGCCGCCGCGTACGGCGCGCACGTGGCCAACCGGACCCGGGTCACCGGCTTCCTCCGGCAGGGCGAGCGGGTCACCGGCGCGACGGTCGTCGACGTCGAGTCGGGCCGGGTGTTCGAGGTACACGCCAAGCAGGTGATCAACGCGACGGGCGTGTGGACCGACGACACCCAGGCGATGGCCGACACCCGGGGCCAGTTCCACGTACGCGCGTCCAAGGGCGTGCACGTGCTCGTGCCCCGGGATCGGGTGAACTCGCGGTCCGGGTTGATCCTGCGCACCGAGGCCAGCGTGCTGTTCGTGATCCCGTGGGGCCGGCACTGGCTGATCGGGACCACCGACACCCCCTGGGACCTCGACAAGCAGCACCCCGCGGCGAGTTCGCGCGACATCGACTACCTGCTGGAGCACGTCAACCGGGTGCTGGCCACGCCGCTGTCCCGGGACGACGTGGAGGGCGTGTACGCGGGGCTGCGACCGCTGCTGGCGGGCGACGCGGCCGAAACCAGCAAGCTGTCCCGGGAGCACCTGGTCGGCCATCCCGTCCCGGGCCTGGTGGTGATCGCCGGCGGCAAGTACACCACGTATCGCGTGATGGCCAAGGACGCCGTGGACGAGGCGGTGCGCACGCTGGACGGCGCGCACCCGGGCCCGTCGGTGACCCACGACGTGCCGCTGCTGGGCGCCGACGGATACCAGGCGCTGCGCAACCGCCGACACAGCCTGGCCCGGGCGTCCGGGCTGCACGTGGTGCGGATCGAGCACCTGCTCGCCCGGTACGGCTCGATGATCGGCGAGGTGCTCGAACTCATCGAAAAGGACCCGGAGTTGGCCACGCCGTTGCCCGGTGCGGACGACTATCTGCGGGCCGAGGTGGTGTACGCGGTCACCCACGAGGGCGCACACCACCTGGACGACGTGTTGACCCGGCGCACTCGGGCCTCGATCGAGTCGTGGGATCGCGGCGTGGAGGCCGCCGAGATCGCGGCGCGGCTGATGGCCGGGCCGCTGGGTTGGGACGAGCAGCAGATCCGCGACGAGATCACGCACTACGGGAAACGGGTCGAGGCCGAACGCGACGCGCAGCGACAACCGGACGACCTCACCGCCGATGCGGCGCGGCTGGGCGCCCCCGACATCGTCCCGGCGCCGTGAGCGCGGGCGCGGCTCCGGACACCGGGGCCCGGCGGGCGGCCCCGGCCGGGCCGCCGAGCGAGCGGTGGGAGCTCGGCGGCGAGTTGGTCGCCGAGTTCGTCGGCACGATGGTGCTCATCCTGTTCGGCGCCGGCGTGGTGGCCCAGGTCGTCGCGGCAGACCTGGGCAATCACGACAGCATCGCGTGGGCCTGGGGCCTGGGGGTGACGTTCGGGGTGTACATCGCCGCGCGCACCTCGGGCGCGCACCTGAACCCGGCGGTGACGGTGGCGCTCGCGGCCTTCCGCGGCTTCCCGTGGCACAAGGTGGCGCCGTACGCGCTCGCCCAGACCGCGGGGGCGTTCGTCGCGGCCCTGCTGGTGCGCTGGAACTACACCGAGGTGCTGGCCCAGGCCGATCCCGGGCACACGATCAAGACCCAGACGGTCTTCTCCACGCTGCCGGGCAACGGCACGTTCCCGGTCAGCGAGTGGGGTGCGCTGCGCGACCAGATCATCGGCACCGCGATCCTGCTGCTGGTGATCATGGCGTTGACGGACGTGCTCAACACCGCGCCCAAGGCCAATCTCGGCGCGCTGCTCACGGGCCTGTTGGTGGTCGCGATCGGGATGGCGTTCGGTACCGACGCCGGCTACGCGATCAACCCGGCCCGCGACTTCGGCCCGCGGCTGGCCAGTTTCCTGACCGGATACGGCGGTGCGTGGCGCGATCAGTACGGCAACCTGTACTTCTGGGTACCGATCGTCGGGCCGTTGATCGGCGGTCTGGTCGGCGCGGGGCTCTACCGCTGGTTGATCGCGCCGTTCCTGCCCACATCGGAGCAACCGGCGGGCAGAGTGGTCGAAGCCGACTGACGGCCGTACGGCACATCCGACGCCGCGCGGACAGGTCCGGGCGTCGCCACAGTGGAGGATTCGAGATGGCGGATTTCGTCGCGGCAATCGACCAGGGCACCAGCAGTACCCGGTTCATGGTCTTCGATCACGGCGGCACCGTGGTCGGGCGCGAGCAGTTGGAGCATCGGCAGATCATGCCGCGGGCGGGGTGGGTGGAGCACAGCCCGGTGGAGATCTGGGAGCGCACCCGTTCGGTGATCGCCAGTGGGCTCAACCACCACAACCTCACGCCCGCCGACTTCGCCGCACTGGGCATCACCAATCAGCGCGAGACCACGGTGGTGTGGAATCGGCACACCGGCAGGCCGTACTACAACGCGATCGTCTGGCAGGACACCCGCACCGACCGGATCGCCCGCGCGTTGGACGAGGACGGTCGCGGCGAGGTGATCCGGGCCAAGGCCGGTCTGCCGCCGTCGACGTACTTCGCGGCGGGCAAGGTGCAGTGGATCCTGGAGAACGTCGACGGGGTGCGCCGGGACGCCGAGCGCGGCGACGCGATCTTCGGCACCATCGACACGTGGTTGTTGTGGAACCTGACCGGCGGGGCCCGCGGCGGGGTGCACGTCACCGACGTCACCAACGCCTCGCGCACGATGTTGATGGACCTGCGCACGCTGGACTGGGACGACGAGTTGTTGTCGTTCTTCGACATCCCGCGCGGCATGTTGCCCACGATCCGCCCGTCGAGCTACCCGGACGGCTACGGCAGGTCACCCGACGCGAGCCCGCTGGTGGGGATTCCGCTGACCGGCACCTTGGGCGACCAGCACGCGGCCACGGTGGGCCAGGTGTGCTTCGCCGAGGGCGAGGCGAAGAACACCTACGGCACCGGCAACTTCATGCTCCTCAACACGGGCAACCGCATCGTGCGCTCCGAGCACGGCCTGCTCACCACGGTCGCCTACCACTTCGCGGGTCAGGACCCGGTGTACGCGCTGGAGGGGTCGATCGCGGTGACCGGGTCGGCGGTGCAGTGGCTGCGCGACCAGTTGCACATCATCAAGAAGGCCGAGGACAGCGAGACCCTGGCCCGGCAGGTCGAGGACACCGCCGGGGTGTACTTCGTGCCGGCCTTCTCCGGCCTGTTCGCGCCGTACTGGCGCAGCGACGCACGCGGCGCGATCGTCGGCCTGGCCCGCTACCACGACGTGGGCCACATCGCCCGGGCCACGCTGGAGGCGATCTGCTACCAGAGCCGGGACGTGGTGGATGCGATGGCCAAGGATTCCGGGGTGGCGCTGAGCGTGTTGAAGGTGGACGGCGGGGTCACCGACAACAGCCTGTGCATGCAGATCCAGGCCGACGTGCTGGGTGTGCCGGTGATCCGGCCGACGGTCCCCGAGACCACCGCGCTGGGCGCGGCGTACGCCGCCGGTCTCGCGGTCGGTTTCTGGCGGGACACGGACGAGTTGCGGGCCAACTGGAATCAGGACGCCCGCTGGGAACCGGAATGGGATGGCGAGCGCCGCGAGAGCGGGTACGCCGACTGGAAGCGGGCGGTGGAGCGCACGTTGGACTGGGTGCCGAACGGGTGAGCCGGCCGGGCCGGGGACGGAACGGGCCGCTCCCGTCCCCGGCCCGGGCGCATCACGCCACGCGCGCGATGGCACCCGCCTGCTCGACCGACGGGATGCCCAGGTTCTCGCGGAGTGTGCCGCCGGTGTAGTCGGCACGCAGCGAGCCGCGTTCCTGGAGCAGCGGAACGACCCTGTCGACGAACTCGTCCAGGCCGGTGGGGGTCAGGTGGGAGCCGAGGATGAAGCCGTCCGAGCCGTCCTGCTGGACGAACGTGTCGATCCGCTCGGCCACTTGCTCGGGCGTGCCGACGAACTCGGTGCGGCCGAACACGTGGATGGCCAGGTCGCGCAGCGAGTACTTGTTCGCCTCGGCCAGCGCGCGCCACTCCGCGACCCGGCGATGCGCGTCCTCGGCGATCCGCGCCCGGCCCTGCACCAGGGGCGGGCCGTCGGGGTCGGGGTCCACGTCGGGCAGCGGGCCGTCCGGGTCGTAGCCGGACAGGTCGCGGTTCCAGACCGTCTCCAGCAGGATCTGTGCGGTGCGTCCGCCGATCTGGCGCCGGGTGATGTCGCGGTGTCGCTCGACGGCGTCGGCTTCGCTCTCGCCGAGTACGAAGGATGCGTGCGGCAGCAGCTTGACCGAGCCGGCGGGCCTGCCCAGGCGGCCGGCCCGGGCCTGGATGTCGCGGTAGAACGCCTGCGCCTCGTCGAGGCGGTGGTAGGGCGAGAAGATCGCGTCGGCTCCACCGGCGGCGAAGTCGCGGCCCTGCGGCGAGACGCCGGCCTGGAGGATCACCGGCCGGCCCTGCGGGCTGCGCGGCGTACCGAACCGCCCCGAGATGTCGAACTGCTCTCCGGAGAAAGCGAATTCGCCGGCCTTGGCATCGCGCAGGAAGACGCCCGTGTCCCGGTCGGCGGCCACCGCGTCCGCCGCCCAGGAGTCCCACAGTTCACGGGCGGCGGCCAGGAACTCGCCCGCCCGGGTGTAGCGGTCCTTGCGGTCCAGGAAACCGCCGCGGCGGAAGTTCGCGCCGGTGAACGCATCGAAGGAGGTGACCACGTTCCAGCCCGCCCGACCGCCGGACAGGTGGTCGAGGCTGCTCAACTGGCGGGCCAGTTCGTAGGGTTCGTTGAAGGTGGCGTTGATCGTGCCGATCAGGCCCAGGTGTTCGGTGACGGCGGCCAGCGCGCCGAGCACGGGCAGTGTGTCGGGGCGCCCGACCACGTCCTGGTCGAAGATCAGGCCCAGGCGTTCGCGCAGGGCCAGGCCCTCGGCAAGGAAGAAGAAGTCGAATCGGCCGCGTTCGGCGGTCCGGGCGACGTGCGTGAAGGTGGAGAAGTCGATCTGGCTGCCGGCTTCGGGATCGGACCACACGGTGTGGTGGTTCACGCCTCCCACGTAGGCGCCGAGGATGATCTGCTTGCGCGAGGTGCTCATCGGGATGGGTCCCTTCGGACGATGGCCGGGACGGCGCTGCGGCGGATGGTGGTGGCGGTGCGGGTCACGAGGCCGCCGCCGTGGGCGTGGCATAGCGGCTGTCCGGGCGCGGCAGGCCGAGTCGGGCGCGCAGCGAACCGGCCTCGTAGGCGGTGCGGAAGGCGCCGCGGCGTTGCAGTTCGGGCACCAGGTCGCGGGTGATGGCGTGCAGGTCGTGTGGCAACGCGGCCGGGCGCAGCCGGAATCCGGTCAGGCCGGCGTCTTGCCAGTCCTGGAGGAGGTCGGCGAGGTCGGCGGCGGTGCCGGTGAACACGAGTGCGTCACTGTCGTATTCGGCGCCGTCGAGCTCGTCCAGCCGCGCCTTGCGGTCGCGGGCCGCGGCGGTGCTCTCGTCGAGGAGCACGACCAGGTCGCCGAAGACGTGTACGGTCTCCGACTCCCGTTGCGCGGCCCGTTGTTCGGCGCGGATCTCGGTGACGATGGCGCGGGCGTCGTCGTGGTCGCGCGGCGTCACGTACACCACGTCGGCGGAGCGGGCGCCGAGCCGGTACGGCACCGTGGCGTGGGCCAGTACGGTGACCAGCGGCTGCCCCTGCGGCGGGCGCGGCACGATCGAGGGGCCGCGGACCCGGAACCGGGGCCCGACGAAGTCGATGTAGTGCAGCTTGCCGCGGTCGATGAACCGGCCGGTGGCCGCGTCGCGGATCTCCGCGCCGTCCTCCCAGCTGTCCCACAGTCGGCGCACCACCTCGACGAAGTCCTGTGCCTCGGCGAAGTTCTCCGCGACCGTGGCCGCCACGTCGGGCCGATCGAGGTCTTCGACGGTGAACGGCCTGTGCTCGCGGCGGCCGAAGTGCGCGTTCTCGGCCGGTCGGGACACCTGGGCGCGCCACCCGGCGCGGCCGAGGCTGACGAAGTCGAGGGTGGCGATCGCCTTGGAGACGTGAAACGGCTCGGTATGCGTGACAGTGGCGGTCGGAACCAGTCCGATGTGTTCGGTCGTGGGCGCGACGCGCGCGGCGATCAGCACCGCGTCGAGTCGGCCCCGGACCTGGTCGGTGCGGGTGTCGGGGCCGTCGAAGCGGGTGGATTGCAGCGAGAGCGCGTCCTCGATGGTGACGAAGTCGAGCAGACCCGCTTCCGCCTCGGCGACCAGGTCGGTCCAGTAGCGGGCGGTGAACAACTCGGCCGGACGGGCGTCGGGTTCGCGCCAGGCGGCCGGATGCCAGCCGGCGCCGTCCAGCGCGACGGCCAGGTGCAGCGGGCCGGGGGTGTTCGGGGTGGTCGTCATGGGTGGATCTCGCTTTCCGGTGAGTGACTGACGCGGGTTCGTGGGTGGTGGGGGGTTTCTGGCTGGTTGGGGGTCGGTGGGTGGTGGGGTCCCTGCGTGGCGCAGGGCCGGTACGTCGCGCAAGGTCGGTGGGTGTCGCCGGATGGGGCAGGTTGCGTCACGGACGGAGGAACGGGGCGGACCGCGGGCGAGCGGGCGTCACGGCAGGGCCGGCGGACGGTGGTCCGTCGGCGAATGCGGGACTGCGCCGGTCACTCCGAGGTCGGGCGGGCGTGTATCGCGGTGACCGGGCGCACGGATTCCGCTTGCCGGGCGCACGGATGCCGATGCCCGAACGCCCCTGCGGCGGCGAACCCGTGGTGGTGCGCGGTGGGTTCACCCGGCGCGGCGGAATCGGCGCGGGAGCGCGGGCCGGGTGCGGCTCGCCGGTAAAGCGGCATGCCGACGCGACCGCGGGAGCGCCGTGCGATCTCCCGTCGAGCGCGGGGATCGAAGAAGCCCCTAGCGGGTCAGTGACACAGGGAGCCGGCGGAGCGGCGCAGGTCGATGAACAGCCGCCGGGTCAGTCGGGCCCGGGGTGAATTCGCCTGTCGGTCACGGGAGTTCGTCCGGTGGGCGGCCGGGGTCGGCACGTCGGCCACGACGGATGCGGCGGCGCGGCGCGGCGGCGCGTTCACCCACCTGTCCATCACATCGTCCCCTTGCCCCTGGGCCCGTTCGAGGCGGGCCCCGCGTTGCCACGCGAAAGACGCGCGGCCGTGTCCTCACCCGGGGCACCCCGTCGCGGAGGAGGGTTGCCGACCAACAAGCCGGGGCTGAACGTTGGCACTCGTGACACGTACTGCGGCGACGACCGATCCCGGCCGACATCGCGACGCTAACGCAGCCCTCGGGGTCTTGTCCATCGACCCGGACGGCGGCAACAACCGGGCGAGGCAGGCGTCTTACCGCTGCCGCGAGGGGCGCCCCGAAGGGGCGGATCCGGCGGGCCGGCGGCCGAGCGGCGTGGATGCGTCGAGTCGTGGACACCCTTTGACGGGGCGCGATCAAGCTCGTAACCTGCCGATCATGCAGGCTCGGATCCGGTTGGCGACCCGCAGGCACATCGACCTGCTGCGGGTGAGCAGTGCCGCGTGTCGATCCGCGCTGCCCGGCTCCTTCTGAGCCGTACGATCGGTGCCACCCGACCGCGCCGTGCGCTTGCGCCGTATCGGAGCCGGTCGAACAGACCGGCCGACCGGTGCGCCGCCGGCCGCATCCGGCACGACCTTTTCCCGCAGGGCCACGGATGTGCGGTGTGACGTCGCCGAGTTCGGCGCGTGGGCACTCGCCCGGCCGCCCTCCCCCAGACGACGCGAGAGCGGAGTGGATCGACGATGTCCCCATCCCGAGTGACGGTCGGCACGGCATGAACGACGTGCGCGTGTTGGACAACGTGGCCTACTCGTCCCTGACCGGCCCGCACGCCGGGCTCGCCGAACGCAGAGGTCGGGTCGTGCGCTATCTCGCCGATGTGGCGCCGTTCGCGGCCCTGCCGGATGATCCGGGCCCGGCGGACTGGGCGGATCTGGCCGCACTGGCGGCTCCGGGTGCCGTCCTGCCGCTGGCCGACGGTGATGCCTTGCGCCCGCCGGCGCCGTGGGAGGTGGTGATGCGGATCGGCGGGGTGCAGATGCTGGGCGACGCCGTCGCCGGGCGGCCGGACGACTCGCTCGTGCGGCTCGCCGCCGACGACGTGCCCGAGATGCTCGACCTGGTCGCACGCACCCGACCGGGCCCGTTCCTGCCCCGGACCATCGAGTTGGGCACCTATCTGGGGGTGCGCCGCGACGGCGCGCTGATCGCGATGGCCGGGGAGCGGCTGCATCCGCCGGGCTGGACCGAGATAAGCGCGGTGTGCACGGATCCGGCGTGGCGCGGGCAGGGCCTGGCGGGCCGCCTGGTCCTGGCCTTGGTGGCCGGCATCACCGCACGCGGCGAGACGCCGTTCCTGCACGCGGCGGCCGAGAACGTGACCGCGATCCGGCTGTACGAGTCGTTGGGTTTCCGGCTGCGGCGTACGCCGTCCTTCGTCGCGGTGCGGGTCCCGGCCGGGGAGCCGGCCGAACCGGTGGTCGCGGGGTAGGCGACGCGGTCGCTCCGGGGTCGACTGCGTCGTCGGTCGCCGCCGTGCCGGCGAGCCGCCCAGTACGGAGCGGCTCGCCGGTCCGGGTCAGCCCGGCGGGGTCTCCGGCGCTTCGGCGTCCTGGTCCGCTCGGTCGGCCGCCTGCTCCGCCTCGCCCACGATCGACGCCAGTTCCGACGGCAGGTCGGTGGGAGTGGCCCGAGTGCCGGCCGGAGCCCGGCCGCCGCCGTTGTCGTCGTGCGATCCGCCGCATGCGTTCAGCGCCGGACCGAGCGCGAGGACCGTGATCAGGACGGCGACCGCCCGACGGCGACGTGGGCCGGTCACTTGCCTGCGGCGGGCTGCTGGGCGTCGCACCAGGTCTTCACGCTCGCCAGGTCGGTCCGGCGCTTCTGGAGTTCCGGCAGCAGGCGCTGCCGGGTGGCCAACTTGTCGTTCAGGTAGGTCTTGACCGCCGGGCGGTTCAGCTTGTCCGCGGTGGCGATCCGCTCCTGGAGGTGGGCGATGGACCCCTTCACGGCGGCGGCGCCGTTCAGCCGATCGATCGCCTTGCCCAGTCGGGTGTCGATGGCGGGGACGCGCTTGCAGATGCCCGGCTTGTGCTTGTCGGCACCGGGCATGGCGCCGGCCTGCGCGGCGGGTGCCGCGGCCAGGGCAGCGATCGTCGTCAGGGCCGCGAGGGCGCCGAGCGTCGCGAATCGTTTGGGTGCGGTCGTGCTACGGCGAGACATGGTGGTTCTCCCGAGTTTCACGGTTCACCACCCCGCTGCGGAGTGGCGTGCCGAGACGGTATGACCCCGTTCTGTGGGCTTCCTGTGGGCTGTCTGTGGGGTTCTTGTGGGCCCGACACACTGCCCGTCGGGGAGCCCGGCCGGGGCCCGATCCGGTGGTCGAGTCGAAGCCGAACCGGGCGAATCGGGGCCGAACCGACACCCGTTCCAGTGACCCGCGCCAACTCGCGCCTGCGGGACGGCGACCCGGAGCCCGACCCGACCGGGACTGTCCGGAGGTCTTCGCCGTGATCAAGACCCGACCCTGTCAACAACGCTCGTGGTCGATACACCTGGGCGCCCGCCCGGGCCGGTCACCTCCGCTGCGTGGTTTCCGCCGGCTCGCGGATCAGCCAGTCGTGCCGGATCCCCCCGGTCCCGCCGGCCGGTTCGTCGGGGCGCCGCAGCGGCAGCCGCACCTCGATGCGGGTGCCCGGGCCGGGCGGCGCGGTGCCCACGGCAACGTGCCCCCGGTGCAGCGCCACCTGCTGGGCGACCAGGGTCAGGCCCAGGCCGGCCCCCGGGCTGTCCGGGCCGCGACGGAATCGCTCGAACACCTCGTCGCGCCGCTCGACCGGTATTCCCGGCCCGTCGTCGTCCACCCGGATCCGGGCGCCGTCCGGGTCGACGTCGACGCCGATGCGGATCGAGGCCGCGCCGTCCGGTCCGCGTCCGTGAACGAGCGCGTTGCCGATCAGGTTGTCCAGGAGCAGCCGCAGCCCCGGCCGCAGGCCGTCCACCCGGATCTCCTGCGGGGCGGACACCGCCACGTCCGCGTCCGGATGCCGCATGCGCGCGTCGCGGGCCGCCTCGTGCGCCAGTTCCCCCAGGTCGACCCGCTCGAAGGACTGCCCGTCGGCCAGATCCCCCTGGGCGAGCGCACGCAGCGACGCCAGCAGGGACAGGATGCGCTCCTGCCCGGCCGTGACGTCGCCGAGGATCTCGGCGCGTTCGGCCGACGTCAGATCGGGATAGGCGGCAAGCACGTCCAGGTCGGTCCGGATGCCGGTGAGCGGCCCGCGCAGTTCGTGGTCCACCGTCGCGGCGAACGCGCGCGCCGTCTCCAGTGCTTCGCGGGTGCGGGCGGTCTGCGCGTCGTAGCGACCGAGCACCGCCGCAAGCGTGCGGCCCAGGTCGTCCACCTCGGCCACGCCGGACGGCAGGTGTACATCCGGGCGCGCGTCGTCGTCCGGCTCGATCGCGGCCGCACGCCGGCGCAGGGCGCGCAGCGAGCGGGTCGCGCCGGCGCCGACGGCGAGGCCGGCCAGCGCGGAGATCGGTACGGCGAACGCGGCCACGACGAGTACCCGCCGACGCAGCAGTGCCGTCCGCGCGTCCGTCTCGGAGGTCGGCTGGAACACCCGCAGGGTGCTCCCGCCCCCGCGGCCCGCGCCGAGCGGACGGGTGACCATGCGCCAGGCCTTGCCGTCGGCGCGGACCGTGACCGGGCCGCGGCGCCGCGCGTCCGGCAGCGGCACGTCCGGCGGCGGTTGCGGTCCCGCGGACACCGGTCCGCCGGGCAGTTCGATCCGCACGCCCAGGTCGAGCGCACCGTCGAGCAGTTTGTTCTCCCGGGCCCGGACCGCGTTCTCCCGATCGTTCTCCACGGCGCGCAGCAGTGCTCGCGCGTCGGGTGCGAGGTGGTCGGCGCGTTGCCGCAGGGCCGCGTCCTGACGGTGGGTCACGTCGGCGGTGGCCCAGCGCACGACCAGGGTTCCCGCGGCGATCACCAGGAGCGGGACGAGCACGCCCACGGCCAGCGCGATCCGGGTGGACAGCCGCATGGTCGGCCGGCGGCGGACTCCGGCCGCGCGCTTGTCGGGAAGGGTCATCCCCGGCCGCCCGGCACGCGCAGCACGAAGCCGACTCCGCGCACGGTGTGCAGCAGGCGTGGCCGGCCGCCGGCCTCCAGCTTGCGGCGCAGGTAGCTGACGAAGGTGTCGACCACGTCGGTGCGGACCTCGAAGTCGTATCCCCAGACCCGGGCCAGCAGTTGATCACGGGTCAGCACCTGGCCGGCGTTGCGTACGAACACGTCCAACAGGGCGAACTCGCGCCTGGTCAGGTTCACCGGCTCGCCCTCGTGGGTGGCCAGGTGAGCGGCGGCGTCCAGCACGAGCGGGCCGGCCCGGAGCACCGCATCGCCCGGGGCGGTCGGGGGCCGGCGGCGCAGCAGCGCCCGCAGGCGGAGTTCGAGTTCGCGCAGGTCGAACGGTTTGACCAGGTAGTCGTCCGCGCCCGATTCCAGGCCGGTGATCCGGTCGGCCGTCTCGTCCCGGGCGGACAACATCAAAACCGGGGTCTCGATGCCCCGGGAGCGCAGCGTGGCGCAGACCTCGATGCCGGAGCAGCCGGGCATGGCCACGTCCAGGACGATCACGTGCGGCGCGCGGGGTGTCGGGTGCTCGGCGGTGCCGGTGACCGCGAGGGCGGCGGCGCCGTCGGAGGCGAGCAGCACCCGGTAGCCCGCCAGGCGCAGGCCGCGTTCGAGGGCGCGGCGGATGGCGGGGTCGTCGTCGACGACGAGGATGCGCGCCGGCTCGCCCGCGTCCCGGCCCCGGCCCTCGTCGTCGATTCCTGGAGTCGTGGTCATGGTGTGCCGTCCCGCGTTCGCCGGCCCCCCGGAGGTGGGGAGGGAGACTCTACGTCGATCCGCGGTGGGGGACGCGGCCGGTCGGTCCGCAGTTCCACACGGCCGGTCGGTGCCCGGTTCCACCCGCCCGGTCGGCCGGTCCGCAGTTCCACGCGCCCGGTCGGTGCCCGGTTCCACGCGGCTGGTCCGGACGCGGCGGCGCCCCGCACCGGGACCGGGGTCCGGTGCGGGGCGCGGCGGGCTGCACTCAGGCGCCGGCGCGCCGCGGCAGCTTCCAGCCGGGGCGCGGGAAGTGGCAGGTGTAGCCGTTCGGGTAGCGCTCCAGGTAGTCCTGGTGCTCGGGCTCGGCCTGCCAGAAGTCGCCCAGCGGCTCCAGTTCGGTCACCACATCGCCCGGCCACAGGCCGCTGGCCTGCACGTCCGCGATGGTCTCGACGGCCGTCGCGCGCTGCTGCTCGTCGGCGTAGTAGATCGCCGAGCGATAGCTCCGGCCGATGTCGTTGCCCTGGCGGTCCCGGGTGGTCGGGTCGTGGATCTGGAAGAAGAACTCCAGGATGTCGCGGTAGGACGTCACCGACGGATCGAAGAGGATCTCGATCGCCTCGGCATGGTCGCCGTGGTTGCGGTAGGTCGCGTTCGGCACGTCACCGCCGGAGTAGCCGACCCTGGTGGCCGTCACGCCCGGTTGTTTGCGGACGAGGTCCTGCATCCCCCAGAAGCATCCGCCGGCCAGAACCGCCTTCTCCACCTGAGTACTCATGTCACCACTCCTGACTCCTCGACCTGCTGCGGAGGAAAGAACACGCGACGCGGCACGGGTGTTCCCGTCGGCCGGCGAAGCCGGGGATCGTGCCCATCAGCCTATCGAGGCAACATTTCGTCGAAACCGGGGGACCCCGGCGATGGGCACCCCGTCGATGCCGGCACCGGTCCCGGACGCGCGAGGTGTGCACCGCCCGCACCGCGGCGATCGGCGGGCCCGGTCAGCCGATTCGTTCGAACCCTTCGTCGGCGCCGGGGGCATCCGTGCGCGTCGAGCGGGCCGCGGCCGGCGTGCCGGTCGGATCCGCCTCGTCGGCGCAGACCGTGCCCCGCGGCGGCAGTTTCAGGTCGGTCAGGTAGGCCGTCGCCGCCGCCTTGGCGCACCCGCTGCGACCGAATGCGGTGTGTCCCTCGGCACGGAAGGTGAGCAGCCGAGCGTTGTCCAGCCGTTCGGCCAGCGCGACCGCGTCCTGATACGGGGTGTCCGGGTCGCCGGTGGTGCCCAGGACCAGGATGGGCGCCGAGCCACGTGCGCGGTACGAGCCCTGATGCCGGCTGACCCGCTCGCCGGTCCACTGCACGCAGGCCGGGGCGTGGTTGTGGTCGTAGGTGGGCGGCCCGAAGCCGATGGCCGGGCCGAGCAGTGGTGCGTCGCGCACGTTGGCGCGCACGTTGCGCTCCAGCCGGGCCATGTCCTGGGGGTAGACCCGGTCGACGCACTCGACGGCGATGTTGGCGGTGAGGAAGTCGAAGCTCGCCGGCGAGGGCGGGCGGAGCAGGAACGCGGTCCCGTCGCGCAGTTCCGCCTGGCGCAGTGCCGCACCGAACGCGGGCCACACCGCCTTGCCCTCGTTGATGTTGAACATCAGCCGATAGGCCAGGGTGTAGCCGTTGGCGAGGGCTCCGGAGGGGGTGGCGACCGGATGGGCGTCGAGTTCGTCGATCAGGCGGTCGAAGGCGCCGCGCGCGTCGCCGCCGCCGAATCCGCAGCCGGCCGGATCGCTGCCGCACCAGTCGAGGAAGCGGCCCATCGCGCCGTCGAGCGCGAGGTATTGCGGCCGGTCGTACTCGTAGGGGCGGCTCGCGTAGTGCACCGGGTCGTAGGCGCCGTCGAGCACCATGGCGCGGACCCGTCCCGGGTAGCGGTCGGCGTAGACGGTGCCGACGAAGCTGCCGAACGAACGTCCGTAGAAGGAGAGCCGGCGCTCCCCCAGCGCCCGGCGCAGCAGGTCCAGGTCGCGGGCGACGTAGTCGGTGCCCATGAAGGGCAGTACGTCGCCGGCCTTGCTCGCACAGGCGGCGTCGAAGTCCCGCGCGGTGGCCACCGCCCGTTCGTACCCGCCGGGGCCCGGGTGTCCCGGCGACCGCGCGATCTCCTGGGTGTAGCGGGCGTCGTCCCAGCACTCGTACGGCGCGCTGCGCGCGATCCCGCGCGCGTCGAAGCCGAACACGTCGAATCGCTCGCGCAGTTCGGCGGGCAGCGCGGCGTGGTTGCCGCGGACGAAGTCGACACCGGAGTTGCCCGGCCCGCCCGGCTGCATGACCAGGGTGCCCAGCCGCCGGGTCGGATCCGTGGCCTTGTGCCGGATCACCGCCAGGGTGAGCGTGCGGCCGCGCGGGTCGCGATAGTCCAGCGGCACCGTGGCGTTCGCGCAGTCGAAGGTCGCGTCCTGCGCGCAGGGAGCCCAGGCCAGGGTGGGCGTCGGCGGCGTGTCCGAGGCGGCGGCGGAGGCGTCGGCCGAGCCGGCCCCGATGATCGCCAGGCCCGCGACGGCGACTGCGGCGACTCGCAGGCGCAGTGGGCGCCGCCGGCTCGCGGAGACCGGCCGGTGTCGGCGGACGGACGGGCGGGTCGGGTCGTGCGTGGCACCGAAGGCGTGGCGGTCGGGAGTCATGGTCACCGTTTCCGTTTCCGTTCCGGGTGTGGGCGATCGCGCTCGCCCGCAATATCCCAGACGGACGCCTCCCGCGGGGTGGAAATTCGCGGTTCGTCAGCCGTCGCCCGTGCCCGCCCTGCCCGGCGGACTCTGCCGGATCGGGTCGGTTTCGTCCGGGGTCCCGTCCGCGGATCTCGGCACGTCAGCCCGCACGGTCCGGTGCCGGGTCTCGGCCAGGCCGGGGAAGCAGCCGCACGGTGGTTGTCGTCGGCCGTTCTCCGGTACGGACCGGCGCGGGCGGCGCGGAGCCGGCGGGGCGGATGTCGGGCGGCGCGGACCGCCGAGATCCGCCGGAGGTCGAGCAGGCGCCGCTGCCCGTCGTCGGTCGACTCAAGGCACGATGCCGGCGTTGATCTGCACATGGTGCGTATCCAGGCCGCAGACGAACCACTTCCCGTTCTCCCGCCGCAGGTCGACGGCATACGGGGACGCGGTGTGGTCCTGGCCGGTGATGTTCACGTTCACCGTGGCCGCATCGTCCTCCTGAAAGGAACTGTCCATCGTGAAGGTGAATCCGCCGCCCTCCCCCGCCAACGCCCGTTCGGCGTTCCCGCCGTGCTTGCCGTCGCAATCGCCGTAGAACGGTGCCGGCGAGGCACCACCGGCGACGGCGCGCAGGTAGTCCCGCGTGACGTCGTGCACCGGGCCGTCGAACATGTCCGGTGTCATCGAGCACGAGGCGACCACCAGGGCCGCCAGGATCGGCGCGATCCCGGACGCCGCCCGTGATCGCGTTCTTCGCCTGCCGGCGCCACCCGTCATGGTCCCCCCACTCGGTTGTCGAGACGGCTGGAATGTAGCGCGAACACGCTTGCGGGCGCTGGGGCTTCTCCCTCTGCTGCCGCCCACCGCCCGCACCGCGGGCGATGCACCCCGGGTTGCCCGGATCAACACAGTCGAGCCGTCGCACCTTCGGGCGCCGCGACGTGCCCGATGTCGCCCGGCGGATCCTCGTCCACCCGTGTGCGCCCCGCCGATCGAGGTCGAGCCACCACCGGGCCGGCCGGCTGCCGGCAACTCCCCGGATCGACGCCGGAGTTCGTCGCTTCCGCGCACCGTCCGCACGCACGGCACAGCGGGCGACGATCGCCCATAAGTGTTACATAAAGCTACTTAGGGTGATTTTCGCACCATAAGCGGAAACTTTCCGTTTTGCCGTCGCGTTCCCCATCGGACCGCCGATCACGCGCCGGCTGCGAAGGAGAGATCGTCCCTGATGCGTACCAGTCGTGTCTTTTGCAGCACCGTAGCCGCCGGCTTGTTGGCCGTAGCCATGGGAGGCACCGCCGCTGCCGCCTCCGAGGGCCCCGGCGCGCAGACCAAGGACATCAAGGCCGAGGCGCCGAGCGCCGGGTCCGCCGACGAGCAGGGCGCCAAGAAGTCGGGCGGTGCCCCGAACTGCCCCCGCCCGACGCACGACTGCTCGTCCAAGCCGGCACACAAGCCGGCCGAGAAGCCGGCCGACAAGCCGGAGCACAAGCCGGCCGAGAAGCCCGTGGACAAGCCCGTCCACAAGCCGGCCGACAAGCCCGTGGACAAGCCCGTCCACAAGCCGGCCGACAAGCCCGTGGACAAGCCGGAGCACAAGCCGGCCGACAAGCCCATGGAGAAGCCGGAGCACAAGCCGGCCGAGAAGCCGGCCGACAAGCCGGAGCACAAGCCCGGTCACCGCCCGAACGGCGACTCGACGCTGATCATCGGCAACGTCACCAACACCGTGGTCACGAACAACCACATCACCAACAACCACAACCACACGACCAATGTGGTGAACAACCACAAGACCGTCGTGGTCGACCACGGGCCCGCCAAGAAGCCCGAGGCGTGGAAGCCGGCGCCCCACAAGCACGAGCACAAGCACGTGACGCCCAACCGGCACCACGAGGCCCGCCCGGTGACGGCCCCCGTCGCCACCCAGACCAGGATCGTCCCGGTCGGCGCCGTCGCCGGCGGTGCGGGTGGCACCACCGGGATCGACGACAACCTGCTCGGTTTCGGCGCCGCCCTCGCCGTCGCCGGTGCCGGTGTCGGCGCATTCGTGCTGCGTCGGGGCAGCCTGCGTGGCTGACACACCCCTCACCCGCCGCGCCGGCCGTCGCCTCGTCCTGGCGGCGGCCGTCGCGGTGCTCGTCTGTGGCATCGTGCTCGCCGTCATCGGATATCAGGACCGGCGACCGCCCGCCGCGGCCACGGCCGCGCCCAAGGTCGTATCCACGGCAACCCCCTCCCCCGCCGCTCCGGCCGCGCCCGCGGTCGAGGGCCCGCTCCTGGCCCGCTCCGAACCGGCCACGGTCGACATCGCGGAGATCGGCCTGCACGCCCCCGTCGCCGCGGTCGGCCTCGACGCCGACGGCGCCGTCCAGGTACCGCCCCCCGACCAGGAGCGACGGGCCGGCTGGTACGACCAAGGGCCCACACCGGGCGAACTCGGCCCAGCCGTGCTGGTCGGCCACCTCGACTCGACGACCGGCCCCGCCGTCTTCTACGACGTGGGCACCGTACGCGCGGGCAGCACCGTCGAGATCCACCGCGCCGACCGGAGCACGGCGGTGTTCACCGTCGACGCCGTCGAACGTTTCACCAAGACCGACTTCCCCACGCAGCGCGTGTACGGCGACCTGAACCGGGCCGAACTGCGCCTGATCACCTGCGGCGGCGACTACGACCCCGAGCACGGCGGGTACCAGGACAACACGGTGTTGTTCGCCCACCTGACCGGATCCCGCTGACCCTCGCGGCTCGGCCCGCCCTGCCGCGGCCGAGCCGCGATCGGCCGTGCCGCCGACGCATGCACGTGCTCCGCGCCGCCGCCCCCGGTCGAGGCAAGTAGGGCCGTGGCAGGCCGAGTTCGGGTGGCCGCCCGGTTGGTCGGATCCGCTCGCCGGCACACTGATCCGATGGGCGGCGACCGTTCGACGCCCGCGCGTCGGCCGTCGGCGCGGACGGAAGGGGCGAAGGACCGTGTCGAACAGGGCCATCTCGACGCTGTGGCGGCACGCCGATTCGAACCTGATCATCCGGCTCGCGGCACGCTGCGATCCGGGTGTGCGCGGTCGGCGGTTGGCCGAACTGTCGGATGTTCCGGGAGTGGCCGAGTGGGCACTGAGCCACGGCGAACGCAGCGACCACCTCGCACTCGCCCGGCACGATCGACTGCGGCGCCCGGTGCTGGAGCAACTGGTCGAACTCGACGACCCCGAGGTGGATCGGCACGTCTTCGTCAATCCGCGCGCGGACACCCGCATCCGGCGCCGGATCCTCGGCCGCGACCCGGCCCCCGCGCTGCACGAGGTGTTGTCGTCCACCCGGGCCGGCGTCCACGCGTTGGCCCTCGTCCATGCACGGGACGCCCGGCTGCTCCGGCACGCACTGGTCGTACTGGGCCGGCTGCCGAACCGGCCCCATGTCGAACGGGCCCGGCTCCGGGCCCTGGTCGGGCTGTGGCGGGCCGAGGGACCCGAGGCGGCGTCCGCCGCGCTGTCCGTCGGGCGCTACCGCACCCGGGTGGTCGCCCCGCTCGTGCGCGCGGCGCTCGACGCGCCCGAGGGGCTGATGCTGCTGGAGGTCGGGGCCTGCGCCGCACCGGACGGCGACGAACTGATCGCACTGCTGCGGGCCCCTGGGTTGCGCCGCGGCGAGGCCCGACACGTGCTCGCGCTCGCGGACGCACCGCCGGACTGGGCCGCGTTGCTGCGGGCGCATCGGGCGACCCCGTTCACCCCCGCGGTGGCCGCGGCGCTGGCCGGCACCGAGGGCTGCCCACCGGAGGCGGTGGTCGAGCTGGACTTCACCGTCGACCACAACAACCGCCCGCTGGAACGGGCGCTGTTGGAGCATGTGCTCACCCCCGAACGTTTCCTGCACACGGCGCGCCCCGCGTGGCACGTCCTTCGCTCCATCGACGAGTTCGCCCCGCGCTCCGCGCAGACCGCCGCGTTCGGGCCGCTGCTGACGGCGCTGGCCCCGCTGCTGCCGGGCGACGTGCCCGGCTGGCTGCGTCTGGCCCGCCGGGGACCGGGCCATCCCGGGACGGTCCCCGAACTGCTGCGGCACGTCGCGCGGCCGGCCGGCGGACCGGAACCGACGAACGACGCACCGGGAGCGCCGGCGCTCCCGATGGTGGCGCCCGCCGGCGCGTCCGAACTGCTCCGCGGCGCCGCCAGTCCGTTGTCGCTGCTGCTGAGCCGGGCCGATCCGAACCTGGCCGCCGAAGTGGTGTCCGCGCTGGATCCGGCCGACCTGTCGGAATTCGGCGCCGGCCGGCACACCCCGGCGCCGGCGGTCGCGGTCGCGCTCGCCCGCCGTTGGCCCGGCGAACTGCCGCCCCGGCTCGCCCGACGGATCAGCGCACGCTACGACGCGGCCCGGGCCCTGGAGACGGTGGGCGACCGGCTCCCTCCCGAAGTGCTCCGACCCCTCTCGGCGGCGGACGAGGGCATCTGGTTCTTCGATCCGCGATGCGGACAGATCCGATACCGCGTCGAGGGCTGCGCGTCGGCCGCGGATCTGGCGACGTGGCCGACCCCGTGGCCGCTGCGCGCGCTGCCGCCCCGGGTGCCGCCCGCGTTGTGGGTGCGCCTGGCCGAGGAACCGGACCGCGCACCCACGCCCTTCCGGGATCCGGCGGTCGCCGTCGCGGCGTATCACCCGGAGTGCCCCGAAGCCCTGATCGCCGCCCTCGTCCGGCGCCAACCGGGGTTCTTCTCCTCCGGATCGATCCGATCACCCACGGTCGCACGCACCCTGTTCGCCGACCCTCCCGTGCGCGATGTGCCCATCTGGGAGGTGGGCGACCTCCTGCGCGACGGCCTGCTGACCCCCGCGGAGATCCTCGCCGGAGCCCGACCGGCGGCGCACGCCCTGCTCGTGTGCCGCGACTACGCCGGCGACCTGGTGCGCGGGCACCTGCGCGAGGACGTGGACGCGTGGATCGTGGCGTCGAACCTGCTCTCCGACTTCACCGGAACCCTCGGCGAACTGCTCGCCACCGCGGCGGCCGTGGCCGCCTGACCCGACCGGCACCGCACCCCCCGCCGGCCGGCCGGGAGCGGTCGACGGGCGCGGGTGGTACCACCGGCCGA
The DNA here is from genome assembly GCF_044458105.1 of Embleya sp. NPDC050493. Classification (NCBI taxonomy): domain Bacteria; kingdom Bacillati; phylum Actinomycetota; class Actinomycetes; order Kitasatosporales; family Streptomycetaceae; genus Embleya; species Embleya sp. NPDC050493. The sequence continues at coordinate 24,961 of NZ_JBITHP010000042.1, forward strand.
AGACAATCGAACAGCCGGCCGACGTCGAGGTGAACGAGATCGTGCCGGCGACCCGTCGCCGGGGTGCGGTCCGCTCCGGGCGCCGCGCATCCTCTCCGGCGCGGGTCCGTTCCGGCGCCGCGCATCCTCTCCGGCGCAGGTCCGCTCCGGGCGCCGCGCATCCTCTCCGGCGCGGGTCCGTTCCGGCGCCGCGCCTCATCCGGGTCCCTCGCCCCGCTCGACCGACTCCCAGGCGTCGGCGAACAGTTCGGGCAGCGTGCGGTCGAGGACGACGCCGTCGTGGATCCCGCCGTCGTAGCCGGCGACCTCGACACCGAGGAACGCCGCCTTCCAGGTCTCCATCGGCCGGTACGGCTTTGCCGCCGGCGCCCACGCACCCGGCAGGAAGACGCCCCGCCCGGCTCGGGAGCGCTTGTCGGCGACGGCCAGGCCCGCCTCCACGAGTGCCGCGACGGCCTTGCGGTGCCGCGTCGGCGTCCAGCCGTTCCAGGTGCGCACGCCGCGATCGGTGGGCGCCTCCAGGGCGAGCAGTTGCAGGTACAGCGCGGCCGGGTCCGGGGCCAGGCCGAGCGCCTTCGCGGCGCGTTCGACCAGATCCGGCACGCTCGCGGCGGGGTTCGCCTCGTACGCGCCCACCGGCAGCGCGCCGGATTCCACGCGGGCGACGATCCGGGTGAAGTAGTCGCCGCGCAGTCGGCGCACGCCCGCGAGCACGTTCTCGCCACCGAAGCCGAGCGTGTCCTGGAGCCGCTGCGCGCGGGCGTCGTCGCCGAGCACGGCGGGTCGGAAGAACAGGCGGGGATGGTGCCGGTGTCGGCCGTAGAAGGACGGCGGCGCGGCTCCGGCGGCCACCGTCAGGCCGTCGTCGAACGCGGGCGCGGAGAGCGGCTCCGGGCCCTGGTACGGGTGCGGCCCGAACCACGCACGGAGTTCGTCGACCGTGGTCTCGTCGAAGAGGTAGCCGGCGGCGAGCAGCAGCCCGGGGTGGTCCAGGCGGGCGCGGGCGTTGCGCACCAGAGCGGGCAGGCCCTCGCGGATCGGGTCGCCGGCCGGGAGTTCGGCGTACACGGTCGGCACGAGGGCGGCCAGGTCCTCGATCAGGTGCTCCATCCGACGCGGCGCGGTACCCCGACCCGTGGCGTCGACCAGCCCGATGCCGCCGTCGTGCGGGGCGTTCAGCCACGTGTCGAGGTCCTCGGCGAGCAGCGGGTCGGCCGCGGAGTGGGCCAGCGCCTCGCACAGTTCGGCCGCGGGCAGCCTCGACTCCTGCTCGGCGATCAGCGCGCGCGAGGTCTCCGGGATCGGGGCCCGCCGGCCGTGGCGCAGGTGCCACGCGGCGGCGATCCGGCCGGCGAGGTGCCGCGGGGCGTCGGGCGCCCACAGATCGGCGGGATCGGCCGGGAGTACGCCCGCGAGCAGGTCGAGCCACCCCTGTTCCTCGAGGCGTCCCGACTCGACGCGTGCGGTCTCGACTTCGCCGGCCTTCAGGTCCAGCAGACGGCGTTCGTCGGCGTCCAGGAACGGCTTGTGGAACATGTCCGTCCCGGGCGTACCCGCGAGTGCGAGTGCGGCGGCCGCGCGGGACATCCCGGTGTCGGCGGCCAGTCGCGCCACCGCTTCCGGGTCCCACGGCATCGGCCCCCGCTCGCGGACCAGGGCGACCAGGTCGCGGAGCTGCCGGGCACTGCCCCAGCCGTCGTGCGGCAGTTCCTCGACCTCCTCCAGCGGTCCCAGGCCGGGCGGCTCGGCGTCACCGGTGCGCAGTTCGAGCACCCGGATGCCGTCCCGGAGGTGGCAGACCAGGATCGTGGCGCCGCGCTCGTCGCGCACGGCGTTCGACTGCGGGTCGCGCACCGTTCCCCGGCGCATCCGCACCGTCGGGTCGACGAAGACGCTGTCCGCCCACATCTCCAACAACGCGAGCAGCCGTTCCCGGCGCTCGGGCCGGGTCGACGGCGCCGCCGCGCGCAGCGCGATCGCCCCGGTCCGACCGATGAACCCGGTCCACTCGCCGGCGCCGACCCGTTCCGGAGCCTCCCGCCCGGCGGGCAGGTCGACGGTGCCGGCCAGGTATCCGCCGATCCGCTCGATCCCGGCGAGCGCACCGGGCTTCCAGTAGAGGAAGCCGCCGATCAGTCCGGTGAGGGCGGGCGGGACGCCCTTGTCGTCGAGCTTGTCGAACGTCGCTGTCATGCCCCCCTTCGTAGCGCGCCGCCCCGACACCCTCGACACCGGACCCGGGTCATCAACTTTTGTTGACGTGCCGATCCGCCATCAACTAAAGTTGATGCGTGATCGAGGCCAAAGACGTTCCCTCGCCCGAGCGTCCCGAGGACGCGTTCGCGGCCGTGGTCGCACTGCGCAACCTCGCGGCCGCGCTGGAGCGATCCGCAGTGGACCACGCACTCGCCCAGGGCTGGACCTGGAACCACATCGGCCAGGCCCTGGGCATGAGTGCCCAGGCCGCCCACAAACGACTGTCACCGAACCGACGAGCACCGCAAGAGGACCGGTGACCAACCGGACCGGCAAGGAGAACGACCGTGGGTATTCGCAGCGCAATACACGACATGGGCGCCATGAAGCGCCTGTTCACCGCCGCCGAGGAGGAGGCCCGGGCCCTCGGTGAGGAATCCCCCGGCCCCGAGCACCTGCTCCTGGCCGCCCTCACCCTGCCCGACGACTCCGCCCGCACCGCCCTGGCCGGCTCCGGCGCCGGGATCGAGGACGTACGCCGCGCCCTCGCCGAAACCCATGCCGCGGCCCTGCGTTCGGTCGGCATCGACGCCGACGCGCTCCCCGCCGCTCCGCCCGCCCCCGCCCCGCGCGGGCCCTACCGCGCCACGGGCAGTGCGAACGAGGTGTTCCAGCGGGCCGTCGCCATCGCCAAGGCCGAGCGCCCCGGGAAACTGCGCACCGCGCACGTCCTGATCGCCGTCGCCGAACTCGAACACGGCACGGCCGCCCGCGTGTTGCGCAACCTGGAGATCGACCGCCCGACCCTGATCGCGACCGCCCGGGCGAGCGTCCGCGACGAGAACCGCACCGGCCGGTGAGAACCCGATGACCGTCGTGCATCGCACGACCTTCCGACCCGTCCCCAGGCCGTGGGACACCCTGTCGTGGGTGCACGTGCCCGACGGACTGGAGTTCACCCTCTACACCGTCGTCGAGCACCGCGCGGGCCGCAACCCCGTCGTCCCCGCCACCCACGACGAGGAGACCCTCTGGCGGTGGGCCCACGACACCTTCGAGACCGAACTGCGGGCCGCCGACGCCGAGGTCCGCCGGGCACACGGAATCCGCACCAGGTCCGGTCTCATGGTCGACGTTCGCCAGGTGCGGCTGCGCCGCTACGACCTGATCCCGGGCCGCGGGAAACGCTCCCGACGGGCCTGGGAGCACTGCGCGGCGCGCATGCACGCGGCCGACGCGCTCTATCGGCCGATCCGCGAGGAGATCGAGGCACGCCTGGCCCGCACCGGTGCGGCCGAATCCTGATCCCGACCGGCGGGCGCCCGACGCCGACCGGCCCCACCGCGGCCCGACACCCGCCCCGGGGCCGCCGGTTGCCCCCGAGGTGGGCAACTCCCGCAACTGCCGGCGACGTTGCGGAACACACGCCGCAGGCCGCCCTCCTCGGACCTCGGGGAAGGCGGCCTGCGGTGCGCACCCGCGTCAGCCGCGCAGGCGCGCCATCCACGACTCGATCTCGTCCGCCGCCCGCGGCAGACCGGCCGACAGGTTCCGGTTGCCGTCCTCGGTGACCAGGATGTCGTCCTCGATCCGCACCCCGATACCGCGGTACTCCTCGGGCACCGTCAGGTCGTCGGCCTGGAAGTACAGCCCGGGCTCCACCGTCAGACACATGCCCGGCTCCAGCGCACCGTCCACGTACGACTCGGTGCGCGCCACCGCGCAGTCGTGCACGTCCAGCCCGAGCATGTGGCCCGTGCCGTGCAGTGTCCACCGGCGCTGCAGGCCCAGCTCCAGGACCCGCTCCACCGGCCCCTCGACGATGCCCCAGGCGACCAGGTGCTCGGCGAGCACGCGCTGCGCCTCGTCGTGGAACTCGCGGTACTTGGCGCCGGGACGCACGGCGGCGATGCCGGCCTCCTGCGCGGCGAACACCGCGTCGTAGATCCGCCGCTGGAGCTCGGTGAAGCGGCCCGTGATCGGCAGCGTCCGGGTCACGTCCGCCGTGTACAGCGTGTGCGTCTCCACCCCCGCGTCCAGGAGCAGCAGGTCGCCGGCGCGCACCGGGCCGTCGTTGCGCACCCAGTGCAGCGTGGTCGCGTGCGGGCCGGCCGCGCAGATCGAGCCGTATCCGACGTCGTTGCCCTCGACCCGCGCCCGCAGGAAGAAGGTGCCCTCGATGTAGCGCTCGGAGGTGGCCTCGGCCCGGTCCAGCACCCGCACGACGTCCTCGAAGCCGCGCACGGTGGAGTCCACCGCCGCCTGGAGCTGGCGGATCTCGAACTCGTCCTTGACCAGCCGCTCGTCGGCCAGGAAGACCCGCAGTTCCTCGTCCCGGTCGGCGTTCAGCCGGTCGCCGAGCGCGCCCTCCAGCCCGGCGTCGTGCCCGCGCACGATGCGCACGTCCGCGCCGGCCCGAACCACCTCGGCCGCGGCCTCGCGCACGTCGCGGCACGGCAGCCCGTACAGCGCCTCGCCCTCGCGCAGACCGGGCCGCCGGCCGACCCACAGCTCGCCCTGGCCGTCCAGCCAGAACTCGCCGTTCTCCCGGTTCGAGCGCGGCAGCAGGTACAGCACCGCGTCGTGTCCGTCGGCGACCGGTTCCAGGACGAGGACCCCGTCCTGGGTCAGGTCGCCGGTCAGGTAGGCGTACTCGCTCGCCGCCCGGAAGGGGTACTCGGTGTCGTTGGATCGGGTCTTGAGATTGCCCGCGGGAATCACCAGGCGCTCGCCCGGGAAGCGGGCCGACAGTGCGGCCCGTCGGCGGGCGGCGTTCGGGGCCTGTTCGATCGGCGCGAGGTCCTCGCGCGCGGTGTCGGCCCAGCCGGCGCGCATGTTCGCGGCCAGTTCCTCCGAGACGCCCCGGTACAGGCCGTTCTTGCGCTGCTTGATCGGCTGCGCCTGCTCTGCGGACTGCCCGTTCTCGGCACCCACGCCTGCCTCCTCGGCTCGACTCCTGGTCACGGTGCGATCGGGCGGGCATCGTGTGCCCGCCCGATCGTGTGTAGGCGCCCATTCTTGCCGACCCCCCTCCGGCCACCGGCACGGCGGGGCGGACGGCCCCGGATGCCCGCCGACCCGATCGGAGCACGCCCGCACCCGCCGGATGCCGATCGACCTGCCCGCGAGCGCGGATCGAACGAATGTCCTGGTTCGGATCGGCGTGGGAATGGGCACCAGACGCCGCCATGGGCTGTGTGGATTCGATGACGTCCCGCTCGCGGCGAGTGCTCACCCGCTGCCGTGTCGCGCTGGGCCTGTGTCTGTGTCTCGCCGTCGCCGGGTGCGCGGACTCGGCGACCGTGCCGGTCAAGGCGCCGCAGCGGGTGGCGGCGCAGGACCGGGCGGCGCCCGGGCACGCGGCGGCCGAGCCGCCCGGGCAGGGCGGCGGGCAGGCCCGGGGCGCGCACCCGGACCTGGCGGAACGCGAGGCCGCCACGCGTCGCGAACGCGCCGCCGTGACCGCCGCCGCGCGCAAGTGGGGCCTGGCGGCCGTACCGATCGCGGCCCCCGCGCCGCCGGCCACCCGCCCGGTGCTGCGGCCCGGCCCGGGGGTGAAGCTCTACGGCGACCTGCCGGCCGTGGTCCACCGGGTGCCCACCGAGGAGCGGGTCGTCTTCCTCACCGTCGACGACGGCGCGGAGAAGGACCCGGAGTTCGCCCGGATGGCCCGCGAACTCAAGGTGCCGTTCAGCGCGTTCGTCAGCGGCTACCTGGCGCGCGAGGACTACGGCTACTTCCGCCGGCTGCACGAGCAGGGCGTGACGGTGAACAACCACACGCTGAACCACCCGGATCTGCGCAAGCTGGGCTACGCGGACCAGCAGCGGGAGATCTGCCGCCAGCAGGACGAATTGACCCGCGAGATCGGCAGCACGCCCCGGCTGTTCCGGCCACCGTACGGGGAGTTCAACGAGGACACCCTGTACGCCGCGCAGTCCTGCGGGATCGTCGCGTTCCCGATCTGGAACCAGGAGGCGTTCCCGGACCGCATGGAGTATCGCTACGACCACGTCTTCAAGCCGGGCGACATCATCCTCACCCACTTCCGCGGCCCCGGGCAGTGGCAGGGCGACATGACCCAGATGCTGCGCCGGGTCGTCGACACGGTCACCCGCCAGGGCTTCGCCCTCGCCCGCCTGGACGACTATCTGTAGCCGCACGGTGGCGCTGCGCCCCGGGACCGGGGCGGCCCCGGGGCGGATCCGCCCTCGGCGAAACCCTCTTGGCCCCTCGCTACGCACGATGCTTGAGTGGCGGGATGGAGATCCTGGTACTCGGCGGTACGGCGTGGGTGGGTCGTGAGGTGTCCCGACAGGCGATCGAGCGCGGCCACCGGGTGACCTGCCTGGCACGCGGCGAAAGCGGCGCACCCGCCGAGGGAGCCGTGCTCGTGGCCGCCGACCGACACGATCCCCGGGCGTACGCGCCGCTGCTCGATCGCGACTGGGACGCGGTCGTCGAGGTGTCCTGGCAGCCCGACTTCGTGCGCGGCGCGCTCGACGCGCTGGCGGATCGGGTCCGGCACTGGAGCTACGTCTCCTCGATCAACGTCTACGCCGCGCACGCCGTGCCGGAAGCGGACGAATCCGCCGATCTCCTGGCAGCGACCACGCTCGGCCAGGTCGATCGCGAGCTGTACGGCGAGGCGAAGGTGGCCTGCGAGCGGGCCTCGCACGACGCGGTGGGCGGGCGACTGCTGATCGCGCGCGCGGGCCTGATCGGCGGTCCGGGCGATCACAGCGGCCGGTCCGGCTACTGGGTGGGGCGGGCCGCACGCGATCCGCACGGCCCGATGCTGGTGCCCGACTCGCCCGCGGCGCCGACCCAGGTCGTCGACGTCCGCGACCTCGCCGGTTGGCTGCTGGAGGCAGCGGCGGCCGGCACCGTCGGCACCTACGACGCGGTGGGCCCCACGCTCGCCTTCGCGGATTGGATCGCGCTGTCCCGCACCGTCGGCGGACACCGCGGCCCGGTCGTCACCGCCGACCCACAGTGGCTGCTGGCGCAGGGCGTGGCCGAGTACATGGGTCCGGATTCGCTGGCGATGTGGATGGTCGCGGCGGACCATGCGGGCTGGTCCGCCCGCACCGGAACGGCCGCGCGCACCGCGGGGCTTCGGCACCGCCCGCGTACCGAACTGCTCGCCGACACCCTGCGCTGGGAACGCGAACAGGGCCTGGACCGCCCCCGCCGCACCGGCCTCACCCCGGCCCGGGAGCGCGAACTGCTGGACGCCCTGGGGTAGCGGCCGGCCGAACGGGTGCCCCGCACCGCGCCCGGTTCACACCACGGTCACCGCGACGCCCGCCTCCTCGATCGCGGCCAGTTCCTCCGGCGCGGCGTCCCGGTCGGTGACCAGGTGGCCGATCCGGCTCAGCGGGCAGATCCGCGCCAGGGTCACCTTTCCGATCTTCGAGTTGTCCGCCACCACGACGGTGTGACCGCTGCGGTCGGTGAAGGCTCGGTCGGTGGCGGCCTCCAGCTGGTCGTGGGTGGTGCAGCCGTGCGCGGCGCTGATGCCGTCCACGCCCAGGAAGGTCACGTCGGTGAAGTAGTCCGCGAGGGTCTTCTCGGCGATCGGGCCGACCAGCTCGTAGCTTTCGTTGCGCGCGGTGCCGCCGATGACGACGAGTGTGACGTCCTTGTGCAGGACCATCTCGGCCGCGATGTTCACCGCGTTGGTGACGATGGTGACGGGTCCGCGGTCGGCGAGGATGCGGGCGATCTCGGTGGCGGTGGATCCTCCGGTCAGCCCGACCACGGCCTTGGCCGGCACCAGCGCGGCGGCGGCCCGGGCAATGGCCAGCTTCTCCGGTCGGCGGCGCTCGCTGCGGTACTGCATCGGCGTCTCCAGGCCGATGTTGCCCACGGACGCGCCGCCGTGGGTGCGGCGCAGCAGGTTCATCGCGTCCAGGTGCTGGAGGTCGCGCCGCACCGTGGCTCCCGAGACCGCCAATACCTCGGACAGCTCCTCGACGCTCACGCTCCCCTTCGCGGAGACGTGTTCGAGGATGCGCGCGTGGCGCTCAGTTCTCAGCATCCGCGCAGCATATCCGTGCGCATTCGCGCAGTCATCGGATTCCCGGAACGGCTTCGATGCGCGATATTTCGGCGCCGCGAGCGACAACCGCCGTGCGCGCCCTGCGCAAAGACGATCCCTTGACATGACGAATGTTGCTCGATTTACTGCTGCGACGCCGAGGGCAGTGCAATCGGCGTCAAAGGTACGCCCAGCCGGTAGGCGGCATGAAGCCGCAAGCCCGGACAAAGTCGCCAGGATGTCCGCGATGTCTGTGGACCTCCGAGGCGGGGACGTATCCTCCGCATCTGGAGTTCGATGATGAACACCTTCCTCCCGCGCAGATCGGCCCGACGCTTCGCCGCAGTCGCGGCGACCACCGCGGCGATCGCGGGCACCCTGTTCCTCTCGACGTCCGCCGACGCGAACACCGGCGCGGACTCGGGCGCCGAGGCGAGCAGCACGGCGAGCGCGGCCGCCCCCGCGAAGGCCGCGGCGATCACCCTGCCGCCGGCGCACGCCGACTTCGACTACCAGATCGGCGGCGCCTACACCCCGCCGACCGGAGTCGGGGTGGTCACCCGCGACCACGGCGCCTCCCCGGCCCCCGGGCTCTACAACATCTGTTACGTGAACGCCTTCCAGGCCCAGCCCAAGGCGGAAGGCGACTGGCCCGCCGACTTGTTGTTGCGCCGCTCCGACGACTCGATCGTCTACGACGGCAAATGGAAGGAAGCCCTGCTCGACCTGCGCACCCCCGAGAAGCGTGCCGCCGTCGCCGACAAGGTCGACGCCCTGATCGACGAATGCGCGAACAAGGGCTTCCAGGCCGTCGAGCCGGACAACTACGACAGCTTCACCCGCTCCGAGGACCTGCTCACCGACGCGAACGCCCAGGACTACATCGCGCTGCTGTCCGCCCACGCGCACCGACGCGGATTGGCGATCGCGCAGAAGAACACGGCCGAGTTGGCGGAGAACCGCACGGCGCTGGGGCTCGACTTCGCCGTCGCCGAGGAATGCGGCCAGTGGAACGAGTGCAACGACTACACCAAGTACTTCGGCAACAACGTGATCGTGATCGAGTACACGGCGAAGGGCCTGTCCAACGCCTGCTCCAAGTGGGGCGACAAGCTCAGCGTCATACGCCGTGACGTCGACGTGACTCCCGTCGGAAACAGCAAGTACGTGCGCAAGACCTGCTGATCCGCCCACCACCCGCGGCCCGGCGCGCACCGTTCGTGCGCAGCCGCCGGGCCGCGGGCCCGGCCGCCGCGTGCCCGCCGCGGACGCGCCCCGCCCGACCGATGCCGACGGCATGCGTCCCGGGCCCGCGTTCGCCCCGCTCGCCGTCCCCGGGCCCGCCCGCGCCCGCCGATCCGATCGCCTGCGCGGCCTCTCCTCCACCCGTATCCGCCCGGCGTGAGTGGCCCCTTCCCTCGCCCGGTGCGCGTCCGCGCGCACCGGGGAGCCCGCCTCACGCGTTTCGAAGTCTCCTGGAGGTCCAGTGGTTCTCGGCCGGCACCATCCCGCAGGTCTCTCCCGCCGCGGCGTGCTGCGCGTCGGCGCCGGTGCCGCGGTCGCCGCGGCGCTGTCCGCGTGCGCCGGCACCGACGACGGCGTGGGTACGGACGGGCGCGTCACGATCGAGATGTGGCACGGTCAGACGGACACCGGCCGCGCGGCGCTGGAGGCCCTGGTGGAGAAGTTCCACCGCGCCCAGTCGGGCATCCGGGTCGACCTCGGCGGCGGCGTCCTGGCCGACGCGATGTTGCAGAAGATCACCGCCGCCCTCGCCTCCGGCTCCTACCCGGACATCGCCTACATCTTCGGGTCCGACCTGGCCGGCGTCGCCCGCAGCCCCAAGGTGGTCGACCTGGGCGAGAGCCTGCGCTCGGGCCCGAACCCGTGGGAGAACTACTGGGAACCCGCCAGGGCGGCGGTGACGATCAACGGCAGGGTGCGGGCGGCACCCGCCGTGATGGACGCGCTCGCGGTGATCTGCAACAAGCGGCTGTTCCAGGACGCAGGCATCCCGCTGCCGCAACCGGGCTGGACCTGGAACGACTTCCTGGCCACCGCACAACGGCTGACCGACGCCCAGCGCGGCGTCTTCGGCACCGGCTGGCCGGGCGTTGGCGACGAGGACACGGTGTGGCGGCTGTGGCCGATGGTGTGGGACCTGGGCGGCGACGTGGTCGCCGAGGACGGTCGCAACATCGGCTTCAAGGACGTGGGGGCGCGCGCGCTGGAGACGGTGGACGCGCTCGCCCGGAGCAAGAGCGTCTACATCGACCCCAAGCCCGGCAGCGAACAGATGTACCAGGTCTTCGCATCGGGCCGGATGGGCATGGTGCTGACCGGCCCGTGGCAGATCCCGGACATCGCCCAGGCGGAGATCGACTATCACGTGGTACCGCTGCCCACCTACAGCGGCCGGCCGATGACCATCTGCGCGCCGGACACCTGGACGGTCTTCGACAACGGCAGCGCCCGGGTACGGGCGGCGCGCACCTTCGTGTCCTGGCTGATCCAGCCCGAGCAGGACGTCGGCTGGGACGTCGAGGCCGGCAGCCTGCCGCTGAGCCGGAACAGCGAGGCCAGGCCCGAGTGGCGCGAGCACACCGCGCAGACCGACGGCCTGGAGGTGTTCACCCAGGCCCTGGAGACCGCGCGCGTGCGTCCCGTGCATCCCGCCTACCCGCAGATCTCGATGGCGCTCGGTGAGGCCATCGTCTCCGTGCTGCTCGGCAAGAGCAGTCCGACCCGGGCATTGAACCGCTGCGCCGCCGCGGCCAAGGCCGCCCTCGTGATCCCGCGTTGAGTTGAGGAGCCCTCTCATGTCGTCACTGCCCGCTCCACTCACGCTCTCGGACCAGGATCGACAACGGCGCACGCTGCGCCGCAGACGCCGGCGCGAGTCGGCCACCGCGTGGACCTACATCCTTCCGGCCGTCGTGGTCATCCTGGGTCTGAGCGTGGTGCCGTTCGTCTGGTCGCTGCTGCTCTCCTTCCGGGCCGACGACCTGGTCACCCCCAGTCGCTGGGTCGGCCTGGACAACTACGACGCGCTGACCCAGGACCCGCACTTCAGCCAGGCCGTGCGCAACACGCTGCTGTACACGGTGTTGTACGTGCCGCTGAGCATGGCCTTCGGGCTGTTCCTGGCCCTGGTGTTGAACCGGCGGATCCGACTGGTGGGCGTGTACCGCACGCTGATCTTCGTGCCGTTCATCATCTCGGCGACGGCCCAGGGGGTGCTGTTCTCCTTCATCCTGGACCCGGAGTTCGGCGCGGCCAACTCGGTCCTGCACGCACTGGGGATCGGCCGGCAGGGCTTTCTCACCGACCCCGGACAGGCCCTGCTGGTGCTGGTGGCCATCTCGGTGTGGAGCGGAACCGGGTTCTGCGTGGTGATCTACCTCGCGGCGCTCCAGGACGTGCCGCCCTCGCTGCTGGAGGCGGCCCGTCTCGACGGCGCCGGGCGATGGCAACTGCTGCGCCACGTGGTGCTGCCCACGCTCACACCCGTCACCGTCTTCCTGCTGCTCTGGCAGACGATCAACGCCCTACAGGTCTTCGACCTGGTCTATGTGACCACCAAGGGCGGGCCGTTGGGTTCGACCACCGTCATCGTCTACTTCATCTGGGAGCAGGCGTTCAAGAACTTCACCGCCGGCTACGGCGCGGCAGCCGCCTACGTGCTCGCCGTCGCCCTGTTGGTGATCGGAGTGGGCATGCGGTTCGTACGCGGTCGCAGGCCCGCCGCCGTCGAGGGGGCCGCACGATGACCACGACCACCGCCGCACCCGTGGAGGTCGCCCGTCCGCGCGACGATGCGCGCCCGACGCCGGGCTCGCGCCGGCGCCGCCTGCTCCCGTTCAGCCCGTGGCATCTGCTGCTCGCGCCGCTGTCCCTGCTGTTCGCGCTGCCGCTGGTGTGGCTCGCGCTCAGCTCGGTGATGACCAACGCGGAGATCAACCGGTTCCCACCCGCGTTGTGGCCCTCGGGGATCCACCTGGGCGGCTACCGCTACGTGCTGGGCAACGCGATGTTCCCGCGCTGGTTCATGAACTCGCTGATCGTCTCGGCGGTCGCGGTGGCCTCCAACCTGGTCTTCGGGGCGTTGGGCGGGTACGCGTTCGCCAGGATGCGGTTCGCGGGTTCGCGGGCGCTGATGGTGGCGATGCTGGCCACGATGGCGATCCCGTTCCAGCTCACCATGATCCCGACGTTCCTGATCATGAAGCGGCTCGGGCTGATCGACACGCTGGGCGCGCTGATCATCCCGTCCCTGGTGACGCCGTTCGCGGTGTTCATGCTCCGGCAGTTCTTCCTGTCGCTGCCCCGGGAACTGGAGGAGGCCGCCTGGATCGACGGCTGTTCCCGGCTGCGGGTGCTGCTCCTGATCGTGCTGCCGCTGTCCCGGCCCGCACTGAGCACCGTCGCCGTACTCACCTTCCTGACCACCTGGAACGACCTGACCTGGCCGCTGATCGCGATCAACCACGACACCCAGTACACCCTGCAACTGGGCCTGACCACCTTCCAGGGGCAGCACCACACCCAGTGGTCGGCCGTGATGGCGGGCAACGTGATCACCGTGCTCCCGGTCCTGCTGGCCTTCCTGGGCGCGCAGAAGGCGTTCATCCAGTCCATCACCTCCAGCGGGCTCAAGGGATAGCGGTGTCACGGGAGTTCGACCCTCCCGGGGACACCCGCCCCGACGGCGCCGCCGTCCGACCCGTACGACCACCGCTGACCGATCGGTGCGCTCGACCGCGCCGCAGACCGGCCCGGCAGTTCGCCGGCACCACCCGCACCCAGGAAGCCCGATGCCGCACACCTTCGACCTTCTCGTCATCGGCGACGCCAATCCCGATGTCGTCCTCGGTCCCCTCGACGAGCCGCCGGCCTACGGGCAACGCGAACGACTCGTGCCCACCGGCCTGCTCACCCTCGGCGGATCCGCCGCGATCACCGCGTGCGGCGCGGCCCGGCTGGGACTGCGCGTGGCCATCGCCGGCCGGGTCGGCGACGACGACGCAGGCCGCTTCGTGCGCGCCGCGCTGACCGCCCGGGGCGTCGACACCGCCGCGCTGCGCACGGACACGCGGTTGCCGACGCCGCTGACCACGGTGCTCACCCGCGGCGACGGCGACCGCGCGATCCTCACCGCCGCCGGCACCCTGGCCGCCACCGGACCCGACGACGTACCCGAGGAGTTGCTCACGCACAGCAGACACGTACACGCCGCCTCCTACTTCCTGATGCCCGAACTCGCCGCTGCACTGCCCGAGTTGCTGGGCATCGCCCGGGCGCACGGCGCCGGTACCTCGCTGGACACCAACGACGACCCGACCGGCCGCTGGGACCCCGCCGGGCTCGCCGCCGTCCTGCCCGTCGTCGACATCCTGCTGCCCAACGCCCAGGAGGCGATGGCGCTGGCCCTGCTCACCACCGGCACCCCCGAGGACGCCGCCGCGCAACTGGCCGCCCACGGCCCGACGGTGGTGGTCAAGAACGGCGGCGAGGGCGCGTTCGCACACGACGGCCGCACGGTGCTGCGCACCCGCGGCATCCCGGCCCGGCCGCTGGACACGGTCGGCGCCGGCGACAGCTTCGACGCCGGTTACCTGGCCGCCCTGCTCGGCGGCGAATCACCCGCCCGAGCCCTCGAATTCGCCGCCGCGTGCGGTGCCCTGTCCACCCGGGCGCACGGCGGCACGCCGGCCCAACCCACCTGGGACGAGGCTGTCGCAGCCCTCGCCCGCAACGGAAAGAACCAGTGATGACCCGCACCAAGATCGTCTTCGTCGGCGCCGGCAGCGTCGTGTTCACCCAGGGGTTGCTCGCCGACCTGTTCGCCTTCCCGGAGTTGCGGCAGGCGCACATCGCACTGCACGACATCGACCCGGAGCGGCTGGCCACCGCGCAGGGCGCGGCCCGCCTGATCGCCGCCGAACGCGGCGCGGACCCGCACATCAGCACCCACCTCGACCGCCGCGAGGCACTCGTCGGCGCCGACTTCGTGATCAACATCATCCAGGTCGGCATGCGCGAGGCCACCCGCATCGACTTCGAGGTGCCCGCCCGCTACGGCCTGCGCCAGACCATCGGCGACACCCTCGGCATCGGCGGCATCTTCCGGGCCCTGCGCACCTTCCCGGTCCTGCGTGCGCTCGGCGAGGACATCGCCGAGATCTGCCCGAACGCCTGGCTGCTGAACTACACCAACCCGATGGCGATGAACGTCGGCTACCTCACCCGCGCCACCGGCCTGACCCGCGTGGTGGGCCTGTGCCACTCGGTCTACTGGACCATGCAGGGCCTCGCGGACCTGGTCGGGGTCCCGTACGAGGAGGTCGACTACCGCGCCGCCGGCGTCAACCACCAGGCCTGGGTGCTGCGCTTCGAACACAACGGCGCCGACCTGTACCCGAAACTGGACGCGCTGATCGCCGAGGACGCCGAACTGCGGCGTCGGGTCCGGGTGGACATGTACCGCCGGCTCGGCTACTACCCGACCGAGACCAGCGAGCACTCCAGCGAATACGTGCCCTGGTACCTGGGCCACGACAGCGAGATCACCCGGCTGCGCCTGCCGGTGGGCGCCTACCTCGGCATCGTCGACGAGAACATGGCCGCCTACGAGCAGACCCGTCGGGCGCTGGCCGCGGGCGAGCCGGTCCCGGTCGAGTCCACCATGGAGTACGCGCCGCAGATCATCCACAGCATCGTCACCGGCACCCCGCGCACGGTCTACGGCAACGTGCCCAACCACGGGCTGATCGACAACCTGCCCGCCGACGGTGTCGTCGAAGTCCCGTGCCTGGTGGATGCGTTGGGCGTACAGCCCACCCGGGTCGGCGCGCTGCCCGCGCAGTGCGCCGCGCTCAACCGCGCCTACCTGAGCATGAACGACCTGGTCGTGCGCGCCGCCCTGGAGGACGACCCGCGGCACATCCGGCACGCCGCGATGGCCGACCCGGCCACCGCCGCCGCGCTGCCGGTCGAGCGCATCTGGGACCTGTGCGACGACATGGCCCGCGCCCACGGCGACCTGCTCCAGCCCGCGCTGCGGGCCACGCTCGGGAACTGACCCGATGGACGAGCTACGTGTGGGCGTCGTCGGGGTCGGGCAGCGCGCCGCCCTGGCCGTGCAGGCGCATCGGCCGGGTCGGTCGCGGGTGGTCTCCTGCGCCGACCCCGCCGCGCGCGGACGGGCCGACGCCGTCGACCTGTTCGGCTCGGACGTCGCCGTGCACAGCGACTATCGACGCATGCTCGACGACCGGCTCGACGCGGTCTTCGTGCTCACCCCCGACGATCGACACGTCGAGCCCGGCGTGTTCTTCCTCGCCGCCGGCGTGCCGGTCTTCGTGGAGAAACCGCTGGCCATCACGGTGTCCGACTGCGACCGACTGCTGCGCACCGCCCGACAATCGCGGACCCGGCTGTACGTCGGGCACAACCTGCGGCACCTGCCGATGTTGCGGCGGATGCGCGAGTTGATCGACGAAGGCGCGATCGGCCGGGTCCGATCGGTGTGGTGCCGGCACTTCGTCGGGCACGGCGGCGACTTCTACTTCAAGGACTGGCACGCCGAACGCGCGCGGACCACCGGCCTGTTGCTGCAAAAGGGCGCACACGACCTGGACGTGATCCACTGGTTGGCCGGCGGCTACTCGCGGGACGTGGTCGCGATGGGCGACCTGGCGGTCTACGGCGGCAATCCCCGGCGCGAGCCGGTGCTTGCCGGCGTCGGCCGGGTCGACGAGCGGGCATGGGCCCAGGACGGCTTCGCGCCCGAGGTCTGGCCGCCGACGGCGGTGACCGGGCTCAACCCGATCGTCGACGTGGAGGACATCAGCATGATGCTCACCCGTCTCGACAACGGCGTCCTGGCCAGCTACCAGCAGTGCCACTTCACGCCGGACTACTGGCGCAACTACACCGTCATCGGGGACGAGGGCCGGCTGGAGAACTTCGGCGACGGCCTGGAGGACGACCACCCCTCGATCAAGCTGTGGAACCTGCGCCGTTCCGGATACCGGGCCGATGCCGACCGCAGCGAGTCGGTACCCGGCGGCGGCCTGCACGGCGGCGCGGACCGGACCCTGGTCGCGGAGTTCCTGCGCTTCGCGGTCGACGGCGGGCCCACCCGCACCTCGCCGGTGGCCGCCCGCGAGGCGGTGGCCGCGGGAGTCGCCGCCACCACCTCGCTGCGCGCGGGCGGCGTGCGCGCCGTGGTCCCGCCGCTCGACCCGGACCTGGTGCGCTACTTCGCGGCGCACCAGAACGAGCCGCCCGGACCACCCCCGGGCCCCGCGGCGAGCCTCTGACGAGGGGATCGCCAAGGCCCCGGGTCGCCCGCCCGGCCACTCCGGGCCGGCCGGGCGACCCGGGGCGCACCACTCACCCGCACTCGCGACCGGCGTCGAGCCGGCGGCGGGTACTCAGTAGTCCTCGTGGGCGAACGGCAACAGGTCGATGCGCAGCGCCGCGTCCAGGCGGGCCGCCGCGCCGGGCGTGTGCTCCACGACCAGTCCGGCCGCCACCAGGCGGGCGACCGGGGTGCCGCCGAGGTAGCCGGCCGCCAGTTCGCGTACGTCCAGGGTGAGTTCGGCCGGCGCCTCGGTCGGCGTGCAGGTCGCGCCGTCGGGGTCGGCGGTCAGGCGGAACCTGCCGTCGTTGGCCGGCACTCCCCGGTCGTGGACCTGAAGAACCACGTCGACGGGTGCCGCCCACGAGCGCGCGGTCAGCGCGGCGGGCACGTCCACCAGGCGGATCCACAACGCCGGGAACTGCTTGGTGACCCGCACCTGGTCCCGATCGGCCGCGAACAGCAGCAGCGGATCGTCCAACGGCCGGATCCAGGCCACCACCTTGCCGGTCAGGTCGATCGAGGCGAGGTAGTCCCACAGCGCGGCGGCCACCGGGGCGCTGTCGGCCTCCAGTTCGCGCACCTCGACCACCCGCGGCGTGCCGGCCGTGACGTGGTAGACGGCGTAGCCGGCCACGGGGGCACCGGGCTCGCCGAGCACGACGATCCGAGCCGGCCCCTCGTCGTCGTCATCGTCGTCCGAGTCCAACACGTGCTTGGCCCACCACGCCTCGTCCCGGGCGAAGCGGCCCGGGCGCAGCGCGCGGGCCGCCTCGTACACGGGATCGAGCACGGCCGGCGCCTTGGCCGCGTCGATCAGCCGCAGCGGGCGCGGGTCCGGGGTGATGCGCAGGGCGAGCGGGCGTCGGCTGTCGATCTCGACGGTGTAGCCCTCGGTTCCGGGGGCGTAGCCGAAGCGGCCGTAGATCGCGTTCTCGGAGGCCCACAGACAGGACAGCGCCTGGCCGGCCGCGGCGCACCGGCGCCACTGCTCGGCCATCATCCGGGCCAGCAGCCCGCGGCGCCGGTGGGTGGGCGCGACGGCCACGAAGTCCAGCCCGGCGCAGCCCAGTTCGGTGCCGGGCACGGACAGCGCGAAGCGGTGTGCGGCGACCTGGCCGACCAGGGTGTCGTCGTCGTACGCCCCGATGCGGTCGCATCTGCTCAACACGTCGCGGTAGCGCTCGCGTTTCTCGTCCGAATCCTTCTCGTGGAAGGCCAGGTCGGCGAGATCCAATATCTGGTCCAGGTGTTCTTCGGGGATCTCCCGGATGTCGAGGCTCACCGTCGTGACGCTAGCCGGGCCCGGTCGGCATCGCCATCGGGTTTCGGGACACCGGTGACCCGCCGCGGCGGGCCTGCCCCGCGTTCGGGTGAACGTCGACACCGACCGGTTGCCCGGCGCGTTCGGCCTCGTTGCACAGCGAGAACGCGCCCCATCCGGGCGGCGCGAGGGTCGATACGGAGAACCCCAGTGAGCTCGTTCAAGAAGGCAACCGTGATGGCCGCCGGCACCGCCGCCCTGGTCATGGCCGGCGCGGGTGCCGCGAGTGCCGCCGCCGAGGCCGAGGGCGCCGCGGTGGGCTCCCCCGGCGTGGTCTCCGGCCTGAACGTCCAGGTCCCGATCCACATCCCGGTCAACTTCTGCGGCAACACCATCGACGTGGCCGGCTTCATCAACCCGACGTTCGGGAACTTCTGCGCCAACATCGACGGCGACCACGACGACGACGACCTCAAGGCCGGCCACCACGGCGCGGACGTGGTCGGCGGCCACCACGGCTGATCCGCCAGGCCCCCGGTTCGGCCCTCCTCCCCGACCGGGTATTCGGGGCTCCGCGTGTGTGTCCGCGGAGCCCCGATCGCTGTCTCGGACCCCGCCGACACCCACGGGCGCACGGGGTACAACCCATGGTTGTGTCCTCGTGGTCGATCGGTTGTTTGCTCTCGCCGTCCGACACTCGCTTTGATGCCGGTGGTCAGCGGGTTCGGGCTCGGCGAGGGGTGCGTTGGGGATGGCGGGTCGGCGGGCGCTGGGGCGGCGGTTCGGGCGGTTGTGGGCCGCGTATGCCGTCAGCGCGTACGGCACCTCGCTCGGCTTCGGTGCGTTTCCCCTGATCGCGGTGCTCGTACTGGACTCCGGGCCGGCCCAGGTGGCGGTGCTGGCCGCGGCGGGGCGCGCGGTGGGGGCCCTGGTGGCGGTACCCCTCGGCCCGTGGGTGGAGTTCCGTCGTAAACGGCCGGTCATGGTGGCGATGGACCTGATCCGGTTCGCGGCGTTGCTGAGCATCCCCGCCGCGTTCGCGCTCGGGCTGCTGAGCTTCGCTCAACTCCTCGTCGTATCCGTCGTCGTCGCCGCGGCCGACATCGCCTTCAAGGCGGCGGCCGGTGCGTATCTGAAGACGCTCGTGCCGCCGGCGGACCTACTCGTCGCGAACAGCCGATTCGAGTCCACGACGTGGACCGCGATCACGATCGGACCACCGCTCGGCGGGGCGGCGATCACGTTGTTCGGCCCGGTGACGACCGTGCTCGCCGATGCGGTCAGCTACCTGCTCTCGGCGCTGGGCATCCGCTCCATCGGCGGGTCGGAACCGCGGACCGCCGCACCGCGGTTGCGTGCACGCGATCTGCCCGAGGGGTGGCGCCACATCCTCGCCCACCCGGTGTTGCGCCCGCTGTTCCTCAACACGATCGTGGTCAACGGCCTGATCATGGCCTCCGAACCGTTGATGGCCGTGTTCCTGTTGCGCGATCTCGGATACGCGCCCTGGCAGTACGGTCTCGTGTTCGCGTCCCCCTGCGTCGGCGGCCTGCTCGGTGCCCGCCTCGCACCCCCGCTGGTGGCGCGGTTCGGGCGGCACAGGGTGCTTCGCACCGCCGGAACGCTGCGCGCGTGCTGGCCCCTCGGACTGGCGTTCGTGCGGCCCGGCGTCCCCGGCATCGTCCTAGTCGTCACCATCCAACTCGGCCTGGTGACCTGCTGCGGCCTGTTCAACCCGGTGCTGGCCACCCACCGGCTCGAACACACCGACCCGGACCGGATCGCCCGCACCCTGACCGCCTGGTCGGTCAGCGCGAGCGCCGCCATCGCGGCGCTCACCGCGGCCTGGGGCCTGCTGGCCGCGGTCACCGGCGCCCGCAGCGCGATCGCAGTCGCCGGAGTGCTCCTTCTGGCCACCCCGTTGCTGCTCCCGCGCCGGGAGCACGCACCACCCCCGAAGCCGGCGGAACCGGCCGCGAATCTGCCCTGAGGCGCCGGGCGGAACTACCGGTAGTCGTCCTCGTCCAGTTCGACGACCCGGGTCTGTTCGACGGCGTCGCCCTCGTCGGCGGCGTCCGGGTCGACGCGGGTCAGTGGTGTGTCGCGGTCCCTTCGGACGTCGATGTGCTGCTCGGCGGCGTCCGCTTCGGGCGTTTCCGCAGCGAGCTCCGTCGCGTCGTCGTCCTCTTCCTGGAACGTTTCCGGATCGCTGGGGTCGACAGCCACGTGGATCTCCTCGTTCTGCTCGGCGGTGACGCGAGACGACCGTATCGGTGCAGCCACCCGAACCGGCGTCGGCACGCGGGTGCGGTCACGCGTGATCGTTACCCGGCCACCGCGCCACCGACCCGCGCCGGGCGCCGGCGCCGTGGGGCCGGGCCGCCCGCACCGGGGCCCGCGTGCCTCCGCCCGCACGCGCCACCTCGCCCACCTGCCCCGCCCGCGCACCCTTCACCCACGTGTCCCCGCTTTCGCGCCGCCGCCGCACCTGCCTGAACCCGCGCGCCCCTCCCGCCTCACCCGCACGCCCTCGCTCGCACATCCCACCACCGCCGCACCCGCACGCGCCGCGAACGAGCGTGCCCGCCCGGGTGGTTGACAGTGGAACCGAGATCACCTCTATTATTCTATCCGGAATCATATACGTTCCAAGATGGCATCGCTGATCCGAGGCGCAAAGGGGTGGCGAGTGACGCACGATGCGGTGACCGCGGCGACGGGGCGGCGACCCGGCAAGGTGCTGGCCGTGCACCTGAACTATCGCTCCCGCGCGCAACAACGCGGGCGCGTCCCCGACCACGCCTCGTATTTTCTCAAACCGAGCAGCTCGCTCACCGGATCCGGCCCGGTCGAGCGGCCGGTCGGCGTCGAACTGCTGGGCTTCGAGGGCGAGATCGCGCTCGTGATCGGCCGCACCGCCCGCCGCGTGTCCCCCGCCCGGGCCTGGGCGCACGTCGGCTGGGTGACCGCGGCCAACGACCTGGGCCTGTACGACCTGCGCTATGCGGACCGCGGCTCCAACGTCCGGGCCAAGGGCGGCGACGGCTTCACCCCGCTCGGGCCGACCCTGCTGTCCGCAGCCGACCTGCGCCCCGAGGCGCTGCGCGTACGCACGTGGCTGGACGGCGAGTTGGTCCAGGAGGACACCACCGCGACGCTTCTGTTCGGCTTCGCCGAACTGATCGCGGACCTGTCCCGGCTGCTCACCCTCGAAGTCGGCGACGTCATCCTGACCGGCACCCCCGCCGGCGCCTCGGTGGCCGAGATCGGACAGCGGATCGAGGTCGAGGTGGACAGCCTCGACCACCCCCACCACAGCACCGGCCGGCTGCGCACCGACGTGCTCACCGGCTCCGAACTCCCCGCCTGGGGCTCCCCGCCCAGGGTCGACCCGGCCACCCGCGCGGACGCCACCGGCACCCGACCCGAGGAAACCGACGCCGGCGAGGCCGCCCCCGTCGGCCTCACCGACGACCTGCGCACCCGACTCGCCGGCGTCGCCGTGGCCACGCTGAGCGTGCAACTGCGCGCCCGCGGCTTCGACACCGTCAGCATCGACGGCGTGCGCCCCCTCACCCCGGGCACCCGCCTGGTCGGTACCGCCCGCACGCTGCGCTTCGTCCCCTTCCGCCAGGACCTGTTCGCCACCCACGGCGGCGGCTTCAACGCGCAAAAACGTGCCGTCGACTCGCTCGAACCGGGCCAGGTCCTGGTGATGGAGGCCCGCGGCACGGCCGTCGCCGGCACCCTGGGCGACATCCTCGCGCTGCGCGCCAAGACCCTGGGCGCCGCGGGCATCATCACCGACGGCGCCGTGCGCGACAGCGCCGCCGTGGCCGCACTGGGCCTGCCCGTGCTGGCCGCCGGCGCGCATCCCGCCGTGCTCGGCCGCCGGCACGTGCCCTGGGAGACCGACGTCACGATCGCGTGCGGCGGCGCCACCGTACAGGTCGGCGACGTCGTGGTCGCCGACGACGACGGCGCCGTGGTGATCCCGCCCGGCCTGGTCGCCGAGGTCGTCCGGGCCGCCGAGGAGCAGGAGTCCCGCGAGCGGTTCATCGCCGAACAGGTCGCCGCCGGCGCCGGGTTGGCCGGACTGTACCCGCTGGGCCCGGACTGGGAGCCCGCCTACCGCGCGTGGGCCGCGACCGCACCCGATCCCGTCGCCGCAAGCACCGCCCCGACCACCACTCGCGAGGAGCACCGATGAAGTACCGCGCCGACCCGTCCCTGATCTGCGGCTCGATCGCGCCGCTGGTCACCCCCTTCACCGCGGCGGGCGCGGTCGACGCCGCCGCGCTGCGCCGCCTGGTCCGCTGGCAGCTCGCGGCCGGCTCGCACGGCATCTCGCTCGGCGGCTCCACCGGCGAGCCGTCCGCGCAGACCCTCGCCGAGCGGGCCGAGTCGATCCGGGTGGTCGCCGCCGAGATCGACGACCGGGTGCCGTTCCTGCCGGGTACCGGGTCGACCAAGCTGGACGAGACCCTGGAACTGACCGGGATCGCCCGGGACGCGGGCGCCGACGCGGTGCTGATCATCACGCCCTACTACGCGCGGCCCACCCAGGAGGCCCTGTTCACCTGGTACTCGACGATCGCCCGCGAGTTTCCGGACCTGCCCGTGGTGATCTACAACGTGCCGAGCCGCACCGCCGTGGAGATCGATCCGCAGACCGTGGCCCGCCTGTTCCGGGCGCACGAGAACATCGTCGGCATCAAGGAGACCACCAAGGATTTCGAGCACTTCTCCCGGGTGATCGAGGCCGCCGGTCCGGAATTGCTGGTGTGGTCCGGCATCGAACTGTTGTGCCTGCCGGTGCTCACCCTGGGCGGAGCGGGCTTCGTCTCCGCCCTCGCCAACATCGCACCGAGCGCGGTCGCGCAGATGTACGAGGCCTACCAGGCGGGCGACCTGGGCCGGGCCCGCGAACTGCACTACGCGGTCCAGCCGCTGGTGGACCTGCTGTTCGTGGAGACCAACCCGGCACCGGCGAAGTGGCTGATGCACCAACGCGGCCTGATCGGCTCCGACTTCGTCCGGCCGCCGCTGCTGCCGCTGTCCGAACGCGGCCGGGCGCGCGTGACCGACCTCGCGCAGAGCCGGCTCGACCTGCTGACCGACCCCGCCCTTGGAGAAGAAGCCATATGAGCACCACCACGACGACGCCCGTCGAGCACTCCGAGGTGCCCACCGCGCTGCCGACCCGGCTGCGCCACTTCATCGACGGCCGACACGTCGACTCGCTGGACGGCGCCACCTTCGAGGTCTGCGCGCCCGCGTCCAACCTGCCCTACGCCACCGCCGCGGCGGGCAAGGCGGCCGACGTGGACGCCGCGGTCACCGCCGCCCGACGCGCGTTCACCTCCGGCCCGTGGCCGCACATGCAGGCCAAGGACCGGGCCGGGGTGCTCAACCGGATCGCCGACGAGGTCGAGCGCCGGGACGCGCGACTGGCCGAGTTGGAGACGTTCGACACCGGCCTGCCGATCACCCAGGCGCTGGGCCAGGCGCAGCGCGCCGCGGAGAACTTCCGCTTCTTCGCGGACCTGATCGTCGGTCAGACCGACGAGGCGTACAAGGTGCCCGGTCGTCAGCTCAACTACGTCAACCGCCGGCCGATCGGCGTCGCCGGCCTGATCACGCCGTGGAACACGCCATTCATGCTGGAGTCGTGGAAGCTGGCACCGGCGCTGGCGGCCGGGTGCACGGTGGTGCTCAAGCCGGCCGAGTTCACCCCGCTGTCCGCGTCCTTGTGGGCGGACATCCTGACCGAGGCGGGCCTGCCGCAGGGCGTGTTCAACCTGGTCGGCGGGTTCGGCGAACAGGCGGGCGCGGCCCTGGTCGAGCACCCGGACGTGCCACTGATCTCGTTCACCGGCGAGACCACCACCGGCCGGACGATCTTCGGCTCCGCCGCCCGGCACCTCAAGGGCCTGTCGATGGAACTCGGCGGCAAGTCCCCGGTGATCGTGTTCGCCGACGCCGACCTGGACGACGCGATCGACGCCGCGTTGTTCGGCGTGTTCTCGCTCAACGGCGAGCGCTGCACGGCCGGTTCGCGGATCCTGGTGGAGCGGGCGGTGTACGACGAGTTCGTCGAGCGGTTCGCCGCCCGGGCCGAGCGCATCGTGGTGGGTCCGCCGCAGGACCCGGCCACCGAGGTGGGCGCGCTGGTGCATCCCGAGCACTACGAGCGGGTGCTCGCCTATGTGGAGGTGGGCCGGCGCGAGGCGCGGCTGGTCGCGGGTGGCACCCGGCCCGCGCACCTGCCGGTGGGGAACTATCTGGCGCCGACCGTCTTCTGCGACGTGCCCGTGGACGCGCGGATCTTCCAGGAGGAGATCTTCGGGCCGGTGGTGGCGCTGACCCCGTTCGCGGACGAGGCCGAGGCGATCGAGCTGGCCAACGCGGTCCGCTACGGCCTGGCCGGCTACGTGTGGACCAACGACCTGCGCCGGGCGCACCGGGTCGCGCAGAGCGTCGAGTCCGGCATGGTGTGGATCAACTCGCACAACGTGCGCGATCTGCGCACCCCGTTCGGCGGGATCAAGGCCTCGGGGCTCGGTCACGAGGGCGGCTACCGCTCGATCGACTTCTACACCTCGCAGCAGGCCGTGCACGTGGCCATGGCGCCGCTGCACACCGCCCGGTTCGGTGCCGCGTGACGTGGCGTCCGACGCGGCCGGGCCGTAGCCCGATCCCGTGGCGGAGCGCTAGTTTCCGGATCGGGCCCCGGTGACCGGGTCCGCTCGCGCCGGCCGAATCCGGCGCCTCGAACAGGAGGAGAGTGCGATGCCGACTTCGTCCGTTCCGCCCCTGCCGCCCGTGCCCACCACCCGTCCCGGGGCGCCCGCCCCCGAACCGGGCGCGCTGCCCTGCCCGGACATCGTGCGCGCCGCGTACGCCGAGCTGGTGGTCACCGACCTGGCCGCGTCCCGGGAGTTCTACGTGGACCTGCTCGGGCTGGTGGTCACCCACGAGGACGAGGACGCGGTGTATCTGCGCGCCTTCGAGGAGTACCTGCACCATTCGCTGGTGTTGCGGCGGGGTACGGCCGGCGCGCTGGCCGCGCTGGCGTACCGGGTGCGCGCGCCGCAGGAGGTCGACGTGGCCGAGCGCTACTACCGGGCGCTGGGGGTGCCGGTGCAACGCCGCGCGCCGGGCGCCACCCGAGGTATCGGGCCGGCCGTGCGCGTGCTGGACCCGCTGGGGTTCCCGTTGGAGTTCTTCTACGAGGCCGAGCACGTGCCGCGGCTGCACCAGCGCTACGACCTGCACGGCGCGGGCGCGATAGCCCGGCTGGACCACTTCAACATCGTGGTGCCGGACGTGGCCCGGGCCGAGCGCTACTACCGCGAGCTGGGCTTTCGGGTGACCGAGGACATCCGTGGCGAGGACGAGACGCTGTACGCCTCCTGGCTGCATCGCAAGGACACCGTGCACGACATAGCGCTGACCGGCGGCGACGGACCGAGGCTGCACCACATCGCGTTCAGCACGCACGAGCGCGGCCAGGTGTTGCACGTGTGCGACCTGCTCGGCGCCCACCGCCGGTCCGCGCACATCGAGCGCGGGCCGGGGCGACACGGGGTGTCCAACGCGTTCTACGTGTACGTGCGCGACCCCGACCTGCATCGGGTGGAGATCTACACGACCGACTACTACACGGGCGATCCCGACCACCCGGTGCTGTCCTGGGACGTGCGGGACAACCAGCGGCGGGACTGGTGGGGCAACCCGGTGGTGCCGTCCTGGTACGCGGAGGCGTCCGCGGTCCTGGACCTGGCCGGGAGCCCGCAACCGGTACTGGCCCGGCAGGAGAACCACGAGGCGGACGTGACCGTCGGCGCCGACGGATTCTCCTTCGCGCGGGACGCGGCCGGCGACGGATTCCGGATCGGGTCGCAGCTCTGAGTATTCGCCCCTGGTGTACGATCTGAAATCGTATCCGAAATAGCTGACTGGAGAAGTAGGATGCGCCTGCGGCAGCCCCTCGCCGTCACCACCTACCCGAGCGCCGAGCGCTCCGAGCAGCCTCCGGTGCTGCTCGTGCACGGGTTCTGCTCCAGCGCGCGCCGCGCGTGGCTGGAGACGGGCATGGTCCGGGCCCTGCTCGATGCCGGCCGCACCGTACTCGCGCCGGACCTGCGCGGGCACGGCGCCAGCCCCGCACCGACGAGCGCCGAGGAGGTGGACGCGATCGCCTCGGCACAGGACCTGTTGGCCGTGGTCGACGCGTACGACGCGGACCGGTTCGACGTCGTCGCGTACTCGCTCGGCGCCCGCCTGGTCTGGGAACTGGCCGAGCTGGCCCCGGAGCGGATCGGCCGGGTGCTGCTCGGCGGGCTGAGCCCGACCGAGCCGTTCGCCGCCGTGGACGTCGCGGAGCTGCGCCGGGCGGTGCACGACGAGGCCGCCCCGTCCGCCGATCCGCTCATCGGGATGATCGCGGGCATGATCCGCGCCGAGGGTGCGCGCGCGGACGGTCTCGTGACCTGTGTCGAGGGCCTGCGCAGCACTCCGTTCGCGCCGAAGCCGTGGGCGGGCGGCACGCCGCCGTGGTTCGTGGTCGGCGTCGACGACGCGATGACGCACGGCACCGGGGAACTGCTCCCGCTGGCCCCGGGATCCCAACGGGTCGCCATGGCCGGCGACCACCACGGCGTTCTGGTCAACCCGTTCTTCCGCGAATTGGCCGTTCGGGTCCTCGACCACTGACCCACCGCGGCGCACCACGCCCACCGGACCACGCCGGACCCCGCCGGGCCGGGACACCCCGTCCCGGCCCGCGACCGTGTCCGGCCCAGACTGAGGAGACCGTAGTTGAGTCCCGCAAAGGCAACCACCGCCGCGAGCAAGGCCGCCAAGGCGTCCAAGTCGGAGATGTGTTACGAGCTGCTGCGCAGCCGCATTCTCGACGGCACCTACGGGCCCGGATACCGGCTGGTGTTCGACCAGCTCGCCCGCGAGGCGGGGGTCAGCACCATCCCGCTGCGCGAGGCGGTGCGCCGGCTCCAGTCCGACGGCCTGGTGGAGATCGTGCGCAACGTCGGCGCCCGGGTGGCGGTCTTCGACCGTTCGCAGGTCGAGCACTCGCTGAACGTGCTGGCCCGCCTGGAGGGTTACGCGACCGCGATCTCGGCGCCGCTGATGAGCGCCGCGAACATCGCCGAGGCCCGGGCGATCAACGACCGCATGGTCGAGGCGCTGGCGGACTTCGATCCCACCGCGTTCACCGCGCTCAACCGCAAGTTTCATTTCTCGCTCTACGCGCATTGCCCCGACAAGCACCTGAACGCGCTGCTGGAATCGGAGTGGGCGCGGCTGGACCACATGCGCCGGTCGACCTTCACCTACGTGCCCGGCCGGGCCCGCACCTCGGTGCGCGAGCACGAGAACCTGCTCGACCTGATCGGCGCGGGCGCCGACCCGCGGGTGATCGAACAGGCGGCGTGCGCCCACAAGATCGCCACCGCGGCCGCACTGCACCAGGCCAAGGCGGGGACGCCGTAGCGGCGCGGCGGTGCCCGGGCCTCGCGTGGGACCGCACGAGGCCACTCGCCGCACGAGGAAGGGCGGGCTCTGTCGAGCCCGCCCTTCCTCGTGTCGTCCGGCCACTCCGATGCCGCGAGTCGCCCACCCCCGCTGTGTCGGCGCCGGTCAGACCAGCAGCTGACCGCCGTCCACCGGCACGATGGTGCCGGTGATGTGCGCCGCGGCCGGCGAGGCCAGGAACACCGCGAGCGGCGCGACGTCCTCGGGCACCGCGATCCGACCGAGCGGGATGCGCGCCTCCCAGGCCTGCCGGGCCTGCGGGTCGGACATCAGGCCGGCGGTCATCGGGGTGTGCACCGGTCCGGGTGCGACGCCGTTGACCCGGATGCGGTGCGGGGCCAGTTCGATCGCGCCGGTGCGGGTGAGCGCGTCCACCGCCGCCTTGGTGGCCTCGTAGTGCCCCAGGCCCGCGGTGGGTTGGCGGGCGCCGATCGAGCTGATGTTGACGATGGCACCGCCGGCGCCCTCGGCGATCATCCGTCGGGCGGCGGCGGCCGTGACGGTGAAGGTGCCGCGCAGGTTGACCGCGACCACGGTGTCGAAGACCTCGATCGGCAGTTCGACGAGCAGCCCGGCGCCGGCGACCAGCCCGGCGTTGTTGACGAGCACCGCGAGCGGGCCGACCTCGGCGACGACCCGGTCCAGGGCCGAGGCCACCGACGCGGGGTCGGTGATGTCCATGGCGACCGGGACGCCGTCGAGTTCGCGGGCGACCTGCTCGGCCGCCTCGGTGTCCCGGTCGGCGATCACGACCCGGTCGCCGTGCTCGGCGAAGGCGCGGGCGACGGCCGCACCGATGCCGCTCGCGCCACCGGTGACCACCACGACCCGGCCCGCGCTCATCGGGCCTCCGCCACGATCACCCGCGGGCTGCCCGGCAGTTCGAGCAGGTCCACCGGTTGCCAACCGGCCTCGACGAGCCAGTCCTCGACCTCGCCGCGCGGGTAGACGGTGGTGCCGTCGATGACCAGGTACTCCCCCGCGTGCAGGGTGTCGATCAGCCGCGGGACGCCGTCCGGCTCCAGGAAGAAGTCGAGCAGCAGCAGCCGGGCCCCGGGCTCGGCCGCCTTGCGCGCCGCCGCCACGATCCGCCGGTTCTGCTCGGCGTCGAAGCGGTGCACGACATGCTCCAGGAGCACCAGGTCGAAGCCGGTGGGCACCTCGTCGGTCAGCGGGTCGGCGGTGACCACCTCGACCCGCTCCTCGACCCCGGCCGCGGCCAGGGTCTGCTCCGCGTGGCCGACCAGGTCGCCGCCGGACACGAAGGTCGCCCGCAACCGGGGATGCGCCCGCAGCGCCTCGGCCAGGAAGGATCCGGACAGGCCGGCCAGGTCCAGTACACGCCGGTGCGCGCCGAAGTCGTAGGCCCGTGCCAGCATCCGCGCGTGCAACGCGTTGTAGGTCATCACGCCGCCGAGGAAGACGCCGAGCCGGTCGCCGCCCAGGTCGAGCGGGGCCGGCCGCGCGGTGCGCGAGGTCTCGGCGAAGCCGAGCCAGTGCGGGTAGCTGACGGTGTCCAGGAAGCTCAGGAACGGGCGCAGGTCCACGTCCTGCCCGGACCCGCTGAGATGGCGCAGCGTGGCGGGCGAGTTGGCGTAGCCGTCCGCGTCGCGCTCCAGCAGCCCCAGGCCGACCATCGCGTCGGCCAGGATGAGCGCGGTCCGGGTCGGCAGTCCGGTGCGGGTCGCGAGTTCTTCCAGTGGCGCGCGGCCGTCGGCCAGGGCCGCGAACAGGCCCGCCTCGTTGGCCGCGAACAGCTGCTTGGCGGCCATGTATCCGATCGCGACATCGACGATGGAATCGGGGCCGACCTCGGCCTGGACGTCCGAGGGAACTGACATCGGATCTCCTCGCGGGACAGGAAGTTGGTATCTGGAATGCTATATGATTACCGATGCCGTCAACAATGGCGATCGATGGCGATCCGCCGATTCGGGTCGATCGCCGCTTCCCAGGAGGATCCGTGCCGCACTCCCCCGCCGGCAGTCCCGTGCCCCGTCGTCGACTCGGCGCACACGGTCCCGAGGTGCCCGTGCTGGGCCTCGGCTCGTGGAACACCTGGGACAGGATGAGCATGTCGGACGCCGTCGCGCTGATCCGCGACGCACTCGCACACGGGGTCGAACTCTTCGACGTGGCGCACTACGACATGGGTCCGCACGCGGAGAACGCGCGCACCGACCTGATCTTCGGGCAGGCGATCCGCGAGGCGGGCGTGGCCCGCGAGGACTACCTGCTGTGCGGCAAGTTGTGGTTGTGGGAGTACCCGAAGAAGGGCTTCGCCGAGCAACTGGCCGTCTCACTCGACCGGATCGGCACCGACCGGGCCGACCTGGTCGTGGTCGGCGACTACTTCGGCGAGTTGGACGTCCCGGCCGTGGTCGGCGACGTCGCCGAGCAGATCGCGGCCGGCCGGTTCACCGCGTGGGGCGTCAACAACTGGTCCGCCGGGGACGTGTGGCGGGCCCGGCGCTTCGCCGCCGAACAGGGCCTGACACCACCGACCTTCGCCCAGCTCAAGTACAGCCCGGCCCGACGCACGGTGCCCGAGGGCGAGCCCTTCGCCGAACTGTTCGCCGACGGCCTGGCCATGCAGGCGTCCGACGTGCTGGAGGGCGGCATCCTGGCCGGCAACCTGCACCCGCAACGCAAGATCGGCGCCGACCCCGGCAACATCCGCGACCGCATCCGCGCCGCCCACCCGCTGGTCGCCCGCGTCGCCGCCGAGTTCGACGCCACCCCCGCCCAGGTATGCATCGCCTTCTGCCTGGCCAACCCCACGGTCGCCACGGTCCTCTTCGGTGCCAGCCGCCTCGGCCAATGGCACGACAACCTCGACGCCCTGAACCTGCTCACCCGGCACGGCTCGGCCCTCCGCACCGCCCTGTCCGCCGCATGGTCCGACCACGACACGGCGAACCCGGCCGGCTCGGGAGCCTGAAACCCGGCCCGACCGGCGCTCGCGGCCGACCCACCCCGGCCGGAGGTCGCATGCCGAAGGGGCGGCCACTCGACCGAGTGCCCGCCCCCACCAAACCGAATCCCCTCAAGGACCCGAAGGGTCCACCGAGCCACCGTCCGCGAAGAACGGCACCAACCGCGCCCGCAACGCGCCGGCCCCGACCCGATCGAGCAGCCGCAACCCGCCGATGTTGTCCATCAGTTGCTCCCGCCGCGTCGCGCCGAACAACACACTCGCGGTGGCCGGATGCGACAGCGCGAACGCGATGCACACCTGCGCGGCACTCGCGTCGAGTTCGGCCGCCACCGCCGCGAGCCCGGGCGCCGACGCGATGATGCGCTCCCGCACCCCGCCCGGGTCCCGCCCGATCTCCCGGGTCGGCGCGACCTTGCCGGCCAGGATGCCGCCCTCCAACACGTCCGACGCCTGCATCGACAACCCGGCCGAGAACAACTCGGCGAACGGCGCACCGTCCGCGATCGCCCGCCGACACGGGCTGTACTTCAGCTGGGCGACCTGCGGTCCGGGCGACCCCGCCACCAAGGCATGCGCACGAATCGTGGTGATCGCCTGCGCCGACCAGTTGTTCACCCCCCAGTGCCCGATCAACCCATCCTTCTCCAACTCCGCCATGTCGCCCGCGAGTTGCTCCAGGTCCAGATCCTCGCTCCGGATGTCGCCCAGGATCGCCAGATCCGCGTACTCGGTCCCGGCCCGGAACATCGCCCGCTCCACCTGCTCGCGCAAGGACTGTGCCGGATAGCCCTCCAGCCACACCTTGGTCGACAACAGGTACTCCTCCCGCGCCAACCCCGCCGCCCGCACGATCGCCGAGAACAGCACGTCGGTGAACACCGGCTTCTGTCCCGGAATCCCGTACACCGCGACGTCGAAGAGGTTGATCCCGGCCTCGACCGCGCACGTGATCAGGTCGACCGCGTCGTGGAAGTCCATGCGATCGTAGGTGTGCCACGAGCCCAGGGAGAGAGCGGACACGGACGGACCGTCGACCCCCAACCGGCGTCGCGGAACGGCGTTGCTGTCGATGTCACCCATCGAAGGTCCTCTCGGCATCGGCTACTTCGGCATCGGCTACTTCGGCGTTGCTTACCTCGACATCGCCTACCTGGGCATCGGCCACCGCACCCGACCCCGGCGCCGGCGAAACGATGTGCGAGCTCACGGAAGCCACGGGTGTACGACGGCCTTGACCTGCTCCTGTCGACCCATCGCCGCCAGCGCCTCGCTCGCCCCGGACAGCCCGACCGGCTCGGCGAACAGCCGGTCCCAGTCGAAGCGTTGCCGGAAGTCGCGGAGGAACTCGACGGCCCGGTGGTAGTCGCCCACATCGCCGTTGAGCGAGCCGACGACATTGAGTTCCTTACCCATCACGGTCCCCAGCGGCAACCGCTCCGGAGTGGGTCCGGTACTGCCGACGATCACGAACGTGCCGCCGAACGCCGCGAGTTCGACCGCCTCCGCGCCGACCCCGGGTGCCCCGGCCAGATCCAGGACCAGGTCCGCGCCGCGCCCGCGGGTGGCGGCCAGTACCTCCTCGCGTCGGCCGTCCGGGTCGCCGTCCAGGCCGATGACGACGTCCGCGCCGAACTCCCGGGCCAGTTCCAACCGGCCCGCCGGCCCGCCGATGGTGATCACCGTCCGCGCGCCGCTCGCCTTGGCCATCGCACCGGCCACCAGGCCCAGTGCCCCGGCGCCCTGCACCACCACCTCGGCGCCGGGCCGTACCCCGCCCGCGCGGTCGAAGGCGTGCAGCACGGTCTTGACCGCACACCCCGCACACGCGGCCCACGTGTCGGGCACGTCGTCCGGCACGAGCACCTTCTCCGCGCGCGGCCCGACGTAGGCGAACTCGGCCAACCCGGCCGTGGCATAGGGCCATCGGTCCGAGCGTTGGCGGAAGCCGTAGCCCCGGTCCACGCACCCCACCGGCCGCCGCAGCACCGTGCAGGCGTAACAGCTGCCGCACGTCGACTCGGACCAGCCGATGCGATCGCCGACCCGCAGCGTGCGCCCCAGCGCGTCGATGGCGCCCACACCCACCGCCTCGACCGTACCGGTCATCTCGTGGCCGAGCACCATCGGCAACATGCCGGGAAAACTCATCGCGCCGCGCCACAGGTGCACATCGGTGGCGCACAGCGTGGCGCAGCCGATCCGGACCAACACGGCGCCCGGCTCGCACCGTTCGGGCAGTGCGATGTCCTCCAGGGTGAGTGGCTGGTCGTGCGCGCGCAGCACGGCGGCGCGGGTGGAGCCGTCCGGGGCGGGGCGGGTTCCCATGATCATCTGCGAACTCCGGTTCGTTGTCATCGACTGTGCGCGGTGTCCCACACCTCGTGCCGGCTGCGCCACCACAGCAGCACCAGGATCACCAGGAACGGGATCACGCCGCGGTACTCGCGCACCGACTCCATCGCGGCGGACATGCCTTCGAGGCAGCCGAGCAGCAACCCGCCGGCCAGGGTCAGCGGCAGGTTGCGGAACCCGCCGACCATGGCCACGGCGAGCGCGGTGACGATCAGCTTGCCCAGGGTGGAGAAGTCGCCGCCCAGGCGCGGCGCGACCAGGATGATCACCAGCGCGGTGAGCGCGCCGATCGCCACCCACACCGCGGTGGCCAGGCGCGGCGCGGAGATGCCCACCACCTGTGCGGTGCCCGGTCGTTCCGACAGTGCCTGGAGCCGCAGTCCCACCAGGGTCTTGCGCAACATCAGTTCGACGCCGACGGTGATCACCACCGCGAAGGCGAGGGAGACCAGCACGGCCTGCGAGACCACCACGTCGCCGATCCGGAACAGCGCCCCGTCGAAGGGCGCCGGGAACCGGCGCGCGCCGGTCGAGGTCGCGCCGAACAGGCGCAGCCCCACCGCCATCACCGCGACGTAGACGGCCACCGTGACGGCGGCCTTGGTGCGTTCGTTGTGCTCCCCCAACCAGCGGATCAGCACCGCGCCCAGGACGCCGGACAGGGCCGCGCTGACCGCGACTCCGAGCAGCAGCGCGGGCCATACGTTCAGGCCGTCGTCGGTCAGGGACACCATGGTGAAGGCGCCCATCGCGCCGACCGCCGCCATCGCGAAGTTCACCACGGCCACCAGCCGGTAGGTCAACACCACGCACAGGCCCAGCAGCGCGTAGCCCCCACCGCTGCTCAGGCCCGCGATCACCGAGTTCAACATGCTTTTCGAGCACCTCCTGCTCCGGGGCGCCGGCCGCGCCGACCGCGTGCGCGGTCGGCGGCGGTCGGGCCGGGGTGGATCGGTCGCACCCTGCCGGGCTACTTCCTGCCGGGCACGATGAAGCCCTCGGGCAACACCTGCCACTTGCCGTCGACGGCCTTGACGAAGCGGCTGCCCTGGACCGGGTTGTGCTTGTCGTCGGGACCGAACACCCAGGGCGAGCCCACCATCGGGTAGTCGATCGGGGTCATCTTCTTGAACGCCTCGGTGACCGTCTTGCGGGTGATGTCGCCCTTGATGCCCTTGAGCACCTGGACGAACACGTCGGCGGACATCACCGCGCCCTGGCTGAACGCGGTGCGCTGGATGCCGTGCTTGTCCATCAGCTGCGCCCAGCGCTCGTTGCCGGGCAGCGTCACGTCGGTGTACGGCTGCCATTCGGTGCCGACGTACGCCTTCATGCCCGCGGGGACCAGCTTGGCGTTCGCGTCGGTGTAGCTGTTGGCGCCCATGATGAAGTCGACGTTCTGCATGCCCTGGGTCTGCGCCTGGGCGAACCACGGGCCGACCTGCGCGTTGTAGAGCACGGCCTGACAGCCGGCCTGTTTGGCGGCGATCAGGTGCGGCGTGGGGTCGCCCTCGCCGACCGCGGTGTCCTTGGCGGCGAGTTGTTTGCCGGTGAGGTCGCTCCACTCCTTGATCGCGTCGCTGATCCCGCCGCCGCTGCCGGGCAGGGTGGTGTAGTAGAGGCAGACCTTGTCGTGGTGCAGCGTCTCCGAGGCGTAGTAGAGCATCGCGGTGAGCAGCTTGAACGGGCCGGGGTTGACCGGCGCGATGTCGGGGCTGTTGAAGCACGCGGGGTCGACGCCGACGGCCGGGATGGAGACGATCTTCGCGGTCTTGTACGCGGCGCGGTTGACGCCGCAGTCGACCGCGCTGGAGGAGCCGACCAGGGCCACCACGCCCTTGGACTGCACCAGTTCCACCTCGTTCTCGGTGGAACGTTGCGGGTTCATCGCGTCGTCCTTGCTGATCAACTCGATCTTGCGGCCGTTGATCCCACCGGCCGCGTTGACTTCGTCGAAGACGGCCTTGACCGCCTGCGGAACCTCCGGGGTCTGGAACAGTCCGGTGATTCCGTTGATCGAGCCGACCTTGATGGCGCCGCTGGTGGAGCCGCCGTCGCTGCCGTCGCCGGCGCACGAGGTCGCGGCCAGGGCGAGCGCGGCCAGGGCGATGGCCGGCCGGCTCACGAGGGAACGCTTCATGGGGAACGTCCTTGTCATGGTGGATCGGTACGCAGTCGATCCGATCGAAGGCATGCCGGGGGAACCCGAGTCGGCGCGGAGGCACGCGCGACGCGGGGGCGGTGCGGATGGGTCGGGCCCGGTCGGGCGCTCAGCCGGTGGGGGTGACGATCGCGGTCGGGGGGACCGCGCCGTCGGGGGTGTCGGCGCCGCCGAGGTAGGCGGCGGACACCGCGGGGTCGCGCAGGACGTCCTCGGTGCGGCCGGAGGCGATCACCTTGCCGAAGTCCAGGACGGTGACCTCGCGGCAGGCCACGCGCACCAGTTCCATGTCGTGTTCGACCAACAGGACGGCCACTCCGTAGCGTTCGGGCACCTGGGCGAGTCGAGCCCCCAGGCGCAGCGATTCGGCGGCGGATTGGCCGGCGGCGGGTTCGTCGAGCAGGGCGACCGCCGGCCGTGCGGCGATCGCGGCGGCCACGTCGAGCAGTCGGCGGGTGCCGGCGTCGATGATCGAGATGGGCAGGTCTCCCACCGGGCAGCCGAAGAACTCCAGGAGTTCGTCGGCCTCGGCTCGCGCCAGGCGCCGGCCCGCGCCGATGTCGAGGTACTCGTACTGGGTCAACTCGGGGGCGATCAGGGTGGTTTGGAAGGTGCGGCGCAGTCCCCTGGCCGCGCGGACCTGCGGGGCCAGGCGGTCGATGGGGGTGCCGTCCAGGCGGACCGAGCCGGGGGTGCGGCCGAGGAAGCCGCCGACGGCGGAGATGAAGGTGGACTTGCCCGCGCCGTTGGGGCCGATCAGGCCGACCACGGTGCCGGCGGGCACGGTCAGGTCGACCGCGTCCAGGGCGGTGACCGGGCCGTACCGTACGGTCAGTCCGGTGACGGCCAGGGCCGGTTCGGTGCCCGCGGGTCGGGCGGGGGCGCCGACGGTGCGCTCGGCCGGCGGGCCGGCGTCGGCGCGTTCGCGGTCGTCGCCGGCGGTGCCGTCGGCGACCTTGCGGGCCTTGGCCACGCGTTTGCGGTTGCGGGTGAAGTCGGTCTGGCTCATGCCGCTGCGCAGCGCGAAGATCGGCACGATGCCGAAGATGATCCCGCCCAGGTCCTGCGGCAGCTTCACCTTCTCCAGGAGGGTGGCCATGGCGGCCCCGAACACCCCGCTCATCAGGGCGCCTTCGGGGTGGTGCGGGCCGATCAGGATGGCGATCGCGAACAGGGTGACGGACTGGCCCATGGCGAAGTTGCCGGAGACCACCAGGCCGAGTTGGCCGGCCATCAGGCCGCCGCCGATGCCGGCGATGAACGCGCTGATCGCGAAGGCGGCGAGTTTGCTGCGGGCCGGCGAGATGCCGTGCGAGGCGGCGAGCCGTTCGGAGTGCCGCAGTTCGAGCCAGGAGCGGCCGAGCCGGGTCCGGTCCAGTGCGGCCAGGCCGAGGGCGATCACGGTGAAGACGATGACGACCAGGACGAAGTAGTCGGCGTTGCTCGTGAACGCGGCCGGTCGGGCCACCGTCTCGAGTTCCTCGGTGCCGGGGAACTGTTTGGCGCCCAGCACGATGTCGGTGGACACCGCCGCGCCGAAGGTGATCACGGCCAGGTTGACGCCGCGAACGCGCAGTGCGGGCAGGCCGATCAGCATTCCCACGGGGGCGGCGGCCAGGCCGCCGAGGATCAGCCAGACGAGCAGGCCGCCGGGGGCGTCGGCGAGGTTGAGCCGCATCACCACCCAGGCGCCGATGGCGGCGAAGGAGAGCTGACACAGCGACATCACGCCGGCGCGGCCGACGATCACGCCGTAGCTCTGCATGATCACGGCGCCGATCACGCTGGTGATGGCGAGGTAGAGCCAGTAGGGCGAGAGGATGTTGGGGATCGCCACGCAGGCCACGATCGCGAAGGCGATCATGCCGGCCGCGGAGCGCTTGTCGATCAGGTCCATGACGGTGGATTTCCTGCCGGCGGGTGAGTCGGTGGCGGGCTTCATCGGCTGCCACCGCCGATCCGGGCGGGCTCGGCCGCGGAACCGGGCGGGTCGGTGGCGTGCGCTGTGCCGCCGAAGTAGTAGGAGTGCAGGAGTTCGGGTTTGCCGCGCAGTTCCGCGCAGGGTCCGTCGTGCACGATGCGGCCCTTGCGCAGCACGTAGGCGTGCGTGCCGACGCCGAGCGCGAGATTGGCGAACTGTTCGATGAGCAGGACGGCCAGTCCCTCGTCGGCGAGTTCGCGGACCACGCGCATCAGTCGGTGGACCACCATGGGGGCCAGGCCGAGCGACATCTCGTCGACGAGCACCACCTTGGGATCGGTGACCAGGGCGCGGCCGAGCACGAGCATCTGCTGTTCGCCGCCGGAGAGGTGGCCGGCCTGGAGCGTGCGGCGGCGGGCCAGTTCGGGGAACAGCCGGTAGACGGCGTCCGGGTCGCCGGCGCCGGCGCGGGCCACGAGCAGGTTCTGTTCGACGGTGAGGGTGCGGAAGATGGTGCGGGCCTGTTCGACGTAGCCGATGCCGGCCCGGGCGCGCTTGTGGACGGGCAGTTTCCGCATCGGACGGTCGCCGAGTTCGATGCTTCCGGCCGTGGTGCGCACCAGGCCCGCGATGCCGTCCATCAGGGTGGTCTTGCCCGCGCCGTTGGCGCCCAGGAGCACGGTGACCGCGCCGGCGGCCACATCCAGCGAGACGTCGTGCACGACCGGGATCTCGTCCCGGGCGATGGCGACGCCGCGCAGCCGCAGCACGGCCGCCGTGCCCGCCTCGCGCACCGGGCCCGCCGGGCTCGCGGCGCTCGTGGCGCTCACCCCGCTCTCCCGGCGAATGCGTCCCGCAGGGCCTCTACGACCAGTTCGTGGGCGCGTGCGGCGTCGGTGAGGTCGGTGGCGAGCAGCCCGAAGAAGCCGTGGATGAGCCCGTCGAAGCGCACCGTCCGGGCCGGGGTGCCGGCCGCGTTCAACGCCTTCGCGTAGTCCTCGCCTTCGTCGCGGAGCACGTCGTACTCGGCGCCCAGGATCAACGCCGGCGCCAACCCGGACAGGTCGTCCGCGCGGCTGGGCAGCAGGTACGGGTCGGCCAGATCGGCGGCGTCGCGCGGGTACTGGGTGAAGAACCAGTCCATGCTCGTCTTGGACAGGAAGTAGCCGTCGGCGAAGTCCCGGTAGGAGGAGCGCCCGTCGTCGGGGTGAGCGACCACGGGCGACACGAGCACCTGGAGTGCGATCGGCGGGCCGCCCAGGTCGCGGGTCTTGAGCGCGACCACCGCGGCCAGGTTGCCGCCCGCGCTCTCCCCGCCGACCGCGATCCGCCCGCCGTCCACCGCCCACGTGTCGCCGTGTTCGTGCAGCCACCCGACCACCGCGTAGCAGTCGTCGGCGGCGGCCGGGTACGGGTTCTCCGGCGCGAGGCGATAGTCGACCGAGACCACCGCGGTCTCGGCGCCGGCGCACACGACGCGGCAGGCGTACTCGTTCTCGTCGAGACAACCGATGGTCCAGCCGCCGCCGTGGAACCAGACCAGGACCGGGAACGGCCCGGGCCCCTCGGGGGTGTACAGGCGGACCGGGATGTCGCCGGCGGGTCCGGGGATCGTGGTGTCGCGTACCGATCCCACGCCGGGCAGTCGGTCCGGCATCGACCAGGTGAGCGCGAAGCCGTCCCGCATGGCCTGGGCGTCCATCGCGAGGGGGGCGGGTTCACCGTCGCTCCCGACGGTGTCGGCGCCGATCCGAGTGCGCTCGATGATCTTTTGGGCTTCCGGATGCAGGGGCACCGTTGCCTCCCAATCGACTCGCAAATCGTATCTGATTGCGTGTACGGTATGGGCTCCCGGAGGGCCTGTCCAGATCCCAGGAGGAAATAAAGTGCGCGACCACGAATCGCCGAACCCCACCCGCCCGGCGGACCTGGTCCTCACCGGAGGCCGCATCCACACCTTCGACGCCCGGGGCCGGATCGCGCGCACGATCGCCGTCACCGACGGCCGGATCACCCACCTCGGCGACGACGCCGACCCGGCCCCGCCGATCGGCCCCGACACGCGGGTGATCCCCCTGCACGGCGGCGCGGTCCTGCCCGGGATCAACGACTCCCACCTGCACGGCGTCTGGCTCGGCGCGATGTGGCCGCACCTGCTGATGGACCGATTGAGCGGCGGCGGGCAGGCGGGGCCGCCGGACGCGCCCGCCGGGGCGCCCGACCTGCGCACGAGCGCCGACCGTCGCGCCGCGATCCTGCGCACCCACGACCTGTTGGCCTCGCTGGGCGTGACCAGCTACACCGAACCGGGCCTGGGCCCGGGCGAGGACGCCGGCGAGACCGGCTGCTTCGGCTCCGCCGCACTCACCGACTACGCCGCGTTGGCCGCCCAGGGTCGGCTCACCGCACGGGTGACCGCACTCCTGCTCTTCGGCGAACTGGACGGCCCCGGATCGGCGGACGCATTCGCCGCCGGACTGCGCGAGTTCGCCCCGCCGGCCGACGTGCCGGGCTGGTTCCGGGTGGCCGGGGTGAAGATCTTCGCGGACGGCATCCCGCCGATGCGCAGCGCCTGGGTGTGCGAGCCCTACCCGGACGGGTCACACGGTTCGCTGCTGATCGACGGCGACTCGGCCGGGGAACGCCGGGACCGGTTGGCCGGGATGATCCACGCCGCGCACGCCGCCGGGCACCAGATCGGCGTGCACTCCACCGGCGACCGCACCTCGGCCGCGGTGGTCGCCGCACTGCGCGCCGCGCTCGACGGCGACCCGCGCCCGGCCGCCCGGCACTACCTCATCCACGGCGACCTGCTGCATCCGAACACGCTGACCGAGATGGCCGCGGCCGGCATCGGCCTGAACACCCAGCCCGGCATCGCGGTGGCCACCCGACACATGCTCCACGACACGCTGAGCCCCGACGTCCTCGCCCGGATGTGTCCCACCCGCGAGGCCCTCGACGCCGGCATCGAGGTGTGCCTGAGCTCGGACTCCCCCGTCCTCACCCCCGATTGGCGCCGCGGCGTGGTCGCCGCCGTGACCCGCACCGGCCTCGACGGCACCGTGTGCGGTCCCGAGCAGCGGCTGGCCCTGCGCGAGGCCCTGCGCGCCTACACCACCACACCCGCCCGCCAGGACGGCGCCGAATGCTGGAAGGGCTCTCTCGAACCCGGCAAGGCAGCCGACCTGTGCGTACTGGCGGCCGACCCCTTCGACACCGAGGTCACCGCGCTCCCCGACATCCCGATCACGCACACCGTCGTCGACGGCCGGGTGGTGTACGAGAAGCCCTGACGCACCCGACCGCAAACGAGCGTACGCACCGGCGTCCCCTCGGCACTCCGCCCACCCCGGGCACGCTCGCGGCGGCTGCGCGCTCAGGGCAGCCGCGAGGACCGCGAGGCCGAACCCGCCTGCCAGGTCGCGTCCGTGCGACCTCGGCCCAGGCCGATCGCCACCACGGCCCCGATTAGGCCCAGCACGACCAGGACGATGCCGGCGAGCACGGCCAGCACCTTGGTGCTCGACACCGGGGCCGCGATCAGCACGATGCCGGCGGCGATGTCCACGATTCCGAAGAACACCACCCAGCCCCGGCCGGGCAGCCCGCCGGTGGCCGCCGCGCCCGCCAGTTCGGCGATGCCGCGGACGAGCCAGCCGATACCGATCAGGACGGCCAGCACGGTGACCGAGCGCGAGCCGCCGCCCAGGCACACGATGCCCAGCACGACCGACAGCAGACCACTGACGATCAGCACCGCCCGCATGCCACCCGAGAACAGCGCCCCCGCACTCAGCGCGAGTTGCATCAGGCCGCTGACCAGCAGGTACAACCCGAACAGCACGGCAACCACACGCACCGTCTGGGTCGGCCAGGCCAGCACCACCGCGCCGAGGACCACCGAGGCGAGCGCAAGCACGAGCAGTACGCGCGACACCCCCGCTGATCCCGCCGACCGGTTCCCGAGGCCACGAGAGATCGGAGACATGGTTCCTCCCGGTGATCGACGCCCGCGCCCACCCGGATTCGGCGAGCCACCCGCATCCACTCCCGTCCACCGTCGCACGCGGGCCACGAGTACGCCTCCGCGTCGGGCCCGCTCCGGCGGTCCGCAGGCCGTGCCCATCGGGCGCGGGGATCGGCGAACCCGAGTGACCCCGACCCTCGACTCGACCTTCACCGTCGGGGCCGAGCCCTGGATTCCGGGACCGGGCTCCCCGATCCTCCCGAGCCCCCGGGGCCCTGGGCTCCTGGCCTCCCGGGCCTCGGAGTCGAACCGGCGCCGGCCCCCGCCCGCGGGTGCGGGCAGTGCGCCCTCATGGCGCCGGCGGATGCGATAAATGGCAGGAGGCGCAGCTGTATGTGGGTGCCGCCTGGGGCAGCCGGCGCGTGGTCCGGGCCCATTCGCGCACCAGCGAATCGAACACCGGTGTCGCACCCACACCGGCCGGCCACATCCGCCGCGGCGCCCCGGGGGCACACCCGTACGATCCCGCACCCGGTCCGCGCGGGCGCGGCACCGTCGAACTCGGCTCGTCGTTCATGCCTCCTTGATAGGGCCGGAACGCGGACCGGTCGGGCCGTCGGCGTGCGTTCCACCCGATCGGATGACACCCGCGCCCCGATCGGGTGGATCCCCGCAGACCCGGCCCCGAGAACACCGGTCGGGTCCCGCCCCCTCCCACCGGTCTGCGCGCTCAATTCCAGGTCGCGCCCGCGGGCTCCCGAATCGTGGTGTTGATGCGGTTGAAGAAGTTCGTGACCGAGATCATCAGGATGATCGCGGCAAGCTGCCGCTCGTCGAAGTGGTCGGCCGCCTCGTCCCACAGGGCGTCCGACACCGCCTGACCGGAATGGTCCGCCAGCCGCGTCGACGCCTCGGTCAGCGCCAACGCGGCCCGCTCGGCGTCCGTGAAGAACGGCGCCTCCCGCCAGGCGGCCACCGCGTGCAGCCGCTCGTCGCTCTCGCCGGCCTTCTTCGCACTGGTCACACCGGCGAACACGCAGGCGCCGCAGCCGTTGATCTGACTGGCACGCAAGTGCACCAGCTCCAGGATCCGCGGCTCGACGCCGCCCGCGTACATCGCCTTGTAGATGTTCTGGATCCCCTTCATCGCGTCGGGCAGCACCATCGCGGGGTTCTTCATCCGAGCGGTCATGACGTCTCCTTCAGTGCGTGGGCGAACCGGTCGGCGATGCCGTTCCGGCCCTGCGGCGTCCTACACAGCACTGACGGAGCAGCCCGCGAACATGTGACGGGGAGCGGAAGGAAATGTCGGCCGTGGTCGTCAGCCGAGGACTTTGACCGCCTGGTAGTACGTCCAGGCCGTGCTGTTGCACGTCGCGCGGGTCACCGCCCCGTACCGGGCACACACGCGCTTGAGGTCCTCGTACAGGGCGCTGTCCAGCCGCGACTTGTTGGCCGGGAACGCCCCTGCCGCCTTGTAGTTGCGGTATCCGAAGTCGTGCCGGGCGCAGGAGGTCTGGAACGGGAACCCGAACGGGTTGTCGGGCGAACCGGAGCAGTAGTCGGTGGACCAGTCGAAGCCGTAGGCGGACCACGAACCCTGGTTCTGCCGCGCCGAATACCAGGCGTTGTAGCTGTCGGCGCTCGTCTGGGTCCAACCGGACAGAACTTGGGGCTTGTTCGCGGGTGCGGCCTGGGCCGGCGCGGTCGCGCCGACTCCGGCGGCGACCGCCATCGCGGTGGTGGCAAGGATTGTGGTCAGCCGACGCATCGAATACCTCCAGGATGCCGGCGCTCCCTGTACGGGATGCCGGGAGCAGGGGTGAGCAGCCGAACTCCGCCCGTCGAACTCCCGTGCCGCGCACCGGTGAAGCGGGTCCGCGGCGCGGGACGACGAAAGGCGGAACCCATCCCACCGGATGCGACGGCCGCCCGTCCATGCCTAGCCGCCATCATGTACAGGAATTCAGCCGCCGAGCCCCTCCCGTTCGCCACGATCCGCATCGGCGACACGTCGGGGATACGCACCCGCCTTCGCAACGATCGGCGGCCCGGCATGCACGGGCGGCGGCCCGCACGACCTCGCGAGGCTCGGCACATGTGCGGGCACACCCCACCGCCGCCTGCGAAGTCGCGGGCACGGAACTCGGTTTGGGGATGACCACCGAAAGAGCGGAGCCTCGCGGCGTCGAACGCACGATTCCTCGCCCCGACGTGCGCGCCGAGCACCACGGGGGCGAGTCTCCCCCGCACCGGCTTCGTTTGATAGATTCCGTCGACACGCGATCATGCGTGCTCGCCACCGCGACCAGGGAGGTTGATGAATATGGCCCGCGCCGGGCTTCATCGCCATGCCCTTGTCCGGGTCGCGCGCACGTAGCACAACGTCGCAGCCGGCCCGGTCGTCTCGAACGACCTGGAGTCTTGCGTGTCTTCCTCTACCTTTCCCACCGCCACGGACCTGACCACCGAGCACCTCGTGCTGCGGCCGTGGTCCGCCGACGACATCGCCGCCGTACTCGCCGACGTGCGGTCGACGCACTGGGCGGCCGACTTCCCCGCCGAAGGCGATCGTGTCATCGCCGGTGTCATCGCCGAACA
Source organism: Embleya sp. NPDC050493 (assembly GCF_044458105.1). Taxonomy (NCBI): domain Bacteria; kingdom Bacillati; phylum Actinomycetota; class Actinomycetes; order Kitasatosporales; family Streptomycetaceae; genus Embleya; species Embleya sp. NPDC050493. Next base: position 68,327 of record NZ_JBITHP010000042.1, read on the forward strand.
GTCCGACGAGCCGGCGGCGTCCGGACACCGTCTGATCATCGAGCGGGAGACCGGCCTCGTGATCGGCAGCATCGGCATGATGTGGCCGCCGAGCGAGGGTGCCCTGGAATTCGGCTACGGCGTCGTCGCCTCGCGGCGCGGCCGAGGCTACGCCACCGAGGCCACCCGCGCCTTGGTCGCACACGCCCTGACCCTCCCGGAGGTGCGGGTCGTCTACGCCGACGTGGAGTTGGCGAACCCCGCCTCGATCCGAGTCCTGGAGAAGGCCGGACTGCGACGCCGGAGCATCGACGCCACCACGGCGCGCTTCGACGCCGAGGCGGCGAACCCGAGCCCGCACCGGCCGTAACCCGGCAGGGCCGGCGGGGGCTTGCCCTCCGCCGGCCCGTGCGGGCGGCTTCCCACCGGACACATCCTGGCTAGTGCCGCGCCCGGCAACGTTTGCCCCGTCGCGGTGTTCGGTGCGGTGCATCGGTGTCGCGCCGGAACGTTCTCGTACTGGAGTACTCGGACGTTTCGGC
>NZ_JBITHP010000043.1:0-65179 GCF_044458105.1 Embleya sp. NPDC050493
AGTCGCGGAGCATGTTCCATTCCTTCTGCGCCGCCCACATGACGTCGGCGCAGCCGGTCTCCTTGCTGGACGCCTGGCCGTTGCCCCACGAGTCGGTGGACTTCGTGAAGACCTGGCCGGTGGAGTAGTCCGCGCAGGTCAGACCGGGACGGTTCGGGTCGCGCAGCGAGTAGGAGCTGCCCGAGCCGGTGGTGTCGATGGTGAGCGGATTCGGGCCGTTCCATTGGCTGTTGCCGCTGCCGGCCTTGACGTCGTCGACGGTGTCGAGCACCGTGCCCGTGCTCGCGTCGACGAAGACGTGCAGACGGCTGGGCGCGGTGGCGGTACGACCGATCAGCACGGTCTCCCAGGCCAGTGCGCTCTTGCCGTCCTTGACCCGGACGACCAGACGGTGCGAGTCGACCTTGTCCACGACCGCGAGCTTGGTCTTGGACGTGGCCTCCGCCGCGCCGGCCGCCACGACGGGCTGGATCTGGACGGCTATGCGGGCATCGGTCGAGGACTGGGTCGCGCGGACGCGGCCCTGGCCGTCGGCGAGTACGACGGCGTCGCCGCCGACCACCGGGATGCCCCGGTAGGTGCGCTCGTAGGCGACGGAGTAGAGGCCGTTGACCCAGGGGGTCACCGCTTGGCGCTGGTACTCCTCGTCGGGACCCTTGGCGAGGGTGTCCAGACCACTGGCAGCGGCCCGGTCGGCGGCGGAGACCGCCAGGGCCTGCGAGCCGGGCGGAGGGGACGGATCGGCGGCGGCCGGCTGAGCAACCGTGCCGATCGCCAAACCGGCGAGCATGGCCAGGACGGTCCCGGCCGTGGTCGTTCTGCGATTCATCGAGGCTCCTTGAGTGGAAGGCAGACCTCGACCACGAATCCGGCTTTGTGCCGCACGCCTTGTGAGCGTTGCGGCCGACCGTGCACGCCGGGGTTCGTGCCCGAGCGAGCGAAACACTCACACGGTCACGTGGGTTGAGCGAAGGGATCCGGCGAGGCCAGCAAATACTGGCTAAATCGCGCGACCCCGGCGTGCCGATCGTGGAGGTGTCCGCCCGGCCGCCGAGGCGGCGCGGGGGACCGGGTCAAGGGGCCACCGGGTCAAGGGGCCACAGGGCAGGACGGGTCGTAGGTCGCCGGCACGTTCACGGCGTTCCAGGCATCCCTGGTCTTCCGGTACAGGGCGCACGTGGGGTCGAGGACCTTGGCCGCGTTCAGGGTTTGGCCGCGTAGCTTCGGGTAGTTCGTGCCGCGTGTCCTGAGCAGCAGGCCGCCGTAGAAGACCTTGCCGGCCGTTTGCACGCCGACTCCGGTGAGGGTGCTGCCGTTGCAGGTCGGGCTGGTGGGCTTGCCGCCACCGGGGTTGCTGCCTTCGGCGAGCAGATAGAACCAGTGATTCAGCGGACCCGTGGCCTTGTACTCGTCCGGAGGCAACGTGCTCGAATAGCAATTCGGGTCCCCGGCGAGCGAGGGGTTGTACATGTAGCGGATCGGTCCGTGGCCACCCAGGTCGACCATTTCGCCGACGGTGTAGTCCGGGGTGTCGAATGGCGCGGGTTCGTCGGCGTAGGCCTCGGTGAGCGCGCCGAAGATGTCGCCGGTGCCCTCGATCAGGCCGGCTTGCGCGAACGGATGGCCGGGACTGGTCCGGTCGATGCCGTGACCGTACTCGTGGCCCACGATGTCCATCGCGCCCAACCACTGACTCTTGACGTCGTGGCCGATGAACACCCGGGTGTCGTCGAACCAGGCGTTCACGGTGTCGACGCCGACGACCACCGGCCAGGTGCCGCCGTTGCCGTTGTGCCCGTTGCGGCCGAGCCAGTCGCGGAGCATGTTCCATTCCTTCTGCGCGGCCCACATGGAGTCGACGCAGCCGGTCTCCACGGCGGTGGGGTTGCCCGTGCCCCAGTCGTCGACGGTCTTGGTGAGCACGCCGGCGTTGTACTTCGAGCAACTCAGGCCCGGGCGGGTCAGGTCCTGCATGAAATAGGTGCCGCCCGAGCCGGCGGTGGTGATGGTGATCGGGTCGGGGCCGTTCCACTTGCTGTGCCCGGTTCCGGCGTGCACGTCGTCGTAGGAGTCGAGTACCACGCCGGTGCCGGCGTCGACGAAGACGTGCAGGCGGCTGGGGGCGGAGTCGGTGCGGCCGATCAGCACGGTCTCCCAGGCCGGTCGGGCGGCGTCCGCGCCCACGTGCACCACCAGGCGACGCGCGTCGATCCGGTCGACCACGGCAAGTCGGGTGCGTGCGGTGGTCTCGGCCGCCTCGGCCGCTACGGTCGGCTCGGTCGGGATGTCGCCGGGAAGTGCGCCGCCGGTCTCCACGGCACGGACCTTGCCGGTGCCGTCGGCCAACACGGCGGCGTCGCCGCCGACTACGGGAAGTCCGCGGTAGACGCGGGTGTAGGCGATCGAGTAGAGGTTGTCCACCCACGGCGTCACCATGCTCCGTAGATAGGTTTCGCCGGGTACCCGGGCCGGCGCGTTCGGGCCGCTGCCGACGGCCCGGTCGGCCGCGTCGATCGCCGCCGTCCGGGCTGCGGCCGAGGCGGGGGCCGGTGGTGGTGCCGCGTTCGATGGGGCGGTGGTGCCGATCACCAGGCCGGCGAGCAGGGCCGCGACCGACCCGAGCGTCAGCGTTCTGCGATGCATCGAGGCTCCTCGGGTTGAAGGCACGCCCCGACCACGAATCCGACTGCGATCGCGCCGGGTTCGTCGCCCGAGCGAAGGAACCCTCACACCGGGCTCGGCACATGGTCAACGAACATCGATTTATCGGCACATTTTGGCTAGACCGTGCCACGACATCGGCGCCGGGCGGGGGCGGTGATGGTGGCGGTGGCGGTGGCGCGGGCATGTGACCGTGCGATTCCGGGTGCGTCAGGGCTTCTTCGGCGCCTTCCGGGCCTACGCCGCAGCGTGCCGACTGTCCCTGACCGGCACGATCAACCAGGCCGCGGCCGACTCGCCGCCGCCGCCGGTCGCCGCGTACCGGAGCGTCGCGCGGCACCGGCCGGCGGATCGGCCCCGGCCGGTCCGAACCGGCCGAATCGGGTTCGGACGGGTGGGTTTACGACCCGCGGTGTCCGCAGCGCATCCGACACTGGTCACGGGCGGCGGCGACCGGGGGCGGCGCGGATCGGGGCACGACCCACCCTCACACCTACGCTGGGGACATGGACTCTTCGATGATGCGACGAGCACGGCGCCGGCCGGGTGGTCGAGGGTCGGGCCGGGGGTTCGCGTGACATCCGGATCGCCCGGGTGACCCGGCACGCCCGCCCCGGTGTGCTCACCTGGGAACTGCGCTTGGATGGGCGCGGGTTCGTGCCCGAGTCGCGACCCGCGTCCCGGCCGGCCGTGGACGAAGGAGCAGGGTGACCGGGAGCGGGACGCATGCGGCGGGGGGCTTCGAGCCGGCGACCGGTGCCGAGATGCGGCCGGTGTCGGTGGCGGGTGAGGGGACGGCGGAGCGGGCGGCGGCGGTTCGGGAGGCGTTCGATGCGCTGCTGCGGATTCGGGCGGTGGTGAACACGGCCGTGCCGGATCCGAGTGCGGTGCCCGCCGAGTGGGAGCGGGTTCGGATGGTGCGGGCGATCAGCCTGTCCCTGGAGGCGGCCGGGGTGCCGCCGTCGGCGGTCGACGAGCGGGGCGAGCGCACGGCGACGGGGTACTGCGTCACGGCGACCGAGCATCCCGCGGTGGTGCGGGTGGAGTGGCCGGGCCCGCGCGGAAGCGGCGCGCGGCACGAGGCGGAGACGGCGCTGCGCGGGTGCGCACGAGTGCTGGGCGGGCTGGGCTGGGTGGTGCTGGAGTACCGCGGCAGGGCCGGCAGGCGGTACCTGGAGGTCGAGGCGCCCTCGACGGTGCGGCGGTGAGCGGCGGGTGGCGCGGCGGTGGGTGACGGCGGCGCGGAAGGGGGCGCGGAAGGGGGCGCGGCGGTGGGTGACGGTGGCGCGGAGGGGCGGCGCGGGGGGGCGGTGACGGCGCGGCGCGCGACGCCCGGTTCAGGGTACGAAGATTGCGCGGTGCGCGAAGATGGCGCGGCGCGCGGGGGCGGCGCGATCTGGCGGCGCGGCGGACGGTGACGGCGCGGCGCGCGACGCCCGGTTCAGGGTACGAAGATTGCGCGGTGCGCGACGCCGGTTCGGCGCGCGTAAGACGGCGCGGCGGGCGGTGGCGGCGGGGGGCGGTGCGCCGGAGAGGGCGGCCGCTGTCGCTTCGGCCCCGGTCGGTCTGCGGTGCGTGGGTCGGTCGCGGGCGGCGTCGTGGGTTGGGCGGTGGGAGTGGCTACAGACCGGGGTCCATTCCGGCGTGCCGCCCGCACAGGGCCATGCACACCTGGTTCGGCCCCTCGTACGGGCGTTCCGGCAGTGCCGCCAGGGCCCGGGTGACCCATACCGCGGCCCCGTTGTTCGTGGCCGCCGCCGACAGCGCTTCCGGACGGGCCGGGAATCGCACGCCGAACAGCGCGCACTGCAGCGCCTCGGGTTCCATCAACGTCGATTCGCCACTACTGCGCATGGCTCCTCCACAACACCACCCGGCCACTGGTGCGCGACCCGGCGGCCGGTGTCGCCGAACACACCGGGCACCGGCCTCCGCGCGCCCTCCGGGGTGCGCGTCGACACGGAGGGCCGTCTGTCACACGAGCACCGCACATCGGTCGGGGCTCGGGATCCCGAGGCGCCGGCAGCTTTCCGTCTCAGAGCTATAATACGCCGCTCCGCCCCGACGGGACCGGGGATCGGAACGCGCCGCCCGTACCACCCGCCATCGGCGCTGCCCGGCCCGTTTCGAACCCGACGCCGGCCGACCGGGGTGGGGCGATCTCATGTGGTGAACCCGAGGTGTACGTGGTCCCGGTGGGTCGGGTCGCTGAAGAACGCGGCGCCGGAGAGTTGGTACGGGCCGCCCACGTTGTACGAGCCGGCGGCCGCGCCCGCCCGCATGAAGCCCTCGACGAGGGCGCGCGGCGTGGTCGGGTCCACCACGGATCGGCCGTCGATGCGCCATACGTCGACGGCCCGCCCCCGTGGGTGGTCGCTGGGGCGGTTGGTACCGAACACGTTGATGGGGTGGCCCGAGCGCAGGACGCTGACGTCGATGGTGTGGTCGGCGGCGAGCGTCTCCAATGCGGTCAGCACCGACGCGTGCACGGCGCCGGCCCGCACGTCGGCGGTCGCGGCGGGCGGCAGAATGATGCGCGAGTCGGCCAGGATCCGGGACGCCTGGGCGGAGAGCGACGCGGCGGCCGGTCCGGGATCCGAGGGGTACAGCGTGGTGACCGTCCAGACGGGTGTGGCCCGGCTCAACCGCACGTCCACGGTCGACCCGTCCGCCGTCACCGTGCCGTCCTCGGCCCGCGTCCACCGCCGGCAGACGACGAGCACACTCGCGGTGTCGTCCAGGATGCCGCCGTACTGGGCGTCGACCACTTCGAGCACGGCCTCCGGAGCCGGGGACGACAGCGAGCCCGCCCGGTCGGCCAACCCCGGGTCGAAGCCCTGCGCGGCCAGGCGTGCCCGAGCCGCCTCGGGCCCCTGCCCGCCGGGCGGCCACGCCCCCAGAGCCGACACCAGGGTGACCGCACGCTGCTTCACCTGCGGCTGCACGTCGCCGGGATCGGGCGCCCACGCGGTGACCGTGGGCAGCGCGGACGGGGTTGTCGTGGCGGGAGTGCCCCCGCTCGGCGGCGCGGGTCCGGTCGGCGCCGTGGTCGCGGCCGGTGTGCCGCTCGTGGGCGTCGACGTCGCGGACCGCCCACCGGAGGACGAGCAACTTGTCGCAACCGCGGCAACGCCCAGCAGCACCGCACGCCGACTCATCGCATACCGATCGTTCACCTCGCCACGGTAGGTCGCGCTCCCACCGGCTCCCGGCAGATCGCGGCCGGCGGAACCGGGTGTCGCGGCGCGGCGCCGCGTCGACGCCGGCTCAGGGCCGGGCGCGATAGACCAGGAGATAGCGCCAGAAGAGCAATCGGCGCACGGCGCATCCGGGCAACAGCGCCGCGGCCTCGCGCCGGATGCCGGACAGCGGCATCGTGGGCGTACGCACCGGCGCCGTCGTGCCTTGCTCGACCGCGCGGGCGCGGGCGCGGTCGCCGAGCCGCTCCTTCGCGGCCACGGCGAGCCGGGCGGCGGCGTTGACCGGGACGGCGGCGAGGCTGTACGCCCAGTCCACCGGGGTCCGCTCGGGATGGCAGCCCAGGATCACCAGGACCCCGCCCGGTGCGAGGGCGTCCCGCAGGGTGGCGACGGTGTCGAACGGCACGTGATGGATGCTCGCCAGGCACGAGATGAAGTCGTAGTGCCCGCGCGGGAGTTCGATGTCGGTGACGTCCGCGCACACGAAGCTCGGATTCGGCGCACCCGCGGTGCTCGGGGATCGGCGACGGGCCTCGGCGACCACCTCCTCGGCCGGATTGATCGCGTCCACCACGATGCCCGACGCGGCGAGCCGGCGCGCGAACCGCCCGGTGCCGCAGCCCACATCCAATGCCGTCCGACAGTTCTTCGGCACCTGACGCAGCAGCAGCGGATGGTAGTGGTCGTTGTGATCGAAAGACATGTCCGCGACCCTGCCACAGCGCATCCGGGCGTCAGCCGGCCGCATCTCCCGTGGCCGCGACGAGGGCGCCGTCCAGCAGCGCGTCGAGGTAGCGCTGCGCCAACTTGGGGTCGTTGCGGTCGGGGGAGTGGCGTACGGCGAAGCCCAGTCCGCAGAGCATGAGCTGGACGTCGGTGGGCCCCAGGGGCGGGCGCAGGGACTCGGCGCCGGCCGCACGGGTCAGCAGGTCGCCGGTCACGCGCAGCAGGTGATCGCGCAGTTCCAGGGTCTCGGCGGTGGCGACCCCGGGACCGAAGGCCGCCGCGGTGAAGGCCTCGTCCTGGGCGTAGGCGGTCAGCGCGGCCGCCAGGAAGTCGCGCAGGGCGCGCCGCGCGTCCGGCAGACCGGCGGCCCGTTGGGCGTGTCGGATCAGCTCGTCGAACCGGTCGGCGGCGAGTGCTTCGAGCAGCGCCTCGGGGGTGGGGAAGTGCCGGTAGACGGTGCCGACGCCGACGTCGGCGGCCAGTGCGACCGCGTTCAACTGGGGCGGCCTGCCCCTGCGCGCCAGATCGCGCGCGGCATCCATGATCCGGCGCCGATTGCGCGCGGCATCCTTGCGCAGCGTGGGTCTATGGGGTGTGGCCGTGTCGTCCATGCGGTGACGCTATCGGCCGAGCGGACGGCTGGTCCATGTGGCCGATCGATTCCACTCGACGCGGATCGCCGGCTTGCCACCTGCTGGGCGCGGGCGCGGCCGAGCCGCATTCGCCGCAGCTTGCCGCGCCTCGCCGACCGCCGCCGATCTCCCCGGTCGTCCGGAAGCCGAGCCGGAGGCGGAAGCGCTTGGGACCGTCCGCGCGCGGCTTCCTGCGTGCGGCTTCCTGCGCCCGGTTTCCTGCGCCCGGTTTCCTGCGTGCGGCTTCCTGTGCCCGGTTCCCGGTGCCTGGCTTCCTGCGCCCGGCTTCCTGCGCCCGGCTCTCCGCGCCCGGCGCCCCGGGGCGGTCAGGCGCGTGCGGCCGCGGCGGCGGACCTCGGCGGCCCCGTCGTGGACCGCGAACCGACCGTATCCCCGGCCCTGTTCGTCTGCCGCGATGTCGAGGCGCCACGGTCGTCCCGAGCGGAAGTCCCTGCCGGTGCCGGTGCGGGCGCCGCCGTCGGCGGCGGGGTCGGGGTCGGTCCAGGAAGCCGACGATCCGGCCGCCGTCGATGGGCAGGCGCGGGTAGGCCACGTCGGGCTGCACATACGCCTCGGCGAGTGACTTGATGACCGACGCGACCAGGTTTTCCTGGTCCGGGTGGACCTTGAGCGGGGTCGCGGCCGCGAAGTTGCCCGCAGCGATCGGTCCCGGCGTGGGCGGGGCGTCATGGAACGCCCTCGTGGCGGGCCATCCGAGCGGGTTTCGTCCCGGGGGTGGGCGTGGGGCTGCGGGGCGGGGGAGCGGGCGGGGCGGATGGTGCGGGGTCTGCGGGGCTCGGGTGGCGGGGGAGTGGGCCGATCAGTGTCGGCGTGCCGGGTCGATGGTTGGGGCCTCGGGGCGGGGTGCAACGCCGGGCGGGCGGTGCGCGGGGCACGGATGTCCGGGGAGTGGGGCCGATCGGTGTGAGCGTGTCGGGCGAGGGGTGGTGTGGGTTCGCCGGGTCGGTGAAATCCCGGTCGGTCGGCCTTGTTGCCGTGCCGGGTCGGGTGCGCAATCGGGGCCGTTGGAGGAGGCGCGGGGCAGGGGTGAGGTGTGCGAGCTGTGGGGGAGTGGGGTCGATCGGTGTCGCGGACGGCGCCGCCAGGTCGCGTGTCGACGGGGGGACGGTGGTCCCGGCGCAGGTCGGCGGCGAGGCCCCGGCCCCGGCCTTCGCCTCGACCCTGGCCTTCGCCTCGACCCTGGCCTTCGCCTCGACCCCGGCCTCGGTCCGGCCGTGGACCGGCGTCGGCTTGCGGGTTCGGCGACCCGGGGCAACCGTGTGCCGGGCGGGTGGGGGGTGGGTTCGCCGGGTCGGTGAACCCACGTCGTTCAGCCTTGTTGCCGTGCCGGGTCGGGGCCGCTGGAGGGGGCGCGGGCAGGATGGGGTGAGGTCTGCGGGCCGTGGGGGAGTGGGGTCGATCGGTGTCGCGGACGGCACCGCCGGGTCGCGTGTCGACGGGGCACGGTGGTCCCGGCGCAGGTCGGCGGCGAGGCCTCGGCCCCGGCCTTCGCTTCGGCCCCGGCCTCCGCCTCGACCCAGGGCTCCGCCTCGGCCCCGGCCTCCGCTTCGGCCCCGGCCTCCGCCTCGACCCAGGGCTCCGCCTCGATTCCGGCCTCCGCCTCGGCCCCGGCCTCCGCCTCGACCCAGGGCTCCGCCTCGACTCTGGCCTTGGTCCGGCCGTGGACCGGCGTCGGCTTGCGGGTTCGGCGATCCGGGTCAACCGTGTGTCGGGCGGGTGGTGGGGTGGGTTCGCCGGGTCGGGCGAAATCCCGGTCGGTGGCCTTGTTGCCGTGCCGTGCCGGGCCAGGCCGGGTGCGCGGCGGGGGCTTTGGAGCGAGGGTGCGCCGCCGGCGGGACGGATGGTGTGCGGGGCGCGGGTGTCCGGGGTGAGGGCCGACCGGTGTGGGTGGGCCGGGCAGGTGGTGGGGGTCATTCGCCGGATCGGGTGAAATCTTGGTCGGTTCGGCCTCGTTGCCGTGCCGGCGACGGAAATCGGAGGTTCTCTCGGAGAGCGGTACCGAGGGAGGTCAGGATGGGGCAGGTCGCGGCCGGTGGTGCTCCCGCCCGGCACGGCGTGTTCGGGGTGATCGTGCTGATCGCCTTGATGGCCCTGTTGCACGCGACCCACGTCCCGGGAATCGCCCATCGCGCCGCGGCGGATCCGGAGCGTTGCCCGATCGGCGTGGTCGGCCGCGCCACCGTGTCCGTCACACCCGACGCGCCCGCCGACGGACCGCCCGGCGACCACTCGGTGCGCAGCGCCACGCCCGCCGGCGAAACCGGCGGCCGACACGGACCCGCCGTCGGCCCCGCGTGTACGCCGACCACAACCCGGCCGCGGCACCACTCCACCACCGCTTCGACTTCCGCCCTCGCGGATACCGTGGCATCCCGTCCCGCCGATCCGGCCGAGGCCGGCCGGAGCCGCGCCCGCGCGACCACGAGTGTTCCCGGACCGGCCCCTTCTCGGACCGTCGTCCTGCGCTGCTGAGCGATCACCGCCGCCGAGCCGCCGCCGCACCCGGCGCGTGGCCGGACCGGCGTGTCCGCGTTCGACACCTCAGCCCCGCGAACCCGGGAGATCCCGCCATGCCCCTTGACGCCTACCTGCTCATGAGCGCCCTCGTGCGCGCCGAAGCCGCCCGCTCCGCCGCCACTGCCGGCACCGCCGCGACCTCGGACAACCCACCGCCCATCGCCACTTCGGGCCGAACCACGCCCGAAGCGATCGCCCCCGACACGGATCCGCCCGCGGTCGGCTCCTCCGGCGCCGATCAGCAGACCGACCCGCAACCTCCATCCGCAACATCGAAGTCGTAGCACCCACACAGGCCACCCGGCCCACCCACCCCGGTGTCCCCCCCGCGTACCCGCGCCGGGGGACACCGGCGCTTCCCGCCGCCGATGCTTGCTGCCGTGGGCTATGCAGATGAAGACATCGGGAGCCCACGACAAGCCCGCCGCCGACCACGCCCACCGACCCGCGGCCTTCCGCACCCGCGGCGCCGACTTCACGTTCCCGACCCGCTCGCCGACCCCAAGCACGGCCACGATCGACTGCTCGGACGGCAACACGTATCCCCGCTCGGTGGCCGGAAGATCTCCTCGAAACCGCGGACGCGGCCCGCCTTCATCCCGCGCCGCGCCGCACGCCCCTCCGCACCCGAGCCGCGCCTGCCTCGTATTCGTGCCCGCCGCGCGCCCGCGCGGCCGCGCGCTCCCGCCCTGCGCCGCTTCGTCTCCTGCTCGTGCCCAACCCGTGCCCATGTCCGACCCAGAGCCCGCCCAACGCCCCTGCCGCCTCGTGCTCGTGCAGCCTCGTGCTCATGCCCGCCCACGGGCATGCGGCCTGGCGCTCGTGCTTGCCCTGCGCCGCTTCGCCTCCTGCTCGTGCCCGATCCGTGTCCGTGTTCGACCCGAGCCCGCCTGACGCCCCTGCCGCCTCGTGCTCATGCCCGTCCCACGGGCGCCCGGGCTCGCGCTCGTGTCCGCCTCGCGCTCGTGCGGCCTGGCGCTCGTGCTTGCCCTGCGCCGCTTCGTCTACTGCTCGTGCCCGATCCGTGTCCGTGTTCGACCCGAGCCCGCCCAACGCCCCTGCCGCCTCGTGCTCATGCCCGTCCCACGGGCGCCCGGGCTCGCGCTCGTGTCCGCCTCGCGCTTGTGCCCGCCTCGCGCTCGTGCTCGAGCCGAGCCCGTCCGACGCCCCTGCCGCCTCGTGCTCGCGCCCGCCCGACGGGCGCCCGGGCTCGCGCTCGTGCCCGCCTCGTGATCGACCCGAGCCTGCCCGACGTCTGCTCCGCCTCGTGGTCGTGCCCGCTCCGTGGCCGCGCCGCGCCCGTTTCCGTGTCCGCGCCCACCCAACGCCCGTGCTGCCTCGCGTTCGCTCTACGCCCGGGCCGCCCGGCTTCCCGTTCACCTCTCGTTCGTGCGGGCCCGCGTTCCAGCCCGCCCAACGTCGGTGTCCCTCCATGCCCGTGCTGCTCGGCCTCCCGTTTACCCATCGCTGATGAGGATCTGCGAAAACGGCTGTGGCGGATATTTCGTGACGGTCGGGCTCGAGCAGGACATGATGCGGGTCATGACTATGGTGGAGACATGACGTCACTTCGGATAGATGCCGCGTAGGTCCCCGCACACGCTCCGGGCCGGACGCTCTGGTCTGCGAAGTGGTGGTTCGATCAGCAGGCTTCTCGTCGGCAGTTGTCCTGGACCACCGTTGTGCTCAGCCGTGCACACCTACATTTTTGTCGATGGCCTCGACGTGGTTGCGCGCAGCTACGACGGAGCGGTCGGTGTCCACCCGGGAGTCCTGCTTTGCCCCGGCGGGCCGCTCTACCCCACCGATGTGGTTCGCCGCGTGCGGGTGGCGTTTTGGGATCCCTCCGATTCAAACGCCGGCGGCGTCGACATACGGTTGGGCCTGCGCGGTGAGACGGTTGTGTGGTCCGACCTGATGTATCCAGGCCCTGACGGCCAGGCCATCGTCGAAGCTCGGTTCCACTTGGGACACTACGTGGGCGAGATCGAGCGAGCGCTCGCCGAACACGACAGAACCTGGACTTCTCCCCGTGCTGCCGAATAGGTCGGCCGGCGATCGCATGTCATCCGCACGACAATCGGTCAGGGCGGTTACGCGAGTACGAGGGTTCGCAACAGGGCGAACGAAGCGCGCCCGTATGACCTCCGCTTGATTAGCTTGATGCGTGTGACCTGGCCCTCGATTGCTCCGGAACTCCAGTGCAGGGTCAGGCCGTTGATGACGGCGTCCCAGTCGTTCTGGAGGAACGCGGCGAATCCTTGGACCGGTGGCGGGCCGTGGTCGAGGGCGCGGGTCATCCAGGCGGTGAGGTCGGTTCCGCGGCGTTCGCGGGCGAGGGCGCTGAACTCGTGCGCAAGGTCGGAGGCTGCGGCGAGGTCGGGGCATGCGGCCAGAACGCGGTTGAGTTGGTCGCGTTGCTCGGCGGTCAGGGCGTTCGGGTGGCGCATGATCCAGGTCGTGATCCGCCGCGGGCTGGGGATCGCGCGTTTGGGTTCGATGGTCGCGGTGCCGTCGCGCAAGGTCGCGACGTACTTGGTGACCGCGACGCGGCTGCCCCGGTATCCGCGTTCGCGGATCTCGCGGAACAGGGCGGCGGCGTTGGTGGCTCCGGAGCGGAAGCGGTGCTGGAGGTAGGGCTTGAAGCGGTTGAGGTGGCCGTTGGGCCGGCGGTCGCGCGCCGATGCGAGGATCTGGTCGAGGTCGGTCGTCAGGTAGTGGCGGACGGTCTTGCGGTCGCGACCCAGGCGGCGGGCGATCGCGCTGATTGTCCAGCCGCGGTCGCGCAGGTAGTGGATGTCGACGTGCCATTGGCGCACGCGGGCGAGTATCTGGCTGTTGGGCGGGTCGTCTGGCTCGGGCGGGCCGATCAAGGCCGCGAGTTCCGTCGTCGTCAGGACCTCCCGCGGCTTGTCGGGTTCGTCGACCTCGGCGTCTTTGCGCAGGCAGGCGCGGTGAGCGTGGGCGGTGCGCTCGACCGCGCGGGCGAGTGAGTGGAGCAGATGCCACCGATCGGCGACTTGAATGGCGTCGGGTGCTTCGCGGTTTGCGGCCTGGCTGAAGGTGCTGCACCGGTCGCGGCAGATCACCTCGATGTTTGGGTGTTCGGCCAGCCACGCGGCCACCGTGTCCACGGTGCGGTCCGGCAACAGGTCGATCGGACGGCGGGTCTCCACGTCGATGAGCACGGTGCCGTAAGTGCTGCCCTTGCGGAACGCGAACTCGTCGATCCCCAGGACCTTGACCTCGGTCGTCGCAGGGTCCGGCAGCCTCCGCACCTCACCCAGGATCACGTCACGCGTCGCCCGCACGGGCAGGTACTCGGCGAGGCGGGAGCCGGCACGACCGCCGACAGCCAACCCGATCGCCTGAAGCACCCGGGCCACCGCCTGTGTCCGTCGCCGGTGCAGAGCTGTCAGGCCCGCGACCTGCTCGGCGGCGGTCCTCCGGTCGCACCGGTCGTTGTCGCAGAAGAACCTGCGAACTCGTAGGCGTGGTACGACACGTCTGCCTCCGAGCGGCTGATCCGCAAGGCGTCGTTCGTACATGCTGTGGACACGCGACGACGCAGCCCCACACGCCGGGCACTCGACCGACGGCTGCCGGCTCCGGACGTCGATCTGCAACACGTCGTCGGTCACCTCGACCGCGTCGACCACCAGGCCCTCGACCTCGGGCCACACCAGATTCCAGAACCCCGGTTCGTCCCCCACAAACAGCACGCTGGACGACCGTAGCCACCTGGTCAGGCGGATGATCAGAAGTGACCATCACGAAATATCCGCCACAGCCAGATTCAAAGAGCCTCATCACCGCCCGTGCCGCCCCCGTGCGTCCGCTCTACACCCGTGCCGCTCCATGCCCGTGCTGCCCGGCCTCCCGTCCACCCCTCGTCCGTGCGGCTCCGTGCTCGCGCTCGCGCAACGTCGGTGTTGCTTCACGCCCGTGGCGCCCGGCCTCCCATCCACCCACCACCCACCACCCGTCGCCCCGTGCTCGCGCTCGCCCAACGTCCCGGCCGCCCCACGCCCCGTCGGCGCGTGGTCCCCGCCCGCCGCCCGCCGCGAGTCCGGGGCCGGGGCCGGGTCGAGGGTCGTGGGTCGTGGGTCGCTCTTGGGGGGCGATGGGGGGCGTCTGGACAGGGGTTGGTTAGATGATTATGGTTTTCATTATCGAATGATCGAGGCGGCGTCTGCCCGTCGGTGCGTCGATTCACCCCTGCCTGGAGAGAGTTCTGATGCGTATATCCACCCGTGCGGTCTTTGCCGTCGCCGCCACCGCCCTGACCGCCGGGACTTTGACCGCGTGTGGTTCCGACGACAAGGACACCATGGACACCAAGGGCACCAAGGGCGAGAACCGGGTCGGGTCCGCCGCGCCGGTGGCCGGCGGCGGGTCGCCGGGCGGCGGTTCCGGGCCCCGGATCAAGGTCGTGGCGACCACGACGCAGGTTGCCGACTTCGTGCGCAACGTCGGTGGCGACCGGGTCGAGGTCACCCAGTTGATCAAGGCCAACGCGAGTGCCCACGAGTACGAGGCGACGCCGACGGATCTGAACGCCATTCGCGCGGCCAAGCTGGTCGTGGAAAACGGCGTCGACATGGAGAAGGCGTGGTTGCCCAAGGCGGTCCAGGCCGCGGGCTTCAAGGGCCCGGTGGTGGACACCTCCGTCGGGGTGCAGCTCCGCAAGGGCGAGCACGAAGAGCACGAGGAGCACGAAAAGCACGAGGAGCACGAACACGGGGAGTACGACCCGCACATCTGGCACAACCCGCTCAACGCCAAGGTGATGGTGACCAACATCGCCAAGGCATTGACCGCCGCCGACGGGGCCAACGCGAAGGTGTACGAGAACAACCTGGCCGGGTACGCCGCCAAGCTCGACGCGCTCGACGCCGACAACCGGGCCAAGCTGGACGGCATTCCGGCGGCCAACCGCAAACTCGTCACCAACCACGACGCCCTGGGCTACTACGTCGACCGCTACCGGCTGGAGTTCGTCGGCTCGATCATCCCGAGCTTCGACGACCAGGCCGAACTCTCCGGCAGCCGGATCGAGGACGTCGTGGCCAGGATCAAGGCCACCGGCGCCAAGGCCGTGTTCGCCGAAAGCGCGCTGCCGCCCAAGACCGCCGCGACCATCGCCCGGGAAGCGGGCGTCAAGGTCGTCGCCGGCGACGACTCGCTCTACGCCGACTCGCTCGGCGCCTCCGGGTCCGCCGGTGCCACCTACCTCGCATCCGAGGCGCACAACACGGACACCATCGTCGCCGCACTGCGGGGCTGAGCGATGACCGACCGCATCGAGACGACACCGGATCCGGTCCGCTTCACCGAGGCGACCATGGCCTACGACCGCACCCCGGCGCTGACCCGGGTCGACGGCCGCGTCCCGGCCGGGCAGGCGGTGGCCCTGGTCGGCCCCAACGGCGGCGGCAAGTCCACCCTGATCAAGGCCGTCCTGGGCCTGGTTCCCGTGGTCGCCGGAGCGGTCACCGTGGCCGGTCGGCGCCCGGCCGCGGCCCGCGCGTTCGTCGGCTACGTACCGCAGGCGGCGAACCTGGACCCGGAATTCCCGGTCACCGCGCGCCAGGTGGTGCTGATGGGCCGCTACCGGCTGATCGGCCGACTGCGGCGTCCCGGCCGCCGGGACCGGGCCGCCGCCGACGAGGCGCTGGCCCTGGTCGGCCTCGCCGATCGGGCGCACGCGCGCTTCGGCGCCCTGTCCGGCGGCCAACGCCAGCGCGTACTGCTGGCCCGCGCGCTGTCCGCGCAACCGCCGATCCTGGTCCTGGACGAGCCGTTCAACGGCGTCGACGCGGTGAGTCAGGAAGCCCTGATCGACGCGCTGGTCCGGGCCAAGGACGCCGGCGCCGCGGTCCTGGTCAGCACCCACGACCTGGCCGTGGCGCAACGATTGTGCGAGCAGACCTGTCTGGTCAACCGCCGGCAATTCGCCTTCGGCGACACCGAGTCCGCGCTCACCCCGGAACTGCTGTGTGCCTGCTACGGCGGACAGGTCCTCGAACTCGACGCCGGCCGACTCGTCGTCACCCCGGGCTGAGGCCGCCCGTGGACACCACCACCCTGCTCATGGAGCCCTTCCGGGTCCCCTACCTGACCCGGGCCCTGATCGAACTGACCATCCTGGGCGTCCTGTGCGGCACCGTCGGCGCGTTCGTCGCGCTGCGCCGGCTGGAGTTCGTCGCCGACGCGCTCACCCACACGGTTTTCCCCGGCGTCGCCATCGGCTTCGCCCTCCGAGGCGCGGACGGCGTGTTCGAGGGCGCGCTGATCGCGGCCGGCATCACCGCCGGTGTGCTGACCCTGCTCACCCGCAACCGGCGCACCAGCGACGACGCCGCACTGGCGATCGTGCTGACCGCGATGTTCTCGATCGGCGTGGTCGTCGTCTCGCGCAGCCACTCCTACACCGCCGACTTCCAGACCTTCCTGTTCGGCCAGATCCTCTACACGTCCCGCACGCAGATCGTCGAGACCGCCGTGGTCGCCGTGGTGTGCCTGGCCGTCCTCGCCGCGCTGGGCCGGGAACTGTTCCTGCGCAGCTTCGACGTCGAGGCCGCCCGCGCGGCCGGCCACCGGGTCGGCGCGCTGGATCTGGCGCTGAACCTGGTGATCGCCCTGACCGTAGTCGCCGCCGTCCGCACCATCGGCACCGCACTGGTGCTGGCGCTATTGGTGGTCCCCGCGACCATCGGCCGCACCCTGGGCGGTCGGCTCGGCCCGATCATCGCGATCGGCGTCGGCTCGGCCGTACTGTGCGGATACCTCGGCCTGACCATCAGCTACACCGCCTCCATCGACCACGACCTGGCCCTGCCCGCCGGCCCGACCGTCGTGCTCACCCTGGTCGCGGCGTATCTGCTCGCCCTGGCCGCGGCCGGCCTCGTCCGCCGGCGCGGCGTGCGCGCGTCCACCCACGCACCGGCCGTGCGGATCCCCGCCCCGCCGGCGGTCCCCCGGCCGACCGGGAGCCCCCGATGACCTGGTTCGACACGTACACCCACCGCGCCTACGCCGAGGCCGTCATGGTCGGCCTGCTCGCCGGCGTCGTCGGCGTCCAAGTGGTGCTGCGCAAGCTGGCCTTCCACGCCATGGCGATGACCCATGCCACCTTCCCCGGCGTCGTGCTCGCCTCGATGCTGGGCCTGGACATCTATCTGGGCGGTGCCGCGGTCGGCGTGTTGTTGTCGCTGGCCATCGTCGGTCTGACCCGGAGCCCGAGCCGGACCGCGTCCGGTGCGACCGGGGTGATCCTGGCCGCCGGCTTCGCCCTGGGCGCCGCACTGGTCGCCGCCGGGCCCGCGGGAGACCGCAAACTCTCCGCCTTCCTGGTCGGTTCCATCGTCACCACCGACGCCCGCGACCTCGTGGTCACGGCCGGCACCGGGGCGGTGATCCTGCTCGTGCTCGGGTTGTGCGCCAAGGAACTCACCTTCGCCGCGTTCGACCACGAGGGCATGCGGGCCGCCGGGCACCCGGTGACCGCGCTGGACCTGCTGCTCCTGCTGATCGTCCAGGCGGTCGTCGTGGTGCTGACCCCGGCGGTGGGCATCATGCTCACGCTGGCGCTGCTGGTGGCGCCGGCCGCCGCGGCCCGACTGTGGACCGACTCGCTCGCCCGCACCACCGCACTGGCCGGCGCGCTGGGCATCGGCAGCGCCTCGGCCGGGCTGGAGATCTCCCGGCACTACGACGTCGCCGCGGGGGCGACCATCGCGCTGGTGGCCGCCGCCGGATTCGTCCTGTCCCTGCTCCTGTCGCCGCGCCACGGTCTGCTCGGTCGCCTCGTCCGGCGCCGACCCGCCCCCGCTGCGTCGGCCGCGGCGGCAGGCTGAACCTGCCCGGAGGATCGATGCCGTCGGCAACAGACCCCGCCCGCGAGCCCATCGGCCGCCCGCGGACCCCGCGCCGGGCCACCGCCCATCGGGACACCGTGGCCCGAGCCCTGGCCGCGCACGGCGGCTTCGTGAGCGCCCAGGACCTGTTCGTCTGGATGCGGGACCGGGACCGGGACGGAGACCGGGATCGAGACCGGGATCGCGAGCGAGGCGCAGATCGGGACCGGGACGGAGAGCACGAACGAGGCGCAGATCGGGACCGAGACCGCGAGCGGGACGCAGACCGGGGGGATCGCATCCGGAACCGCCCGGTCAGCCTCAGCACCACCTATCGCAGCCTCGCCGCACTGGCCGCGGACGGTAGTGCGGACAGCCGGTACACCGTCGACGGCGAGCGCCAGTACCGACGGCGACGGCGACCGGATCACCACCACCTGCTGATCTGCCGGCTGTGCGGTATCGCGGTCGAGGTGCACTCGGAGGCCGTCGAACGATGGACCGCGAGCGCCGGTGCCCGACACGGCTTCACCGAGATTCGCCACGCCATCGAACTCACCGGCAGGTGCCGGCGCTGCCGATGAGCCGCCGGCAGCGCGCGCCGTCCCCCGGTGGTTCGGTGTCCTCGGTGGTTCGACCGGTGACCGTGAACCCGACCGATCGCGGTGCGCTCCCGGCGCCCACAGGGGCCGTTCACCCGGGTGGCCGACCGGGAGTGGGACGGAGAGGATGGAAGGACCGCGTCGCGGTGTCCGCGGCGCGGTCCCGAGCCCTGCGGTCGGTGTGCTGCCGTCGGCAGGCCCGACGAGAGGTATCACCATGACGAAGGCCAAGGACATCATGCACGAGGGTGCGCAGTGGATTCCGCAGACCGAGACGCTGGATCGGGCCGCGCAGTTGATGCGCCGGCTCGACGTGGGTTCGCTCCCGGTCAGCGATGCGAACGAGCGGCTGTGCGGCATCATCACCGACCGCGACATCGTGACGAAGTGCGTTGCCGAGGGTCACGATCCGGCTCAGGTCACGGCCGGCGAGCTGTGCGTGGGGACGCCGCGCTGGATCGACGCGGAGGCCGACATCGCCGAAGTACTGAGCGAGATGCAGGTGCACCAGATCCGTCGACTGCCGGTGATCGCGCGCAAGCGCCTGGTCGGCATGATCAGCGAGGCGGACGTGGCGCGACACCTGTCGGAGGAGCAGATCGCCGCCTTCGCCGAGAACGTCTACGCAGCGCGTTAGGCCCCGTCCGGCGCGGTGGGCCCCGTCCGGCGACGCGCCGCCGCAAGCGCGGCGCGTCGACCCGAGCCCGCCGCCTCGATCCGCGCGCCGCGTCGGTCCGGTTGCCCGGTCACCTCCCGTCGCCGGGTCGCCGGAGCCGCGGTCAGTGCACCGGGACCACGGCCACCGGGCAGCGCGCATGATGCAGTACGGCGTGGGTGGTCGGGCCCAGCCGCATCGGCAGGGGGCCGTGCCGGGGGTGCGTGGCGACGACCACGAGGGCGTTGCCGATGGACGCGCAGACCAGGTCGCGCCCGGCCGTACCGTTCATCACCACGGTGTCCACCGGCAGTTCGGGGTTGCCGAGCCGGATCGGACCGAGCACCGTTTCGAGCATCCGGCCGCGCTCGGCGGCGATCTCGTCCACGTCGAACATCGACGGCAACATCAGGCTGGGCGCCAGACCGGTCACCGGGAGCGCCCACGAGTGCACCGCGCGCAGACCGCCCAGCCGCCGTGCCCTGCTCGCCGCGAACTCGGCGGCCGGCCCGTCCTCGGGACCGGCGATGCCCACCACCACGCCGCTCGCGTCCTCGGCCGCGTCGGCGTGTACCACCACGACCGGGCACGACGAGTGCGCGCACACCCGCAGGGACACCGATCCCAGCAGCAGGCCCGCGAAACCGCCGTGACCGCGACTGCCGATCACCATCGTGTCGGCACGGCCGCTCGCCTCGAGCAGCGACTCGGCCGCGTCGCCCTCCCGGACCGAGCCTTCCACATCCGCCTTGGCGAACCGCGCCCGCACGCGCGCACAGGCGGCGTCCACCAGCGCATGTGCCCGCTCGCGCAGCTCGACCCGATGCCGGTGGCCGAGCCCGCCGACGGGCACGGCGGTGACCACGTACAGCGGTACGCGCCGGGCGACGGCGTCCTGCGCGGCCCAATCCAGCGCGCGGTCGGCGGCGGGCGAACCGTCGTGCCCGATCAGCACCCCGAGATCGACTTCGTTGTCCGTGGACGACATGGCACTCACTCACCTCGACGGGGAATCCACCAGGCTCATACCCGGTACGCCCAGGACTCAGCTCCCCCGGCCGGCCGACGGATCTCTCAGCGGGGCAGCGCGGCCAGCCAGTCGATCAGGAGCCGGTCGACCTCGGCGGGGCGCTCGTGGTGGAGCCAGTGGCCGCAACCGGCCAGGACGTGCGAGGAGAGCAGGCCGGGCAGCGTGCCGGGGAAGGCCTCGATCGCATCGGACAGCCACGTGGTGGAGGCGTCCAGGGCGCCGCCCAGGAACAGCGAGGGCTGGGTGATCGGCGCGCCGGCGTACGGGGCGAGGTCCGCCCAGTCCCGGTCCATGTTCCGGTAGCGGTTGAGCGCCCCGCTCATTCCGGTCCGCTCGAACTCCCCGGCGTAGACGTCGAGATCGTCCTCGTCGAGCCACCCGGGCAGGCGGCCGATGGGGAATCGGTCACGGAGCCTGCCACCGCGGCCGACGAAGTGCGGGTCCGGCGCATCGGGGCCGGGCATCGTGTCGGCGGAGAGTGCGGCATAGAAGCCGGCCAGCCACCCCCGTACGTCCGGCTCGATCTCCGCCTCGGCGCGGCCGGGCTCCTGGAAGTACCGGACGTAGAACTCCTCGTCGCCGCCCATCGCCGCGAACACGTCGCTGGGCTTCGGTCCGCCGGGCGGGGTGTACGGCACACTCAGCAGCCCGACCGCGCGAAAGACGTCCGGCCGGACCAGGGCCGACCCGGCGGCGATGGTCGCGCCCCAGTCGTGCCCGACGATCACCGCCGAGCGCTCGCCGAGCGCCTCGACCACGGCGACGTTGTCCTCGATCAGCTCCGTC
This sequence comes from Embleya sp. NPDC050493, assembly GCF_044458105.1. NCBI lineage: Bacteria > Bacillati > Actinomycetota > Actinomycetes > Kitasatosporales > Streptomycetaceae > Embleya > Embleya sp. NPDC050493. The sequence goes on from NZ_JBITHP010000043.1 coordinate 20,690, forward strand.
ATCCGGTACGCGGCGATGTCCTGCGGCTTGGACGAGCGGCCATAGCCGCGGACGTCGATGGCGACCGCACGGTGACCGGCCGCGGCCAGGTCGGCCAGTTGCCGGCGCCAGCCGTACCAGGAATCGGGAAACCCGTGGACGAGCAGGACCAGCGGACCGGTGCCCTGTTCCACCAGGTGGATGCGGCCGGCGGGGGAGGGGACCAGGCGATGGGTGAGGTCGGCGGTTCGGACAGGTTGTGTCATGGCAACTCCCGGGTCTCGGTACCGATCACCTCGGTACGGATCATGATCATGTGGCGATTCGGCGGGAGCCACAAACTTCCTTGCCGCTTCGGCAAAGTGCGTCCGGAGGCGAAGCCACGCCCCCGTTGCCCGCCCCTTCGGTGAGCGGGATTCCGACGGAGAAGCAGGTCCCGGCGGAGTCGATGTCGCGAAGCAGACCCCCGCGACGTCGGGCCCCACATTTTCCCCGGGGCCCGTGCGTCCAGGGGATGACGGGGATGAAGGATGGGGACGTACACCGCGACACAGGGGGAGATCGGCACCATGAACACACGGCACGCGATCGTCGACACCTCGCTCGGCGGGCTCATCGTGGTGGCAGCGCGGAATGCCATCGTGGGCCTCTACTTCCCGCAGCACTGGTACATGCCTCCGGAGGAGGAACTCGGCCGGCGGGTCGACCATCGCGAGGACCCGCTGCTCGCGGCGGCGGCGACCCAATTGGCCGAATACCTCGACGGTGACCGGACCGCGTTCGACCTGCCCACGGCCACCCACGGCGATCCGTTCCAGGAGCGGGTGTGGGCGATGCTGCGGGAGATTCCGTTCGGCGAGACCACCACCTATGGCGCGCTCGCCGAGCGATTGGGCAACAAGGCGTTGGCCCAGTCGGTGGGACAGGCGGTTGGGCACAATCCGATCTCGATCATCGTGGCCTGCCATCGTGTCGTCGGCAGCGACGGGAAGCTGACCGGCTTCGCCGGCGGCCTCGAACGCAAGCGGCGGCTTCTCGAACTGGAGGAATCCGAGAGCACCAGGGCCGCTCGACTGTTCTGAACCCCGGCTCCGCCGGTGTGCGCGCGAACGGGCGGAATCGGAGGGTGTGGCACGGTCATTCGAATGCGTGCTCGATGGGCATGCGAGCACCGTGTCGCGAATGTACGAAGCCGGGCGGTTCATGGCGTTCGCTCCGGAGAAGCCGGTTACGACACTTCGACTTACAGTGACTGTCATGGACGATTTCTTCGGCGTGTCGGGTGAAGAGGCGCCCGGGGACGCATTGCGCGAATTGGCCGAGCAGACGACCCGGCAGGGCTGGGTGGCGGCGGACCCCGCGGCGGACCTGCTGCCCAGGTTGCGGGTCGCCTGCGATCTGCCCGGCTCGCCGTGGAGCCTGCGCGGCACCACCGTGTTGCCGGACGGTGTCTTCGCCGTCGACGTCGAGCACGCCCGACCCGGCAGCCCCCGCCTGTTGGCCGACGCCATCGAACTGCTCGCCGGGATCGCCGGTCCCGCCTTCTTCGTGCGGCACACCGACGCGGCCACCTTCGACTGCGTCACCGGCACCCTGCAACGCGACACCCCCGGACCCGGCCGAGGCCACCTGCTCCGGCTGCGCCTGGTCTCCCCCGGGCGCGGCGGCGCCCCCACCCTGCGGGCGCGGGCGGAGGCACTGGTGCCCATGCGGTGAGCGGCGTGCGAATAACGGGTGGTCGGCGGCGGGAGCGGGCTGGTTGGATCCGGATATGGACTTTCACCTTCCGGACGGCTACGAGATCTCGACCGATCCGACCCGGCTCGATGTCGCGCTGATACACCGCTGGTTGTCGCTCGACGCCTATTGGGCGCAGGGTCGCCCGCGGGACAAGCAGGATGCGGCGATCGCCGGTTCGCTCAACTTCGGGGTGTACGACACGGCCTCCGCGGCCCAGGTCGGATATGCCCGCGTGGTCACCGACGGGGCCACGTTCGGCTGGCTCTGCGACGTCTACATCGCCCCCGCCGTCCGGGGCAAGGGTCTGGGCACCGCGCTGGTCGCGCACATCCGGGACCACCTGCGCCCCGCCGGTCTGCGGCGCCTGATGTTGGCCACCGCCGACGCGCACGCGGTCTATGCGCAGGTGGGCTTCGAGCCGCTGGCCGCCAACGGCACGTGGATGGTCCTGGGCGAACAGTGAGGCAGCCGAGCGCACCGGGTGGGATCGGCCGAAGTCGGCTGCTCGGCCGGTGACGGTGCGGGTGGGCCGAACCCGACGGCGCGTCGCGTCCCGCGCCCGGTCGGCGGTCCGGCGCGGGCGAGCCCCCTCTTTGTCGGCGTGGTCTCGGCCGGCCGATCGGCCGGCAGGTCAACTTTTCCGGTCGTGGGCCTATGAACCGTAGGAGGCCCTCGCTACCCTCCAGCGCATGATTTCCACGGTTGTCTGGGGTACCGGGAACGTCGGCCGCGCGGCCATCCGTGCCGTCGAGGCGCACCCGGCGCTGAAGCTCGCGGCGGTGCTGGTGCACAATCCCGACAAGGTCGGCCGCGACGCGGGCGAACTCGCCGGGCTGGATCACGAGTTGGGGGTCGCGGCGGAGAACGACATCGACGCCGTGCTGGCCGCAGGGCCGGGCGCGGTGGTGTACGCGGCGTCGGGCGACATCCGTCCCGACGAGGCGCTCGCCGACATCGTGCGGGCGATCAGGGCCGGCGCGGTGGTGGTGACTCCCGCCCTGTACGCGCTCTACGACCAGCGCAACGCCCCGACCGAGTTGCGCGAGCCGGTACTTGCCGCCATCGAGGCCGGCGGCGGGTCGCTGTTCGTCTCCGGTGTGGATCCGGGCTGGGGCAACGACGTGCTGCCGCTGCTGATCAGCGGGCTGGGCACCACCGTGGACGCGATCCGCTGCCAGGAGATCTTCGACTACTCCACCTACGACCAGGAGGACTCGGTCCGGAACCTGGTCGGCATGGGGCAGCCGATGGACTACGGGGCGCCGATGTTGTGGCCGGAGATGCCGACCATGGTCTGGGGCGGGCAAATCCGGTTGATGGCACGGGCGTTGGGCGTCGAGCTGGACGAAATCCGGGAAACGATGGACCGCCGTCCGCTGGAGAGCACGGTACGCACCACGACGATGGGCGAGTTCGAGGCCGGCACCCAGGGCGCGGTGCGGTTCGAGGTGCAGGGCATCGTCGGGGGCGAGCCGCGGATCGTGATCGAGCACGTGACCCGCATCCACCCCTCCTGCGCGCCGGACTGGCCCACTCCGCCCAACGGCGACGGGGCGCACCGGGTGATCATCGAGGGACGCCCGCGCATCGAGGTCACGGTCGAGGCCACCGACGAGGGCACGAACCGGTCCGCGGGCGGGAACGCCACCGCGGTCGGCCGACTCGTCGGCGCCATCGACTGGCTGGTCGCCGCCGAACCCGGGCTCTACGACGCACTCGACATTCCGCTCCGTCCCGCAGTCGGCAAGCTCGGAAGGAAGTAACCATGCACATCGACATCCCCGAGGACAAGGACCCGATCGCCTACGTGTGGGCGGAGATGGTGCCCGAGATCGGGATCGCGGCCTCCACGTTCTCGATGAAGGTCTACGACGCATCGAACCTGGGGCTGCGCGAGTTCGAGGCCGCACGACTTCGGATCGCACAGATCAACGGGTGTGTCTTCTGCCTGGACTGGCGCACCGAACGGGACGGGGAGAAGGTCGAGGACGGCTTCGACGTCGCGGTCACCGAGTGGCGCACCACCGAGATCTTCGACGACCGCACCCGGCTGGCCGCCGAATACGCCGAGCGGTACGCGGTGGACCACCACAACCTGGACGACGAGTTCTGGGCCCGGATGACCGCGCACTACACCCAGGCCGAGATCGTCGAACTGAGCATGGCGATCGGGTCCTGGTTGGCCTTCGGTCGGCTCAACCACGTGCTCGGCCTCGACTCGGTGTGTGTGCTGCCGAGCCACTGACGACGCCCCGTGGGGGCCGCCGAATCCTCCCGGGCGGCCCCGCGGGTCATCGGCGGGCTCCGTTCGACGCGTCGAACGTGCGCGCCCGCTCCGGCCGTTCGGGAAGCCGGGTACGACGAAGGCCGGTTCGCGCGGTGCGAAGCACAAAGGTGCGCCGCGGCGAAATCGGGTGGTCACCGCGGAACCGCGCAACCTACGCTCGGCGCAGCGGGATTGCGCAGTTCCGCAGGTTGCGGTGCCGTGGCAGAGCGGCCCATTGCGATCGACGCGGCGGAGGTTCCCGCCGCGTCGACTGAGGGGGTACGGGCGGGCCTGCCCGGCTCCTTCCGCGGGTTCGAATCCCGTCGGCACCGCAACCGCCCGAATCCCGCCTGCGACACCGCCGCACGGCCCGCGCCGCCGTGGTGGCGTCAGGCGTGCGGTTTGGCGCGGACGTGCATGCGCTCGCCCTGTCTGCCGAAGAGGCTGAGGATCTCCACCGGGCGTCCGTCCGCGCTGCCGAACCAGTGCGGCAGCCGGGTGTCCCACTCGGCGGCCTCGCCCGGGCCGAGGACCAGGTCGTGGTCGGCCAGCACCAGCCGCAGCCGGCCGTTCAGCACATAAAGCCACTCGTAGCCCTCGTGGGTACGCAGGTTCGGGTCGGTGCCCCGGTCGGCGATGACCATCTTGAACGCCTGGAGGGGACCGGGGGTTCGGGTCAGGGACACCGACGTGCCGCCGCTGGGCAGCGGGCGCGGGGTCAGCCGGACCCGGGGGTCGCCCACCTCGGGAGCGCCGACCAACTCGTCCAGCGGCACGTGGTAGACGCCGGCCAGCGGCAGCAGCAGTTCCAGGCTGGGACGGCGTTGTCCGGACTCCAGTCGGGACAGCGTGCTCTTGGAGATGCCGGTCGCCTCGGAGAGCGCGGCCAGGGTCAGACCGTGCCGGGCGCGCAGGCGCCTGAGCCGTGGGGCGACCTCGTCCAGGACCGTTCGGTAGGCCGGTGCGTTGTCCATGGGGGCATTCCACCCCGCCGTCCCGGAATTGGCAACAAGAGTTGCCGGGATCGCGGGGTGCGGACAACCCTCCTCGGCATGAGCCCACACAGTGCGTCCGGCCGTGCGGTGCGCCGACCCGGCGGCCGGATCGAACGACGCGGACCGGCCGGGGGACGGCGGGCCGGGTACGGCGGACGCGGCTGACGGTCCTCACGGGCCTGCGTCCGCCCCACCGACCGGGCAGGACGCGGGCCCCGCGGCATCGGGCCGAACGGCCGGCCGCACCCCACGAACCCGGCCGGGTCACCCGACCACCGGGCTTCGGGAGCCACCAGGAAACGGAGTGCACGTGAAAACGATCAGTGCGGGATCGGGTGAGGCGGCCACGGGCGGCGCCGAGCGCACACCCGCGGTGCGGTGGGCGCTGGCCGGCCTGTCCCTGTCGATGTTGCTGTCCTCGCTCGGCACGAGCGTCGCCAACGTCGCGCTGCCGACCCTGGCCGGCACGTTCGACGCCTCCTTCCAGGCGGTCCAGTGGATCGTCCTGGCCTACCTCCTCGCGATCACCACCGTGATCGTCAGCGTCGGCCGGCTCGGCGACATCATCGGTCGGCGTCGGCTGCTCCTGGCCGGCATCCTGCTGTTCACGGTGGCCTCGGTCCTGTGCGGCCTGGCGCCCTCGTTGTGGCTGCTGGTCGCCGCCCGGGCGGCACAGGGCCTCGGCGCGGCCGTGATGATGGCGCTGACCATGGCGTTCGTGGGCGAGACGGTGCCCAAGGCGCGGACCGGCAGTGCCATGGGCCTGCTCGGCACGATGTCCGCGATCGGCACCGCGCTCGGCCCGTCCCTGGGCGGCGCGTTGATCGCCGGGCCCGGCTGGCGGGCGATCTTCCTGGTCAACGCACCGGCGGGCGTGGTGACGCTGGTCCTCGCGTACCGCCACCTGCCCGTCGACCGACCCGAGGCCGCGACCGGGCGGGCCCGCTTCGACCATGTGGGCACGTTGCTGCTCGCCTTGACGCTCGCGGCCTACGCGCTCGCCATGACGATCGGGCGCGGCGACTTCGGATGGCTCAACGCGGCCCTGCTGGCCGCCGCCGCCATCGGCGTCGGAGTGTTCGTCCGGGTCGAGACGAGAGCCGGCGCACCGCTGATCCGGCCGGCGATGTTCCGGGATCCGGTGCTGAGCGCGAGTCTGGCCATGAGCGCGCTGGTCTCGACGGTGATGATGGCCACGCTCGTGGTCGGGCCGTTCTACCTCGCGCGCACGCTCCGGCTGGAAGAGGCCCTGGTCGGGCTCGTGCTGTCGGTCGGTCCGGTCGTCGCCGCGCTGACCGGGGTGCCGGCCGGCCGCGTCGCCGATCGGTTCGGCGCACCTCGGATGACCGTGGTCGGACTCGGCGCGATGGCCGTCGGTGCGTTCGCGTTGTCGACGACGCCGGCGTCGTTCGGCGTCGCCGGCTACCTGGCGCCGATCGTGGTCGTCACCGCCGGCTATGCGGTGTTCCAGACGGCCAACAACACCGCCGTGATGGCCGACGTCCCGCCGGACCGCCGCGGTGTCGTGTCCGGCATGCTCAACCTGTCGCGCAATCTCGGGCTGATCACCGGTACATCGGTGATGGGCGCGGTGTTCGCCCTCGCGTCGGCCACGAACGACGTCACCACGGCCCGGGCGGGCGCCGTCGCCACCGGCATGCGGGTCACCTTCGCGGTCGCGGCGGCGCTGATCGTGGCGGCACTCGCCATCGGTCTCGGCAGCCGGATGCCGGCGCGGCGCGCGGCACGGGGTGCGCTCTGAGCCGTGCCTGCCGACGGGGCCGGTCTCCGGCCGGACGCGAGATTGCAGACAGGCCCCAGCGCGGCACTAGTCGACGATGTACCAGGCGTGGTCGATGTATTGGAGAGTCTGGTCGCCGAGGTCGCTTTGGGAGAAGGTGACGGTGGTGCGGACCGCCTTGGCGGGGACCTCCACCTTGTCGGGTCGGCGGGTCGAGACGCGGCTCGGGTCGACCGTGGCGGTTTGCAGGGCCTTCTTCTGTGCGCCGGAGAACATCCGGAACGTGATGGGCATCGTGGTGGTGCACGGGCCGAAGCCGTCGTCCTGGGCCTTCTTCGCCGCCGGGCCGGCGATTTCGCAGACCGTGGCGAGGTCCTCGCGGCCCACGGCGTGCAGGTACTGCTCGTAGCGCTGGATCGCGGCCTCAGTGGACGCGGCCTGCTGTGCCGGCTGTGTGCCGGACGTCGCGGACGGGCTCGGTGCTCCGGAGGCGGTCGGCGCCGGCGGCGCGGATGTGGCCGGTGCCGGGGCGACGACGGTCTGTGCGGTCGTCGGCGTCGGGGACGATGTCGAAGGTGGGGCCGTGGCCTGCTTCTTCGGGGAGTCGGTGTCGTTGCATGCCGCCAACAGGATGACGGCCGATACGGTCACGCCCACGATCGCCCGCACGCGATGCTCCCCTCGCTGAGATCACTGGCGGCCGATGCTACTTCGGTCGGTGATGTTCCCGCTGGGCTCGTGTTCCGTCGGCCGGGCCGGTGGCGGCCGGTCCGGCCGGTCCGATTCGGCCCTTCCGCTCCGTCCGAGGGATCGTCGGACGGAGCGGAGCCTCCCCGGCTCAGGGGGTGTTGGTGAGCACGCTCCACCACGGGGTCGGCTGGGACGAAGCGGTGGTGTCGATGCGGTCGCCTGGGCGGGGGATGGCGAGTGTCACGTCCTTGGCCTTGGCCTCGTGCCACAGGCGGTCGACCGGTTCGGCCCACGGGTGCGGGGCCAGGTCGAAGGTCGCCCAGTGCACCGGCAGCAGCACCTTGCCGCCGAGGTCGAGGTGGGCCCTGATCGCCTCTTCCGGGTTCATGTGGATGTCGGGCCAACTCGGGCTGTAGGCGCCGATCGGCATCAGGGTCAGGTCGAAGGGGCCGTGCGCCGCGCCGATGCGGGCATAGCCGTCGAAGTAGCCGGAGTCGCCGGCGTAGAAGACCCGGTGCCCGGCGCCGGCGACCACCCACGAGCCCCAGAGCGTGTCGTTGCGGCGCAGCGTGCGGCCGGAAAAGTGGCGGGCCGCGGTGGCGGTGAAGCGCAGGCCGGCGACGACGGCGTCCTCCTCCCAGTCGAGTTCGATGATCCGCGAGGCGGGGACGTTCCAGCGTTCCAGGTGGGCGCCGATGCCGAGGGGCACCAGGAACGGCGCGGTCTGGGTCGCGGTGAGGGTGCGTACGGTCGCCCGGTCGAGGTGGTCGTAGTGATCGTGCGAGATGACCACCGCGTCCAGCGTCGGCAGCGCGGCCGAGGGGATCGGGAGCGGGTGCAGCCGGCGCGGACCGACGAGTTGGGAGGGGGACACCCGCTCGCTCCACACCGGGTCGAACAGCACCCGGCGGCCCTCGATCTCGACCAGGGTGGTTGCGTGGCCGTACCAGACGGCGCTCAGCCCGTCCCGGGCCGGCGGTGTGGCAGGGGCGCTGACCAGCGGCACGGGTGCGGCGGGTCGGCGCTCGCTGCGGTTGCGGAGCATCTGGCCGATGAGTTGTGGGGCGCTGCCGGCCGCGACCAGGTCGGCGGGGACCGGATTGCGGAACGCACCCTCGTGGTACTGCGGCGATCGTCGAAAGCGGGCGAGTCGTTCGCCCTCGGCCCGACCGCCGAACTCCGCCGGGACGTCCCGCAGGGCCCATCCGGCGGCGGCCAGCGCCAGTCCACCCGTGACCAGCCGCCGAGCCGCGGCATTTCCCGCCATCTGTCCCACTCTCCTTGTGTCGTCCTCGGATTCTTCAACCGATGGTGCGGGTGACACGTTCCCTGAATCGCGATTCCGGTCGTGGCGGGGGCCGTGTGGGTGGGTCGATGGGGCGTCCGGTCGAGAGGTCGGGTGGGCGACGGGTCGGTTTGTCGGGTGGCTCGGGTCGGGTCGGGTGGGTCGGGGTCGAGGTCGGGGTCGGGTTGCCGGGTCGGCCGGTCGGGCCGGTCGGGGTGATCGCGGGCTGTGGGCGCCCGGGGTGCCGGGGGCTCGGGGTGCGCATGTCCTTGTCATCTGTATTGCTTGACTGCATCATGCATTTGTTTGATCGAGTCGAACGAAACGAGGCACGGCCATGGGCACCGGTGAACTGCTGGACGACAACGACGCGGTGGGGCTGGCCGAGCTCGTACGACAGGGCACGGTCAAGCCGATCGAGATCCTGGACGCGGTGATCACCCGGATCGAGGAACGCGACCCGACGCTGCGCGCGTTCGTGTCCACGCGGTTCGAGGCGGCTCGGGCCGAGGCCGAGGGCACGTTGCCGGACGGGCCGCTGCGGGGCGTGCCGTTCGCGGTGAAGGACCTCGGCTGCGATGTCGCCGGCATGGTGAGCACGCACGGCTCACGGCTGTTCGCCGATGCGGTCGCCGAGCGGGACGGGGCGCTGGCCGCCCGCTATCGCCGTGCCGGGCTGGTGATCGTCGGCAAGACCAACACCCCCGAATTCGGCAAGAACGCCAGTACCGAACCGCTCCTGCACGGCCCGTCGCACAACCCGTGGCGGACCACCCACTCGACGGGCGGTTCCTCCGGCGGGTCGGCCGCCGCGGTGGCGGGCGGGATGTTGCCCGCCGCGCACGCCAACGACGGCGGCGGCTCGATTCGCATCCCGGCGGCCTGCTGCGGACTGTTCGGGCTCAAGCCCTCGCGTGGGCGCGTTCCGGACGACCACGGCGTGTCCGGGCTGGCCTACCCGCTGGCGATCGCGCACGCGGTCACCCGTACGGTCCGCGACTCCGCCGCGCTGCTCGACGTCGTCGCCGGTCCGCTGCCCGGCGAGCCGTATGCCACGTTGCCGATGCCGGCCGCCGGATCCTTCCTGGCCGCGCTGGACACCGCGCCGGGGCGGCTGCGGATCGGCTTCGCGACCGCGAACGTGGACGGAACGGCCGCCCACCCGGCGGCCGTTGCGGCGGTGGAGCGTACGGCGGCGCTGCTCGCCGAGCTCGGCCATCGGGTCGAGGAGGGTGCGCCGGTGTGGGACGGTCCGGCGACCGGTCGGGCGCTCGGTCAGGTGATGGCGGCGGCCACACACGCCCAGATCGAGGACCGACTCGCCGAACTCGGCCGTGAGTTGCGGGAGGACGACCTCGAACCGTTCACCCGGGTCATCCACGAGCACACGGCCGGAATGCGCGGTCAGGATCTGGTCCGAGCGTTGCAGACGGTGGTTCGGATCGGCCGCGAGGTGGCGCCCTTCTTCGACGCGCACGACGTCTGGCTGAGCCCGACGTTGGGTGTTCCGGTGCCCGAACTCGGGGTCTTGGACACGAGCAACCCGGCGAGCATGTACGCGCACGCCGCGAAGATGACGTGGTTCACGTCCGTGTTCAACGTCTCGGGGTTGCCCGCGGCGAGCGTGCCGGCGGGCTTCGACGAGGCGGGCCTGCCGGTGGCGATCCAGCTCACCGGTCGGCTGGGTGCCGAGGCTGAACTGCTGCGGCTGGCGGCTCAGTTGGAGGAGGCGGCGCCGTGGCCGGGGCAGGCACCGTGGCCGACCGGGGTGGCCGGCGGCTGAGTGCGGCGGCCGATGGCGGGCGACGGGCCTTCGCGGGCCCGCCGACCCGCGCCTTCGGCCGTCGGGCCCGGATGCGTCGGCCGGATCGGCCGGTGGATCTCCCGGTCGGGCTCGGGGCGGACCGGGTGCCCTCGGCGGACTCGGCCGACTCGGCGGACTCAGCGCAGGATGCCGAGGCCGCCGTAACCCCACACGTTCTCCACGGAGTCCAGGGGGTCCTCGGGCTCGCCGTCGGGGTTCCAGTGCGGGCGGATGCCGGGCGGTTCGACCAGTTCGAAGCCGTCGAAGAAGGCCAGCACGCGGTCGTAGTCGCGCATGGTCATCTCGGCGGAGGCGTTCTTCCAACCGGCGGCTCCCGCGCGGCCGCGGGCGGGGTCGGCGTCCGAGGAGGCGTGCGAGAGGATGAGCATGCTGCCCGGGGCGAGGGCGTCGCGCAGTGTCGCGACGATCCCGGTCGGGTTCTCGTCATCCTTGATGAAGTGCAGGATGGCGACCAGCATCACCGCGACCGGCTCGGCGAAATCGATCACCTCCAGCACTTCGGGCGCGGTCAGGATGGCCTTCGGGTCGCGCAGGTCGGCCTGGGTGAAGGTGGTTCGTCCCGGGCCGGCATCGCTCATCAGGGCCCGACCGTGGACGAGCACGATCGGGTCGTTGTCCACGTAGGCCACCCGCGCGTCCGGCGCGACCTGGTGGGCCGCCTCGTGGGTGTTCCCGCCGGTGGGGATGCCGGTCCCGATGTCCAGGAACTGGCGGATGCCGCGCCGCGCGGCGTATCGCACGGCGCGCTGGAGGAAGAGTCGGTTGAGCCGGAGCGTGGTGGGCAGATCGGGCATCGCGGCCAGGATGTGCTCGGCCGCCGCGCGGTCCACGGCGAAGTTGCTCTTGCCGCCCAGCAGATAGTCGTAGATCCGCGCGGTGTGCGCGATGCTCGTGTCGATCCGGGGCGGCACGGACGCCGCCTCCACCTCGTCCAGACGCGGCAGCCGCCAGGCGTCCTCATCGCTGTTCGATATCGACGTCACGGGGTCACCCTTCGGACCGGCACTTCCACGGATCCGCCGAGACTACTGCGACCGGCGGCGGTTCGGGCCGGCACGCGACGAATAGGCCGGTCGACGCCGCTGCTTGCCGCTCGCCGGGTACGCCCGTCGGCCGGACCGCCAAGCCGGGGCCGATGGGCGGAGCGGAACTTCCGGGGTGACGACGGGAGTCGGGCCGAGGACAGGACGTCTACCCTGCGGCTCGGTTGCGGACCTCGATGCGACCACCACCGGTCGGGGGCGTGCGCGCGGGGGTTGTTCGGCGGGGTCAGGGCGATCCGCCGGCACGTGGCTGCGGCAGGTCTGGTGGTGGGGTGCGTACGTCGGCCGACGGCCCGAGGAGCGGCGCGAGTGCCGTGCGGAGGTCTTCGAGGCGGCGGTAGTGCACGGCGGTCATCCCGACCGCACGGGCCGCCATGACGTTGGCCTCCGTGTCGTCGACGAACAGGCAGCGATGTGGGGCGGATCCGACGATCTCGGCGGCGATGCGACAGACCCGGGGATCCGGTTTCGCGACGCCGATCCGTGCGGTGTTCACGACCGAGCCGGCGAGATCGGACAGGCCCTGTCGGGCGAGGTCCCACTCCAGCCGGGTGGTCGCGTTGGAGACCAGGGCCACGGCGGCGACCTCGCGGACCCGAGTGAGCAGGGCGACGACGTCTCGGTCGACGGTCGGCAGCAGATCGGACCAGGCGGCCACGGCGGCACTTGCGCGCTCGATCGACCCGCAGTCGGCGGCGAGGTCGGCGGTGACGGCGGCCCGCCATTGCTCGTCCGTGATCTGCCCGGTGATCGCCGGGAGCAGGCGGGCCGAGGCGAAGGCCGCGGCGGCGAGGGCACCCTCGGGGAGTCCGTGGGTGTGTTCCAGGGAGTGTGCGGGCCAGTGGCGAAGGACGCCGTCGAGATCGCAGAGTACGGCGTCGTAGCGGAGCGGGGGTGGCATCAGGGGCTCCTCGGTGTGGTGGTGGATCACGTGGCCCGGCCGGGTCGGGGCGTTCGGGGGCGGTACGGAGTCTCACGGTAGGGTGAAGGCCCCATGCGTACCGTCGATCCCGTCAAGCAAGCTGCCAAGCGGCGCCGGATTCTCGAGGCCGCCGCTTCCTGTTTCGCGGAGATGCGCTTCCAAGGCACCCGTACCGCGGACATCTGTAAGCGCGCGGGGATGAGTCCGGGGAATCTCTTCCACTACTTCCCGAGCAAGCACGCGATCATCGTGGCGCTGATCGAGAGTGAGGGCGTGCAGACCGCGGCCTACCTGGAGCGGCTGGTCGCCGAGGAGGACGCGATCGGAGCGCTGTTCACGCTGATCGACGCGGTCGTCGAGCCGGCCGCCGACCCCGAGTACGCGGGTCTCGCGCTGGATACCGCGGCGGCGGCTCAGCGGGACGAAGGCATCGCCGCGGTCGTGGCGCGCAACGACCGTCGACTCCGGGCGGGCATCGCCGACTTGCTGCGCCGTGCCGCCGCGGCCGGGCGGATCGACGCCGGGCCGGCCGCCGACGGCGCGGCGACCCGGATCGCGGCCCGGATCGACGGGATCTTCGCGCGGCCGGCGACCGATCCGAACTTCGCGCCGCGGGAGCAGGCGCCGATGCTCCGGCTGCTGCTCACCCGGTTCCCGCGCGTCGAACAGCCCTGACCGCCACGCGGCGGCTTCGCGAGCGGGTCCGGCCGTGCGGCGGTTCCGACTGTGCGGCGGTTCCGATCGTTGGCCGGCCCTGATCCGGGGCGCGCGAGCCCTCGCGGGGTCGGCTGCGCATGGCCCGGGCCGGTGGTGTCGCCCATCGGTCACGCCGCCGGGGCCACGCAGGACCGGGCCCGCGCCGCGGTTCCGTCACCGCGCCGCCTTTTCCCGCTCGGGCGGGGTCAGCGTCGTGGGCGGCCGAAGAGGACGTCGTAGCCCGGCGGCAGTTGTAGGAGCAGGCGGTTCATCAGGTCGTCGTCGGTGGCGTCGGCGACGACGCTGAGTACCGCTCCGACGTCCCACTTGGCGGTCTCGTCGGTGGCGCCCTCGATCCACGCGCCGGTGGCCCGGACGAACCGGTCCGCGCTGAGCGGTTCGTGCGCGGGGAGCGGATTGAGCAGCACCAGGGCGCACGCCTCGGGGAGCCGGGCGGCCAGTTCGGCGCCTTCGCCGCCGACCAGGTGTGCACCGAGGAGGGCGAGTACGACGCGGACGGCGCGTTCCGCCTCCTCGGGTGAGGAGTATTCGCCCCGCTCCTGGACTGCCGCGAGGAAGGATTCCCATCGCATCGGCATCTGTATCGGCCCTTCTTCCGTCTTCCGTCGGAGGCGATCGGGGCGGGGCTCGGGCGGGGCCGCCTCGATCGGAGGGCGGGCGGCGGGCCGATTCGACCATCGGGACGGCAGCCGCGGGACGCCGGTTCGGCGAGCCGCGCCGACCTCTGCACCGGCGAGGGCCCGTCGCGGCACGATGCCGCGCGCTTTCGACCACGCGCGCCATTTTCCGGGGCCACGGAGCGGGCCTGTGCGCATGAGGTGCTCCCCACCTTATAACTCTCCAGAGGAGACTTGACAAGCCGAGGCTCAGGGCGAGCGGGCTCGTCCGGGCGACATCCGCGCCGACGGCATCGCTGGATCGGGTCGCCGCGGCCCGGACGGGCTCGGGGCCGTCGCCTTCCCGGGGCGGCTCGGAACGCACGAGGGGGTGCGGCGGTGGTGGGCCGGCCGGGACGTGCGACCTTGCCGGCCGCCGGCTGCCCGAGCGGCACGGGCCCGCCGGCGCCGCTCATCCCGAGGGTCGCGGTCCAGGCGGTGGCAGCGGCGTCAGGAGCACGGGCGTCATGACCACGTGGGTTCGAGTCGTCGCCCTGTGTGCCGGCGCCGACTGCCGTGCAAGCCGAGCGGGAGGCGGCCCCGCAGCCGGGCGCCGGGCGCCCGAGCGGTAGACGGCCTCGCAACCGGGCGCCGGGCGCCGGGCGCCCGAGCGGTAGGCGCCGGTCGTCGTGATCGCCTCGCGTACTTCCACTGCGACCGGTGGATGACGCCGGCACGGAATGCGCGCTCGCTCCGTCGGGTTCGCCGCCGTTGCCGCCGCCGCTGCCGTCGTTGCGGTCTCCCCAACCGAGTCGATCGTGGGCGCCCGCACCTGTAGTCGGGGGCTTCGTCCGGAGGCCGCCGGCTCTTCCCGTGAAGCTTGCCCGCCGGAGCGCGTGCGTTCACGCTCCGGCCATCGGGTGCCGGCCTACTGAGCCGAGTTGTACAGACAACTCGACTTCCGCCTGGAGCATTTCCGTGCCCGCCTCCCGTGGCCGCAGTACCCCGATCGCCGTCGGCCCCGCCCCGGTCACGATCCCGGGCCCCGAGTTCGCCACTGTCCGCTGCGATGCCGTCATGTGCACCTTCACCCCTGCTCCGGAAAGGAATTGACGATATGTCAGGGAGTTTGCTCACTCTTCTGCGTCCCACCGTGCCGAAGGAGGGTGATCAGCTGACCTTTCGGTTCGCCACCGACGCACCGCACGCGAAGAACTGGGTGGGGGTGTACGACGGGGCTCGACAGCCGGGCAACGGGGGGTCGTTGGCCTGGAAGTACGTCACCACCGCCGAGGGCGAGGTGACCATCGAGACGCAGGGACTCACGGACGGCCCCTACACCGCCTACCTGCTGGCCAAGGACGGCTACGGAATCCTCGCGCAGACCGCGCCGTTCGGCTTCGCGGCGCGGCCGGTGCCGCCTCGGCCCCGGTTCGCGGTGGACACCGTCACCGGCGCGGCGGTCACCCCGGGGGAGAGCGCTACCGTGCGCCTGGCCGGGCTGTGGACCGCGTCGAACGGGCAACAGTCCGGCCGGGGCGTCACCTTCCGTGCCCGAGGCGGCGACGGTTGGCTCGGTGTCGGTGCCGACGGCGTCGTCACCGCCCAGGCCCCGCGTGGCGGTGCGCGCCGGCCGGGCGTGCTCACCGTCGAGGGCCGGGACGGCGCGACCGGCGCCACGTCGCAGCTCACCGTGCAGGTGCCGGTCCGGCGCAACGCGCGCAGCGCCACGCTCAAGGTCGCCGGCCTCGACGCCTGGGAGGCGGGCAGGCACGTGGACGGCGCGGTGACCAAGGTGTCGCGGCTCGCGCTGACCCAGGATCTGGACGTACTGGCGTTGCAGGACACCGGCGGCACCCTGGGCAAGTCGGTGGCCGAGGCGCTGGGTTGGGCGGTGTACGAGGACCCGGCCGGACTCGCACTGATCAGTCGGCACCCGCTCACCGACCCGCGCCCCGCGAACGCCGAGCTGCCGGCAGTCGCGGCCACCGTGCGGGCGCCCGGGGTACGGGCCGTCCGGGTGTGGATCGCCCGCCTGGACGAGGGGGACTACGGGCCGATCGGGATTCGCCGGGGCCGTACGCCCGCGCAGGCCGAGGCGGCCGAACTGACGAGCCTGCGCTACCGCCAGGCCCAGACCCTGGTCACGGCGATGGCGCCCGACCTGCACGCGGCCCGGGACACCCCGGTGCTGCTCGCCGGCGCCCTCGCCTCGCCCTCGCACCTGGACTGGACCGCCCGCACCGCCGGTGTCCACGGGACGTCCGGGCCGGTGCGCTGGCCGGTCACCCGATTGCTCGAACAGGCCCGACTGGTCGACGTGTTCCGCGACCGCCACCACGATCCGGCCCGCGAACCCGGCAACACCTGGTCGCCGGTGGACCCGTCCCAGCCGCAGGACCGGATCGACGCGCTGCACACCGCCGGACCGCTGTCCGCCGAGGAGGCGCACAACCTGGTCACCGGCTGGCCCAAGCCGATCCCGGGCACCGCCGGCAACGGCTGGCCCAGCGACCACGCCGCCGCCGTCGCCACCTTCACGCTGCGCGCCTGACTCCGCGTCACCTCCCCTCACCGAAAGGTCGGTTCGTCATGACCGAGTTCAGCCGCCGCTCCTTCGTGGGCGCCTCCGCCGCCGTCGGCGCGGCCGGCGCGGTGGGCCTCACCGCGAGCCCCGCGCTCGCGGACCAGGCGCCGGACCCCGCCGCGGACGCCGCACGCCGGCCGACGCCCGGCAGTATCAAGGACGTTCGGCACGTGGTGATCCTGATGCAGGAGAACCGCAGCTTCGACCACTACTTCGGCACCCTCGCGGGCGTGCGCGGCTTCGCCGACCGCCAGGGCCTGGTGCTGCCGGGCGGCGACGACGTGTTCCGCCAGCCGCACCCCGGCCGCACCGACGGCGGCTACCTGCTGCCGTACCGGATGGACTCCACCAAGTACAACGCGCAGAACGCCGGCGGCCTCCCGCACGACTGGAGCACCGGTCACACCGCGGTCAACAACGGCGCACAGAACCGCTGGGTCGCGGCCAAGGGCGAACGCTCGATGGGCTACTTCACCCGCGAGGACATCCCGTACCAGTACGCCCTCGCCGACGCGTTCACCGTGTGCGACGCCTACTTCACCTCACTCAACGGCCCCACCGACCCGAACCGGCTCTACCTGTGGTCGGGCACCGCCGGGCCCGGCCGGGACGGCACCACCGGTCCGTGGATCGACAACACCCCCGTCACCGACAACCCGGTCGCCGACTGGACCACCTACGCCGAGCGGCTGTCCGCCGCCGGGGTGAGCTGGCGCGTGTACCACAACCCGAGCAAGGACGAACGCTACGGCGACTACGACGACAACGGCCTGTCCTACTTCAAGCAGTTCCACAACTTCCCCAAGGACGACCCGCGTTACGTCAACGCGATGACCAAGTGGGACCTGACCGCCTTCGACGCGCACTGCAAGGACGGCACGCTGCCCACCGTCTCCTGGCTCGTCGCACCCTATCTGTTCAGCGAACACCCGGACGCCGGACCCAACTACGGTGCGCACTGGGTGAACACCGCGATGCAATCGATGTTCGCAAACCCCGAGGTGTGGAAGCACACCGTGTTCCTGCTGATGTACGACGAGAACGACGGCTACTTCGACCACGTGGTGCCGCCGATGCCCGAGCCGGGCACGCCCGAGGAGTTCGTCGGCGGCCGGCCGATCGGTCTCGGCACGCGCGTACCGCTGTGGATCGCCTCGCCGTGGAGTCGTGGTGGGCACGTCAACTCCCAGGTGGCCGACCACACTTCGGTGCTGCGCTTTTTGGAGACGGTGACCGGGGTGAACGAACCCAACATCTCCGCGTGGCGCCGCGCGGTCTGCGGCGACCTCACCTCGTGCTTCGACTTCGCCCGTCCCGACTACACGATTCCGGCCCTGCCCGACACCAACGCGCTGATCGCCAAGGCGGATGCGGCCAAGGCGCTGCCCGGCGTCAAGCTGCCCGCGACCGGCGCCCAGCAGGTACCCACCCAGGAACCCGGCTACCGGCCGCACCGGCCGCTGCCCTACCGTCCCTGGGCGGATGTCACCGTCGACCGCAAGACCGGCCGGGTGCAGTGCACACTGACCAACGAGGGCACGGTGACCTACCACTTCACCGTGTTCCCCAACATCGTGCTCCCGTTCGCGGGCACCCCGTTCACCGTCGCGCCGGGAAGGAGCGCGACCTACGTCTGGGAGGCCGCCGGCACCGACGGCGCCTACGACTTCAGCGTGCACGGCGCGGACGGCTTCGTCCGGCGGTTCGCCGGGATCGTGGTCCGTGATCCGCAGCGCGACGTCGCGGTCCCCTCGGTCCGGGCCACGCTGAGCGGCCGCCGGCCCGACGCGGCCCGGGTGGAGCTTCGGCTGGCCAACGAGGGCGACACCGACGTGCGCTTCACCATCACGCCGAACGACTTCGGCGGAACCGCCCGCGAGCAGTGGGTCGGCGCCCGGGACCGGGACACCGTGACCTGGCCGACCGACCCGCACGGCCGGTACGACGTCACGGTCGCGGCGGCGGACGGGTTCACCCGCCGCTACGCCGGCACGGTCCACCCCTCGAACCGGGACTGATCGGCGCACGGCTCGCGGTGCCCGGCCCCGGATTCCGGGCGGCCGGGCACCGCGGGCCGCGCTCACTGCGGCCGGCGATGCGGTGCGGCTCCGTTGCTCACTCGGGCCGGCGGCGCCGGATCAGCACCAGGGCACTGTGTGCCTCGACCGACCGGACGCCGCCCGCCTTGACCTCCACCTCGTCGGCGCCGTCCGGGTCGGCGGTGTCCACGGCGACGTGCCAGATGTCGCCGTGGTCGTGCAGGACCGGGATGCGGACGTGCACGCCCTCGTAGTGGGCGTTGAGCACGAACAGGAACGAGTCGTCGACGATCGGGCCGCCTCGGGAGTCCCGTTCGGAGATGGCGTCCCCGTTGAGGAAGACCACGACGGAGCGGGCGTCGGGTCGATCCCAGTCCTTCGCGGTCATCTCCGCGCCGTCCGGGCGGAACCACAGCAGGTCGGCCGGGCCGTCCGTGCCGTCGCCGCGGAAGAAGCGCCGGCGGCGCAGCACGGGGTGTTCGGCGCGGAGCCGGACCAGGCCGCGGGTGAATTCCAGAAGATCCTGTCGGGCCGGGTCGGCGACGGCCCGGGCCCAGTCCATCCACGCGATCTCGTTGTCCTGGCAGTACACGTTGTTGTTGCCGTGTTGGGTGCGGCCGAGTTCGTCGCCGTGCGAGAGCATCGGCACGCCCTGCGCAACGAACAGGGTCGTGAGCAGGTTGCGCTGCCGACGCTCGCGCAGCGCGCGTACGCCC
Organism: Embleya sp. NPDC050493; assembly: GCF_044458105.1. Taxonomy (NCBI): domain Bacteria; kingdom Bacillati; phylum Actinomycetota; class Actinomycetes; order Kitasatosporales; family Streptomycetaceae; genus Embleya; species Embleya sp. NPDC050493. Next base: position 39,831 of record NZ_JBITHP010000043.1, read on the forward strand.
GGGTCGTCGGTCTCGCCCTCGGCGCCGGAGTTCCACGAGCGGTTGTCGTCGGCGCCGTCGCGGCCCTGCTCGCCGTTGGCCTCGTTGTGCTTGGTGTTGTAGGACACCAGGTCGCGCAGGGTGAAGCCGTCGTGCGCGGTGACGAAGTTGACGCCCGCCAGGGGCCTGCGGTGCTCGCTCGTGTACAGGTCGGCGGAACCGGTCAGGCGCACCGCGAACTCGGGCAGCACGCCGTCCGTACCGCGCCAGAAGTCGCGTACGCAGTCCCGGAACTTGCCGTTCCACTCACTCCACAGCGGCGGGAAGTTGCCCACCTGGTAGCCGCCCTCGCCCAGATCCCACGGCTCGGCGATCAGTTTGACCCGGCTGACCACCGGATCCTGCTGGACCAGGTCGAAGAACGCGGAGAGCCGGTCCACCTCGTGGAACTGCCGCGCCAGGGTGGCCGCCAGGTCGAAGCGGAAGCCGTCCACGTGCATCTCGGTGACCCAGTGGCGCAGCGAGTCCATGATCAGCTGGAGCACGTTGGGGTGCCGCATCAGCAGACTGTTCCCGGTGCCGGTGGTGTCGTAGTAGTGCGCCGGATCGTCGTCCACCAGGCGGTAGTACGAGGCGTTGTCGATGCCGCGGAAGGAGAGCGTGGGCCCCAACTCGTTGCCCTCGGCGGTGTGGTTGTAGACCACGTCGAGGATGACCTCGATCCCGGCCGCGTGCAGGGCCTTGACCATCGCCTTGAACTCGGTGACCTGTTCGCCGCGGCTCCCGGAGGACGAATAGGCGTTGTGCGGGGCGAGGAAGCCGATGGTGTTGTAGCCCCAGTAGTTCGACAACCCTCGGCCGATCAACAAACCGTCCTGGACGAACTGGTGCACCGGCATGAGCTCGATCGCGGTGACGCCGAGTGTGGTCAGGTGCTCGATCACGGCGGGATGGGCGAGGCCGGCGTAGGTGCCGCGCCGGTGCTCGGGAACGGCGGGATGGGTGCGGGTCATGCCCTTGACGTGCGCCTCGTAGATCACCGTCTCGTGGTACGGACGATTCGGGCTGCGGTCGTCGCCCCAGTCGAAGGTCGAGTCGGTCACCACCGACAACATGGTGTGGCCCAGGTTGTCCGAGGTGTTCCGCTGGTCCCGCGCCTCGGGACGGTAGTCGAGCAGCGACGGGTGGCCGTCGGTGTTGCCGTCGATCGCCTTGGCGTAGGGGTCGATCAGGATCTTCGCCGGATTGCAGCGGTGCCCCCGGGCGGGATCGTGCGGTCCGTGCACGCGGTACCCGTAGCGTGTGCCCGGCCCGACGCCGGGCAGGTAGCCGTGCCACACGAAGCCGTCCACCTCGGGCAGCGGCACCCGCTGCTCGGTGCCGTCGTCGCCGATCAGCGCGACCTCGACGCGTTCGGCGACCTCGGAGAACACCGCGAAGTTGGTGCCCGAGCCGTCGAACGTGGCGCCGAGAGGATGGGAGCTGCCATTCCATGCCTGCATGAAGCGACATTAACCGGTCATATCGGGCAAGAATCCGATCGTCGACCCGGCGCAGTGGCGTGTCTCGTCGCGAACCGGGCCGATGCGTGGCGCACCCGGCCGATACGCCACGCGCGAAGGGGCGGCCGGTGTGGACGGGGCCGCTCAGCGCCCGTTCGGGAAACCGCCGGACGGCTTGGAGGCGGGAGCCGCCTCGACCGGGTCGGCGGCGGGGAAGGGGCTTCCGGCCGGCCCCGCGGGCTGCCGCGCGGACTCGGGCGGCACGCTCCGGGGGCGTACCGTACGCCACCACGCGCCCGAGTCCCACTTCGGCCGGCCGCGGGTGAACGGCAGGCAACACAGCCCGATCACCACCGCGCTCAGGTGTCCGGTCGCGGTGAAGTCCCGATGCACGAACATCGGCAGGCCGACGTACAGGGCCAGGCCCGCCAGATAGGGCCACAACCACGGTCCGGCGATGCGGTGGCAGAGCACCCCCGCGACGGCCATGTATCCGTAGCTGGGGCCGACGTCCAGCTGAAAGCGCGCGCTCGGGGCCGCCGTCCCGGCGTGGACCTGCGCCAGGACGATCGCCTGGCTGACGCACGTGGCGCCCACGTGCCCGAGTGCGGCGACGGCCAGCCACCGCCGAGTCCCGATCCACCGCTCGGCGACCGCGCACAGCACGGTGAACATGACCGTGAACTTGAACAGGTGCAAACCCTGGTCCCACGCGGCGCTGGTCACCAGCACCCGCAGCGGCGCGGTGTCGAGGTTGTGCAGGTTCGTGCTCTGTCGGCGGAGGAAGGCGATGCGCTCGTCGGCGGTCAGCCGGATGTACTGGTCGGCTGTCGTCACATAGAGGATCAGCAGCCAGAGATAGGTACCGGGGGCCGAGACCACCCAGTCGCGGACTGCGCCGAGGGCTCGCCGGGTCGAATCCTGGCCGGGCACGGGCAATGGTCTTCCCATCGGGAGGCAGAGGTTCGCCCCGATACAACCACGAACAACCGGCCGGCCGAACTCGGGGCCCGCGCAGAAGCCCTGCCGGGGATTCGTCGGTTCGGCGGGGGTCTCGGCGGATTCACCGGCGCGTCGTCGGGGGCTTTGCTGCGGCAAAGTGCGCAAAATGGGCGGGATTGCGATGTGTCGGTGTGGTCGCGGGGCGTCGCGTGACGGTCCGTGAAGGTTACGGCCGGTCGGTCGGTGCGGAGGGAAGCGGCTTGTCCACCTATCTGTTCCGGCTGGGGAAGTGGGCGTTTCGGCATCGGCGGCTCGTGTTGGCCGGCTGGCTTGCCCTGGCCGTGGGCGCGGTGGTTCTTGCCACGGTGAGTGGCGGCAAGACCAACGACACCTTCACGATTCCCGGGACCGAGGCACAACGCACGACGGACCTGCTGCAGGACAAGCTGCCCGCGCTCGGTGGCGGCCAGACACAGGTGGTGTTCGCCGGGAAGGGCACGGCCAAGGTCACCGACCAGGGCCCTCGGGCCGGTATCGAGGCGGCGATCGCGCAGTTGCGGACCGTGCCGCAAGTGGCCTCCGTGTCCGACCCGTTCACCGATCAGGGCGTGGCGCCCGACGGGCAGGTCGCGCTCGGCTGGGTCCAGTACACCGCGCAGCCGGCCGACGTCGAGGACGCCACCCTGGACAAGCTCCAGGACGCGGTGGCGCCGGCCCGGCAGGCCGGAGTCCAAGTCGAGTACTCGGGCAGTGTGTACCCGGGCTGGCGGATCACCCCCTCCGAGCTGCCGGAGGTGCTCGGTCTGGTGATCGCGCTGATCATCCTGCTGATCACGTTCGGCGCGATCGTGGCCGCCAGCGTGCCGATCGTCACCGCGATCATCGGTGTCGTGATCGCCCTGATGGGCGTGACCGCGCTCGCGTCGGTGGTGAACATCGCGTCGGCGTCCACGACGGTGGCGCTCATGCTCGGGTTGTCCTGCGGCATCGACTACGGGCTCTTCATCCTGTTCAGGCACCGCAACAATCTGATCTCCGGCATGGCGGTGGAGGAGTCCGCGGCCCTGGCCCTGGGCACCGCCGGCAGTTCGGTGGTCTTCGCCGGGCTCACCGTGATCATCGCCCTGTGCGGGCTGGCCGTCGTGGGCATCCCGTTCCTGACCCTGATGGGCCTGTGCGCCGCCGCGGCGGTGGCGGTCGCGTTGTTGATCGCGCTCACCCTGCTGCCCGCGATCCTGGGCTTCGCCGGTCCCAAGGTCGCCTCGTTCATCGACACGCGGCTGCGCCCCGGCCATCACGAGGAGGTGGCCCGGATCACCGCGACCGAACCGGCCCGGACCTTCGGCGCGGCCTGGGCACGTTTCGTGGTGCGCCACCGGATTCCGGTGCTGGTCCTCGGCATCGGTCTGTTGCTCGTACTGGCGATCCCGGCCACGAGCATGGAGCTGGGCCTGCCCAGCGCCTCCTCCCAGCCCGAGTCCTCGACCCAGCGCAAGGCGTACGACCTGACCGCGGCGAGTTTCGGACCCGGGTTCAACGGACCCCTCCTGGTGGTCGCCGACGGACCGGTGAATCAGGCCGGCATGCAGAATCTGGTGACCGCGCTGAAGCAGCAGCCGGACGTGGCCACGGCGGGCCCGCTCGCCGTGAACGATCAGGTCGCCGTGGTCCGGGTGATTCCCACGACCGGGCCCGACTCCGGCACCACCGCCGACCTGGTGCACCACATCCGCGACAACCGTGCGGCGATCGAGGCGGGCGTCGGCGCACCGATCCTGGTCGGTGGCAGCACCGCGTCCAACATCGACGTGTCCGCCAAGCTCTCCGCCGCGCTTCCGGTGTTCCTGGCCGTGGTGATCGGGCTGGCGTTCGTGCTGCTCACCTTCGCGTTCCGGACCATCCTGGTGCCGATCAAGTCGATCATCGGCTTCCTGCTGTCGGTCGCGGCGGCGCTCGGCGCCCTGGTCGCGATGTTCCAATGGGGCTGGGGCGAGCACATCTTCGACATCACCCCGACCGAGACGATCAGCTTCCTGCCGATCCTGATGCTCGCGATCATCTTCGGACTGTCCAGCGACTACGAGGTGTTCGTCGTCTCCCGGATCAAGGAGGACTTCTCCACCACCGGCGATGCACGCGGTGCGGTCGCGCGCGGCACCGGGCTGTCCGCGCGCGTGGTGACGGCGGCGGCGCTGATCATGTTCGCGATCTTCGTGGCGTTCATGTTCACCGACGACCCGACCATCAAGACGATCGGCTTCGGCTTCGCGGTCGGTGTCTTCCTGGACGCCTTCGTGGTCCGGCTGACCCTGGTCCCGGCGACGATGGCGATCATCCGCGCCAAGCTCTGGTACCACCCCCAGTGGTTCGCCGAGTACGTCCCCGACCCGGACATCGAGGGCAAACACCTGGAGGAGCGCCTGACCGGCGGCAGATCCGGCGGCAGCGGCGGCACGGGAGCGCACTGACGCGCGGGGTGCCGGGTCTCGGTGTCGCCCGGCCTCGCGTCGCGCGGTCTTCGGCCGGCGGCACCCACCCCGCTCGGCCCGAGCGGCTCGGCCCCGCCGCGCTCAGTCCCGCGCCGCTCCGTCGCCCGCCGGCGGGGGCACGTCGCCGCCACGGATCGCGGCCAGGACGACCGGGTCGGAACACGCACGCGCGAAGCGGGCGATGCGGTGCTCGATCTCACGCCGGAGCACGAACGTCCCGATGCGCTCGGCGACCGGCGCCAACCAGCGCGGACGACAGCCGAAGTTGTAGCGCCACACCGCCCGGGTGCGACCCGGCTCGCCCGGGACCGGGGTGAACCGCCAACCGCCGCCCATCTTCGCGAAGAACCACGACCCCTCGACCATCCGCATGCCCACGTTGGTCGGCGGCTGGTACGAGACGTACTCGCTGATCATCCGAAAGCCGGCCCGATGGATCGTGAGCGTGCGCACACCCTTGCCCGGCTCGGTGGCACCGTCCAGGAAGCGCTGCCCGCGGATGAACGGATCCCACCGCCGGCGCACCGCGCCGGTCGTCTGCGACACCGCGAACGCCGTCGCCGGGTCGACGGGTACCTCGACCGACGCTTCCACCAGGGGCATGCCGGTCATCCTGTCAGGTCGTCCCGATCCGGGTCCGACCCGGTCCGGGACGGATCCGGGGGACCGCTCGCGGCGGTCGCCTCGCGTTCGGAGCGACCGTCCCGGGCGAAGCCGGAGGGGGTCGGCCGCCTCTTTTTGCCAAGCAGATGCAACTGATGTGCCCCATCCGGGCGTTGATGAAGGTGACGCACCGTTTCGGGTTCGTCGGACACCCACAGTCAGGAGAGGTCATGCCCGGTCCCTTGATTCTCGGCCGCAGGGCCCCCGTCCCCACCCGAGGTGCGCCCGCACTGCCCCGGCACCACTACGATCCCGACTTGTGCGTCAACGTCACCCCGGGCGGAACGCTGCTGATCCACGCGGTCGACTCCGGCACCTACACCGGAACGCAGGAACCCAGGGGATACAAGAAGGATGACTGATCACGACGCGAGCGTCGTGATCGTGGCCACCGAGGAGGACCTGACCGCCGACATGGTGGCGGCACACCTCCTCGGCGGCCCCGTGGCCCTGCTCCGGCTGGACCCGGGCCGCCTGCGCGAACGCCCGCTGGTCACGGGTCGCTTCGCCGGTGGGCGCTGGCACACCGTGCTGGCCTCGGGGCGGGCGACGGTGACCCTGGACGAGCGCTGTGCGGTCTACTGGCGCAAGCCCACCCGGCCGGACACCCTGGCCACCGCCGAGGAGCGCTGGCGTGCGGACGAGAACACCACCGCGCTGCTGGGCCTGTTGCGCGCCCACCCGCTGAAGGTGTGGATCGACGACCCCACCGTCGTGGCCGCCTCACTGCACAAGCCCACCCAACTGGCGACCGCCGCGCGCAACGGTTTCGCGGTGCCCGACACGCTGTTCACCAGCGATCCGCACGCCGCCCGGGCGTTCATCGCCGCACACCGGGACAAGGTCGTGGTCAAGGCGCTCACCCAGCGGCACACCACCTTCATCCCGACCACCCGCATCCACCTCACGGACGACCTGGCGGGCATCGCCGGCACTCTGCACTACCTGCAAGCCCTGGTCGAGGACCGACTGTTCGACGCCCGGGTGACCGTCGTGGACGATCGGGTGTTCGCCGCCGCGATCAGGACGGACGGCGCGCTCGACTGGCGGGCCGTTCCGCGGGAGGCGGCCGAGTACCGGGCGATCGAGCCGCCGGCGGAGATCGCGAGGGCGTGCGTGGAGCACGTGCGCGACCTGGGGTTGGTCTACGCCGCACTGGACTTCGTGGTCACCTCGGCCGGCTGGACCTACCTGGAGACCAACTGCGTGGGCGAGTTCGGCTGGATCGAGAGTGCGACCGGCCTGCCGATCTCGGCGCAACTCGCCCGAATTCTCTCCCGGGGACCGGCCCGGCGCAGGACGATCTTGACCTGCGCGTCCGGGAGAATGTGACGATGGATCCGCTGCTCGCCGCCGCGTTGGAGACTCTCGGCATCGCCGACCGGCCACGCCCGCTGACCTCGCATCACACACACGCCTGGCGGGCGGGCGGGTGGCGGATCAAGACCGCGGAGGGGCCGGCCGACGCCGTCTCGCTGCACCACGAGGCCCGTGCGTTGACGATACTGCGCGAACAGGGCCTGTATCCGGTCGGCGGCGCACACGGACACGTCGGCGACGGGGTGTGGACGGCGGTGGAGTGGCGTCAGGGGGTGACCCTGTGGCGCTGGTGCGAGTCGGCCCGCCGTACCGGTCCCGGCCCCGCGGACCGATTGCCCGCGCTGGCCCGGCGGGCGTTCGCGGCGCTGGCGCGGCTGCACGCGGTGGGCTGGCACCACGGGGACATCCAGCCGATGAACATCCTGGTCACCCCGGGCGACGGGATCGAGTTCATCGACCACGACCTGGCCCATCATCCGGATCTGCTTCCGCTGCCGCTTCCCTATCGGGGCGGGATGGACCTGACCACGGCCCCCGAGATCGCCCGGCAGCTCCTGGACACCGGGCCCGGGCACCACGTGTGCCTCACCGACGCCGCCGAGGTGTACAGCCTGGGCGCCTCGTTCCGGGCGGCGTGGACCGGCAGCGCGCCGGCGACGGACCGGGCGATCGGGGGGCGGATCGGCGCCGCCGACATCCTGGAGGACATCGCCACCGGCCGGCATCGCCCCCCGCTGGCCGCCGTGCGCCCGTGGTCGGACCCCGACCTGGAGGCACTGCTGGAGGCGACGATGTCCCTGGACCCGAGGGACCGGGCCGCGGTGAGCCCGGCGGCGCCGTATCGCTGCTGAACGGCACGGCGGGTGCCCGGCGTTCGCCGTCGGGAAACACGCGACGGGCGCCCGCCGCCGCGTCGCGGGACGCGAGGCCGGGCGCCCGTCGGCTGCCGGAGTGTGGACCGAGTGCCCGCCGCCGCGTCGCGGGACGCGAGGGTCGGGCGCCCGTCGGGGCATGTGGGGCGGATACCCCCCCCGCCCCGCCACGGGAGGTGAGGGCCGGGTTACCGTCGGGTGCCCGGAGCCGTGTCCGGAACGACCCGGTGCCCGCCCCGACGGGTCCGGTGGTGCCGTCACAGTCGCAGGTACGACAGGTCCACGGCCTCGGCCATCGCCCGTGCGCCCGCGTCGTTGAGGTGCAAGTGGTCGCCGCTGTCCAGGTCGGGCCGGATGCGGTCCGGCTCGTCGGGGTCCTGAACCGCCGCCGCGACGTCCACGACCGCGTCGAAGACCGCCGCGGTGCGGATCCAGTCGTTGACCCGACGGCGGATCACCCGTCCCTGCGCGCTGTCGATGCCGGGGTAGATGGTGCCGGCGTAGGGGCCCATGGTCATCCCGATGCCGGTCAGCCCCGCCGCCCTGGCCCGGGCGGCCAGCGTGGTGAATCCGGCGATCAGGTCCTCCGCCGTGGCCGGGGGTTCGCCGGACATGCCCGGCAGGCCCAGGTCGTTGAGGCCGAAGTGGAAGAGCACGTGGGTGGCCCCGGGCACGGTGAGCACGTCGCGGTCGAAGCGGGCGAGACCGCGCAGGCCGACCTCGTCGGTCAGCAACCGGTTGCCGCCGATGCCCTGGTTGACCACCCAACCCCGGTGCAGTCGCCGGTTCAACTGGTTGGGGAAGCGCAGGTTGGCACCGGTGGAGGTGCCCCCGCCCTCGAACCAGGAGTCGCCGAACGCCACGGCGATCGCGGTGCCTTCGGGAGCCAGTACGTCCACTCCGGCGACGAAGTAGCGGTTGTCCGCCTCCTCCGCGCCCACGAAGCTCGCCGAGACGGCGTTGCCCGGTAGCACGTAGGCGAGTTGCGACGGGGTGGCGGAGTAGGTGGCGAGGCCGGTGTCCCCGGGCAGGTACAGGGTCAGCGCCAGGTCGGTCCCGGCCTGCACGGCCAACTCCACCGGGTCGCTCCGGCGGTATCCGCCGACCGGGATGGTCACCTCGGCCGCGCCGCCGAAGCGCAGCACGGTGTCCGTCGCGGGGTCGATCGTGCCCTCGCCGGTGCCGACGGCCACCCGGGCGGCGCCGATGACGAGCGGTTCCTTGCCGTATTCGTTGCTGAGCAGCACCCGCAGCGTGGTACCGCCGCCGTCCAGGTGCAGGATCTGCCGCACCGTCTGGTCGCGGAAGCCCCGCGAGGGCTGGATCAGGATGCTCTCGTTCGGGTCGAGCACGGCGGAGCGGAAGCCCGCGACCCAGGTCGTCGTGGTCATGATCGGTGAACTCCTTCGATGGGTGGAGCGGCGGTTCGGGTGGAGCGGCGGTTCGGGTGGGGTGGTGGATCGGTGGGGCTCAGACCCGGACGGGCCGCGGATGGGGCGTACGGCGGCCCCGCAGGCTCACCGCGGCGAGCGCGGCGAGGGCGAACAGCGCCGCCGCGGCCCGGAAGGCGAACGTGTAGCCGTCGGTGGCCGCCTGTTCGGGGGAGGGGCCGGTGCCGGTGTGCGCGTCGGCGAGCGAGGCGAACAGGGCCATGCCGACGGTGGGGCCGAGCAGCATCGTGGTGTTGAACGCGCCGCCGGCGAGGGCGGCCTGAGCGGGCGGTACGCCGCGGGTGGCGGCGACCACCGCCGCCGCGGCGGTCAGGCCGATGCCGATCGGCAGGGTGAGCATGCCCGCGAGCGGTGCTCCCGAGTAGGCCGCGTCCGGGCCGATCCGGGAGAACAGCAGGAAGGCGCCGGCCATCGTGACCAGCCCCAGTGCGGCCGTCCACCGCACGCCCAACCGGGCCACGATCGGCACACTGCCGGCGCTGACCGCGATCAGCATCAGGGTGTACGGGACGAAGCCCATCGCCGAGCGCAGCGCGGACCACTCCAGCACCCGCTGGAAGTACAGCGACATCAAGAACGCGGCCGTCGACCCGGCGATCGGTGCGAGCATGCCGGTGGCGAGCGCTGCCACGCGTCGACGGGAGGCGAGGAACGGCAGCGGCACGAGCGGCGCCGCGACCCGGTTCTCGGCCACGCCGAAGGCCGCCAGCAGCAGCAGCCCCACGACCAGCGGCAGCAGTACCTCCGGGGCGAGCCAGCCGTGGGTGCCCACTGCCACCAGTCCCAGGCTGAGCACCGCGACGCCGCCGGTGACCAGAGCGGCGCCGAGTACGTCCACCCGGCCGGGGACCCGGGCCGGGCCGGACGGCAGATGGCGGCCGGCGAGCACGGCGACGGCCAGGCCGACCAGCGCGAGCACCGCGAACGACCAGCGCCAGGACGCCCAGGTCGCGGTCGCGCCGCCGAGTTGCATGCCCAGCGCCGCACCGACCCCGGAGAGCCCGCCCCACGCGGCCATCGCCCGCCGACGGGCGGCATCGGCCGGGAACACGTCACCGACCAGCGCCATCGCGGCCGGTGCGGCGAGTGCGGCGCCGGCGCCCTGGGCGAGTCGGGCCGCGATCAGCCATCCACCGCCCGGTACGAGGGCGCCGGCCAGGGACGCGGCGGCGAACACCGCGGTGCCGATCCGGAAGCCGGCCCGCCGTCCGCGCAGGTCGGCCACCCGGCCACCGAGCAGCAGGAGGCCGCTGAACGCCAGGGTGTACGCGGCGCCGGCCCAGATCAGGCCCGATGCGCCGAGGTCGAGGTCGGCGGCGATGTCGGGCCCCGCGGCCGAGGTGATGGTGACCGACGTGTTGAGGATCGCCTGCACCGCGGCGAGCAGCGCGAATGCCGGCCCCGGTCGCGCCGAGCGCACAGCCTGCTCGTGCGTCTTGTGCTCCATGTGCTGTATGTCCGCCATGCGTTCCAGGTGCTTCAAGCGCTTCATGTGCTGATCCCCTCCCGGAAAAGGCCCGCTTCGGAGACCAAACCATACAGTGCAGTTCAGTTGAACTCAACAGTGCAGTTCGGATGAACTCACCGGTTCGGTTCACCTTGGCTAGACTGCGCTCGACGAACGGAGACACGACTGTGTGGGCAGCGGAGCAGACCCCCAAGCGCATCCCTTCCGGTGACCGGGCGGCGCGCAAGCGCAAGGCGATCCTGGAGGCGGCCACGCAGGCCTTCCTGCGCGAGGGCTACCAGGTGGGCATGGACACCATCGCCGCCGAGGCGGGCGTCGCGAAGGTGACCGTCTACAACCACTTCGGCAGCAAGGAAGCCCTGTTCACGGCGATCGTCGGCGAGATCCTGGACCGGGCGCTCGCCGAGTCCACCCGCCTGATCGAGGAGCGGCTGGGCTCCTCGACGGACGTGCGGGCCGACCTGACGGCGATCTGCGAGGCGTGGGTGGCGGGGCATGCCACGCCGGAGGTGCTGACCCTGCACAACGTGGTGATGGGCTCGATGCCGCGGCTGCCGGACCTGGGGCGCACCTGGCGCGAGCTGGGACCGGACCGCTTCCACGTGGTGGTCCGCACGGCGCTCGCGGAACTCGTCGAGCGCGGCGAACTCGCGATCGACGACGTGCCGTTGGCTGCGATCCAACTCTCCGGCCTGGTCCTGATGCCGCACATCGCCTACGGCTCGTCGGGTGCGGTCCCCGACGCCGATCTGACCCGGCGGCTGATCACGGGCGGCGTGGACATGTTCCTGGCCCGCTACGGCCCGGCGGCCGCCGCTACCCCCACCCGGGTCGCGCCCGCACCGCCGGCGTCCTGACGCGGACCGGTACCGCGGCGGCCGGTCGGTCTCGGCGCCGCGGAATCGGCGCGTCGCGACTCGCCCGGATGGCCCGGGTGTGAGGCGCGTCACGTGGTGGACTGATAGGAAGGTTCAGGAGTCCGTTATGTCTGACTCATAACCTTTCGAGGAGGCGTCGTCATGCGCGCCACGTCCGAGAACACCGCCGAGAGTGCGACCGCCGCCACGCCGGCCGACTCACCGTCCCCGATCCATATTCTGTGGATCAATGCCGGTCTGAGCTGCGACGGCGACTCCGTCGCCCTGACCGCCGCGATGCAGCCGTCGATCGAGGAGATCGTCACCGGCGCGCTGCCCGGACTGCCCCCGATCGCCGTGCACTGGCCGCTGATCGATTTCGAGTGCGGCCCGGTCGGGGGCGCGGACACCTTCATCGAATGGTTCTTCAAGGCCGAACGCGGCGAACTCGACCCGTTCGTCCTGGTGATCGAGGGATCCATCCCGAACGAGTCGATCAAGCCCGAGGGTTACTGGTGCGGATTCGGCGACGACCCCACCACCGGCCAACCGATCACCACCAGCGAATGGCTGGACCGGCTCGCGCCCAAGGCCACCGGCGTGGTGGCGATCGGCACGTGCGCCACGTACGGCGGCATCCACGCGATGGCCGGCAACCCGACCGGCGCCATGGGCGTGCCCGACTACCTGGGCTGGGACTGGACCTCCAAGGCGGGCCTGCCGATCGTCTGCGTGCCCGGGTGCCCCATCCAGCCGGACAACTTCGCCGAGACGCTGACCTACCTGCTCTACCAGCTCGCCGGGTCCGCGCCGATGATCCCGTTGGACGACAAACTGCGCCCGACCTGGCTGTTCGGCGCCACCGTGCACGAGGGCTGCGACCGCGGCGGCTACTACGAACAGGGCCAGTTCGCCGACGAGTACGGCTCGCCGCTGTGCCTGGTGAAGCTGGGCTGCTGGGGTCCGGTGGTCAAGTGCAACGTGCCCAAGCGCGGTTGGATCAACGGCGTCGGCGGTTGTCCGAACGTCGGCGGGATCTGCATCGCCTGCACGATGCCCGGCTTCCCGGACAAGTTCATGCCGTTCATGGACGAACCGCCCGGCAGCAAGGTCTCCGCGACCGCCAGCGGCGCGTACGGCCTGCTGATCCGCAAACTGCGCTCGATCACCGCGCAGACCGTGGACAAGGAACCCAAGTGGCGCCACTCCGACCGCAAGCTGACCACCGGCTACCGCCCGCCCTGGTGAGCCGTGCGCAGTCCTCGACCCCGCGGCCGACCCCGAGCGTGCCGCCGTCCCGTCCCACACCGCAGAAGGGCACGACACACGATGGCACCCTCGACCAAAGTGGCCGGCGACGGCAGCGGCCTCACCGAGATGTCCTGGGATCCGATCACCCGGATCGTGGGCAGTCTGGGCATCCACACCAAGATCGACTTCAAGCAGAAGCGGGTCGCCGAGTGCTACAGCACCTCGTCGGTCTTCCGCGGCTACAGCGTGTTCATGCGCGGCAAGGACCCCCGCGACGCGCACTTCATCACCAGCCGGATCTGCGGTATCTGCGGCGACAACCACGCCACCTGCTCGGTCTACGCGCAGAACATGGCCTACGGCGTCAAGCCGCCGCACCTGGCCGAGTGGATCATCAACCTCGGTGAGGCCGCCGAGTACATGTTCGACCACAACATCTTCCAGGAGAACCTGGTCGGGGTGGACTACTGCGAGCGCATGGTCCGCGAGACCAACCCCGGTGTGCTGGATCTGGCCGAACGCACCGAGGCCCCGCACGCCGCGGAACACGGCTACCGCACCATCGCCGACATCATGCGCTCGCTCAACCCGATCGAGGGTGAGTTCTACCGCGAGGCGCTGGCGGTCAGCCGCTACACCCGGGAGATGTTCTGTCTGATGGAGGGCCGGCACGTGCATCCCTCCACGCTCTACCCGGGCGGCGTGGGCACGGTCGCCTCGGTTCAGTTGTTCACCGACTACCTGTCCCGACTGATGCGCTACGTCGAGTTCATGAAGCGCGTGGTGCCGCTGCACGACGACCTCTTCGACTTCTTCTACACGGCCCTGCCGGGCTACGAAGAGGTCGGCCGAAGGCGGGTGTTGCTCGGCTGCTGGGGCGCGCTCAACGACCCCGACCACTGCGACTTCACCTATCGCAACATGACCGACTGGGGCCGGCGGATGTACGTCAGCCCCGGCATCGTGGTGGACGGCAAACTGATCACCAACGACCTGACCGAGATCAACCTGGGCATCCGGATCCTGCTCGGCAGCTCCTACTACCAGGACTGGGAGGGCCAGGAGCAGTTCGTCACGCACGACCCGCTGGGCAACCCGGTCGACCCGCGCCACCCGTGGAATCAGCACACCATCCCCGCACCGCAGAAGCGGGACTTCGAGAACAACTACAGCTGGGTGATGTCGCCGCGCTGGTTCGACGGCACCGACTACCTGGCCCTGGACACCGGCGGCGGCCCGCTCGCCCGGCTGTGGTCCACCGCGCTCAACGGACTGGTCGACACCGGCTTCGTCAAAGCCACCGGGCACAGCGTGGTGATCAACCTGCCCAAGTCGATGACCAAGCCGGAGACCACCTTCGAGTGGAAGATCCCGCAGTGGAGCAACGCCCTGGAGCGCAACCGCGCCCGCACCTACTTCCAGGCGTACATGGCCGCCATGGCGGTGCACTTCGCCGAGAAGGCACTCGACGAGGTGCGTTCGGGCCGGACCAAGACCTGGGAGAAGTTCGAGGTGCCCGACGAGGCGGTCGGCGTCGGCTTCACCGAGGCCGTGCGCGGCGTGCTCTCGCACCACATGGTGATCCGGGACGGGAAGATCGCCAACTATCACCCGTACCCGCCCACTCCGTGGAACGCCAGCGTCCGCGACACCCTGGGCACCCCCGGGCCCTACGAGGACGCGGTGCAGAACACGCCGATCTTCGAGGAGAACTCCCCGGAGAACTTCAAGGGCATCGACATCATGCGGGCCGTGCGCAGCTTCGACCCCTGCCTGCCGTGCGGCGTGCACATGTACCTCGGCGACGGCAAGACCCTGCAGAAGCTGCACGTGCCCACCGGCCTGAGCGGGCTGAGCGGATGAACGCCGAACAGACCGGACTGCGGGTCGAGGAGATCCTCACCCGCCTGGCCGAGAGCGGCGACCCGGCCGGCCGGGCCGCCGCCGAGGAACTGGTACGCGCCCTGATGGACTTCTACGGCGCCGGCCTGGCCCGCCTGGCCGCGCTGTTGCGCGACGCCGATGCGGACCGGCGCGCCGTGCTCGACGACGAACTGGTCACCGGGCTGTTGGTCCTGCACGACCTGCATCCGGACGACGTGCCCACCCGGGTCGCCCGCGGTCTCGTGGCCCACCCGGAACACCACGCCGAACTGCTCGACTACGACGAGCACGCCCGGTGCGTCCGACTGCGGATCACCGCCGCGAGCGGCGGCGGCTGCGGATGCGCGAGCACGGGCACGGGCACCGACGGTGCGCGGGAGGCCATCGAGGGGGTCCTCGCGGGTTACGCACCCGAGGTCGAGCGCGTCGAGATCGAGGAGGCCCCGGCCGCGCCCGCGGAACCCGCGCTGCTCCAGATCGGCGTGCGACCGGCCGATCCGGCTCGGGCCGCGCGGTGAGCGCGCCACCCCCGACGCGCGTGCGACCGGCGGACGGGCTGCGCCGATTCCGCCGGCCGGCCGGACCGCAGCCGGAACGCTGCGAGTTGTGCGCCCAGGAGGTCGGCCCGGGACACCGCCACCTCGTCGACACCGACGCCCGGGTGCTGGCCTGCGCGTGCCGCGGCTGCGCCATGTTGTTCGAGCAGCGCGGTGCGGCCGGCGGTCGCTATCGGGCCGTGCCCGAGCGCTACCTCGTCGACCCCGAACACAGCCTGGACGACGGCGCGTGGGAGGCTCTGCAGATCCCGGTCGGCATGGCGTTCTTCCTGCGCAACGCCGCGGCGGACCGGCTGATCGCCTTCTACCCCAGCCCGGCCGGCGCCACCGAAAGCGACCTGGATCCGCAGCTGTGGCAGGCGGTGCTCGGCGAGAGTCGGCTCGCCCGACTGCTGCACGCCGACGTCGAGGCGCTGCTGGTGCGGCGCACCGACGGGGCGAGCGAGTGTTTCCTGGTCCCGGTCGACGTCTGCTACGCGCTGGTGGGCCGGATGCGCCTGCACTGGCAGGGCTTCGACGGCGGTGCCGAGGCGCGCGCCGACCTGGCCGCGTTCTTCGCCGACGTGCGCTCGCGGGCTCGCGTGCCCGGAAGGGACGAACTGCCGTGACCGAGTTGGGCTTCTCCTGCGTCGGGGTGCGAGCGGACGGCTACGCGGCGGGCCCCACCCTGGTCTTCCGGCTGCGGATCACCGCCGCCGAGCAGGCCCGGGTGCACGCGCTCGCGCTGCATGTGCAACTGCGGATCGAGCCGGCCCGGCGGCGCTACGGCGCGGCCGAGGGCGACCGGCTGGACGTGCTCTTCGGCGAACGGTCCCGCTGGGGCAGCACGCTGCACCCGATCCGGTTCGCCCAGGTGGCGTTGACCGTGCCGGGCTTCACCGGGGAGACCGAGGTGGACCTGGTGGTGCCGTGCACCTACGACATGGACATCGCCTCCTCCCGCTACTTCCACGCCCTGGGCGAGGGCGAGGCACCGCTGCTGATGCTCTTCTCCGGAACCGCGTTCATCGGCCCCGGCGGATTCCGGGTCGAACCGGTGCCCTGGCACAAGGAGGCCGCATGCCGCATGCCGGTGGCCGTGTGGCGGGAGATGATCGAGCAGCACTTCCCCGGCTGCGGCTGGCTGCGCCTGCCGCGTGAGGGCATGGACGCGTTGCTCGCCTACCGGTCCCGGCATGCGCTGCCCTCCTGGGAGGCCACGATGCAGGCCCTGCTGGCGGCGGCCGAACCCGACTCCGCGTCCGAGCGCATCCTCGGCGTCGCGGCCGGCCGCCACCGCGCGCCGGATCGCGGCGGCGACACCGAGGAGATCGTGCGATGACACCGTCCGGGCTCGCCACCGAGGAGCGGTTCGCCGCCGCTCGGCAGATCGCCGACGCCGTGCTGTTCGAGGGCTACGTGCTCTACCCGTACCGGGCCTCGGCCGCCAAGAACCGGATGCGCTGGCAGTTCGGCGTCCTGGTGCCCCCGGCCTGGGGGCAGGGCAGCGGCGAACACCACGACCAGCGGACCGAGTGCCTGATCGAACCGCGGGACGGTGCGAACCTCTCGGTCGAGCTGCGCTTCCTGCATGCGCAACGACGCACGGTGCAACAGGTGGGCCCCGACGGGGGATTCACCGGTGTGGACACGTTGGAGCTGCCCGATCGGGTGCTCGTGCCGTGGGACGAGGGCGTCGAGGAGCGGGTCGAACTCGCGGTGCCCGTAGCCGACTTGGCCGGCGACGGGTTGGTCGTGCCGTTCGAGCGGGCCGAGCACGAGGAGAGCGAGGCGGTCGAGCTCGACGGCCGGGTGCTCGGCCGATTGGTCCGCAGGCGGGCCCGGGCGGAGGGTGTGATCCGGCTGCGTACCGCCGAGATCCCCGGCCCCTACCGCACCCTCAAACTCACCGTCGAGGTGGCGAACACCGCCGGATGGACGCCGGATCCGGATGCCGACCGGGACGCGGCGCTGCCGTACGCACTGGTGTCGGCGCACGTGCTGCTCGGGGTGGACGCCGGGTCGTTCCTGTCGATGACCGACCCGCCGGAGTGGGCGGGCGCCGCCGCGGCGTCGTGTGTCAATCTGCGGACCTGGCCGGTGCTGGTCGGGGAGCGGGACGACGTGGTGTTGTCCTCGCCGATCATCCTGGAGGATCACCCGCAGGTGGCTCCGGAGAGCCCGGGCGCGCTCTACGACGCGACCGAGATCGACGAGATTCTCGCGCTGCGCACGTCGGCGCTGACCGAGCGGGAGAAGCGCGAGGCGCGCGGCACCGACATGCGCGCGGGCGCCGCCGTGGATCTGGTCGACTCGTTGCCCCCGGAGGTGTGGGACCGGCTGCACGGCGCGGTGCGCACGCTGCGCGGGAGCAGCGGACCGAGTGCGCCTACGACCCTGGTCGAACCCGGCGCGGCCGATCCGTTCGGGTCGGGCGGCGAGCGGCCCTGGTGGGATCCGGCGAGCGACGCGGGGTTCGATCCCGGTTCGGATCGGGTTCCGGTGGACGGGCGTTCGGTCGGGGCGGGCAGCCGGGTGCGATTGCGGCCGGGATTGCGCCGTACCGATGCCCAGGACCTGTTCCTGCACGGCCGGGACGCGGTGGTCGAGGCGGTGCTGCACGACGTCGACGGCGAAGTGCATGTCGCGGTGACCGTGGCGGACGACCCCGGCGCGGACATCCGGCGGGCACAGGGCCGGTTCCTGTACTTCCGACCCGACGAACTCACCCTCGCGGAGGACGAATGACCGGCCGCGGCCTGCCGACCGAGGGCGTCGAGCGCGTGCTCGTCGCCGGGGTCGGCAACATCTTCCTCGGCGACGACGGATTCGGGGTGGAGACGGTCGGCAGGATCGCCGCGCACTCGCTGCCGGCCGGCGCCGAGGTGGTCGACTTCGGGGTGCGCGGTGTGCATCTGGCCTACCAACTCCTGGAAGGCTACGACACGTTGATCCTGGTGGATGCCACCGCTCGCGGCGGCGAACCGGGCACGGTCTACCTGATCGAGGCCGCCGTACCGGGCTCGGTGGAGCCCGAGTCGGCGCTGCTGGACGGCCACCGGATGGGGCCCGACGCGGTGCTCGCCCTGCTGGGCACGCTGAGCGCGGGCACCGGTGGCACACCGCCGCGTCGGGTGCTGGTGGTCGGCTGCGAACCGGCCGACCTGGACGAGCGGGTGGGGCTCAGTCCGCCCGTGGCGGCTGCCGTGGACGAGGCGGTCGCGCTGATCCTGCGGGTGCTGTGGCATCAGGCACCGGTCGCGCGCGAGACCGACCGCCCGGCCGGGCGGGCAACCGAACAAACGGTCGACGGGCGAGTCGGTGCCTCGGACGCGCCGGGCCCGGTCGACGCACGACCCGCCGCCGTGGACGCGGTGCGCGGTTCCGATTCCGAAGAGGTGCCGGCATGCGAAGGATCCTGATCGGCGGAGTGCTCCTGGCGGGGCTGGTCGTGCTCGTGAATCGGGCCGACATCCAGCGCTATCTGCGGATGCGCGCCATGTAGGCCGGTTTGCGTGGTGTCCGGCCGGGGTCCCACCGGGTTGCGGCGAATGGGGTACGTCGGGCGTCGGCCACGGCGTGGGTGCCGGGACACGTCGCCGGCCGAGCCTGTAATGGAGCCCCGGGCTCGGGCCGGCCGAGCCGGTGGGTCGACGCGTGGGACCGGCGAACCGGCGGAGGGCCGATGCACGAGATGTCGATTGCGATGGCCGTCGTCGAACAGGTCGAGGCGGCGGCCGCGCGCACCGGCGAGCGCGCGGCGTTGAGCGTGCGGCTGCGGGTGGGGGAACTCGCCGGTGTGGTTCCCGATTCACTGGCCTTCGCCTTCGAGGTCGCGCGTGCCGAAACGGTGCTGTGCGATGCCGAGTTGGTGATGGAGACCGTCGCCGGCCGGGCCCGCTGCACGGCGTGCGCCGTGGAGTGGGCGGTGGGCGTGCCGCCGGACCTGTGCTGTCCGAAGTGCGCGGGAGCGACAGCCGAACTGCTGTGCGGACGCGAGTTGCAGATCCTCGACGTGTGCTGGGCCGACCCGGTCGAGGACGTCGGATACGCCGAGGCCATTCAGGAGGGTTGATCCGTCATGTGCCGAGTCGACGAGTTGCGGCAGGCCGTACTCGCCCACAACGATCGCGGCGCGAGCGACCTGCGCGCCGAACTGGCCGCACGCGGGGTGATCGCGATCAACCTGCTGTCCAGCCCCGGCAGCGGCAAGACCGCGCTGCTGGAGGCCGAACTGCGCCTGGCCGGCGAACGCGGCGTCCCGGTCGCGGCGTTGACCGCCGACCTGGCCACCGACAACGACGCCACGCGGCTGGCCCGGGCCGGCGCGCCGGTCAAGCAGGTCCTCACCGACGGGTTGTGCCACCTGGAGGCCGCGATGGTGCGCGGGCAGCTCACCGGCTGGCTGCCGACGCGGACCCGGCTGTTGTTCGTGGAGAACGTCGGCAACCTGGTCTGCCCGGCCTCCTACGACCTGGGCGAGAGCCTGCGGGTCGCGCTCGCGTCGGTGACCGAGGGGGAGGACAAGCCGCTCAAGTATCCGTCCGCGTTCGGCCTGGCGAACCTGGTGGTGCTGACCAAGACCGACCTCGCCGAGGCGGTGGAGTTCGACGAACCCGCGTTCCTGGCGAACGTCCGGCGGGTCAACCCCGGGGTCGAGGTGCTGTTCACGTCGGCCAGGACCGGTCGTGGTGTGGGTGATCTGCTGGCACGGGCACTCGCGGTGCTCGACGGGGGCGTGGTGCACACGCCGGTCATGGCACGGCACGCGGCGAACGGGCACGAGCACGGGCACGGGCACGGGTACGGGCACTCGGGCGGATCGCCGGACCACGGCCACCGAAACGGGCACGATCACGCCCACCCGCACCGGCACGAGGACGGGCAGGGGCACGAGCACCTCGCTCACGCACACGAGGACGACCACGGGTTCGACCGGTGGCCCGCGCCGACGGGGGAGCCGTCTTGACCGCCGAGGGGCAGGCCGACGTCGCACAGCGGCGCCGGATCACCGTGCGGGGCACCGTGCAGGGCGTGGGTTTCCGACCGTTCGTCTACACGTTGGCCACCGAGCTGGGCCTGGCCGGCCATGTCACCAACACCGGTGCGGGCGTGCTGGTGGAGATCGAGGGCCGGTCGACCGAGGTGGCCGCCTTCTGCCGCCGGATCGACACCGACGCGCCCGCGCTGGCCTCGGTCGACTCGATCACCCACGAGGAACTCGAGATCGGCGGCGACACCGGATTCGCGATCGTGGCCTCCGCACCGCCGGAGCCGGGCGCCGCGCAGCGTACGCAGATCCCACCGGACGTCGCCACGTGCGAGCCCTGCCTGGCCGAGCTGGCGGACCCCACCGATCGCCGCCACCTGCATCCGTTCATCACGTGCACCGACTGCGGCCCACGCTTCACCATCGTCACCGCACTGCCCTACGACCGCGCGCACACCACGATGGCCGATTTCCCGATGTGCGCGGACTGCGCCCGGGAGTACACCGATCCGAGCAACCGGCGCTTCCACGCACAACCCATCGCGTGCCACGCCTGCGGACCCCGGCTGTCCCTGGTCGGCGCGGACGGGGCGCCGATCGGCTTCGGCACGCTGGACGAGGCCCGCCGGATGCTCGCGGAGGGGGCGATCCTGGCCGTCAAGGGCATCGGCGGCTACCACCTGGCCTGCGACGCGGCCGACGAGGACGCGGTACTGCGGCTGCGCGAGCGCAAGGGGCGCGGTGACAAACCGTTCGCGCTGCTGGCCCGTACCCTCGCCGAGATCGAGCCGCATGCCGCGATCGCGGACGCGGAGCGGGAGTTGCTCACCGGCGCCGCCCGACCGATCGTGCTGCTGCGGCGCCGCCGGGCCGCCGGGTCCGCGCTGCCGGAGGCGATCGCCCCGCGCTGCCCCGACCTGGGCTTCATGTTGCCGTACACGCCCGTGCACCACCTGCTCCTGGGGTTGCTCGACGATCGGCCCGGGCCGCGCCTGCTCGTGCTCACCAGCGGCAACGCGGCCGGCGAGCCGATCGTGACCGACGACGCCGAGGCGTTGACCCGGCTCGCGCCGCTCGCCGACGGCTGGCTCACCCACGATCGGGCGATCCGGGTGCCGCTGGACGACTCGGTGGTGCGGGTCGTGGACGGCGAACCGCTGTTCGTCCGGCGTTCCCGGGGTTGGGCTCCGTTGCCGATCCGGCTGCCGGTGGCGGTGCCCGCGACGCTCGCCGTCGGCGGGGACCTGAAGAACACGTTCGCGCTGGCCGAGGGCCACGAGGCGTGGTTGTCCGGGCACGTCGGCGACATGGACGACCTGGCCACGCAACGTGCGTTCGAGCACGCGACGGAGCACCTGGGCACGGTCACCGGCGTGCGCCCCGAAGTGCTGGTCGCCGATCGCCACCCGGGCTACCGGTCCACCGGCTGGGCTCGGCGCACCGCGGCCCGGCGGCCCGTGCGGCTGGTCCAGCACCACCACGCGCACATCGCCGCCGCGATGGCCGAACACGGATCGGACGGTACCGCGCCGGTGCTGGGC
Organism: Embleya sp. NPDC050493; assembly: GCF_044458105.1. Lineage (NCBI taxonomy): Bacteria > Bacillati > Actinomycetota > Actinomycetes > Kitasatosporales > Streptomycetaceae > Embleya > Embleya sp. NPDC050493. The sequence goes on from NZ_JBITHP010000043.1 coordinate 61,576, forward strand.
GTCGCCTTCGACGGGACCGGCTACGGGGACGACGGCGCAATCTGGGGCGGGGAGTTCCTGCTCGCCGACTACGCCGGCTACCGACGGGTGGCGCACCTGCGCTACGCGCCGCTGGCCGGTGGCGACGCGGCGGTGGCGCGCCCGTATCGGATGGCGCTGGCCCACCTGCACGCCGCCGGCATCGAGTGGGCGGACGACCTGCCGTGCGTGCAGGCCGGATCGCACGAGGAACGCCGGGTGTTGGCGCGCCAGCTCGAACGCGACCTGAACTGCGTGCCCACCTCCAGCATGGGGCGGCTCTTCGACGCGTACGCGTCGCTGATCGGCGTCTGTCACGTGGCCGGTTACGAGGCGCAGGCGGCGATCGAGCTGGAGGGGGCGGCCGTTCGGCGCTCCGGGCCGGTCCCCGGGTACACGTTCGGGCTGCTCCCGGGGGGCGGCGACGACGATCCGCTGATCGCCGACCCGGGCCCGGTGTTCGCGGCGGCGATCGCCGACCTGCGAGCCGGGAGCGAGCCGGAACTGCTCGCGGCGCGCTTTCACCACGCGGTCGTCGACCTGGTGGTCGCGGTGGCCGAACACGCGCGGGAGCGGTTCGGGCCCACGCCGGTCGTGCTCACCGGCGGCGTGTTCGCCAACGCGATCCTGTCCTCGGGCTGCGGACGGGCCTTGCGCGAAAGGGATTTCACCGTGCTGCGGCATCGCCGGGTGCCGCCGAACGACGGCGGCCTGGCGCTGGGCCAGGTGCTGGTCGGGGCCGGTGAGCCGGCCCGCGCGTGAACGTTCGCCCGACGATCCACGAGTCGACGACCGACGTACCGCGGTCGTTGTCGGATGACGAGGAGAGAGCCATGTGCCTGGCGGTGCCCGGCAGAGTGACGCACATCGAGGATCGGGACGGAACCCGGATGGGCCTCGTCGACTTCGGCGGCGTGGTCAAGGAGGTGTGCCTGGAGTACGTCCCCGACCTGAGCGTCGGCGAGTACGCCATCGTCCACGTGGGCTTCGCGCTGCAACGACTGGACGAGGAGTCGGCCCTGCGCACGCTCGCTCTGTTCGACGAAATGGGGTTGCTCCAGGAGGAGTTCGGAGACCCCTGGGAGGCCGCCGGCGCGGCCGCCGGGGAGTTCGTCCGGCCGGAGCCGGTGGTCGTGCCCGACCCGCATCACAACGGCGTTTCGAAGGAGGCCCGGCGGTGAAGTACCTGGAGGAGTTCCGGAATCCGGAGGTCGGTCGCCGGCTGCTGGACGAGATCCGGGCCACGGTGACCCGGCCCTGGTCGATCATGGAGGTCTGCGGCGGGCAGACGCACACCATCATCCGGCACGGTATCGACCAACTGCTGCCTTCCGGGCTGGAGTTGATCCACGGGCCGGGCTGCCCGGTGTGCGTGACCCCGTTGGAGGTGATCGACAAGGCGTTGGCGATCGCGGCGCGACCCGGGGTGATCTTCTGTTCGTTCGGTGACATGTTGCGGGTGCCGGGCACCGACCGCGACCTGTTCCGGGTGCGCAGCGAGGGCGGCGACGTGCGGGTGGTCTACTCGCCGTTGGACGCGCTCGCGATCGCCCGGGACAACCCGGACCGCGAGGTGGTGTTCTTCGGCATCGGCTTCGAAACCACCGCGCCACCCAACGCGATGACGGTGTATCAGGCCAGGCGGCAGGGCATCCGCAACTTCAGCCTGCTGGTGTCGCACGTGCGGGTACCGCCGGCGATCGAGGCGATCATGCAGTCGCCGGACTGCCGGGTGCAGGGCTTCCTGGCGGCCGGCCACGTGTGCAGCGTGATGGGTGTGGACGAGTATCCGGACCTGGCCGAGCGCCATCGGGTGCCGATCGTGGTCACCGGTTTCGAGCCGTTGGACATCCTGGAGGGCATTCGGCGCACGGTCGGGCAGTTGGAGCGCGGCGAGTACACCGTGGACAACGCGTACGCGCGGGCGGTCCGGACCGAGGGCAATCCCGCGGCCAAGGCCATGCTGGCCGATGTGTTCGAGGTGACCGACCGGGCCTGGCGCGGCATCGGGGTCATCCCGGACAGCGGGTGGCGGTTGTCTCCGCGCTACCGCGACCACGACGCCGAGTACCGCTTCGACGTGACCGGGATCACCACCCTGGAACCGGCCGAGTGCCGCAGCGGCGAGGTGTTGCAGGGCCTGCTCAAGCCCAACGAGTGCGCGGCGTTCGGCACCACCTGCACCCCGCGCAATCCGCTCGGCGCCACGATGGTCTCCAGCGAGGGCGCGTGCGCCGCCTACTACCTCTACCGCCGGCTCGACGCCGCTCCCACCGCGCCCCGGGAGGCGACCTCCGTTGTCTGAGCTCACCGACCTGGCTCCGGTCGCCGTGCCCGCCGCGCCGGACTTCTCCGGGTGGACCTGCCCGGCCCCGTTGCGCGACCATCCGCGGATCGTGACCGGGCACGGCGGGGGCGGTGCGCTGTCCGCCGAACTCGTCGAGCACGTCTTCGCGCCCGCGTTCGGGGGACCCCTGCTGGCCGGTCTCGCCGACTCCGCGGTGGTCACCCTCGGCGGGGTTCGACTGGCCTTCTCCACCGACTCGTTCGTGGTCCGTCCACTGTTCTTCCCCGGGGGCGGCATCGGCGAGCTCGCGGTCAACGGGACGGTGAACGACCTGGCCATGAGCGGTGCCAGGGCGGCATATCTGTCCGTCGGTTTCATCCTGGAGGAGGGCGTCGAGATGTCGGTCGTCGCCCGGGTCGCCGGGGCGCTCGGCGACGCGGCCCGTGCCGCCGGCGTCGAGATCGCCACCGGCGACACCAAGGTGGTCGAGGCCGGGCACGGGGACGGCATCTACCTCAACACCGCCGGGATCGGTCTGGTCCCGGCCGGCGTCGACATCCGACCCCAGCGCGCCGCTCCGGGCGACGTGGTGATCGTCAGCGGCGACATCGGCGTACACGGCGTGGCCGTGATGAGTGTGCGTGAGGGCCTCGAATTCGACGTCGAGATCCGCAGCGACTGCGCCGCGCTGGGAGGGCTGGTCGAGGCCATGTTGGCGGTCACGCCGGACCTGCACGTGCTGCGGGATCCCACCCGGGGCGGCCTGGGCGCCGCGCTCAACGAGATCGCCACCGCGGCCGGGGTCGGGGTGACGATCGCCGAACGCGACGTCCCGGTGCCGCCCCAGGTGGCCAACGCCTGCGCGATCCTGGGCCTGGATCCGCTGTATGTGGCCAACGAGGGCAAGCTGGTCGCGTTCGTGCCGCGCGAGCACGCGGACGCGGTGCTCGCGGCGATGCGTGCGCATCCGCTGGGCGTCGGGGCGGCGGTGATCGGAGAGTGCGTCGCGGCGCATCCGGGGATGGTGGTGGCGCGCACCGGGCTGGGCGGCACCCGCGTGTTGGACATGCCGATCGGCGAGCAACTGCCCAGGATCTGCTGAGCGGTGCCGTGGGATCGTCGCGGGGGGGGGGGGGGGGGGGGGGGGGGGGGGGGGCGGGGGGCGGGGCGGGGGGGGGGGGGGGGGGGGGGGGGGGGGGGGGGGGGGGGCGCCGAGGAGGTCGAGGGCGGCCTGGGGGCCGTGGTCGCGGCGGAGGGTGGCGATCTCGTCCAGGTCCCAGGCCATGCTGCCGACGACGG
>NZ_JBITHP010000044.1:0-64796 GCF_044458105.1 Embleya sp. NPDC050493
CCGGGCGACGGGCCATGCTCCTCTGCCGGGTCGTCCGCGCGACGAACGAGAAGGGGGGCCGCCGCGCGGGGGGGCGGGGGGGGGCCGGTAAACGGCACACCCCGCCCGTGCGCGGCATTTTGCGGGGGGGGGCCGGGGGGCGAACGGGGGGGGGCCCGGGTGGGTGGCCCCGACCCGGGCCGCCTTGCCGAGGGTGCGCTTGCCGGGGCTCGCGTCACCGATCGACGGAAGTGTCCGCCGTCCTGCTTCGGTTCTGTTTCCGTCCCGCTTCCTCGGTCCTGCCTCGGGTGCGTCCTACTTGGGGACGTTCCAGAGTTGGCCCTTGCCCGCGTTGGCGGAGTGGAGTTGCACCACGGTGCTGTTGGCGGTGCTGCCGCCCTTGACGTCGAGGACCTTGCCGCTCGCGACGTGAACGATCCGACCCTTGGCGTCGAGCTTCCACTTCTGGGCGGCCGAGGCGTTGCAGTCCCACAACGAGATCTTGTTGCCCTCGGTGTTCGCATTGCGGGCGTCGTCCAGGCACTTGCCCATCGAGCGCAGCGTGCCGTCCGGATGCAGGATCCAGGACTGGCCCGGGCCGGTGTTGCAGGTGTAGATCTGGATCTGGGTGCCGTTGGCCGGCTTCCCGCCCTTGACGTCCAGACACTTGCCGGCGATGCCGGTGACCTTGCCCTGCGGGGACACCGGAGCGCCGGCCGCGGCGGCCAGCGAGCGCAGGCCCTGCACGTCGAACTGCTGCACGTACTGGCCCGCGCGGGAGTCCGGGTAGGCGTTCACGACCGAGCACATGACCGGGGTCTCGCCCGAGTCCGTGCCCTTGACGCACGTCTTCGGCGCGTCGTCGGCGTGTGCCAGGCCCAGGGTGTGGCCCAGTTCGTGGCTGATGTGATTCCGCATGCCGACCTCGCCGAAGCGCGCGATGGGCTTGCCGTCGGTGGTGAAGAACGACGTGTTGATGTACGCGTGCCCGCTGGTCACCGTGTCCGGAGTGCTGCGCGCGTGGAACCCGCAACTCCAGCCCGGCGTACCGGATCCGTCCATGACGACCTTCCACGGACTGCCGTCGGTGGTGGTCACGCACGGGTTCAGGAACGCGCCGATCACGATCTCGCCCTTGGGGCGGACGTAGTCGTGGCCGACCGGCTTGGTGTCCACCTTGATCGGCAGCGCGGTGTCCCGCTGGATCTCGGCTGCGGAGCGCTTGACGTACGGCCCCAGCCAGTCGACGGACTTCTGGTCGTAGAACTTGATCGTGTAGCCGGTCGACAGGAGTTTCGTCGCGCCGGCCGACTTCCACCCGGGCCCGGACGGCGCCGCCGCGGCGGCGGACACGCTTGCGCGTTGCCGGGCGGGGCCGACCGCGGGAATCGTCATTCGGCCATTGACGAACGCGGTGCCGTCCACATCCGACCAACCGGAGTCGGGTGGCTCGACCCCTTCCAGCGCCTGCTGGGTCGGTGCCGGAGCCTCGGCGGTCGGCTTGGCGTCCTGATCGCTCTGGTCGCCGAACGCCGAACCCGAGAGCTGCAACCCGCCCACGATCGCGGCGCCCGCCGCGATCGCGGCGACCAACGATATTCGGCGTTTCCCCGTGACTTTCAAATCCCCGTAACCCTTCGTTCAAGGCCGTGCACACGCCTTGCGGCGCCGGCCGAAAAGCCACGGTACAGGGAGGTACTCGGCACGAACTCGGGCCCGTGGGGCCTCGCGTCATCCGGCCGGAACGGTCGCGCGAACGGGATATCGGAGCCGGATCCGCGCCCTGCCGCGGTGCGCTCCGGACGGGAAGGGTGCGCGGCGGGCGGGACCGGGCGACCTGCTCGTTGCCGCCTTGCGTGCGCTCGGCCCGGTCGCACACCCGGCGGCCGTTCCGTGGCCGACCCGGCCCCGGGTCCGGCCGCCGTACCCGCTCCCTGTTGATCGAGGCGGCCAATGCGGTTTACCTTTGTGAGCAAAGATGCTTTGCTTGCAAAGCAAAGTTGGTGCTCGACGTAGGCGAAGAAGCCGGCGAGGGGAGAATCCGATGCCGCATTTCCAGATAGGTGTTCACGAGGAGGAGTTGGACGGGGAGGTCGAGGGCCGGTTGGTCCGGTCGCTCACCGAGGCGTTGGTGCGGGTGTACGGCGAGGGGGTGCGTTCGATGGCCGTCGTGGAGATCTTCGGCATCCCGAGGCATCGCTGGGGAGTCGGCGGGGTGCCGGGTGGTGCCGCCGGTGGTGTGCACGCCCCGGCCGTCTCGCTGCACGTGCGCGAGGGCGCGCTGCGTCTGCCGGGAATCGAGGACGCCCCGGGGCAGTTGATCCGGACGATCACCGACGCGGTCGCCGGCGTGTTCGGCGAATCCGTCCGGGAGCACGTCGGTGTTCGGATCGTCGGCGTCCCGGCCGGGCGCTCCGGGGTCGGCGGCCTGGTCGATCCTCCGCCGCCCGCCCGATGACTCGCGGCGCGGGGACGAGTAGGGCGCCGCTTCCCTCCGCCACGCGGGAGGGGCACGCCGGTCGGCCGTGGGTTCGACGCACCCACTCGGCTCGGGGGCACGTCGTGTGGGGTCGTGCGTGGAGGCCGCCTACGGGCGGTTCAACCGGCCTTCTCCGTCGCGGATTCGGCGCCATCCCGCCCGGATCGCCCGGAGGCGGGGCGAGCGGCGTCGCACGCGGTCGCCGATTGCGTCCGCGACGGCTTCCGGGAACGTCCATCCCCGATCCGGAAGAGGCCGCGCGTCGCTCCACTGCCGTGCCTGGGCGACCAGGGCCGCCAACGCGTCGGCGTCGGCGGTGGACTTCGGGAGCGGATCGTTGTCCTTCATGCCGGTGTGGCTGCCCGCGCGGACGCGGGGTACGGCCTACGAACGATCACGGACATGTCGCACTCTGGTAACGGGGCGTACATTTCCGATCACAGGTCGTCGTCTTTCGGACCTCGGACCCTTGAGTCTCGGCCTGTGACCCGTTTCCGGGGAGGTCGGGGCTCGCTCCGTCGGGCCGCGACCCGCGCGATCGGGTGGGTCCGGCGCGAGTGGAACTCACATACGCCCGCGACTCTTTCGGGTGACGTCCTGCGTGTCGTCGAGTGGTCGGTGTCCCGGCCGGGTAGACGCCCTTTGTCGGGTCCACACAGTCACTCGGGGTGAGCTGTGCGGGCTGTGCCCGACGTCGTGCGGGGCCTCGGTCAACATCTTCCGACCGGGGCCCCGTTCGCGTTCCCGGACCGTGCCTTACCCGGCCGGGAGGCGGGCACGACGACCCCGGCGTCGCAGGCCGCGGATTCCGGGAAGGACCGTCGGCACGGGGGCAAACGGGGGCAAACAGGGGCGGACAGGGGGGCAACAGCCCATCGCCGGCTGGGCCGACTGTGGGCTGCCGCGCGCCTCGGACGCGGCAGCGCGGTGCGGCGGTTCAGGGTATGGGTGGGGCTCGCAGGAGCATCAGGGCGGTGTCGTCGCAGGCGTGACCGCGGGCGTGGGCGGCGACCGCGCGGGAGAGGTGCTCCACGGTTCTCGCGGCGTCCGAACCGCGGGTCCTGCCGAGGGTTTCGGCGAGACGTTCTTCGCCGAACATCGGGTGTCCGCGTCCGGCGCGGGCTTCGGTGATGCCGTCGGTGTACAGGAGCAGGGCGTCGCCGGGGTCGAGGCGGAAGCGGATCTCGGTCAGGCGGACGTTGTCGATGTAGGCGCCGACGAGGGTGCCGGGGCAGTGGAGTTCCTCGACGCCTCCGTCGGCGCGGCGGATCAGCGGGGGTGGGTGGCCGGCGCTGGAGAGGCGGCCGGTGATGCCGTCGGGGCCCGGGTGCAGGAGGGCGAGGGCCGCGCTGAGGAAGCGGTCGTCGGTGCGTTGTTCGACGAGGGCTTCGTGCAGGCGGTGCAGGATCTTGGCAGGTGCGGGATGTTGGGTGGCCTCGGTGCGGATCGTGTAGTGGGCCAGTGCGGTGATCTTGGCGGCTTCGATGCCTTTGCCGCAGACGTCGCCCATGACCGCGCACCAGTTCTTGCCGCGGGTGTGGAAGAGATCGTAGAAGTCGCCGACGACGTCGGTGCCGGTGACGTCGGCGGCCAGATAGATCGCGGCGGCGTCCAGGCCCGCGACGGTGGGCAGGCGCGGTGGCAGGAGGTTGTCCTGAAGGGTGCGGGCCAGCGTGGCGGAGGCGCGGCCGGCGTCCCGGGCCAGCGCCAGGGCCTGGCGCAGCGCGATCTCGGACGAGGCCGCGCGGGCCACGGTCTGCAGTGCCTGTAGTTGGGCCGTGGTGAAGGGACGCGGGTGGGCGTCGATGACGTAGAAGCCGCCGAGGACGTGTCCCTCGGTGGAGAAGACCGGGTAGCCGGCCCAGGCTCCGATGCGGGCGGCGGACAGGACTTCGAATCCGTGGACGCGGGGTGCGAAGTGGGCGTCCTCGGCGATCAGGGGTGCGCGAGTGGTGATCAACAAGTGGCAGGGGCTGTCCGAGAGGGCGTTCTCGCGGGCTGCGGCGTCCGGATCGATGCCGATGGCGCTCTTCCAGAAGGCGCGCTCGGTGTCGGCGACCGTGAGGAACGCCGCGCGGGCGCCGGTGATGGTCAGGGCCAGGCGGGCCAGGTCGTCGAAGAATTCGTCCGGGAGGCTGTCGAGCAGGCCGGCGGCGGTGACCGCGGCGATCCGCTGCGGATCGCACACCGCGTCGGAGACGGCGGCGGTGTGCGAGGTGGTCGGGTCCCGGGTCGTTTCGATGGGCGTCATGTCGTCCTCTTCCGGTGAAATCCGAGTCGGGCCGGAGGTTTCCGGTCACAGTGCTCGTGGGCCGGGTGCCGGTCAGGGGCGGCCTGTCCTCGTGTCGTCGTCGTCCTCGGTGTCGAAACGCAGGCGGCGGCCGAGGACGGCGCGGGCGGTCTCCAGCAGGGGCGTGTCGTGGCCGAAGGCGTGGGCGCGCAGGCGGACCAGGGCCTGGGCGGGGGTGACGCCCAGTTGGGCGCTGACCATGCCGGTGGCCTGGTGGACCTCGGCGAAGTGCAGACCCTGCTCTTCGGCGAGCAATGCGGTGGGGGTGTCGGGGTGTGCGGCGGCGCCGATGAGGAGTGAGCCCAGGGATCCGGCCAGGACGAACGCGTCGGTGAGTTGGCCCGGGGTCATCGGGCTCGATGTGGTGCGGTGGCCGGTGAGTACGCCCAGGACGATGACGCCGACCCGCAAAGGGAAGGCGAAGATCGCATGGACGCCCAGGTTCGTGACGGCGGGGAGCAGTCCGGGCCAGCGGGTCGGCGGGATCGACGAGAGGTCGGCGGCGAGGAAGAGCGTGCCGCGGGCGGCGTCGGTGCTGGGCCCTTGGCCCTGGGTGAGTTGCAGGTCCTCCAACGGGGCGGTCAAGTCGCCGCAGGACTGGAGGAGTTCGGGGGGCGGGCCGCCGGGTGCCAGGAGGAAGGCCAGTCCGTCCAGACCCAGGGACTCGGCACACTCGGGCAGCGGGAGCGGGCCCAGTCCGGGGCCGGCTCGGGCCTGTTGGGCGAGCAGGTACCGGGCCATCGCGCGCTGCGGCACCGTGGTCATCGCGGACGCCCTCGCCTGGAGGCGGTCACACCACCCCGAGTGTCAGGCACCGGGGCCGATCAGGGCCGGATCCACGGTGCCGTCCAGGATCCCCCGGGCGACGTCGGTCAGGCGCAGACCGCGGGCGCGGGCGTGCGCGCGCAGGAGCCGGAACGCCTGGTCGACGCCGATGTCGCGGTGGTGCGCGAGGAACCCGTTGGCCTGCTCCACGACGACCCGACTGTCCAGCGCGGCCTGGAGCTGGGTGGCCACGGTCATCTGCTCGTGCACGGCGCGGTGTTGCAGCACGCCGATGGTGGCGGTGTCCGCCAGCGCCTGCCCCAGGCGCAGTTGGGCCTGGTCGAGCGGGCCGGAGCGGTTCCGGAACAGGTTGAGGGCGCCGATCGTGGTCTCGTGCAGGCGCAGTGGGGCCGCGACCACCGAGGTGAAGCCCATGGCCTGCGCGTGGGGGGTGAAGCGCGGCCACCGTTGGCGTGCCGTCTCGGTGTCCAGTGCGACGTCGGAGACCGGGGCGCCGGTGTGGCAGCAGTCGCGGCAGGGCCCCTCGTCCCACTCGATGCTCGCCAACTCCAGGGCGCGGGTGCGCTCGTCCGAGGCCGCGGCCTCGACGACCCGGCCCTCGGGGGTGGCCAGCATGACGCCGGCCGCAGCGACGTCGAGCAGTTCGACGCAGTGCTCCGCGAGGGTGTGCAGGAAGTTGATGACGTCGAAATCGCGTACCAGCGTGTTCGCGAGATCCACGAAGGCCGCCGCCAACAGTTCCTCACGCGGTCGGACGGACACCACAGCCTCGATTCCCCACGGCCGGTGGGCGACCCGACGAGAACCGGCCGGGCATGGATTCATCGGTCAGTATCGTCCGGATGCCCTCCGTAGTCCACCGGCGCCTTTGCGTCGAGTTCGCGTCGTGCCCGCCCATGGTCGCGCGTCGACGCCACGCGGCGGGCCGAGAGCACCGGAAGTGAGCGCAATGGGAGGATGTGTCCACCAGCGATGCCCCGGAGCGGGCACGGAGAGGCCGCGGTGGATCTGCTTCAACCGCGTTATTTCCGCCGCGTGCACGGGTGCAATCGCTTCGGGCGCCTGTCGTCTTCCCCTGTGCACTCGGGGGTGCGCGATACGGATAGCCCGCCGTGACATGCGGAACTAGCGTGAGCCACCGACTGTGATCACGCGGCGGCCGATGCGCCGCCGACCCAGGTCGTCCGCAGGTCTGCGGGCAGGAACGGGCATTCGATGAAATCCAGTACGGCAAACCGAGAGTCCCGGGGGAAATCCATGACGCTTCGACGTCGACTCGGCATGGCGACCGCGTCCGCGTTGCTCCTCACCGGCGGCGCGGTCGTCGTGGCCCCCGGCGCGTCGGCCGCGTCGCACCCCTCGTGCGACCAGGACTTCAGGGACCACGTCGCGGAGATCTCCGGCAGCAACGTCCGGCTGCGCTCCAAGCCGAGCACCAACTCCACGGTGCTTCGGTTGCTGCAGAAGGGTGCCGACGTCACCGTGTACTGCCAGAAGAACGCCGGCGAGGCCAACTGGTGGTACTACGTGAAGCACAACGCCAGTGGCGTCAAGGGCTGGGTGTGGTGGGCGTACGTCTAGGAACTGCCCTCACTTCGTGTGGTACTGAGGCCCGCGCCGGTCGGCCGCAGGTCGCACTCGGGTAGACGAGTACGCGCCCGGGCGGCGTCGGCGCCGTTGCCCAGGGCGCGGCGGGTGCGGCAGGCGCGCGTCGCGAGAGGCGCGCCTGCCCCCCGGCGGCCGCAGGATGCGCCGGCCCGGAAGGGGGGATCTGGCTGCTCGCAGCGCGTGTCACGCCGGGCTTCGGCCGGGTGCGGGGGAGTGTGGGTGCTCTCCCGGCCATTCGGCGAAAGAGAGTTGAGACATGCCGCACGAGGTATCGCGACGAAATCTGCTGGGTTCCGTCGGAGCCGTGGCCGCAGGGGCCTCCATCGCCGGTCTGGGGCTCGGGGACGGCCGGGCCCGGGCGGCGGAGACCCCGGGCCCGTCCGCGAACCCCCGTCCCGCCGGTGGGGCTGCGGCCGCGTCGGGCGCCTCGCGTGTGCTCCCCGACGACCCCCGGTACGAGACCCTGAGTCAGGGCTTCAACCAACGCTGGACCAGTAGCCCCCGCTACATCCAGGTGATCACCTGCGACGACGACGTGGTCGCGGGCGTGGACGAGGCGCTGCGACAGGGATTGCGGCCGACCGTACGCAGTGGGGGCCACTGCTACGAGGACTTCGTGGAGAACACGGGCGGCGCGATCCTCGACATGAGCGCGATGAAGGACGTCCGGAAGACCGAGGACAAGTACGGCAAGGCCGCCTACGGCGTGGAGTCCGGCGCCACCATCTGGGACATCTACACGACCCTGTTTCGTCGGTACGGCGTGACCATTCCGGGTGGCTCGTGCTACTCGGTCGGGGCGGGCGGCCACGTCTGCGGCGGGGGATACGGGGTGCTCTCGCGCCGCGACGGTCTGACCGTGGACCACCTCGTCCAGGTCGACGTCGTCACCGTCGCGGACGGCCGCGCCGTGGTGACCCGGGCACACCGCTCGGATCCGCCCGGCTCCCACACGTCCGACCTCTTCTGGGCGCACACCGGTGGTGGCGGCGGGAACTTCGGCGTCGTCCTGCGCTACTACTTCGCCGAGTCCATCCCGACGCCGCCGCCGAACGTCTGGCTCAGCAGCATCGCGTGGCCGTGGGCCGAGTTGACGAAGAACCCGGACGACTTCACCAAACTCGTGGAGAACTACAGCAGGTTCTTCGAAACCCACAGCGGCGCCGAGGAGCCGCTCTATCAGAACCTGTTCAGCCTGCTGAAACTCACCCACAAGAGCAACGGCAACGTCGTGCTCTCGAGCCAGTGGGCCGGGGAGGACATCGGACCCGTCGAAGACTTCCTCGCCGCGGTCGAGGCGGGCCTGCGGACCGAGTCGACGACCCAGATGTACACCGTGGGGGATCACTTCCTGCCCTACCCGGACAAGCACCGCAGGATGCCCTGGTTGCAGGCGACCCAGACGCTGAACGGATCGGGCCCCAACCAGCGCGGCAAGTACAAGTCGGCCTACCACCGCAAGTCGTTCACCACGACGCAGATCGCGGCCATGTGGACCTGGCTGACGCGCGACGTCCCCAACGTCGATCTCACCCAGACCCTGGTCCAGATCGACTCGTACGGATGCCGCATCAACGCGGTCCGGCCGCACGAGACGGCGGTCCCACAGCGGGATTCCGTCCTCAAGCTGCAATATCAGACGTACTGGACGGATCCCGCCCAGGATTCGGCGCACCTGGACTTCCTGCGCGGCCTCTACGAGGCGGTCTACGCGGAGACCGGCGGGGTCCCCGAGATCAGCGACGCCACGCACGACCTCACCACGGACGGCGCCTACGTCAACTATCCCGACGTCGACCTGGGGATCGCGACGGACCCGGCGCCGCAATACCCCAGGCTCTACTACAAGGACAACTACGCCCGCCTGCAACTGACCAAGAAGACCTGGGACCCGGAGAACCACTTCCACCACCGACAGTCGATCGTGCCTCCGACGAAGTGAACTCGCCGCCCGCGCCCGGTCGTTCGCCCTACCCACCGCCGGGGGCGGGGCAATGTCGTGGAGCACGGTCGAGGCCGGTGCCGCGCCGGGGTGAAGATTGCCGCGCCCGGCACTAGATCGTGGGGGACGGCACTCGGGTGTAGGTGAGGGAGTTGCTGGTGCCGCCGGATGTGGTGACGTTGACGGAGACGGGGCCCGCCGGTCCCGCGGGCGCGGTTGCGGTGACGGTGGTGTCGGACACCACGGTGAAGGCAGCGGGTGTGCCGCCGAAGGTGACGGCGGTCGTGGTGGTCAGGGCGGTGCCGGTGAGGGTGATGTCGGACCCGGCGTCCGTCGATCCCTGGGCCGGGACGAGGGCGGTGAGGGTGGGTGCGGGAACGTACGCGTAGAGAAGGCCGTTGCTGGTTCCGCCGGCGGTGGTGACCGTGATCGAAACGGTGCCCGCCCCCGGCGGGACGACGGCGGTGAGTTGGGAGGCGGAGAGCACGGTGAAGGAAGTCGCCGCCGTGGCGCCGAACTTCACCGCGGTGGTCCCGGTGAATCCGGTGCCGGTGAGCGTGACGGTGTTGCCGCCCGAAGTCGGCCCCCGGGCCGGGTCGACCCCGGTGAGGACCGGCGCGGCGACATAGAAGTAGAAGATGTTCGAGGCGCTGGTGCCACTGGCGGTGGTGACGGTGACGGCGACCGGTCCGGCGGGTCCGGCCGGGGCGACCGCGGTGATCTGGGTGGCGGAGAGGACCGTGAAGGAGGTCGCCGCCGTGGTCCCGAACTTCACGGCGGTCGCGCCGGTGAATCCGGTCCCGGTGAGCGTGACCGTGTTGCCGCCCGACGTCGGTCCCTGGGCCGGGGAGAGCACCGAGACGACGGGTTGGCCGACGTAGGTGTAGGTGATGCCGTTGCTGGTGCCACCGGCGGTGGTGACGGTGACGGCGACCGGTCCGGCGGGTCCGGCGGGGACGACCGCGGTGATCTGCACATCGGAGACCACGGTGAAGGAAGTCGCCGGTGTGGTGCCGAACTTGACCGCGGTGGCGCCGGTGAACCCGTTGCCGCCGAGAGTGACGGTGTTGCCGCCCGGGGTCGGCCCCTGGGCCGGGGAGAGCACCGAGACGAACGGGACGTAGGTGTACGTGATGCCGTTGCTGGTGCCGCCTGGGGTGGTGACGGTGACGGCGACCGGTCCGGGGAGCCCGGCCGGGACGACCGCGGTGATCTGGGTGGCGGAGACCACCGTGAAGGAAGTCGCCGGTGTGGTGCCGAACTTGACCGCGGTGGCCCCGGTGAACCCGCTGCCGCCGAGCGTGGCGGTGTTGCCGCCGGAGGCCGGCCCCTGGGCGGGGGAGAGCACCGAGACGACGGGAGCGGCAAGGAGGGCTTCCGAGCCGGTGATGGGTTGGTACTCGGGATGATTCACGGCCTTTGGTCCTTTGTCCGGCAGGGAGGAGCCACGGCCCGGAGAGTGTGCCGCGTGCCGTGGCTCGGTGCGGGTGTTCGGTGTTCGTCGTCGGGTTTCGTCTTCGGACGCGGACGTCGCGTCGTCCGGGCCGATGTCCCGGTGTGCCCGGCGGTGGGCGGCCGCCGGGGATCGGGTCAGATGCCGGGGCCGGCGACGTAGGTGAAGCCGCCGACGACCGTGGCCGCGCCGGCGGGGTTGGTCACGACGACGTCGGCGGGTCCGACGGCGCCGGGGGGCGTCACTGCGGAGACCGAGGTGGCCGAGATGACCGAGAACGGTGCCGGGGAGCCGTCGAAGGTGACCTGTTCGGTGCTGCCGAGGCCGGTTCCGGTGATGGTCACCGCCGTGCCGCCGGAGGTCGGGCCCTCGTTGGGGGCGATGGTGGTGACGGCGGGGCTGTCGACGTAGGTGTACGACAGGCCGTTGTTGGTACCGCCCGCCGTGGTGACGGTGACACCGACCGGACCGGCCGCCGCTCCCGCCGGGACCACGACGTTGATCAGGCTGTCGGAGACGACGGTGGGGACCGCGGAATTGGCGCCGAAGGCCACGCTGGTGGCGGTCGACAGGCCGGTGCCGTTGATCGAGATGGTCTCGCCGCCGGCGGTTGCTCCGGAAGTGTCGCTCAGCGAGGACTTGAACGGTGCCCCGACGTAGAAGAACGGAATCGGGTTGCTCGTGCCGCCGGGGGTGGTCACGGTCACGCCGACCGTACCGGTACCGGACGGCGACACGGCGGTGACCTGGGTGGGCGAGACGTTGGTGACGCTGGTGGCCGGCTTGGTTCCGAACTTCACCGCGGTGGTGCCGGCGAGGTTCGTGCCGGTGATGGTGACGAGGGTTCCGCCCCCGGTCGAGCCCTGATTGGGTGAGATGGGCATGACTGTCCCCTTGTGGTCGTCCTGCGGATTCGTGCAACGGGATATCCGCCGCTCCCGGCGATCGCGCCGGTCCCGGTGATTGCCTTGCGGACCGCCGTCCGGTCACGAGCGGATCGTGACCACGGCGCCGACGTCCGGCGGTCCTGGGTGAAGCCCCGGGCAAGGGCTGGACGAGAACGACATCCGAAGGGGAGCCTGGAGTGGATCGAGCCACCGGATCGGCCGGTGCCGGGTTCGGCACCGGCCGACCCATCCAAGGCCCCTGCGGGGGAGCCCATCGCCACATCCGACGCGGATGCCGGTTGCTCCCCGGTCAAGGGGCGCTCACGGACGCGTCGGTTGTCGCGTCCCCCGAAAGGATGGGCACCTACCGTTGGATGTCCTCAGTAACCCATACGCGTGAATCCGGTTACAAGAGCGGCGAATTCAAGCCACTCCGATGGCGGAGCGCAGGAGGGTGCGTCGCCACACGGCGATACGACACGCGCCACCCACCCGCGCCACCCGAGCGCCCCCTGCCGGGGCAGCCGCCCCTCGTCGTCGCCGACACCCCAGGGACACCCGGGGGTTCGCCGCGCACGCAGCGGACCACCCGACCGACGACCCCGGCACCTCCCGACGCCGTCCGGCGACATCGAGCCGTTTGCGGTGCCTCGGGACCGGAGTCGGTCGCTTGTCCCCGCCCGACACGACCACCACGCCGCACCGCACCGGTGGTGCCCGCCTCGGGGCCGAGGGAATCCCGGGCGCTCGCGCGGTCGTTGCCACCCCGACGCGGGGCCCGGATACGCACGCGGGGAAGGCAGTCCCGCCGTTCGGTGGGTGACCCGAATTTTTGCCGACTCGTGTGGTGAACATTGCGAAGGTAAAGAAACCTCGGGTGAACACGCACGCTTCCCTGCGCCGGCAAGGAATTTGCGTGCTCGGCGGCAAAGGCTCTGCGGATACGGTGTTCGGAAATGTACAACTGAGGCTCGAAAAAGACACGAATCGGGGCTGCCGTTCACCGGTTCGGAGCAGAGCCCACGACGAGAGCGAGTCGTTACCCCCGGCGTGACTCCCAGAGCATCCGGCTCCGCCGCGCTTTCACCCGCGCTCGCCCAACGCACCTTCCCCATGGGGGATTGGGTACTCACCCCTCGCGCGGCGACGTTCCTCAAACGATCTCCGCACGCGTACATCGAGCGCGCGGGGTATCGCGTGCTGCTTCGTCATTGTTCCGCCGACATGGAGCAGTTCGCCCTGACGATGGTGTTGATCGCCGCGGAGTACTCGCGCCGCCTCGACGACGTCCTGGACGATCGACATTCGTGAATGCCGAAACCGTCCGCCGCAGCGGGAATCCGTATTCGGCACCCGGCAACGCCCGAGCCCTTGAATGAACCAGGCCCATGTACGAAGGTTATGGATACGACCCCTACTCCCCGTCCGGTGTGCAATTCCGTGCGGGCGCCGCATCCTCCCCCGACGTGGGGCAGTGGCCGACACCGAACGCCGCCGCGACATTCGACGGACTCTCCTCGTCGTTCGCGGTGGTAGGAGATCCGGGATTCGAGACCGACCTCGCCCGGCTGCTGGGGAAACCGGTCGACGACGTGGTCGCCACCGTCGAACTACCCGCGCCGAACCGGGGATCCGGCAGTCATCGCCGGCGGCCCCCGACCATCGCCCGGCCGGCCACCGGCGTGCGGCGAGTGGATCGGCTCAGCCACTTCATGGTGGCGGTCAGCGTCGTGGTGGTCGCCGCGATCGGCGTGCTCGGCGCGTTGATCACCCTCGCGCCGCTGCGCCATGCCGCCGGCCTCACCGCCGGCCCGGCCCGGTGGTGGCCCGTCCTGGTTCAGGGGCCGTGGATCGTGGCCTCGTTGTCGATCCTGCGCTCCAGTCTGCACCGCCGTCGGGCGCTGCACTCGTGGATCGTGGTCACCACCTTCGCCGGCCTGTCCATGGCGCTCTCCCTCACCCACGCCCCGATGACCGTCCAGGGCGTCGTCGTCGCCGTTCTGCCCGCGGTCGCGACCACGGTCTGCCTGCACCAGCTCGTACGCCAGATCACCCTCACCCGACCACCCCGACGATCCACCCCCGGCCGAGGCCGTGACGCTTCGCCCTGAACCCCATTCGTGACGAGCAGGCGGGCGGGGCGGCGGCGCGGGCTCGCCGATGGGGAAGCCCCGCCCCGCCCCGGGCCGGCACGGGGAGCCGAGCCGGTGAACGGTCCGCGCCGCCCCGACGGCGTTCGTCCGCTGCCGATCGGTCGGCCGACGCCCGGCACGCCCCGGACGCATCGCCCCGCGCTTCGTCCGGGGCAGCGACGCGAGTTCGGTATCGAGTATCTTCTGCACAAGCGTCCGGCGAACGAGGGACACAGACGTGAGTGCTGACTACGACGACGGCGTGCTTCGTGTCGAGCGGAACTCGCCGCAGCCCGGCGTCCGGCTCCTGGGGGAGGTCGACCTGGACAACTGCGCGCACGTGCGATCCGCGCTGGAAGCACAGCGGGGCGCCGAGCCGGGGGATGTCCTGGTCGACGTGTCGTCGTTGGGGTTCATCGACGTCGCCGGCGTCCGAACCCTCGTGCAGACCGCCCGCACCTTGGGGGAGGGGCGGCGGCTGGTCCTGCGCCAAGCCTCGGAAGAGTTGTGCGATCTGGTCGAGCTGGCGGGGTGGGGGCAGGTGCCCGGCCTGGCATTGGAGAGGGTGACGACCGGATGAACGCGGTCTCGGAGTTCCGTCATGACGCCCTGCTCTACGCGGGTTTGAGCGACTTCGTCGCGCGCACGGCGCGGTTCGTGCGCGAGGGGTTGGCCGCGGACGAGGCGGTCGCGGTCGCGGTGATCCAACCCCGGGCGGGTGCCCTGCGGGAGGAACTGGCCGCCGACGCGAACGAGGTCACCTGGATCGACATGGAACGCGTCGGCCGCAACCCCGCCCGGATCATCCCGACATGGCAACAATGGACCCGGGAACAGGGCACCCGGACCTTCCGCGGAATCGGCGAGCCGATCTGGGCCGGCCGGGACGAGGCCGAACTGGTCGAGTGCCGCCACCACGAGACCCTCCTCAACCTCGCCTTCGAAGGCGTGCCGTGGCAACTCCTGTGCCCGTACGACACCACCACGCTCGGACCCGACACCATCGAGGCGGTTCGCCACTCGCACCCGCAGGTCCTGGACGGCGCGGCCCGCATCGACCACCCACATCCGCGCCCCGACGACTACGCGGCCACCCTGCTGGGCCCCGCCCTGCCCCCCGCTCCCGCGCACGCACAGCGGCTCGCGTTCGCCTCCGGTGAACTCGCCGGCGTCCGGACCCTGGTCCGCCGGGTGTTGTCGGACGTGTCCCGTGCCCAGGTCAACCACGCCCTGTTGGCGATCAGCGAGATCGCCGGCAACAGTGTCGTGCACGGCGGCGGCAGCGGCACGATCACGCTGTGGCGGCAGGACACCCACCTGATCTGCGAGATCCGGGACACCGGCCGTGTCGTCGACCCACTCGCCGGGCGCCACCGCCCCACCGCCGACCAGGACGGCGGACGCGGACTGTGGATCGCCAACCAGATCTGTGACCTGCTCCAGATCCGCTCGACCGAGACCGGAACAACCACACGGATGCGCGTGAACGTGCACTGCGCGACGTCCGGATAGCAGGAGCACGCCGCCGCGGCACCCGGCTCGCGGCGGCCTGTGGCGAACCGGACATCCGGCCCGCGGCGGCCCGCGGCGAACCGGACCGCCGGGCGGCGGTTTCAGGGCTCGAAGACGTTGGCCAGGCGCCCTTCCGCGGGAGGTCGGCCTCGGGAGACGGCGCCGTCCGCGAGAAGGCACAGTTGTGTGGGGGTGAGTCCGGCCAGGTCGCGGAAGTCACGGTTCATGTGTGCCTGGTCGTGGTAGCCGCATGCGGCCGCCCGGTCGGCCATGGTCCGGCAGGCGTCGGGCGGCAGGGTGAGTGCTCGTTGGAACCGCAGGATCCGGCTGACGGATTGCGGTGGTAGTCCGATCTGTTCACGGAAGAGCATTTGCAGTCGCCGGGTGCCGCGGCCCGTCGCGGCGGCCAGATCCTTGGCGGACAACCGCCCGTGGCAGGCGCGCAGTCGGCTCCATGCCTCGGCAACGACCGGCGAGGGCGGCGGGGCGTCCACCATCCGCAGCGCGAGGGCGTTCTCGACGACCGCCCAGCGCCGTTCCCAGTCCGGCGCCGCGACGAGTTGCTCGGTGAGCCGGGCCGACCAGCCGGTGCCCAGGACCGCATCCGGGTGCACGTGGTCGTCGGAGAGGTGGTGCAACGGCAGACCCAGGCACATGTACGCGCCGAGCGGGGTGAACTCCACCTCGATCGCCTCGGCGACACCCGGGTATCCGCCTCTGATCGACGACGCGTGCAGACCGGCGAGCATCGCGTGCCACGTCGTCCGCATCGCCGGCCCGCCCCGGGTCTCGTGGAACAGGTGGAGGGGGTCTCCCCAGCCCAGGATCAACGTCACGGTCGCCGAGGGGAGAGTGAGCCTGAGCGGACCCGGCCCCGTGGTGCGATGACCCCGGTACATCACGACCTGGGCGCGTAACCGCCGGGAGGGGCGACGCTCCACGTACTCGCCCCTGTTCCTCGACTCCATGGACACTCCGACCTCCGTCCGCGACGCGTGCCGGCGCGCGCGTCGGTCGACTCTGATCGAAGAGTTCGCCTTCATACAAGTCGACGAGCCAAGCATCACAGCAGTCTGGACGTCCGCGCGCGGCGCCCGTCGTCTCGACGACCGCACCCGCGCCGGAGGCAACTGTTCGACGGCGACCGCAAGATCGCCGCACGACCCTGTCGTGGACGAGCGACGAGCCGATGAACAAGACCGGCAGGCACCGGCGATGCCCGGCAACTGTTCGGACCGGAACCGACAACGACGCATATCGAAGAGACGGGGAGAGTCGTGCAGGCAGAGGAGTTCGGGTACGCGGTGTCGCCGATGACCGCGGTGCACACGCCCGCCACCTTCGCCGACGTGCAGGAGGGTCGACGCGCCGCCAAGGTGATGATCGGCATCCTCGTCGTGTGGATGCTCGCTGCCGCCGGACTGCTCGTCTGGTACAACGTGACGACCTCGGACACGGTGGGTCGGGTGGTGCTTGTGTGCGGCGTGGGACTGATCATGACGTCCATCATGCCCGTGGGTATCGCGCTGGATACCGTGCCGTTGGGATTCAGAGCCGCCGCGGAGACGGGCAGGCGACCGTGGCAGGCGTGGCCGTGCCGACTGGATCGGATCCGGGGTGATAAAAGCCTCAGGCGTGTTTTCCTGCTTGCTCCGGACGGCAGCGTCGTTCGTGAGTTCCGGGGTCGGGTCCCGGAGGACCTGTGGCAAGGGATGGACGATGGCCTGGGAGTGCTGTGGTTCTGCGGTGACCTGCGCTTCGGCGGTGTGATGGCCAGACCCGGCGGGGCACCCCTGTGGCTGGTCAAGCCTGCCAAAGACGGCCGCGGCCCGGCCGACGGCGGTACCGGCCGCGGCGCTCGGATGAACGGCCTGGTCGGCGAGGCCGTCGGCACCGCTTTCGGCGACTGGATCGGCTGAGAAACCGATCCGGTCGGACTCCGAGTCGGCTGAAACCGTGGCCGCGCGAACGGTCGGAGGCCACACGGATCACGGCGGCTTCGGACGGCGGGATGACGTCGTCGTGCAGTGCACGGAAAACGCGTTCGTCTACCGTGCCGGCCAGGCCCGGGGTGCGGCCCATGGTCGTTTGAGGAGTGCACGACCGACCCCCACGACTCCGGTGCCGACTTGCTCCAGCCGTCGGCGCCGGGTGCGGGGATTCGGGCCGCCTTCGCCGTTGCCGCGCCAGAGAATCACCGCGCCCAGGACCGCGCTGCACAACACCGCTATCGATCCCAGGGGGAGGTCACCGCGACGTGGGGAGGGGATGCCCCGGGCCGGGCGCGGCGTTGCCGGTGAACCACGGAGCACGCTTTCGACGTCGACGGCCGGCGGTGGATCGGCCACTGCGGGATCGGCTCCCGGGAGGTTGGTGACCGGGCGGTTGGCGGTCGGGCGGTTTTGGGTGTCGGCTCGTGGAAGAACCTTTGGTGGCACGGTTGTTGCCGGTTCGACGCCGGTGCGAGGTGAGGTGGTTTCGACGGTGCCGGCCAGATGTCGACGGGCCGAGACCCAGATCGCGACGGTGGCTTCGTCACCGCCGCAGGCATGGGCGAAGGCGGCCACGAGTTCTTCCCGGGGGAGGCGGTCGCGGCCGAGCGCGGCGGCCGCGGTCGCACGGGGCAGCACGTCCCTGTTGGCCTCGGCAATGCTCTCCAGTTGTCGGTAGCTCAGCCCCGTCCGGTGGCGCAACCGGCGCATGGTCGCGACGAACTCCGCGGGAGTACGTGCCGATCGTGGATCGAGTTCCGTGTCCATGGTCGTTGTCTCCTGCCTCGCAGGTCGGGTGATCGTACGGAGTGTGGGTCGTGGAGCCGCCCACGGCCGGGGCGGTGGGCCGCTGCCGGCCCGGTCGGGTGGTGACCGGCCGGGCCGTCGCCTCGGATCAGCGATTCGCGAGGTGGGCGGTGAGGCCGTCGAGGAGCATGTTGCTGCCGGCCTCGGTCCGGGCGCGTTCCTCGGCGCTGTCGCAGGTCTGCGAGACGACGATGTCGGTGCAGGCGCCGCGGTCGGTGAGTTCGACGGTCATGACGGCGGGCTCCGCGCCGCCGGGCACGTCCATCGCGACGACCAGGCGCCGGTTCTCGACGACCTCGCGGTACGAGCCGGTGATGGGGAACCGTCGACCGTCCGGGAGCACCACGCTGCCGCTCCACGAGCCGTCGGTTCGGGCGTCGAGGGTGACGTCCTTCGCGCCCGCCCACTGCGCGTATCGCTCGGCGGTGGTCCATGCCTGCCAGACGTCCGCAACGGGGGCGTCGAGCGTGCGGGTGATCGTGTAGCGGAAGCCGTCGCCGGCCGCCGCCTCGTGGTGCACGGTCACGGGGATTTCCTTTCACAGTCCTGGACTTGGGCCCGGCGGGTTCGTTCGTCCGGCTGGTTGTCACCGACCGTTTCCTGCGGGACGCGGTGCCGGGTTCGTCGCCCGCGAGGAGCCCGAGCGCCGGCGCCGCCACGGGCGCGGGACTCGATGCTTCGTGCGTTCGGCCTGGGTAAAGCCTCTTCGGTCGAGGCCGACGGCGACAACCGCTTTCGGGTGGGGCCGAATGTCACCGGCCACCGGGCCACGGTGCCGGGTAAACGGACAAGGGGGACGCATGTTGCGCATCCACTTCACGGCGCGGGACCTGGCGGGGCCGGCCTTCGCTCACCACCGCGCGCTTGCGATCGGCGAGGCGGTGATGAGCCTGCAGGTCTTACGCAGGGGCTCCGTCCCGTTGTTTCGTGCGTGGCGGCGACACGTCCTGGAACGGCTGCCCCCTCATGCTTCGTTGCTCGGGTCGTTGGTTGACCCGGGTCGTCCACCGCACCGTTGCGGGCGCTGCGCGGTGGTGGCGGAGGGGGGCGGGCGGGCCGAGCTCGCCTCCATCGTCGGTTCCCGGCATCGCATGATCGCGCGGCAGGTGGCCGGCGCGCCGATGGGGCCTACCAGCCGAGTTGGTCGCCGAGCCGCAAGCGCAGCCACAACACCAGGCGCTCGTCCGGGTCGGCGAGATCGAAGCCGAAGATTTCCGTGGCACGGGAAAGCCGGTACCGGATCGTGTTCGGGTGCACGGACAGCCCATGGGAGGCGGCGGCGACATCGCCGTTGGCGTCCAGGTAGGCGAGGATGGTGGACGCGTAGGTGGTGCCGTGCTCGAGATCGTGGGCCCGCACCGCCGGCCCGAGTCCGCGGGGGAGTCCCTCGTGCGTGGCCAGCATCCGGGCGAGCGCGGACAGCGTCGCGCCGGCCCACACCTCGTCGATCGCGGCCACCTGGCACGGTTCCGGAGCACCCGGCCGCTCGGAGAGCGCACGCAGGACGAGATCCGCGTCGGCGCGTGAGCTCTCGATCGAGCGCAGTCCCCGGACGAGCGAGCCGAGTCCGGCCCGGACGGGCACGCGGAGCGCGCTGTGGGCCCGCCGCGCGATATAGGCGACGAGTTCACGGTGCGCGTTCGGCGAAGGCCCGCTCGGAAGCAGCGCATAGACCGTTCCGTCGATCAACGCGCAGCCGTGCCTGCCGTAGCGCGCCTCGCAGTGCAGGCTCACCAGGTCGGCGAGCCGGGTGGCCGCTTGGGCCGTGAGAACATCCTCGGCATCGACCGAGGCGATGGCGAATGCGGCCACCGCGACGGGCGAGTTCGGGTCCAGGCCCAGTTGTGGGGCCACCACGGAGACACTGCTCGGATCGGCGAGCAGCCGGCGCAACAGGTCGGCGTACCTGCGCCGGACGGCGGACTCCGTGGTGCGGGCCGCGAGCAGGTGCAGCGCGACATTGTTCGCCACATCGGCCAGGGCCTGTTCGGCGACGGAGTCCAGGTGCTCCCCGGCGTTGACGACCCAGATCGAACCCAACACCTCGCTCCCCACCCGGACCGCGATCCCCAGACGCGGAAAACCCCCGGGAACGGCAGGGAACCGGCACGTGCGTCCCGCCCGGGTGAGCACGCGGTATTGCTCGTCGTACTCCGGACCGTCCGGCACCTGGAGGCCGAGGATGCCCTGGCGGCGGCCCTCGTCGACGGCCTGGCCGGGCAGCGTCGAGTAGGCGAGGATGTGCCGCTGCGGATCCTCGATCACGGTGGCCCCTCCCACCATCCCCGCGATCGCGTTGGCCAGCGCGAACAGATCGCCGACGGCCGGGGCACCCGCGGCCTGCCCGAAACGCTCCGTCGGGGTGAGGGCCGAGGAGATCATGGCATCCAAGTGGTGCCAGGCCACGGCCTCGTCGGCGGCGAGCAGCACGATGCCGGACCGCTGGGCGGCTTCCACCAGCCGGGTGACCGGCTCGCCGAAACTCTTCACCACCACACAGGCGTACCCGGCCTGGGCCGCCGAATCGACCAGTTCCATCGCCTGCGCCTCGACCATCCCCACTCCCACGGCGAGCAGGATCGCGTCTCGGATGGGGGGAAGCGGAAGTGGGGCCCGTCGCTCGAAGATGAGTACGCCCGAGACCGGAACCGGGTTTTCCCGGTGGTACGGTCAGCGGCCGCAGCAGCGACGTGCCCAACACTTCCAGGACTTGTCCGAGATCGGGAACCCCGGTATCGAGCATCCTCACCTCTTTAGCCAGACACACAAAGCATTCGGGGAATCTCTGGACGGGTACCGCATGTATCCGGCCAGTCCAGACGCCACGCTGTCCGCATGCTCAATCCAGCACGCGTGCGGCGGGCATGCCCAGTGACCGTACCTTCCACGGCCCCGTGGAGCGCAAGCAACCACGGCCACCCTCGCCGTCCCTCGTGCGGGTGTTGGAGATCGAGCCGAGTCGGGACATCGAGCCCGTGTCGATGACGCCACACGCATCAGTACTGCGGAAAAAGAGAAGGGGACACCATGCGATACCGAACGAGCGCTGTCCTGGCCTTGGCGTGCGCAGCCTCTCTGATCACGTTGCCCGCGGAGGCGACCACGACAGCGCAGTGTGACACCGCGCCCATCCGGACAGCCCTGAAGTCACTGCAAGGTATCGGCGTCTCGGGGATCAGCGTGACGGTGCAGAGCCCGAACTGCGGTGTCCGAAACAGCGGTGTCGGTCTCGCCGATCTCAGAACGGGCCGTAAGGCTGTCGGCAACGAGCACAGCCGCGTCGGCAGCGACACCAAGACCTGGACGGCCACGGTCGTGCTCCAGCTCGTCGGTGAGGGCAGGATCGATCTCGACGACACCGTGGACGACTACCTGCCCGGTCTCGTCCGCACCAAGCTGTACGACGGGCGCGGCATCACCATCCGGCAGCTGCTGCAGCACACCAGCGGCCTGCCCGATTACCTGGACGCCCCGTTCTGGGAGGACGAGGACGCGCACCGCTGGGATCACATCGAGCCCCTGCAGACGGTCCGGCAGGCGCTCACTCTGCCCAAACCGGACCGGACGGCGTCCGGCTTCGCCTACTCCAACACCAACTACAACCTGGCCGGCCTGATCGTCACGAAGGTCACGGGACGCAGCATCGGCACCGAGATCGAGGAGCGGATCATCAACCGCCTCGGACTGTGCGAGACCCGATGGGCCGGCGATCGCACCACGATTCCCAAGCCGGACCTGCGCGGCTACGCGGAGCGGCAGGGCACGCTGGTGGACAGGACGGAATGGAATACCTCCGAGGCCGACGCGTCGGGCGCGCTGATCTCCGACGGCGCGGACACCACCGCCTTCTGGACCGCCCTGTTGACCGGAAAATTGCTGGCTCCGGCGCAACTCGCCGAAATGAAGAAGACCGTTTCGGAAGACGTCGCGAATGAGCGCTACGGCCTGGGAGTCGAGCGGCACGAGCCCTTCCCGGGGCTTGTCCTCTGGGGGCACAGCGGCAGTATGTCCAGCGGCCACAAGTTCAGGAACGCCGTCACCGACGACGGCCGACGAGCGGTCACCCTGCTGATCGGCTCGGAATCGTTCGACTCGGACAAGGTGGACTCCATCATGAGCAAACTCATGCGCGATCTGCGCTGACGGCAACCGGCCGAACTCCCCTCTCGGCCCGGCAAGGCGGTACCGGAGCGTCGCGAGTACGCCCGGACCGGCGGCCGGCCGGTACCCGTGTCATCGGTACCGGCCGGCCGTACGTGCGTCACGGCGGCTACCCGGGTGCGCCCGGCTCCGCGCTCTGCTTCGCGACCGACGGCAGGACGGTGTCCTGCGGGGCCTGGTCGGCGAAGTTCTCCGGGTGGTGACAGGCCACTCGCTGACCGGGCCGCAGTTCCCGCAAAGGCGGCTCGGTCGTCGTACAGATCCGCGTCGCCTTCCAGCACCGGGTGTGAAAGCGGCAGCCGCTGGGCGGGGCGATCGGCGAGGGCACGTCGCCGTCGAGCAGGAGGCGCTCGCGCCCGGTGTTCCTGCGCCGCGGGTCCGGGATCGGGACGGCCGACATGAGCGCCCTGGTGTACGGGTGCATCGGCGCCTTGTAGAGCAGGTCCCGGTCGGCGAGTTCGACGATCCTGCCGAGGTACATCACCGCGATCCGGTCCGAGACGTGCCGGACGACGGACAGGTCGTGCGCGATGATCAGGTAGGTCAGGCCCAGTTCCCGCTGCAGGTCGTCCATGAGGTTGACGACCTGGGCCTGGATGGACACGTCCAGCGCGGACACCGGCTCGTCCGCCACCACCAGCTTGGGCCTGAGGGCGAGCGCGCGGGCGATGCCGATGCGCTGCCGCTGGCCGCCGGAGAACTCGTTCGGATAGCGGTTGTAGTGCTCGGGATTGAGGCCGACCACCGACAGCAGTCGCTGCACCTCCTTCTTGATGCCGCCCTCGGGTTCGACCCCCTGGAGCTTGAAGGGGGCGCCGACGATGGTGCCGGTGGTGTGGCGCGGGTTCAGCGACGAGTACGGGTCCTGGAAGATCATCTGCACGTCGCGGCGGATCGGGCGCATGCCGCCCACGCCGAGGTGCGTGATGTCCCTGCCCTCGAACTCGATGGTCCCCGCGGTCGGTTCGAGCAGTCGGGCGATCAGCCGGCCCATCGTCGACTTGCCGCAGCCCGATTCGCCCACGACACCGAGGGTCTCGCCCGAGCGCACCTCGAAGTCGATGCCGTCGACGGCGCGCACCGCGCCGACCCGGCGCTGGAAGAGGCCCTTTCGAATCGGGAAGTGCTTCTGTAGCCCGCTCACCCTCAGCAGGACCTCGCCGGGCGCGGCGTCCGCGGTGAGGGTGGTCCTACCGCGGGTCTCGGACGAGCCGAAATCACCGGCCCGGCCACCGTCGCCATGTGCAGGGATGCTCACTGCGTCGTCCTTCGCGTCATCACTCACAACTTCGGCGCAATCTCTTCGATCCAGATCCGCTCCCGCTGCTCCCGCGTCATGTGGCAGGCGGCCCAGTGCCCACTGCCGACCTCGGTCGGCTCGGGGCGGACCGTGCGGGTGACGTCGCCCTCGGGCACGTCCGCGTACGGGCAACGCGGGTTGAAGGCGCAGCCGGACGGGAGGTCGATCAGCGAGGGCGGGGAGCCCTCGACCGGAATGAGCCGGTCCTGCTGCTCGCGGTCCAGGCGTGGCATCGAACCGAGCAGGCCCCAGGTGTAGGGGTGCCGGGGCTCGTGGAACACCTGCTCCGCCGGGCCTCGTTCGACGCAGCGGCCGCCGTACATCACCAGGATCTCGTCGGCGAGTTCGGCGACGACGCCCAGGTCGTGCGTGATGACGATGACCGCCGAGCCGAACTCCTTCTGCAGGTCCCGGATGAGGTCGAGGATCTGCGCCTGGACGGTGACGTCGAGGGCGGTGGTGGGCTCGTCCGCGATGAGCAGTTCGGGATTGTTCACCAGGGACATCGCGATCATCGCGCGCTGGCGCATGCCGCCGGAGAACTCGTGCGGGTAGTTGTCCACCCGCTTGTCCGGCTGCGGGATGCCCACCCGGTCGAGCATCTCGACTGCCCGCCTGCGGGCGGCCTTCTTGTCGACGTCGTGGTGGATCCGGTACGCCTCGACGATCTGTTGGCCGATCGTGTAGTACGGGTGCAGCGCGGACAGCGGATCCTGGAAGATCATCGCCATCTCGCGGCCCCGCAGCCTGCGCACGTGGTCGGGTCCGGCCGACAACAGCTCGGTGCCGTCCAGCCAGATCTCGCCGGAGATCCGCGCCTTGCGCCTGCCGTATCGGCCGGCGGTGTGCAGGCCCATGATGCCGAGCGAGGTCACCGACTTGCCGGAGCCCGACTCGCCGACGATGCCGAGGGTCCTGCCCCTCTCCAGTTGGAAGCCGAGCCCGTCGACGGACTTGACCAGGCCGTCGTCGGTCGGGAAGTGCACCTTCAGGTCGCGTACTTCGAGGAAGGCACGCGGAGCGGGGGAAGCGGCGGCGGGCCCGCCCACCGCGGTCGCGCTCGTGCCGGGTTCGGTCATGCGAGCCTCACTCGGGGGTCGATCACGGCGTACAGGACGTCCACCACGAGGTTGGCCAGCAGCACCGAGAGGGAGGTGATCAGGACGACGCCGAGAATGACCGGCAGGTCCTGGTTCCTGATGGCGTTCAGCACGGCCTGGCCGAGGCCGGGCAGGTTGAACGTCGACTCGGTGAGGATCGCGCCGCCGATGAGGGCGCCGAGGTCCATGCCCAGCATCGTGAGGATCGGCGTCATCGTGGAGCGCATGGCGTGCTTTCCGATGACGGTCCGCTCCCGCAGGCCCTTGGCGCGCGCGGTGCGGATGTAGTCCTCACCCAGGACCTCCATCATCGTGGCGCGGGTGATGCGCGCGTACATCGCCGCATAGAGGAAGGCGAGGGTGATCCACGGCAGGATCATGCCGCCGAACCAGCCGCTCGGGCTCCGGCCGAGCGGCACGTACTGCGCGTCGAACCACTTCAGCCCGAACGCGAAGGTCGCCAGGGAGAGCATGCCGGTGAAGTAGATGGGAAGGGACACCCCCGCGAGGGCGACGACCATCGCACTGCGGTCCCAGAGGCTGCCGCGCTTGAGCGCGGAGAGCACACCCGCCGCGACACCGAAGACCAGCCACAACACGGCGGCGCCGAGCGCGAGCCCCAGGGTCACCGGGAAGCGGTCGGTCAGCACCGGCCAGACGGCCTGTTCGCTCTTGAACGAGTAGCCGAAGCACGGTGCGGAGCAGTGGACGACGTCGCCGCCGGTGGAGTAGGTGCGGCCGGCGAAGATGCCCTTGAAGAACTCCCATGCCTGGAGGTGGATGGGGTCGCTCAGGCCGAGCTTTTCCCGCACGGCCTCGACGGCGGCGGGGTCGGCCTGCTTGCCCACGAAGCTCGCGGCGATGTCGACGCCCGCCCACTGGGGGACGAGGAAGAAGATGCCGAAGACCACCAGGATGATGACCACCAGCATCACTGCGGCGGCGAACAGCCGCCTGATAAGGTAAGCGAGCACAGCCTACGGCCTGCCGCGGATCACGCGCCGCCGGGGATTCCGGTGGCCCGCGATCACGCCGCGCCGGCCTTCACCTGCCTTTCGTGCCGTTCGGCGGGTGCGCCGGAGTTCACTTCGAGGACTCGAGACCGAGGCTGATGAAGTCGTAACCGTTGTACGCGTCGGTCATGTAGACGTTCGTGAGTCGGCCGGAGCGCCAGTTCAGGTACTTCTCGTAGGTGAAGGGCAGGTAGTACGCGCCCTCCATGACCCTGTGGTCGATCTGCGTGGCGATCCGGGCCTTGGTGCCCTCGTCGGGCTCCTGGGCGTAGGCGTCGAAGAGTTCGTCGATCGCCTTGTCCTTGATCAGGGCGTAGTTGACGTTGCCACTCTCCAGGATGTACTTGCTGTCCCACAGCGGCCGACCGAAGCCCTGGACGGACGGGAAGTCCGCGGCCCAGCCGTCGATGACGATGCCGTAGCCCTTCTTCTCCACGTTGGTGGGACTGCCGACGATGCCGGAGGTCTGCGAGCCGTCGTACTGGTCGATCTGCGCGTCGATGCCGATCCTCTTCAACGACGCCTGCAGGGACTGGGCGGTGGCCACCTCGACCGGCTTGTTGTTGCGGACGGCGATGGTGGTGCGGAAGCCGTCCGGTTTGCCGCAGGCGATCAGCTCCTCCTTGGCCTTGGCGACGTTTCCGTTCTTGTCGGCGCCGGCCATGGCGTACGGGTCGTACGCCTGGCCCTCGGTACCCGGGACCGTCGGCGGCAGCATGTTGGTCCCGATGTCGCCGCCGGCGACGGGGCCGCCGCGTGCGGTCTGCAGGGACAGGTGGTCGGCCCCGAGGATGACCGCCTTGCGGCAGTGCTCGTTGTCGAACGGCTTCACGTTCTGCGGGAAGGCCGCGTAACGCACGTAGCCGGAGAGCGGGTTGTCCAGGTTGCCCTTGTGCTGCTTCAGCGCGGTCTGGCGGCCCTGCGGCGACAGGCCGGACTGGTTGAGGTCCAGGTCGTAGTCGCCGGCGATCAGTCGCTGGTCCAAGTCGTTGGCGTTGGAGAAGAATTTGACGCTGACGGTGTCCGGGTAGGCCTTGCGGACCGGGTCCGAGGCGTCCTTCCACTGCGTGTTGCGGATCAGTTCCAGGCTCTTGCCGGGCTCGTAGGACGCGAATTTGTACGGCCCGCTGGAGAACGGATGCAGGCCGTACTTGGACTTGGTGTCCTTGTCCTGCCGTACCGGGGAGGCCGCCGGCATGGCGAGCATCTGCGGGAAGTCGCTGTTGGCCTGCGGCAGTCGGAAGACGATCGTCTTGTCGTCGGGTGTCTCGATCGCTTTCAGGCCCAGTTTGTCGGCGGACTCGTCCTGGTAGGGGCCCGGGTACTCGCCGTCGGGGTCGAGGATGTCCTTGAGATAGACCGGACCACCGGACAGCACGTCCTGCGCCCACTGGCGCTCGATGCCGTACTTGACGTCCCTGGCGGTGATCGGCTTGCCGTCCTCCCAGGTGATCCCGTCGCGCAGGGTGAACGTGTAGGTCTTGCCGCCGTCCGAGACCCTGCCCATGTCGGCGGCGAGATCGGGCTGGAGCGCGGCCCCCGACTTGCCCGGCTCGGTCTTGTAGGTGACCAACTGGCGGCTGTAGTACCGCATGAAGTTCCAGGCGAAGCCGTAGTAGCTGCGCGTGGTGTCCCACGAATCGCCGTCCTGGGTGCCGGCGAATTTCAGCGTGCCGCCCTTCGCGGTGCCGGCGTTCACGACCTTGGTGCCGGCGGCGTCGTAGCCGGCCCCGCTCGTCGTGTCGCCGCCGCCACACGCCGCCGTGGCCAGCAGCCCTGCGACCACGGCCGCGGCGGCCAGTGCCTGCCTGTGCCGCCCTGAGGTGCGTTGGGAAGTCATGATCTCGGATCCTCCGGATGTGATGGCAGACCCCGTGTGAAGTGCCGCGGGTCGCCCGGGGTACGGCAGTTCAGCGGGAGCCCTTGGGATCGAGCGCGTCGCGCACGCCGTCGCCGAAGAGGTTGAAGGCAAGGACGGTGATGAAGATGGCCACGCCCGGAACGATCATGTAGAGCGGATCCGAGTCGTAGTAATCGATCGCGTTCGAGAGCATCTGTCCCCACGAGGCCGTGGGCGGCTTGACGCCCACGCCCAGGAAACTGAGCGCGGCCTCGGTCAGGATGTTCGTGGGAATCATCATCGTCGTGTACACGACGATCGGGGCGACCAGGTTGGGCAGCAGTTCCTTGTACAGGATGTAGAAGCGTCCGGCGCCCAACGAGCGGGCGGCCTCGACGTATTCACGTTCACGCAGCGACAGCGTCTGGCCGCGAACCACGCGCCCGATGTAGGGCCAGCCGAAGAAGCCGATGACCAGGATCATCACGAAGACGCGGACGCTCGACCCGGTCATGCCCAGCATCTCGCTCGGCATGACCGAGACCAGCGCGATGATGAACAGCAGTTGCGGAAAGGCGAGCAGGCCGTCCATGACGCGGCTGATCGCGGCGTCCACCCAGCCGCCGAAGAAGCCGGCCAAAATGCCGAGGATCGTACCCAGGACGACCGCCACCAGGGCGGACAGGAAACCGACGAGCAGCGAGATCCGCGAACCGTAGAGGATCCGGGCGAAGATGTCCCGGCCGTTGACCGGCTCGACGCCCAGCAGGTGGTCGCCGCTGATGCCGCCCAGCGATCCCTTGGGGGTGCCGAACAGCGGGTCGATCGTGTCCTCGTGGTAGACGTCCGGATCCTGTCCGACGAGGTTCGAGATCACGGGCGCGAGCAGCGCGATCACGACGAGCGCGACTATGACGGTGCCACCCGTCAGCGCCGGCCTGTCCCGCTTGAGCCGTTCCCAGGCGATCCGCCCCAACGAACGGCCCTGTACGGGCCCGGCGTTGCCCCGGACCGCCGCCGCTTGCTCGGCCGCGCTCGGGGCCGTTTCCGCGATCGGCTCGTGCAATGGTGCCGTCATCTGACAGGGACTCCTCTCAACCGGCGCCGGCCGGACGGTACTTGCCGCCGTGGCGGCGTCATCTTGGTCGGCCACAAGGGCGGTCGCCCCTGCTGTGGAACTCTCCGACACCTCGGCGCCACGCTGCCGGGCCGAGGAGTCGGAGACGTTCCGATCAAGCGGGCGCCGGAGCTCCGGCCGCCCGCATGGACATGCATCGCGCGCCGAACGACGTTGCTGCGCAAGGGAGTTCGGCTATCGAGACCGGACGGTCGGCTGGTCGGCGCCTACACCTGCGCCGCACCTCCCTGCCGCCGACGATGCAGGGCCCGGGCAGGGCGATGGTCCGCCCGAGGCGGACACGTACCGCCACCTTCGTGAGATGGCCCGGCACCGAAGCCGTGATTCAGACGACGGCGGCTAAGGACCCCGTCAGGCCTCGCGACGGCGAGGGAGACCACCCTGTCCCAGTCGCAGGTCTCGGGCCGGGGAATGCGGGATGGATGCCGGCGGGGGCGGTGGCGCGCGGGGTGATTCCGGTCGCGCCGGCCCGGGCCGTATCGGGTGCGGTTACCGGCGCTGCCGGCCGCACGTTTGCTGGATTGTGCATGCCGACAGCGTCGCTTCCGGGACGGCCGGGTACATGCGATACCCGTCCAGAGATTCCCCGGATGCTTTGTGAGACTGGCTATAGAGGTGCGGATGCGCGGCACCGGGGCCCGATCTCGGACCGGTCCTCGAAGGTGTCCGGATCATGGGAAGCGGCAGCACGCGCCCACCGTCGTCCCGACGTACTCCGTCCTCGCCGAATCGCGATCGCAGCGGTTCCCGCCGTCGCGAAGCCCGCCTGCTTGTTCCGCCGTCCAAAGGGGCGCGCACATCCTCGTACCGTGAAACAAAGCCGCACGAAGGCGGGGACACACACACTCGGAGTGGTGCCGTCCGGGGACCTGTTCACCCCGGCTTACGCGAGCACGCCGCTTCCGGATGCCCCCGGCGTCCGGCGTCGGCGCATCGCCGTCACCCGCGCACCGAGCTCCTGACCATGTTGTTCACGTCGCACAACCTCGCGTCGTGGAAGAGGCGTGCGACGCCGTCGTCGTCATGCGCCGCCGACGCCTCGCCGAGGAAGTGCACGCCGGCACGAATACCCCGAATTTCTGTGCACGCGGGTCCACTTCCGGCCCACGTGCTCCCGCCCGCTCATCGAGGACGACGTGCGCCGGTGCCCCGCCACCTTCGCCTCGGAGCCCTCGGCATCCGGAGAAGCCTTGAAGACGAACCGTAAGGAAGTGTCCGTAATCCGAGAACTGCACATGATGGAGGACTTCGATGCCGTCAGCCTCCTCTATGCCGACATCTGGGGGTCCCGATCCGGCAGGACACCCATCTCCGCCGAGGTCATGCGGGCGCTCTCCCACTCCGGCAACTACGTGGCCGGAGCATACGAGGACGGCCGCCTGGTGGGGGCGTCGGTCGCCTTCTTCGGCGAACCCGTGGGCATCAGCCTGCACTCCCACATCACCGGCGCCGTGGTGGGGCGCGGCGTGGGCCTCGCCCTCAAGATGCACCAGCGGCAGTGGGCGCTCGCCCATCGACTCAGCCGCATCACCTGGACCTACGACCCGCTCATCCGTCGCAACGCCTACTTCAATCTGACCAAGCTGGGCGCTCGGCCGGAAGCGTACCTGGCGTCCTTCTACGGCCTGATGGACGACGCCATCAACGGCGGCGACGAGTCCGACCGGATCCTGGTCGCCTGGGACCTCACCGCCACCTTCCCGCCCGTGGTGGTCGAACTGCCCGCCGGCGCCGTGCACGGCCTCCGCAATCACGACGGCCGCCCGGAGGCCGCCGCGACCGACGCCGAGACCGTACTCGTCGACCTCCCCGACGACATCGAGGCCCTGCGCCTCACGGATCCCGGCGCCGCCCGCGCCTGGCGGCTGGCCGTCCGAGAAACCCTGGGCGGCCTGCTCGCCGAAGGTGCCCGTGTCATCGGCTTCCACGAACGCCGCCGCTACGTGGTCCAACGCACCACAACCCATGCCTGACCGCCCGCAGAGGAGTCACCAGTCGTGAAGACCAAGATTTCCGGCATCGAGCTGCGTCGGATCGCGATGCCGCTCGTCGCCCCGTTCCGTACCTCCTTCGGCGTGGAGACCAGCCGTGATGTGCTGCTGGTCCGCGTCGTCACCGCCGACCACGAGGGCTGGGCCGAGTGCGGGGCCATGTCCGAGCCGCGCTATTCCTCCGAGTATGTCGACAGTGCCCGGCACGTCCTGCGCAGGTTCCTCATTCCCGCCCTGCCGAGGGACGGTCTGGACGTGCACGCGGTGGCACGTGTCCTACAGCCTTTCACCGGCCACCGGATGGCGAAGTCCGCGCTGGAGACGGCGGTGTTGGACGCCGGGCTCCGCAGTGCCGGTGAATCCTTCGGCTCCTACCTGGGTGCCGTTCGGGACCGGGTCCCGTGCGGTGTCTCGGTCGGGATCATGGACTCCGTGCCCGAACTCCTCGACGCCGTGGAGGGGTACATCGCCGAGGGCTACGTCCGGATCAAGCTGAAGATCGAGCCCGGCTGGGATCTCGGCCCGGTACGTGCCGTGCGCGAGCGCTTCGGTGACGATCTGCTCCTGCAGGTCGACGCCAACGCCGCCTACACGCTGTCGGACGCCCAACATCTCGCCGGACTGGACGACTTCGGGCTGCAACTGATCGAACAGCCCTTGGCCAACGACGACATGGTCCAGCACGCCGCACTGGCCAAGCTGCTGCGCACCCCGATCTGCCTGGACGAATCCATCAAGTCCGCCGCCGACGCCGCGGCGGCCATATCCCTCGGCGCCTGCTCCGTCGTCAACATCAAACCCGGCCGCGTCGGCGGCTATCTCGAAGCCCGCCGCATCCACGACCTCGCGCGCGCCCACGGCATCCCCGTCTGGTGCGGCGGGATGCTGGAGACCGGCATCGGTCGCGCCGCCAACGTGGCGCTGGCCGCCCTGCCCGGCTTCACCCTCCCGGGCGACACCTCCGGCTCCAGCCGATACTTCGCCACCGACCTCACGAAGCCCTTCGTCCTCTCCGACGGGCACCTCGACGTCCCCACCGGCCCCGGCCTGGGCGTCGAGCCCCTTGCCGACGTCCTCGACGAGGTGACCACGTCGAGCGAATGGATCGCGATGTGACCGCGCGCCTTCGAACCCGAAGGCCGCGGGTCTGCTCGTAGCCGAGTGAGACGCGAGGTCCGCAGGAAGCAGGTCGCGGAGCGGCCGCCGGGCCGGGACCGCAAGGTCCCGCCCCGGCGACCCCTGGGCCGTGTCCGCCGGACACGGCCCAGGTCAGGAGAGCGGACCGGGGAGGGTCGTGCGCACCTCACGGGCCGCCGCGACCAGGTTCTCCAGCGAGGCGCGGACCTCGGGCCAGTCGCGGGTCTTGAGGCCGCAGTCGGGGTTGACCCACAGGCGCTCGGCGGGGATCGCGGCCAGCGCCTCGCGCAGCAGGCCCACCACCTCGTCCGTACCGGGGATGCGCGGGGAGTGGATGTCGTACACGCCGGGCCCGGCCTCGCGCGGGTAGCCGTGGGCGGCGAGTTCGGTGGCGACCCGCATGTGCGAGCGGGCGGCCTCCAGGCTGATCACATCGGCGTCGAGGTCGTCGATCGCCCGCACGATGTCGCCGAACTCGGCGTAGCACATGTGGGTATGGATCTGGGTGGCCGCGCGTACGCCCGAGGTGGTCAGGCGGAAAGCCTCGGTGGCCCAGGCCAGATACTGCGCGTGGTCCGTCGCGCGCAGCGGCAGGGTCTCGCGGAGCGCGGGCTCGTCCACCTGGATGACCGAACTCCCGGCAGCCTCCACATCGCGGACCTCGTCCCGCAGCGCGAGTGCGACCTGCCGGGCGGTGACGCCGAGCGGCTGGTCGTCGCGGACGAAGGACCACGCGAGCATGGTGACGGGGCCGGTGAGCATGCCCTTGACCGGTCGGTCGGTCAGCGACCGGGCGAACGAGGTCCAGCGCACGGTCATCGGCTCGGGGCGGGAGACGTCGCCGGCGAGGATCGGCGGGCGCACGTAGCGGGTGCCGTACGACTGGACCCAGCCGTGTCGGGTGGCCACGTAGCCGGTGAGCTGTTCGGCGAAGTACTGGACCATGTCGTTGCGTTCGGGTTCGCCGTGCACCAGGACATCGATCCCGGCCTTCTCCTGGAAGGAGACGACCTCGCGGATCTCGTTTTCGATGCGTTCCTCGTAGGCCGCGTCGTCGATGCGTCCCGCCCGCAGGTCGGCGCGGGCGGTGCGCAGTTCGGCGGTCTGCGGGAAGGAGCCGATCGTGGTCGTGGGCAGCAACGGCAGGCCCAGGCGGGTGCGTTGGGCGGCGGCTCGTTCGGGGTAGGGCCGGTCGCGGCGGCCGTCCGCCTCGGTGACCGCGGCGACCCGGGCGCGCACGGCGGGGTCGTGGGTGAGGGCGGAGGCGTTGCGTGCGGCCAGGTCGGCCCGGTTGGCGGCGAGGTGGGCCGCGATGGTGTCCGTGCCCCGGCCGAGGCCGCGAGCCAGAGTGACGACCTCCGCGGTCTTTTGTCGGGCGAAGGCGAGCCAGCGGGCGATCTGCGGGTCGATGTCGTGCTCGACGTCGGCGTCCAGGGGCACGTGCAGCAGCGAGCAGGAGGCCGCGACGTCGACGCGGTCGGCCAGGCCCAGCAGAGTGCCGAGCACGGTCAGCGACTTGCCGAGGTCGTTGATCCACACGTTGCGGCCGTCGACGACGCCGGCGACCAGACGCTTGCCGGGCAGCCCGCCGACCGCTGCCAGTGCGTCCAGGTTGGCGGCCGCCGCACCGGTGAAGTCCAGGGCGAGGCCCTCGATCGGGGCCTTGGCCAGAATCGGCAACGCCTCGCCGAGACGATCGAAGTACGAGGCGACCAGCAGCCTGGGTCGGTCGGTGAGACCGCCCAGGTCGCGGTACGCACGTGCGGTGGCGTTGAGTTCGGCGAAGCTGCGGTCCTGGACCAGGGCGGGCTCGTCGAGTTGCACCCACTCGGCGCCGGCGGCCCGCAGGTCGGCGAGCACCTCGGCATACACCGGCAACAGGCGGTCCAGCAGGGTCAGCGGCCGGAAGTCGGCCGCGACGCCCGGCGCGGGCTTGGCGGACAGGAGAAAGGTAAGCGGGCCCACGAGCACCGGGCGCGCGGTCAGCCCCAGCGCGGTGGCCTCCGCGAACTCGGCGACCTGCTTGACGGAGTTCGCGGAGAACGCGGTGTCGGGGCCCAGCTCGGGGACCAGGTAGTGGTAGTTGGTGTCGAACCACTTGGTCAGCTCCAGCGGCGCCACATCCCGGGTGCCGCGCGCCATCGCGAAGTAGCCGTCCAGGGCGTCGGCTTCGACGGCGGCACGGTGTCGGGCCGGGATCGCGCCGACCATCACGCTGGTGTCCAGGACGTGGTCGTAGAGCGAGAAGTCACCGGTGGGAACCTCGTGGATCCCGGCATCGGCGAGCCGACGCCAGTTGGCGTGGCGCAGTTCGGCCGAGGCGTCGCCGAGCGCGTCGGCGGTGACCCGACCGGCCCAGTAGCCCTCGATGGCCTTCTTCAGCTCTCGGCGCGGGCCCTGTCGGGGGTAGCCGTACACGGTGGCGCGTGCTGCCGCGGCTGCGGACTTGGTGGTCACGGAACTCTCCTTCGCGAGTCGTCTCCGGGATCCCGGGACGGATCGAAGGCGCGAAGGGATGGCAAACCGCGGGGGCCACTTCGGCGCACTCGCGCACGTGTCCCACCGGGTTGTCCGCCGACCCGCCCACGAGGTCACCGAGATCACCGTGCGCTTCGGCGGCGCACGGGCAGTGGCAGGTCTTCGGACTCGTGGGCGCGCCCACCGAAAAGGCGGACTCCTACTGGCCGTCGCTTCCCGGGCCCGGTACGGGCCCAGTGCTGTTGACGGCGGTCGTTCCCACTCACCGCTGCGGGGCAGTCCCGGATTCACACCGGGTTCCCTCTTACGACGCGTCTGCCTGGCGGGCAGGGCGAACCGACTGCATCCGCCAGCTTAGCCGGCCGCGGGCGGGTTCGGAACGCGAGTCCACCGAGTGGACGGCGCGGCGCGGTGCATCCGCGCGGTACGCGGCCCGAAAGGGTCGCGGCCTCGCCTTCGGTGAGCCCGGTGACCCGCCACTCCGGTGATCCGGCCGCCGGCCGAACCGCGGTGCGGATCCCGGTGTGAGGGGCGACGTCGAAGGCTTCGCGGGCGGCGGCCGGGGCCGTCTCGCTTCGCTGGGCCGCGCGCGGCATGATCTCCCCGTGCGCGCGCCGAGTTCATCCGCGAGGGGCCCAGCCACCAGCCGCGGACACGTCGAGCGAAACCGGCACCGCATGAAGAACCGATGACCCGGCTGACGATTCCTGGCGAGGAGAACACGGCGTGACCATGGTGATGGACATCGATGCCCGAGGCACGCAGCACTGCGAGACGACGACTCTGGGGGTGTTGCTGCGCCGGCAAGGACTCGATCTGTCCGAGCCGATGCTCTTCGGCCTCGGCTCCGGCCTGTCCTTCGTCTACTGGGACAGCAAGAGCATGGGCTTCCCCTTCCTCGGGGGACGGGTCAAGCCGTTCGAGCTCACCAAAAACCTGGCGACCGGACTCGGGTACGAACTCCTGGTCCGGGAAACCGCCTCTCCGCGCAAGGCGTGGGAGAACGTGACAGCCGTCATCGACGCCGGTCGACCGGTCGGGCTGCAACTCGACAGCTACCACTTGGACTACTTCGGGTCGAAGGTCCACTTCGGCGGCCACGTCGTCGCCATGTACGGCTACGACGACCACTCCGCCTACCTGGTGGACACCGACCAGCAGGGCGGAGCGGTGGCCACGAGCCTGACCAGCCTCGCCCTGGCCAGGGCCGCGCGCGGCCCGATGACCGCCAAGCACCGCTCCTTCACCCTCACCGCTCCGAGGAACCCGCCCTCGCCGCAGGGGCAGATCATCCCCGCCATCACCGGCTGCGCCCAGGCGTTCCTCAACCCGCCCATCGCCAACCTCGGCCACCGCGGCATCGAGAAGGCCGGCAAGCTGGTGCGCACATGGTTCCAGCGCACCGACGCCCCGCAGCGCGACCTGCCCCAGG
This sequence comes from Embleya sp. NPDC050493, assembly GCF_044458105.1. NCBI lineage: Bacteria > Bacillati > Actinomycetota > Actinomycetes > Kitasatosporales > Streptomycetaceae > Embleya > Embleya sp. NPDC050493. Next base: position 35,457 of record NZ_JBITHP010000044.1, read on the forward strand.
CCGCCCTGCTGATGGAGAAGGCCGGCACCGGCGGCGCCCTGTTCCGGAACCTCTACCGCGACTTCCTCGCCGAGTGCACCGAAGTGCTGGACAGCGGCCATCTGCGCACCGGGCACACGCTGTACACCGAGGCAGCCACCCTGTGGACGGAAGTGGCGGCACTGATCGAGAAGGCCGGTGAATCGGGCGAGCCGCGACTTCTCGTACAGGCCGGCACGATCCTCGGCGATCTTTCGCGCATCGAGCGCGAGGCCATGCAAGCGCTGAGCCGCCTGGAGGCGTGAGGCATCGAGCCCGCCCCGGCCGGTAGCCCCCCACGGCGCCCCCCGGCGACCTACCCAGTCGACTCGGTCCGCGTTGATGGGCATGTTGAACACGAGCGTCACGGCGACGATCAGCAGGAGCAGGGCGAGTCCGGTCAACCGCAGCCGGAATGTGCGGTCCCGGGATTTGCACGTGACGACGACCAGGTCCTCCGCCGGGCCGCCGCGGCGGGACGAAACGCGACCGAGGACCTGGCCGGCTGATTGCACCCGGGCAAACCGATCGGTCCGGCGCCACCCGACGGGAGCGACACCCGGCCGAACCACCGCACGGGGGCGGGGCGCGGCCCGGGTGCCGATGCGCGCCCCCGGTCCGGCGCCGTGGTCGCGACGCCGGAGTCCGCGGGAGGCGGCATCTCGCGTCGGATGGATAGCCGCCTCGCGAATGCGCCTATAGCTTCTGTTGCGCCGCGAGGCTCGGGGCGTGATCCGTCCGTGTCCCGCGGCGTTCTCGCCACGTCCCGGTAGCGCCGGACGGATCGACACGCGAGACGTGCGCCGCGTGGACATGCGGTGCGCGGAAACGCGACGCGAGTGGCGCACGCACTCAGGCGATCCCTCGCCCCCTTCGCGACGATTCGACCGGTTGACCGGCGACGCACGGTATCCATATCTCGTCGATACAGGGCAGGTGCACACCTCGTGCCGTTCGCGCCGCGAACCACGCGAAGAACCACCGGACTCGGTGGCCTCCTTCGCAACGTCGGACCCTTTCGCAACGTACTGCGCCCCTTGGCGCCGGGCTTGGCCCTGGCGATGATCTGCCTGAGCGCCACGACCGGATGCGGGCTCGTCGGCGACGACGACTCCGACGCATCCGGTACACCACGGGCGGGTGGGTCGGCCGTCTTCCTCCTTCCGGGAGAGCCGCGCGGCCTCGACCCGTTCAGTGCGAGCTATCCGAACGTGGCCGACGGGAACCGGATGTCGGCGCTGTACGACGTCCTGGTCTGGACGGAGCCGGCGACCGGCACCGTGCACCCCAAGCTGGCCGAGTCGTTGACCAGCGACGCGCAGTACACGAATTGGACGCTGACCCTGCGCGCGGGACTGCGTTTCTCCGACGGTTCGGTCCTGGACGCCGCCGCCGTGAAGGCGACGTGGGACGCCCACCGGGATCCGACGGTCAATTCCTTGGTCGGTGGCGTGCTGCGGGACGTCCGGCTGATCCTGCTGTCGGACCTCCAGCTGCGGATCGAACTTCCTTCCGCCAACGCCAACTTCGACCACATGGTCGCCCGCAACCTCGCGTTCGTCGCCCCCACGAAGTTCGTCTCCACCCCCGAGGGCCGAGCCGCCCTCAAGCGCACCCCGATCGGCGCGGGCCCGTTCAAACTCACCGCCTGGGAGCCCGGGAAAGACCTGCGCATGGTGCGCAACGAGAACTACTGGCAGAAGGGGCTTCCGCATCTCGACGAACTCGTGTTCCGGGTGGACCGCAACATCGCGGCCGCGCCGGAGTCGATCGCGAAGAGCCGAGCGGACATCACCGTCACCACCGACCCGACCGTGTTGGGCGACGCCCGGGACAAGGACCTGACGGTCGACGAGACACTGCTGAACGGCGGCCTGATGATCGCCTTCAACCTGCGCAAGCCCCCCTTCGACAACGCGGACGCCCGTCGGGCGATCGCGTTGGCGCTGAGCGGCGAGGAGCTCAACCGCCGCTTCTACAAGGGTCTCGGCGTCCAGGCCAGGGGCATCTTCAACGCGAGTTCCCCGTTGGCGAACGTCAACCTGGCGGCCGTGGAGAACAAGCCCCCGCAGGCGGGCGAACTTTTCGCCAAGCTCACCTCGAACGGCCAAAAGCCTTTCGTTTTCCACTACTTGGTACCGGACAGCCCGAAGTCCCGGGACATCGCCGAGTACATCCGGCGGACGCTGGCCGGATACCCGGGGGTGACCATGATCGTGGACGTCGTCGACATCGCGTCGCTGGTCACGCGTACCTCGGCCAAGCACGACTTCGAGGCAACCGTCTTCCAACTGTGGGCCGACGACGTGGAACCGAGCATGCATCAGTTCCTGATCACCGGGGGCATCAACAACATCACCGGCTACAGCAACTCCGCCGTCGACAAGGCGTTGGGCGAGGGCCGACTGTCTCCCGACCCCAAGGTCCGCCGGGATGCCTACACACGCGTGCAGACGGCGCTGAACCGGGACATGCCCTTCTGGGTGTACCTGGAAGCCTCGGCGGCGGCCGTGCACAGCCGGCACATCACCGGCGTCGAGCCGTTCAACGACGGACTCGTGCACTTCGACCGGATCACCCGAAACACCGCCGACTGACCGCCCCGGCCCGGGGTCCGCAGGATCGGCGTGACACGTACCGCCGGTACCGCCGTCCGGTCACCGGGCCGGGCGGTGCCGGCCGTTCGCCGGCCGGTGCGCTCGCCGCGCTCGTCCGGCCCGCGTGACGTGCGCCTCCCTCGTTCCGCACGCGTCGGGCGTGCGGAACGAGGGAGGCGCGTTCGTCAATAATCGATCGTGCTCTGGTACAGGCTCTTCAGCGGGCCGTTGGCAGAGGTGTCATACCCGTCCGCTTTGCGGTGTTGCCAGAATTCCGCGAACGTCGCGGAGCGGTGCCGCAGGAAGGTGTTCCAGACGTTTCCGGGCGCGGCCTCCCCATAGACGTCGGAACCCTCGTTCGTGGTGTCGGTGAGGTCGATCAGCGCACCGGCCACGCGGCCTTCGACCGCGTCCCCGTCGTCCCAGCCCGACGTACTCCAGGTGGGCGTCTCCAGGTTGAGGGACGAACCGCTGGGCCACCGGTAGTAGGGATCCTTGTACACGCTCGCCGGTACCCACTCGGCGAAACCCTCCACCCAGGCGCAGCCCGTCGAGGACTTCGCCGAGACGCCGTGCGGGCTGCAATTGGGGATGGGCGGCGCGTAGTCCTCGTAGACGTCGGCCATCAGGGCGTGCGTGAGTTCGTGCACGACGGTCATGTGCGAGTCGGGAGCGTCCGCCTTGAGGTGGATCTGCTTGTTCCCGAAGTAGTTGCCGATTGTGGAGTCCGGTGCCCAGTTGACGACGACCTGACGGCACGTGGTGTCCAGGGCGTCCCAACACGTGTTGCCGGGCACCCACTTCCAGGCGTCGTTGAGCGCGTCGAAGGCGTGCAGGGCGCGCATCCGGTTGGCCTGGGTGGGCTTGCGGTTGCCGAAGGCGGTGGTGGATCCGTTGGCGACGTTGGCGACCGTGGGTGTGGTGAACGAGAAGGCGTTCGTGGTGCCGGTGGCCTGGACGCGCCAGTTCTTGTTGGCGGTGGTGAGCTTGACGTAGACGTCCTGGCCGCTGTTGTTGCTCTCGGCGTTGTCGAAGCACAGCTTGTACTCGCCTTTGGTGCCGGTGAGGCCACTGGCGAGCAGGTCGTGCGCGTTGCTCGTGTCGGCGTCCCAGGCCTCGACGGTCATGTTGACGACCGGCTTGGTCACGCCCTTCTCGTCGACGTACAGCCACTTGCCCGTCGCGCACGCGGTCGCCGCCGCCGCGGCGGTCCGGGCCCGGGGTACCACCGGATCGTCCCCGGCGGGTGCGGGCAGGCCGGCCGTGGACAACGATTCCGCCGCGAGATGGGGAGTCGACTCCTGCGGCGCCACGTCCGCCGGGACCTCGACCGAGTCGGAATCGGTCGACCGCTCCGCGCCCAGGCTCGACCTGCCCGGCGCCGCGCCCACGGTGAGCGGGATCAGGTCCTCCGCGGCGTCCACTCCGGTACGCAGGTCGGCGGCGGCGCGTACCTTGATCTCCGCCGGACCGGCCGCCTTCGCGACGATCCGTCCGGTGTACGTGGTGCTCTGCCCCGCCTTGAACGTGCGTACGGTCGCGGCACGTTCGATGCTGCCCAGGTGTACCGGGTTGGGGGAGGGATGCGTGGACCGGGTCAGTCCGACGGGCGCCTCGAGCCAGGCGAGGTTGGCCGGCAGGTCCGCCTCCACACGTACCTTCCCGGCCGCGAATTGGGACCGTACCTCGAATCGCACGGTGGCGGTCTCGCCGACCGCGAGCGGGTGGTCGACGCCGGCGTCCACCGAAAAGCAGCTGCGCTCCTCGCCGGCTTCGGGTGCATCCGGATTCGGGCGGCCCGTACATGTCCGGGGGCCGGCGGAGTCCTTCCCCGAGCCGGCGGTATCCCATGCCGCGAACGCGCCGGCCCCCAATCCGACCTGGATCGCGACGGCTCCGGCAACGACGATGACCACGCGTCGCCTGCGCCGTACCGATATTCGATTGATCATGGCGCTCGAACGTAGCCACTCGCACCGACGGCCACTATCCGATTCACGCGAATCGCGCCGGGGGGTCTCCCGCGCACGGCGGCGACGACGCCGTCCGGCGAGTACGCACAGGACTGCCGGTCGATCGGTGTCCGGCCCCGCGCGGCATCGGAAACCGGGCGCCCGGGCGGAGAATTCGGGCGTGCTGTCCACGCCGCCCGTCATCCCTGTCCGAGGTGCCCGGCCTCGGCCCGGCGGCGGAGCCCGAAGGGGGTCCGGCGCACCCCGCCGAGGCGGGACCCTGAGACGCCGGACGCCCCTTCGACCGTCCGGCCGGGCGTCTTCCCGAGGTGGCGCATCACTGTCGTCGCCTCTCCGGCAGCCTCTCGCATGCGACCGGCACTGCCAAGTGGCCGAGGGCCGGCATCCGTTGGCCTCTCGATCACCTCGTCGACCCCTGCCTTGGTCATGATCGTGCAACTGCCGGCATCGCTACCGGCCGGAGAGCGCGAAACGGCCCGGCGGGATGTCGTAGGGGCACTTCCTTCCCTCGGTCCGGTGGATCGGCTTCCCGGTTCGTGCGCTGGGTCCGCACGTCGGCCTCACGGATCTCGCAGGTCACGCATCCGCCCGACCGCGCAGTTCCGCGAACGGAAGCCCGTGTGCGGCATGCCGACGGCTCCGAGTCGAGCATTGCCAACGATGTGGTTGAACATCGAGGGGTGTGCACGTAAAGTGATGTGCCGACAGCGGATGGTAATCGACGAAAGGTGCGAAGTATGGACGACTACAACGTGGTGACGGTTCCCGCGAAGTCCGAGGACGGAATCAAGTCCGGCGTGACGGTCCGGGCCGGCGACATCTTCACCGTCTCCGGGAGCGGGCGGGCCTCCTACGGCCGGGGACAGGTGACGTATCCCGACGGGACGCGCTACAGCGACGGCAAATTGTCCGGGGCGTACATGCAGCCGCAGGTCGTGCTGAGCGGGGCGCCGGTGGGCATGTTGATCGCCCGCATCGGCTCCGGCCCGTGGCTGGTGGTGGGTTCCTCCCAGACCATGTCCGCGCAGGAGGGCGGCGAGGTGATCGTCGGCTACAACGACCGACCCGGCATGTACGGCGACAACTCCGGCGAGTACACCGTGGTGGTCGAGAACCACGGTGGCATTTCCTAGACCAGGGTCCCTGCTGATTCGCCGGCCGTCGGCGAGTCCACGCATGGCAGTGGGCGGGCCCGGCATCATCCTGGTGCCGGGCCCTCGCAACGAAGAACTCACGCGACCGAAAAGCCCTCGCGGCCACAGCCCCCCGTGGCGACGCTCAGGAGCCGAGGATTCGGGACTTCTGGGTCTCGAACTCGGCTTCGGTGAGCACGCCCTGGCTCTTGAGTTCGCCCAGCTCCCTGAGCTGGGCGAGTTTGCCGCTCATCTCGTCGTCCGACGACGGCTGCGCCGGCGCAGGGGCGGGCTCGGCCGCGGCCGGTGGTGCGTCCTGCTCCGCCCAGCGGCCCGCCTGTCGCCGGGAGACCCGGTTGGAGACCGCGGTGGCGGTCCCGGCGACCACGGCGGTGCGGGCGATACCGCGCAATAGACCAGGCATGGTGTTTCTCCTTGACTCACGCGATGCGGTCGGGAGCGAACTCAGGCGTTGGACTCGGCAGCCTCCAACGACGCCAGGACCTCCTCGACCGGGATGCGTCCGTTGGCGACGAGCCGGCCCCCGCCGCGCCGCAGGGCGGCGGCGAACGGGCCGGCCCACGCGTTCTCGTAGACCAGGACACCCGCGGCGCTGCCGGGTTCGAGGACCCCGCTCACGTCGTCGATCTCGTCCTCACCGAGCAGGCCCGAGGAGACGCCCTCGAAAACGGTGAGGTCGAGTTCGCTGTCGCCGGTCAGGTCGGTGAGTTCGACGCCACGGATCGACCCGTCCTGCTCCTTCATGACGAAGACCAGATCAAGGATCCGGATGATGCCGCGGTCGACCAGATCGACCAGGAGGGGGAGCCCTTCGCCGGTCATCCGACTTCCGGGGAACTCCACCACCAGGTAGTCGATCGGTCCGGGCTCGTACGGTGCGTCGCTCATGTCAACTCCTGTGCTCGGGCCACCGGCGGCGCATCCGCCGGCGTCTGCCCGTACCGGGCGTGCCGCGTGTTCACGTCGGTCGGGTCACGCGAGCAGCTTGCGCTTGGCCACTTCGAACTCTTCGGCGGAGATGTCACCGTTGCTCTTGAGTTGCGCCAGCCTGGAGAGCTCCTCGACGCCGGAGGCCTGCCTGTTGGTGCCCGCGGCGTCACGGACGTACGCCTGGAAGGCCTCGTTCTGTTGCTTGGCCTGGGCGGCGTCACGCCTGCCCATGCCACTGCCGCGGGCGATCACGTAGACGAACACACCCAGGAACGGCAGGGCGATCACGAAGACCATCCATCCGGTCTTGGCCCAGCCGCCGAGGCTGTCGTCACGCAGCAGATCCGTGATGATCCGGAACAGCAGGAAGAACCACAGGATCCACAGGAACAGCCACAACATGGTCAGGAAGGCGTTGAGGAGCGGATAGTCGTCCACGAGGATGGCTCCTGTCGTGCGTGGCGCCGGCCGGCGGTCCATGGGACGGGCTCGACAACCCAGCCCTGGTGACACGCGGCCCGCGCGCTTTCGACCCCTTCTCCCAGTCGAACCCCGCCCACCCCGGCCCGCAACCGGTGGGGAAGGCACCGCTTCCCCCGCCCGAGCCGAACGGCCCCGATCTCCGGACGCCCGTGCCCCGTCCGGTCTGCGAAAGGGCTCGGGCCCTTCCTCGGTCCCGTGGCTACGCTGACGCGGTCGACCGAGGTCGGCGACGGTGATCGCACCGCGCTCCCGCGAGGAAGGCCCGGACGCAGATCGGCTTCACCGGTCACCGCAGCCCGTCTCCTCGACCCCGTCGCCGGTCATCGCGGGTCCCCTCCTGCCGGTCCCGGCGGCGGACGAAGTCGCCCAGTTCGAGGTCACCTTCCATGAACCGCCCGACCGCGAGGCCGACGACGCCCAGCCCCAGCACCAGCAGGAAAGCCCAGAAGCCACCGAAATACGCGGCGAAACCCAGCGCCATTCCGACCGTCAAGCCCACCACGGCCCTGCTCATCACGCGCTCCTTCACTCAAGTTCACTCAAGCGAGCTGCTCCGAGCGAGCTGCTCCGCCCCGGCTAGCGGATCCGCGGCCGTTCTTCCCCTTCGTCCTCCTCGTCGGGCAGCTTCACGTCGCTGACCACGATGTCGACTTCCACGACCTCCCGGCCCGCCACCACCACATCGGCGATGCTCGTTCGGCCGCGAGAACCGGGCGCACCGCCAGGCGTTGCGCCGGGGTTCTCAGTCATCAGGACACTCCTCTTGCACAGAAGCCCAATTTGTACCCTTTATTAAGAGTACAGACTATTTATGGTGTTTTGGCGGGCATGTGGACTGTGAGGCGGAGTGCTCCAACGAGTGGCCCGAGCGTCCCTGTCCGGGCCCCCGCGGACACTCCGGGCGCAGTGCGGCACGGCGAGAACCGCAGCCATGGAAGAAAAGGGGTGGGGGGTCGGTGAGGACCGAGACGTGGACGCAGGCAGTACGGCACCAGCTCGACCTGGGGCGGCTGCTCCCGCTCGGCGGGCCCGACGACGGGACATGGATCACCGAGCAAGCGGCCGGCCGGGCCTTGGGGCGCGCTGCCGCTGAGGTTCCCGGTGTTTGGCTGCAGTCGCTGCGCATCGGGCCGGCACCACTCGAGCCCGTGTCCGAGCCGGCCGTCCGTCCGCCGGTCAGTGCGCTACCGCCCGGCCCGCTCAGGATCGAGGCCGCGTTCGCGGCATCCCTCCGGCAGCCACTGCCTCACACCGCCGAGCAATTGAGGAACACACTGCTCAAGGCGGCCACCGAAGGGCTCGGCCTGACCACCGTGACAGCCGACTTGCGCGTCACCGATCTCCATGAGGGCCCGGAGACAGGCGGGAATTCTCAGACCATCCCGAGGGCGACCCCGCAGGACGCCGCAGCGGCGCGGGGCTTGCCCCCGGTGACAAAAACAGGATCCATGCGGGGGCTCGCCGGAGAGCTGGCCGACGTCGCGGCGGCCGTTCCGGGCGTCGCCCGCCTCACCACCCTGCTGGGAAGCCGCCCGGTCAAAGTGGAGCAAGATGACGATCCACCCGGCCGGCACATCGAAGTTCGGCTCGCGGTCGCCTCCGGATACCCTCCACTGGAAGTCGCCCGCGCCGTCCGGGCGGCGGTGGCCGGCTCAGCCACCGGTGGCACCCCGGGCCCGGTCACCACTGCCGTCCTCATCACGGAAACCGCGGCCCAGCCGGACGTCAACGGCGGCTTGACGCGCGGGGCCTGACCTGTTCGCACTCCGACGGTGGGTCGCCATCGTCCGCGCGCCCGACGGCGAACGGGTCAGTGGGGTTCGCTGCCTTGTGGGCATGTCGGTCACTGCGCAACTGCGTGCGGCCGAACGGGGTTGAACGGTGTGACGGCCCGTGCCGGAACAACGAGCCGTGGCGGCGGACATGGCAAAGGGCGGTGGCCTGGTCGATGGGGGCGGGGTCGGGGCGGCGGGTTACTCCCACGGGCCCGCCTTGCGGGTTGGGCAGCCCTTTGTGTATGACGCCTTGTATTCGTAGTGCCACGCCTCGTTGTCGTACGGGCGGCACCAGCCGTAGGCGGAGCCCTTGCGGTCGAGCCAGGTCTGCGCGGCGCGCGGCGCGATGTCGATTGCCAAGCCGTGTACGTGCAGCGACATCTCCGGGGGCAACACCCGCCGCATCGCCGCCTGGCGTGAACCCTTCGCCTTCAACTCCTCTTCCCACAACTCTTGTTGGTGCGTCCACGAACGCTTGCCCGAGGTGAGGGAGAGGGTGATGCCCTCCTTCGCCATGTCCGCCTTGATGCGGTTGTACGCGGTGTACGCGGGTCGCGTCAGTGCGCTCGGGTCGGTCGGCGCGTCCACGTCGTTCTTCGGCGGTCCGGACGCAGAGGCCGACGCGGAGGCCGAAGCGGATTCGGCGATCGGGGTGGCGGTGTCGGCCTTCCCGCCGTCGTCGCCGAGCAGGTCGAGCCCGATGGCGCCCGTCGCGCCGAGCGCCAGCAGACCGCCCAGCACCCACGCGACCCTCACCGCGCGCCGGCGGCCGGTCGGCTCGCGCGCCGGCGCCGCGGGAGGCGCGGCGGGCTGCGCCGGTATGGTGATCGTGTGGGCGTCGGGCGGCACGACGCACGGCTCCGGCTGCGGTGGTGTGGTGTGGTCCATGCCTTCACTGAAGACGAAGGACCGTTGCGGAGGCGTATCCCGTTTTCGATACGGCCGCGATACGCGTAGTCCCCGGCATCCACGAACCGGCACGGGCCGACTGTGCGACGTTACCCCCGATGGTCACCTCACCCGCCACCCGGCCGAGCCCGCCCCCGGGTCGGCCGACAGCGCGTCACCTGCCGGGCTCGACACCTTCGTCGGGAATCAGTGGCCGGTGAACGTGACCGCGATCCGCAGCCCCCGCATTCCCGGTGTGGCGGAGGGCATGCGGGCGAGGGGCTCGGGCGACGCGCGGATCGGTGGGATCGGTCGGATCAGGGTCGCCGTGGTGGTCGGTACGTTGAGTACGCCCTCCATGTGTTGAGATCATTCGTCCATGAGCGGCGACCTGGAAGTGAGTGCTCTGGCGATCAATGTCACGATCCCGCAGGCGCTCCGCTGGACGGACACGCGACGCGGTGAGGCGTTCACGTTGACCACACTCAACGTCCGGCTTCTCCCGGACGGTCACCTCGCCGTGAAGGCCTACGGCCGGCCGGTCGGCGGTGGTCGGGGCGCGTATGTCTCCTTCCCCGTCCCCGACAAGCCCGAACTGGCGGCCCTGGTCGCCGGCGCTGCCGGCCGTGCCGGGGAGTTGTGGGCCGCTCATCGGGGTCTCGGCTGAGCTCGGTTCGACTCGAACGGCGGACGGACACGCCCTCGGCCTCGGATCGCGGGACCACACCGCGTCGAGGATATGGACTCGGTCAAGCGTCGGCTAGGCTGTGCCCGCGTGTTCATATCGTGTGACGCGCAGTCAATTGCCGGGTATCCGTGGGGGATTCGCATGACAGAGCGCTCGATCGACGCGCAGGACGGTGGCCGGGATCGGGCGAAGGACAACCCGCCCGGCGGGTTCGATATCGGCGTTCCCAGCGTGGCGCGAATGTACGACTACTATCTCGGCGGCAAGGACAACTACCGAGCCGACCGCGAGGCCTCCGAGGAGTTGTCCAAGGCGGCGCCGGGCACGCGCGCGCTCGCGATCAACAACCGGCGTTTCCTCCAGCGCGCGGTCCGGGTGCTGGCGAGCGAGTACGGCGTGCGGCAGTTCCTCGACCACGGATCGGGCCTGCCCACCCAGGACAACGTGCACCAGATAGCGCAGCGCATCGATCCGGCGTCGCGCGTCGTCTACATCGACCACGACCCGATCGTGTTGGCGCACGGGCGCGCGATTCTCGCGGACAACGACCGAACGACCGTGATCACCGCGGACTTTCGGGACACCGACGCGATCATGAACAACGCCGACGTGACCAAGCTGATCGACTTCACCGAGCCGACGGCGGCGCTGTTCGTCTCGGTCCTGCACTGCCTGCCGGACAGCGACGAACCGGCGGCTCTGGTCGAACGCGTCATGGACCGGCTCGCCCCGGGCAGCTTCGTCGTCATCTCGCACCTGGTCTCGGCGGACTCCGAAGTACGCAAGCGGCTCAGCGACTTCATGCTCACCGCCACCCAGGGCAACTGGGGCCGCGTCCGCGAGGCGGCGGACGTCGAGACCTACTTCAGCGGCCTGGAACTGCTCGCCCCCGGCCTCGTCGAGGTCTCCACCTGGCGCCCGGACGCGACGCCCGGGCCGACCCAGGAGACCGCCGAATGGATCGAGTTCGGCGGTGTCGCCCGCAAGCTCTGATCGCGCCCGTACCGACACCGGTCGGCCGCCACATGCGGGGCCGCCCGGCCCCGCCCGGACCGTTGCCTCCGAGGCGCCCGAGTCCGCGCTACGCGCGTTCCTCGATCGGGCCGCTCCCGGCGGTCCGCGGGAACACCCGGACGGTGGGCGGTTTCGGCCGGACCGGGATACGGTCCCGACCGCGCGCGACGAGGCCCAGGGGTTCGGTGTCGCCCGATGACCACACCGACCCGGCCCCGACCCGCACGGCCAGGGCGTCGAGCGGTGAGCGAGGAGAAGACGTAGCCGGTCTCGATCCGGGTCGGCGGCCGTGATGCGCTCGCCGAGGTCAACCGGCCCGGTGAGCGCCGTGGTGACTCGATCGCCCAGCGCACGGGGGCCGCGCCGACGCGCGCGACGGCGTCCTCGACGATCGCGCGCGGGCATGCCGCTCGGTCGATGTCGACCTCGCCCTGCGGGCGCAACCGCGCGATCCAGGCCCGCCGCAGCTGCCGACCGGTCTCGGTCACACCGCCCAACCCAACGACATCGCGACGGGGTCACCCCCGTCGACGCATGGAACCGGCACGAACGCGAGGCGGGTTCGCGTCAAAGGACGAGTTGCGGGTCGATCGACGCTCGAACCCGTCCACCGGCACGGTCACGGGCTAAGCGCACACCCTCGGCACCCGTCCGTCGACCGTGACGTCGTGCAGGACGACGACGCAGCCGCCCGGACGGGCCGAGTGCGGGGCCTGCCGCACGGCCTCGCCGGTGCCGACGGGTCGCGGGTGCGGCCGCCGGCGAACTCCCGGGCGCGGCCGCCGGCGACGAGGACCAACGGCGGGCGGCCCGGGCAGGGTGGGATCAGGGAACGAGCACGACCGTCTTGCCGGGCAGCCGGCCGGCGCCGGCGTCCTCGTGCACGGCGGACAGCTCGGCCACCGGGCGGCGGGCGGCGACGTGGATCCGGAGCTTGCCGGCATCCACCTTGGCGACCAGCTCGGTCAGCTGGGCTCCGTCGCTGCGGACCCACAGGCTCGCGCTGCGCACCCCGCGCGCGGGGTCCTCGGGAATCGGGCCGGCCGTACTGGCGGCGACCCCGCCGTCGGCGACGTAGTGGGTCAGCCGCGCGAGTTCCTCCGGGGAGACGCGCACATGGTTCACCACGACCTGGAACGGACCGCCCACGGCGGCCGGGCCCGCGGCGAGGGCGAGGGGGCCGACGACCCGGTCGGCGCCGTAGCCCCGAAGGCGGTCGGCGTGCTGCGGCGCGTCCACCGCGGTCACGTGCGCTCCCGCGTCGACGGCGAGCTGCACCACGAGGCTGCCCACCGCGCCCCCGGCCCCGTTGACCAGGACGGTCCGACCGGGCTTCAACTCGGCGAGTTCGAACACCGTCTGCCAGGCCGCCAGGCCGGTCAGCGGCAGCGCCGCGGCGTCGACCAGGTCGGTCGTCCGGGGCGCCGGGGCCAGGGATTCGGCCGAGGCGAGCACGTACTCGGCGGCGGCGCCGGCGGTGTCGAGGGGCAGCATCGCCACGACCCGGTCGCCCACCTCCAGGCCCGTCACGTCCGCGCCGAGTTCGGCGACGGTGCCCGCCAGGTCGATCCCCGGCACGTACGGGAGAGCGATCGGGATCATCTCGGCCAGGATACCGGCGCGGATGTGGTCGTCGACCGGGTTGAACGAGGTGGCCGCCACCCGCACCAGCACTTGGCCGGCGCCGGGGACCGGACGGTCGACGTCCTCGTAGCGCAGGACCTCGGTGCCGCCGAACTCGTGGAAACGTATTGCCTTCATGGGATTTTCCTCCAGGGTGTGTCGGTGTCGTCGCCGACGGACGAGGCGATCGGGGCGGGAAGGTGAAGCACGTCCAGGTGCTCAGGTCAGCCGTACCGACCGGGTGGAGTTGCCCATCACCATGCGGTCGATGGCACTCACGGCGCTGCCGGGGTCGTCGGCGGCGCCGACGGTGAGCAGCAGCGGGACGAAGTGTTCGGCCGTCGGATGGGCGACCGCGGCGCCGGGTGCCTTGGCCCGGTAGTCGGCGAGGGCGTCGGCGTCGCCCCGGGCGAGGGCGTCGACGGCCCATTCGTCGAAGGCCGTGGTGTCGGCGGCGAGTTCCGGCCGGCGGAAGACGGCGAAGCTGTGCGTCATGAAGCCCGAGCCGAGCACGAGGACGCCTTCCTCGCGCAGCGGCCGCAGGCGGGCCCCGAGCCCGAGCAGGGCGCCGGGATCGAGGCTGGGCATGGACAGCTGCACGACCGGGACGTCGGCCGCGGGATACATGGCCATGAGCGGGATGAAGGCGCCGTGGTCGAGGCCGCGTTCGGCGAACTCGTGCACCGGTGTCCGGCCCAGCAGGCCCGTGAGCCGCCGAGCCAGGTCGCCGGCGTCCGGAGTCGGGTAGGGAAGGGTCTTGTAGCGGGGGTGGAAGCCGCTGAAGTCGTAGTGGAGCGGGGTGCCGGCCGCGGTTCCGGAGATCGCGACCGGTGCTCGTTCCCAGTGCGCCGAGACGACGACGACGGCCCGGGGCTTGGGCATCGACCGGGCCCACTCGAAGAGGTCGGCGAGCCACTGCGGATCGTCGAGGGTGAACGGCGCGCCGTGGCTGACGAAGAGGCTGGGCAGGGGACCATCGGAGGGACTCCACACCCGTTGCTCGCGTGCTTGCGGCAGGACCCGGGCAAGGAGGTCGTCGTATGCCGCGGCCGGTGTGTGCGACGGGGCGTGGGAGGTCAAGCCGTTCGGGGAGGCCGGGCTGCTCGTGGTGGGCATCGAAATCAGCTCCTTCACTTGCCTGGGCAAGTATTTTCACTTGCCCAGGCAAGTGAAAACCTAGCTCATGAAGACTTGCCCAGGCAAGTGATGTCGGTTTCCCGGGCAAGTATGATGGGGCGCATGGACACCCAGTCACCCTGGCTCGACGACGACCAGCAGGACCTGTGGCAGGCGCTGCTCACGGTCGTCATCGCCCTCCCGGCGGCCCTCGACCGACAGCTGCAGCGAGACGCAGGCATCTCCAACTTCGAGTACGGGGTCCTGGCCCGGCTGTCCATGGCGGACGAGGCCACGATGCGGCTCAGCGACCTGGCCCGGGTCTGCGACAGCACCCAACCCCGCCTGTCGAAGGCGATGGACCGCTTCGAAGCCCGCGACTGGGTCTCCCGCCGACCCGACCCCGGCGACGGTCGATACACCCTCGCCACCCTGACCGACGCCGGCCGGCAGAAGCTCGTGCAGAGCGCACCGGAGCACGTCGCACAGGTGAAGCGGCTCGTGTTCGACCCGCTCACCGCCGCGCAGCGCCGTCACCTCGGGATCGCACTCACCCGCATCGCCGCCACCGTGCGCGGCGAACTCGAAGGAGGCTGAGCGCCGTCCCGGGCACCGGTTTCCGTCGGCTCAGCGGGGCTGCGGCTCGGGCCCGATCGGGTGGCCACCACCTCACCGTGGTGCGGTCGCCGTCGCCAGGAACATCGGCATGGCCAGGAAGAGGCGGTCGGCCTCGGCCCGCGCACGCTGCTCGGCGATCCAGCCGTCCGTCCGCTCGCGCGTGACGGCGCCGGTGGAGCAGGCTCCCTCGGCCAGTCCGGTGAGCAAGGGCAACATGGTCGGTCCCGTGAAAACGCCCGTGTGCACCTCGACCGTCACGTCGCCGAACCAGGCGTCCAGCAGCAGGTTGCGGTACCGACGAGCAGCACGAGGGCTGGTGGTCATCTCGGCGCGGGCGTGCACGATGGTGCGGGTGAGGGCCGGATCGTCGGAGTCGATCACGAAGGAGTCCCAGTCCTGGCCGAACAGCACGATGCGCCCGCCGGGCGTGAGAACCCTGCGGGCCTCGGCCAGTGCCCGCTCCGGCTCGGCCAGTTCATGGAACACCTTGTCGGCGCGGTAGCCGTCCATCGAGGCGTCCGGCAGCGGGAGTTCGTACGCTCCTGCGATCCGGAAGTCCGCTTCGGGCCACCGGCCGCGGGCGACCGCGATCATGCGCTCGTTCGGGTCCACTCCGACGGCCCGCACGTCCCGCTCGGCCAGTTCCGCCACGGCTCGTCCGGCGCCGCAGCCCACGTCCACGACGGATGTTCCGGGTCCGGCGCCGAGCAAGTCGTAGGAGAGGGAGCGCAGTTCCTGTGCGCCCGGCAGGCGATCGGCGGCGTCGAGCCGGGCGATGAGGTGGTCCGTCGACGGGGGTGTCTGTTCCGTTTCCCTGGTCATGAGCATCAGGTTGGGACTTAATGTCGGCATGAAGTCAAGCGAGTCCAAGACGCGCGTCGGCGGTGAGCGTGGCCCGATGAGCATCGGCGCCCTTGCCGAACGCTTCGGTCTGGCCACACACGTCCTGCGTCACTGGGAGGCGATGGGGCTCCTGGCCCCCGCCCGCGATGCCGCCGGCCGCCGCCGCTACCGCACCGCCGACCTCACCCGGGTCGCCGTCATCCTGCGAGGCAAGGAGGCAGGGCTCTCCCTCGACACCATCCGCGCGCTGGTCGCCACCGCCGATGCCGGGCAGCGACGGAACATCCTGTGCCAAGAGGCCGATGCGCTCCGCTCTCGTATCGCGGCTGCGCAGGCATCACTCGAACTCGTCGAATGTGCCCTCGACTGCGCGCAGGAGGACTTCACCCGGTGCGCCCATTTCCGGCAGGTGGTGCGGGATCGGGTCGGCACGGAGGCTGTCGTGCACACTCCCCTCTGAGGCCCGTCCGACCTACGCCCGGTGGCGGGCGGATCAGTGGCGCCGGTGCTGCGCGTCTTGACCCATGGGTCGACGTCTTCAACGACCCCCTGCGGGGACCGGTCCTTGGTGAGGCCGAGTTCGCCACCGACGAGGAGGCACGCTCGTTCGTTCCCCCCCGCGAAGTGCGTGGCGGAGGTGACCGACGACATCCGATTCACCGGAGGGCGCCTCGTCGAGGCCTCTCGTCGGGACGTGCTCGGTTGGCTGCCCGAGTACCGGCTCCACCCGGAGTGACCGGCAAAGTGTGGCGCTCTCCATGCGCGGCCCGACGGGGCCAACGATCGCTCCTCGGCAGGGCCGACTTCGGGCAGGCGGGCGCCCGCCGGCACGACTCCATCGTCGGCCGTTTCACCCGACGCGGTCCCGCCCTGCGTGTGTCGCGGATCAGGGCGCGGGGATGGGGTGGCCGGTCGCGGTGGCCGCGGTGTCGACGAGTTCGAGGAGGGTGCCGGTGGACTAGGGCAGCAGGCGCACCGCGACCACCCACGCGTCGGCGTGGTCGCGTCGGGTGCGGACGCGGCGGATCAGCGTGCGGGCCGCGGGGGCGTGGAGGAAACCGGGCGTCCGTGCCGCGTGTTCCGTGATGATGCGGACCGCCGCCGGCGCCGGCGTGCACGGAGCCGCCGCCACGTCCAGTACGGTGAGCGCGCCGGCGGCCAGGCGTTGCTCCATCCACGAGCCCGACGTCCCGAGCGAGGCGGGGCTGTGCAGCACCGCGTTACGGAACTCGGTCGGGCAGTCGGAGTGATCCAGGAGGCTTCGGGCCGGGTCGGCGTCGAACGGCTGCTCGGCCTGTGCGCGCAGGAGTTCCGGCCAGGGCAGTTCCTCGTCCCGGAACGGGTGCGTCATGCCGACGGCCTCGCGGAGTTCCGCGATCACGGCCTCGGGATATGTTCACGCGCACCATCGTCCACCACGCCCATCCCGTGACCATCGACGTGGACACGACGGCCGAGGCGCCCGGCGGAACCGACGCCTGGCCGATGAGTACTCAACCTGAGCAGTCTCGGGGAAAAGGTGCGTACTTCCCCGAGACCGCTCAGTGACAAGATCCGCCCATGACCCTGGCTCCTGTACTCGTCGGATTGATCGTGCTGGTCGCGGCGTCGCTGCAGCGGCTGACCGGAATCGGGTTCGGGCTGGTCGCCGGGCCGGGCCTGGTGCTGCTGCTCGGACCCGCGGAAGGGGTGGTGGTGTCGAACATGGCGGTGATGGTGATCAGCGCGATCGGCCTCGCCGCCACATGGCGCCAGGTCCGGTTGCGGCTGATGCTGCCACTGGTCGCGGCCGCGATGCTGACCGTCCCGTTGGGGGCGTGGCTGGTCGGGCGGCTCCCGGAGCGTGTGCTGCTGCTCGGGATAGGCACGTTCGTGGTGGTGTCCGTGTCGCTGCTCGTCGCGGGTGTACGCATACGCGCGCTCCGAGGCCGCCGCGGCGCCGTCACGGCGGGCGTCGCCAGCGGCTTCCTGAACTCGGCGGCGGGCGCCGGCGGCCCGCCGCTGACCTGGTACGCGGTGAACGCGGGCTGGGGCGGGGCCGAGTTCGTCGCCAACGCGCAGTTCCACGGGGCACTGGTGAGCGGGTTCTCGGTCGGTGCCAAAGGCCTGCCCGAACTCTCGTACCAGTACTGGATCCTGTGCGCGGCGGCGATCCTCGTGGGGATCCTGGTCGGGGACCGGTTCGGCAAGGTATCGGACACCCGGCTGCGCAAACTGGTCCTCGGCCTCGCCCTGGTCGGCGGCCTGTCGATCATCGTCAAGGGCGCGGTCGTCTGACCGCCCCCGGGCGCGGTTGCGGGCGCGTAGTCCGGCGCCGCATACCCGGCTGCGGTTGGAGTGCGTGCGGCTGCTCGCGCGGCGCATGACCGTGCCGGAGGTCGCCGACCTGGTCGAGTGCCACCAGGTCACGGTGCGCGAGGCGGTCCACCGGTTCCACGAGGGCGGGTTCGAGGCGTTGGGTGATGCCCGGCGGCCGGGTCGGCCGCCGGGCATCACCCGCGAGGACCTGGACGCGCTCGGCGCACTGCCGGACGCCTCGGCCCAGGAGGGCCGGACCTGGGCCGCGGCCGCGCCGGCCGACTGGCCGGCCGTCGAGCGCCAGGTGGCGGTGTCGCCGCCTGGTTAGGGCCTGTCCGGCGGATCATGACGTCGTAGGCTGCAGCGCATGCACAGAACGCTGACCGAGCACGCCCGGTGTCTTTACGGAGATGAGTACCGTCCGACGCCGGCGTGCGGTCAGGAGCACCGCGAGCACTACTTCGTCCAAGAGCTGACGTTCGCCGATGCGGACGCGATCCTGTCGATGCTGCGGGAGCTCTGCCCGAACCTGGTCGACGGCCAGCTTCCGGTGTGGATTCGCAACCTCGCCTATCGCCTCGTGCTGCTGCAGAGGCCCGACGAGCCGGCTCTTCTGCGAGAAGCCGCGCAGAACCTTTGGCTGCACGGTCCGGACTGGGACGGAATCGCGGCGGAGCTGACGCAGCGAGCCGAAGAGCTGGAAGCCCGATGACGGAGCCAGCCCGTCATTGCTTGAGCCACAGCCGAATCGAGGCCAAGGTGACGGTGCCCGTGAAGACGTAGGCGCGCTTGTCGTATCGGGTCGCCACGGCCCTGGAGTGCTTGAGCTGGTTGATCGTGCGCTCGACCTCGTTGCGCCGCTTGTACATCTCCCTGTCGAACCCGGCCGGCCTGCCGCCTCGGCTACCTCGGCGTCGACGGTTGGCCCGCTGGTCCTTCGGTTCGGGAATGGTGTGCCTGATCTGGCGTCTGCGCAAGTAGAGCCGGTTCCGGCGGGAGCTGTAGGCCTTATCGCCGCCGAGGTGGTCGGGGCGGGTGCGCGGGTGCCCGCCGCCTGGCCGCTTGACCCGGATCCGTTCGAGCACGGGGATCAGCTGCGGGCTGTCGCCCCACTGGCCGGGCGTGATCAGCAGGGCCAGCGGTCGGCGTCCGCCTTCGCCGGCGAGATGGATTTTGCAGGTCAGGCCGCCCCGGGAGCGTCCGAGTCCTTCGTCGGGGCGGTGCTGCCGAGGCGTTGATCTTTTTTCGGGACCCGTGGTGTTCTCCGTGGGGCCCCGGCCGCGTGCTGGTGGGCCCGACACGAGGTCGAGTCCACGCTGACCATGCTCCAGTCCACCCGACCGTGGGCATCGGCGTCGGTTAGGACCGCTTGGAGGAGCCGGTCCCAGGTACCGTCCGCGGACCAGCGGCGATGCCGCTCGTAGACGGTCTTCCAGCTCCCGAATCGCTCGGGCAGGTCACGCCACGGCACTGCGGTGCGGACCCGGAACAGAATCCCGTTGATCACCCGACGGTGGTCAGACCATCGTCCTCCCCGGGCACCGGACTTCGGCACATACGGCTCAAGCCGCATCCACTCGTCGTTCGTCAGATCTCCCCGCCCCACGACCAGAACAACGATCCCATCGTCGGACGGTCACAAGATCCGCCGGACAGGCCCTAGCCCTGGCCCTGGCCCGACTAGCTCTGGCCCAACACCAGTCGCTGGGCGGGGCGTACCGGGCGGCCGAAGTGGGCGCAGCGCTCCTCGAAACCCGGAGGGAGCCACGCGCCGCCCAGCAGCCGTGGGTGGGCCGGAAACGCCGCGAGGGCCGCCAGCGCGAACATCAGGGATGCCCATGGGGTGTTGACGCGCACGCACATGTAGCCCTTGCCGTACATGTCGTGGTAGCGGGCCTCGAAGACGCCGGGCTCGGGCAGGTCGATCTGGTCGAGACCGGTGAAGCCGAGGCTCAGCGGGTTGCGCGGATGCGCGAGGTACGCGGACATCTGCGTGATGGTCAGTTCGCCGCCGCCGTCGTGCACCCAGCGCGGGACGGTGTCCTGCTGCGCCCGCTTGCGGCGCGCCGCGTTGCCCAAAGCGTTCAGGGCCAGCGCGCCCACCACGAACCCCGGCTTCCCGATCGCGGCCACGCCGGTGCTGCGGTAACTGCCGTTGCCCACCGCGCGCAGTCGGAAATGCTCCCCCGCTCCGGTCGCGAGTACGCGCTCACCCGGCTCGATCCGGGCCGTGCTCGCGACGAGCGGGCGGCGGTCCGCCTGGCCGGTGACGACATCGGCCACGATGTCGCAGGTGTGCCAGAGGTATTCGTCGTACTGCGTCCACCCGTCGGCCGAGTGGGAGTCCGTTCGATTCCGCACGCTAGTCCCCTTGCCCGGCGAGCCCCGTGCCACGCCGCAACTCCGAGTCTAAGACCGCGTCCCGCGTGGTGGTTCCCGGCAGCGTCGGTCGTGGCAGAAGTGCGGCGGCGAGGGTGAGGGGGCCGGGCAGAGGTCGAATGTCGGCCTTTCCTGCACGACTTGGGCTCCGGTGGTGGTGGTGTCGGTGGTCGGGTGACATGGCTCGTGTCGGTGGTTGTTTCGGGCACTCACGGCCCTCGGGCGCCGGCAACACCCTTCACGGACGCACATACCCGATCCGGGCCATGTCCTCGGCGAGTTCGCCCACGCTCGCCTCCGGGTTGAGCGACGAGACGAGGGCCTGTGACAGGGGGCGCAGGGCATAGACGTGGCGTACGACCTCGAGGTCGACGGCGACCTCGTAGTAGTCGGCGGCGAACCGCCGGTATGCCTCGGGCCGGCCGTCGGCCAGGACATCGAACAGCTGCTCGGCGCCGTCCGCGTCCCCTCCGTCTCGCGAGGGGAAGTCGACGGCGCCCGACCGCCAGGAGAGATCGGAGTGCGTGCGCCACAGGCACACGGTCGCCCGCGGCGTCCCGTCCGCTCCGCAGAACGCCGGCTCCTCCACACACGCACGAAAGACCGCGGGGACCGTGTCCATCAGGCCGGGCCACACGGCCGCGGGACGGTCTCGATACGGGGCCATCGGCGACTCGTGGTCGAATCCGCGGGCGAACGCCCCCGCCGCGGAGAAGACGATGGAGTACTCGTTGCCGCTGCCGTCCCGCATCGAGGCCATCTCCTCGGTCGGCGACCAGTGGGAATCGAAGGAGAAGAACCGGAACTCCCAGTCCGGGCTCATGATGGCGTCCAGCATCGCCATGGCCCGGGAACGGTCTCGAACGATCGAGATCTCCGGCAGGCGGCGGGTCACTTCATACACGGACACGGCCCCATCCAAGCCGAGGCCGGTGACAACACGCAGAACGCATCGACGACCGGGACTTGCTGGAGGAGGGGAGGTCAGTGGCTCGTCGGATGTCTCGCGACGGGCTTGATGTAGCGGTGGCAGGGGACGAGGACGGAGCCCGTGAGGCTGTCCGCCGGATAGTCGAACAAGCCTTCGTCGGTCCAGCCGTTGCGTGCGTAGAATCTGCGGGCCCGGGTGTTGCCGCCCACGACGGCCAACCAGGCCCGATCATGGCCGCCGGCGCCGACGAGGCGCTCGGCTTCCGCGAGCAGTAAGTCCCCCACCCCGAGGCCGCGGCGCTCTTTCGACACGTAGAGCTGTTCCACCTCGTCGTCGATCACCGTTACGAAACCCGCCACCGCTTGATCGGTGTCGACGACGACCGTGGCGTTGATACGTTCGAGCGTCCGTGTCCGGAACGACGTCGCGCCGCGTACGGCGACGAGAGTATCGGGAACGTGCCCCAGATGGCTTTCACGCCACCCTCGTTGCCAGATCTCCGCGATCGTTCCCACATCGTCCGGATTTGCGGGCCGAAGCATCAAGAACCCCCCTGTCAAGCGTCATCGTTCGAACCTCCGGCGAGTCCGGCGAGCAGGCGAGAGATCCGAGCGGACCGGCCGTCCCGGCTGTGCGGTCACCCTCGGGACAGATCCTGGCAGCGGAGTCCCCGCGGACCGAAACCCTTTCGGCCGTCGCCGAAACGCCTGTCGCAAAACCGCCTTGGCGCGGTCCGAGGCATCCGGAGAAGATGACCTTCCCGCCACCTCAGAAGGACATCTCGTGCTGCGCATCACGTTCACGTCGGAAGACCTGGTCAGGACTCGGATCGCCGCGACGTGGGGCCCGCTCGGCGAGACGTTCTTCTCCCTGACGACCCTGCAACAGCCCCAGGGGGAAGCTCTGTTCGGTGCTTGGCGGCAGAGGGTCCAGGCCGAGTCGGCCGCTCGAACGCATCCGGCTTCCGCTCTCTTCCACGAGGCGTTCATGGATCTGTTCACCGTGACGGGAGCGTCGACCTCGATAGAGGAAGGCCTCGAGGCGGTGCGCGCGGTCCGAGCGGACCACCTGCACGCCGAGCTCGCCGGAGCGGCCCACGCCCGCGTCCGCTACTCGCGTTGCACGGGACCGTGGGCGGGTACCGCATGGGGAGACATCGCGCACCACCGCGCGGACCGCGAGGAACTGGTGGCCTATCTCCAGGACTCTCACCGCGCTGCCGTGGCCCCTTACTGGCCGCGCATCCTGTCACGCTTACAGGCCGAGCAGGCCGGTCATGCCCGCACACTCGCGGAGCACGGAGTGGAAGCGATGCTCGCGGGGCTGCCGCCCGGATTCCGCTGGCAGGCCCCGACTCTGGAGATCGGGCGAGGAGCACTCACCGGTACCGTCGAACTGGCCGGCCGAGGTCTGTTGCTGGTTCCCTCCGCCTTCTGCCAGACCAGGCCCATCACCTACACCAGCCCCACGGACGATCAGGCGCCCGTCCTGCTGTTCATACCCGTCATCCGCAACGTCACCGACGCCGCCGGTCTACTGACGACACTGGAAAGTGGACTGGACAAAGCCCTGGCCGCCCTCCTGGGCCGCACGCGCGCCCGCACCCTCGACGCCATCGGCGGCGGCCCCTGCACCACCGGACAACTGGCCGAGCGAATCCGCGCATCCCCGCCCAGCGCCAGCGAGCACGCCACCATCCTCCGCCAGGCCGGCCTCGTCACCACCACCCGGCACGGCAACGCCGTACTACACACGCTCACTCCCCTCGGGGACGCGCTCCTCAACGGCCACCACTTCCAGGAGCCGATCCCGAAACCACCCCACGGACGTGCCACCGCATAGCCGGACGTCAAACCGAAGGCCCCACGTCCTCCGGACGCCTTGGGTTCGCCCGCCTGCAATGGTTCCGCCGACTGCGGATCCGATGGAAATCCGCGACGACATCCGCGCGGCATCCGCGCGGCATCCGCGGCATCCGCGCGGCATCCGTCGGACCGCGAAGCGCTCCCGGCCCGCGAGGAGTTCGCGCCGCCTCGCGTCGTCACCGCGGATCGTGAGATGGCGCGGGGAAGGTGGGGGACCGGCCGGGGTCCTGGGCTGTCGGGTGGTCGGTGGCGGGTCTGCCGTACCAGTCCAGGCAGACGACCAGGGCGTCGTCGTCGGGGACGGGTCGTCCGCGGTGGCCGGCGAGTTCGCGCAGGACCGCGCGAGGCATCTCGGCGGGCGGCAGCAGCCGGGTGGCGTTGATCGCCCGGGCCAACGCGCGGTCGCCGTAGGCTTCGCCGGCCGGTGAGGCGACCGCGTGGACGCCGTCGCTGACGAACACGAGGCGATCGCCGGGACTGACGTAAAACTCCTGCGCCGTGTAGTCGGTCTCCTCGAACATGCCCAGGGGCAGTTGCGCGTCGAAGTCGATCGGGGTCACCGTGCCCTCGCGCAGGAGCAGCAGGCGCGGGGAGCCGGCGTCGACCACCTGGACCCGTCCGGTGGCCAGTTCGAAGTCCAGCAGCAGGACGGACAGGTAGGCGTCGCCGCGGTGCCGGGCGAAGACGGCCTGATCGGCCAGGGCGGCCTGGTCGGCGATGGGGATGCCGGCGCGCCGGGCGTTGCGCAGGGCGTTGATCGTGAGGTTGCTGAGCAGGGCGGCGTCGATGCCCTCGCCCATGCCGTTGGTCACCGTCAGGACGAGGTGGTCGGCGGTGGCGGACCAGTCGAAGTTGTCGCCGTGCACGGCGTAGGCGGGTTCGAGCTGGGCGCCGATGGCGTACTCGGCGCGGCGGCAGGCTCGTCCGGGCAGGAGTTGCCACTGCATTTCGGCCGCCAGGGTCAGGCGGTCCTTGCGCCGGGCCCGGAGGTAGACGTCCGTGTCGCGCTCGGCGACGATCACCGCGTGGGCGAGCATCTCGGCGATGTCGGCGAGCTCGGCCACGATCGTCGGCGGGCAGGCGTCGGTGGGGAAGGTCACGGTGAGTACACCGAGGCGGTCGCCGCGTACGGTCACCGGGAGGTGGACGACGGTGGCGTCTTCCTGTGCCTCGCGTACGGGCTCCTGCGCGCCGAAGGCTCGGCCCTGGGGGCTGTTGTCGACGGAGAGGGGCTCGGTGGCGTGCGGGAGCGCGGAGACCGATTGCAGGACGGTCAGGCTGTAGTCGGCCATCAGCAGGTCGACGGATTCTGCCCGATAGTGCCTCGTCAGCACGCTTCGGATGGCGTCCGGCAGCCCATGTGGAGGTGCGGCGCGCAGCGCGCGCTCGGCTTCCTCGGATGCGTTCACGGTATGTCTTCAGCCGTTCTCTGCGGGGTGCGGCGGTGGCACCCTCGTGCGTGTCCGTGGAACGGCCCGGGCCGCCTGTCGGATCAACCGCTTTTTCAGCGTCTATTGTGGTCACGGCGCGGCCGTGGGGCCGGGGCCGTTTCGGGCGTCAGAGTAAGGCGGTGAGCGGGGTTATCTCCTCTCGACACGACCATTCGGACGAGACGGCGCGCGTGGCGACCGCGGCGGCCGAATTGCTCGAAATGCTGCTGGGGCGGGCGTCCACCGCGCCCGTTTCCACCTCACAGCTGCGCGCGCTGTTTCTGCTCGAGCAGCACGAGGGGATCAACCTGCGCACGTTGGCCGACGGCCTGCGGTCGACGCCCTCCTCGACGAGTCGCCTGTGTGACCGCCTGCAGGCGGTGGGTTTCGTCGAGCGCCTGCCCAGCGCCAGCAGTCGTCGCGAACTGCAGTTGCGGCTGAGCCGGCGGGGCTGCGCCTTCCTGGCGGATCTGCGGGCCCGCCGTGAGCGGGAACTGGCAGTCGTGACCGCGCGCATGTCGGGCGAATCCCGGGCGATGCTGCTCAAGGGGCTCGAATCCCTGCAAAACGCCGCCATCCCGGTCCTGGACGAGATGCCGGACGCATCGCTCGCCCCGCACGCGCAGACCGCTTGAGACGACCGGACGCCACGTGCAGGCAGCACGGTGCGCCCGCTTCATCGCGTGCCGGGAGCGCCGAGCACGTCGGGTAGGTCCGGCACGTCCGGCCGATGCGTCGCGACCGGACGCCGGCCGATGCCGATGTCCCATGGCGACTCCTTTCGTCGGACGAGCGGCGACACCCGACCGCAGGCGAGCGGACCGAGCAACGCGACCAATGTCGTTGTCTTCGACGCCGGTTGCCCTGCCCCGCCGTCCGAAGCGAAGCGTATCGAATGATTGACCGATGACAAATGTTGCGGGTGGACATGCGTCACGGGCTCGGTCCGCGTGAGCCCGGGCGCGTTCCTCGGGGACGACCTCGTGAACGCGACCCGGACAACGCGCGGGCGCGTGCGACGGGCGGGCGCCGCGCGGGTGGGCAGGTCCGTCGCGCGGCCCGCCGCGTGGATGCGAGGCGCCGGCCGGCCGCCGTCGGGCGTCGGCCCTCAGGGAACGGGGGCGGACGCGGCGTCGCCGCCCGCGTCCGCTGTGGCCCGATCGCCGGCGTCGGTGTGCCCGGTGAGGTACCCGTCGACGCCGGTGATCTCGAGCAAGCGGGTCAGGTGGCCGGGTTGCCGGTGCAGGTGCACGGTGACTCCGGCGGAATGTGTGCGGCGGCCCACGCCGATCAGAGCGGACAGTCCGCCGGAGTCGATGGCGGTCAGGCCTGCCCAATCCAGGTGCACATGACGCAGGGCCGGCCCGTGCTGCTCCGCGTGTGCGTCCAGCGCCGAATTCACCGTGTGGGTGAACGCATCGATGGAGTCGTAGTCGAGGTCTCCCCGGATGGCCAGGTGCAGCGAGTGTGCGTCGCCGGCCTGGACGTGGACGGAGAGCTCGACCGGCACGTACGAGGTCATGCGGTGACTCCCGGACCGGAGTGGGCGGGGGCCATGGGCAGGGTGTCGGCAGCGATGTCGAGAAAGGTGCGGGCGCGGGGGAAGTCGTGCAGTTGCCCGGCCAGGACATCCAACCCCATGCGCAAGCCGGCGACGGGCACGTGACGGGCGGCGAGGATGTCCGCGGTCCACGTGACGAACGAGGTGAACAGCGCGACGTCGTCGACGTAGAGGGCCGTGGCGAGGAAGTCCACGATGTGGGCGAGGTCTTCGGCGGTTCGTTCGCGCTGGGCGGCGCTGTAGGAAGGCATGGCGGGCAGGCGCTCGTCCAGGCCGGCCAGACACTGCCGCACCAGGGTGGTGCGGCGGGTCTTGACGAGGGTGTACTCCTGGTCGCCGAGGTGGGGCAGGTCGTCGATCTGATGCCGCTGAACCGCCCGATGGCTGGTGAGACCCCGGGCCAAGAGGTCGGCGGCGCTTCGCGCGTCGGGCGCCCAGGCGTCGGCCCGCAGCAGACGGGCGTAGCGGCCGTCGACCCCGAAGGCGGCGCCGCCGACCATGACCGGCATACCGAGTGACTGCACGGCGGTCACCGCCTGGTGCGCCGTGGGCAGGTGGGTGGGCAACGAGGCCGACAGCAGCACGGCGGCCGGGTTGGTCTGGTGCACGTGTGCGATCAGGTGCGGAGTGGGGGTATGGGCGCCGAGGAAGTCCACCCGCCAGCCGCGCCGAGTGAGCACCTCGGCCAGCAGCCGGGCGGGCAGGGAGTGCCATTCGCCGTCGACGCAGGCCACCGTGATCCGCCCCCGACTCTGCGGGAGGGGCGGGGCGGGACGGTGGTGGGCGAGGGCGGCGATGACCCGGTCGGTGATCGCGGTGGCCGCGTGTTCCTCGGCCACACTGATCCGGTCGGCGGCCCATTCGACCCCGATGCGGTGCTGCACGCCGGCCACGACGTCCAGCAACAACGACTCACGATCGGCTCCGGCATCGGCCGCCGCGGCGACCAGCCGCATCGCGGCCGGCTCGTCCCTGCCGATCACCGCCGCCCACAGCCGCTCCGAAAGCTCCGGGGCCGTGTCGTGGTTCGTGGCGTCGGTCATCACGGTTCCTCGCGTCGCAGGTGGGGGTCCCCGTGCCCGCCCACGACGTCGAGCGCGTCGTGGCCGTCCGTCGGACTGGTGATCGCCAGGGTGGCCATGTCGTCGTGACGGCCGCCGCCCAGCCACTGCGCCGCCAGCATCTGTACGCGTTCCACCACCGCCTCCGCCGGCATCCGCGCGCACTCGCGCAGGGCCTCTTGCAGTCTCGACTCACCGTAGAGCTGGTTGCCCAGTGGCCCGCCGCGGGCCTCGGTGATGCCGTCCGTGTAGAGCAGACACGTTTCCCCCGGCGCCAGAACCACATCCACGCTCCGCGCCCGGACCTCGGGCAGAGCCCCGATGAGGGTGCCGCCGGTGGCGGCTTCCTCCACCCGCCCGCTTGCCCGGACGATCAGCGGCGGGAGGTGTCCGGCGCTCGTCAACCGCAGCCGCACCTGCCCCGCACTGCGTCGAACGGAGGCCAGCACCAGGGTTGCGAACCGGGTGTGGTGGGAGTTGATCAGGGCGTCGTTGAGGAGGGCAAGGACCTGCTGGTGATCACCGGACAGCGGCAACAGCGCGTGCAACACGCTGCGGATCTTGCCCGTCAGCACGGCGGCCTCCAGGCCTTTGCCCGCCACGTCCCCCAGCACGACGAACGTCTCCCCGGAGGGATCCACCCCGGGATGGACGTCGTAGAAGTCACCGCCGACACGCTCGTGGTCCTGTGCGGCCCGGTAGACACCGGCGTACTCCACGCCGTGCACCCGCTCCAGCCGCGGCGGCAACAATTCCCGCAGAAGTGTGGCCGTGATCGACGCCTGCTCGGCATACAGCCGCGCCGCCGACAGGGCGGTGCCCGCGCGTGCGGCGAAGAGCCGCGCGAAGACTTCCTCACCGTCCGTGAACGCCCGTTGCGTACTGGGACGCATCAGGATCAGCACTCCGGCGGGAACCCCGTGCCCGGGCAACGGGGTGACGATCACCGACCCGATCACACCGGCGAAGCCCGGTGGCACCACCCAGTCGGGGACCTCGCCGGGGTCGATCCACCGCGTCGGTACCGGCGGAAATCCTTGCAACGCCTCCGCCAGTCCGGGAAGCGTTCCCGTGTCGATGGACATCACCGCCTTCGTGACCTCGCCGCCGACCTGCGCATACGTCAGCGCATGACGGCGACCCTGGCCCGGGGCGATGATGACCGCCGCATCCGCGAGGTGATCCGCAGCCATCCGCGCCGTCACCTCCGCGCAGCGCTCCACGTTCAGCGACGACAACAACGCACTGGAGATCTCCGCCAGCAACGCGGCGCGCTCACGCTCACCGCGCAACGCCCGCTCGGCCAGACGCAGATCGGTATCCTCCACCAGCCACCACACCACATCCCCGCCCTCGCCCGGCGAAGGATGCGCTTCGAACGTACGGCCGGCGACCGCGCCCGAGACGGCCTCCCGAGCCGCCCCGACCGACGGCAGGCGATGGTGCGCTTCGGCGAGCCAGTGCGGCAGGCCGCCTGCCGCCAGACTCTCACCGGCCTCTGCGGCGTGCGCGAACAGGCAGTGCGCGACTTCATTCGTTTCGACGATGTCCCCGGCCCGGTCGGCGACGAGGACGGGATAGGGAGCGTTACTCCACGCGGTGCCGACGCGAATGCAGGCATCGCGCGGAATGTCGGGGGTACCCGAAGAACGGATCACAAGCCGGGGAACGCATCGCGCGCACCCCACCACCTCTCTGTCGTTCGACAACAGTTGTCTTCGTGCAACCGTGTCGCATGCGCCGGCCGTATGCAACACCCGGCTCACAATCCGACAATTGCCCCATTACGTCACATGAAGACCATTCCGTCGCGCACGATCGACTCCACTCGACCGCCGCTTCCCGAGCGCGGCCGGACATGCCTGGGACGGATGGCGCCGTACCCGGACGGTCGACGGCCTTCTCGCCGGGGCATCGGGCAGCGCGGTGGCCGGGGGCGGCGGGGGACGGGTCCTGCGGCCCCGGCGACCACGGTGCCTCGGACGCGGGGGGGGGGGGGGGGGCGCGCGGGGGGGGGGGGGGGGCGGGGGGGCCGCGGGGGGGGGGGGGCGGCCCCGGGGCGCGGCGCGGGGGGGCGGGGGGGGCGCGGGCCGCG
>NZ_JBITHP010000045.1:0-1208 GCF_044458105.1 Embleya sp. NPDC050493
CGAACCCGGAAGCTAAGCTCTCCAGCGCCGATGGTACTGCACTCGAAGGGGTGTGGGAGAGTAGGACGCCGCCGGAATCTACGTGTGAAAGGCCCGCCCCTTTTCGGGGGCGGGCCTTTTGCGTTTCCCGGGGAATCCCGGGAATTCCCCGGGGATTCCTGGGGTGTGCCGGCTCCTGGGTTCGGAGCTGCGGCGCGTTTCGATGGGCTTGGGCGCGGGTGGCTTTGTGCTCACCGGTCGGCGTGGACCGGCGGAGATCAGCCCGGTCCCGGGGTCACCGGCGGTCAGGAGCCCTGGGCTCCCCGGCGAGACACGGGTGTTGCCTGCGGGAAAGGCGCTGGCAACGGCGGAGCGGGAGGGCACTGCCTTCAGGTCCGCCGGGGAGCCTTCCCGAGTGGGCCGGGCCGTTTCGGCGTGCGGCCGCGTCTTGGTCGGGTCGGGCGCGGGTGGCCTTGTGCTAACCGGTCGACGTGGTCCGGCGGAGGTCGGCCCGGTCCCAATGTCACCGGCGGTCAGGAGCCCTGGGCTCCCCGGCGAGACACGGGTGTTGCCTGCGGAGAAAAGCGCTGGCAACGGCGGAGCGGGAGGGCAGCCCGGTCAGGTCCGCCGGGGGACCTTCCCGAGTGGGTCGGGTGTTTTGCGGCATGCGGTGGGTGTTCGGTGGCGAGAGCCGTGGAAAGTGGGGCGGGAGTGGGCGGTTTTGGTCGCCGGAGTGCGAAACCCGGCCCTCGGCACGCGCTTTCACCGGCCGGTGATGCAAAACCGCAGGTCGGTGAAAGGTCGCGGCTGGAAAGCGTCTCGGTATCCGGATCGGGGCCCGCCAAGCCCCCGAAGGGGGTCTCCTCCCGGCCGACCCGACCCGAAACGCTCACCGAAACGATCCGACCCACCCGGGAAGGTCCCCCGGCGGGCCTTTCGGGAGTTCCGCCGGGTGGAGAGACGCTCCCATGGGACTGGGAGGGTCTCGATCCGGATCACGCGACCGCTCCTGGCGCACCGATTCTCTCTCACCTGCGGTTTTGCGGGACAGGATGGCGAAAGCGCCTGTCGAGGGCCGGATTTCGCACTCCGGCGACCGAAACCGCCCACTCCCCAACCCACTTCTCCCCGCCCTCGTCACCGAACGCCCACCGCACGCCGAAATCACCCGACCCATCCGGGAAGGTTCCCCGGCGAACCTTGCCGGGCCGCCCACCCCTCCGCGACGT
>NZ_JBITHP010000045.1:1304-62536 GCF_044458105.1 Embleya sp. NPDC050493
CCGTTGCCAGCGCTTTTCCCGCAGGCGAGGCCTGTGTCTCGCCGGGGGACCCAGGGCTCCTGACCGCCGGTGACATTGGGACCGGGCTGATCTCCGCCGGTCCACGTCGACCGGTTAGCACAAAGCCACCCGCGCCCTACCCGACCAAGTCGCGGCCGCACGCCGAAAACGCCCGGCCCACTCGGGAAGGTCCCCCGGCGAACCTTGCCGGGCCGCCCACCCCTCCGCGCCGTTGCCAGCGCTTTTCCCGCAGGCGAGGCCTGTGTCTCGCCGGGGGACCCAGGGCTCCTGACCGCCGGTGACATTGGGACCGGGCTGATCTCCACCAGGCCACGCCGATCGGTTAGCACAAAGCCACCCGGACCCGACCCGACCCAGATGCACCGCACGCCGAAACGGCCCGGCCCACTCGGGAAGGCCCCCCGGCGAACCCGACGAAAGCACCCACCCGCTCCGCCGTTGCCAGCGCCTTTTCCGCAGGCAACACCCGCATCTCGCCGGGGAGCCCAGGGCTCCTGACCGCCGGTGACCGTGGGACCGGGCTGACCTCCGCCGGTCCACGCCGACCGGTTAGCACAAAGCCACCCGGACCCGACCCGACCAAGACGCAACTCTCACGTTTCGCCCACGCGACCCCCGATCGCCCCGGCCGACGCCAACCCCACTCCCGACCGGCCCCACCCCGTCGCCCGTCGCCCGTCGTCCGCCGTGCGCGGCTCGTACCCTCGTAGTCCCAGGTGCAGGTAACAGACCAGGTTCGGGAAGGTGTGCCGGTGGTTGACTCACGGCAGGGCACAGACAGCAGCAACAGCAGCAGCAACAACAGCGGGAACAGCAAGGCCCGCGAGCCCCACAAGGCCCCCAAGACCGGCGCAACCGGCGCAACCGGCGCAACCGGCGCAACCGTCGCCACCGGCGCTGCCCACCCCATCGGCGGCGACATCGGGCTGTTCGGGCCCGATTCGGTGACCTGGCAGTTGCATGCCGACCCGGTGATGTGGGTGGCCGGTGTCCGGGCGCTCTATCTGCAGGCGCTGCATCCGCGGGCCGTGCGCGGGGTCGTGCAGAACTCCGATTTTCGCAAGGACCCCTGGGGGCGGTTGATGCGGACCGCGGACTTCGTCGGGGTCACGACCTACGGGACGCGGGCGGAGGCCGAACAGGCGGGGGCGCGGGTGCGGCGGATCCACGCCGTGATCAAGGCGGTCGATCCGGACACGGAGCAGTCGTACCGGATAGACGAGCCGGAGCTGCTGCGTTGGATCCACTGTGCCGAGGTCGGGTCGTATCTGTCGGTCGCGCGCCAGGCCGGGTTTCCGCTCACCGACGAGCTGGCCGACCTGTACCTGGACGAACAACGTCGCTCGGCGGAGCTGGTCGGGCTGCCGGCCGACGAAGTGCCGGGCTCGTTGGTCGAGATGGATCGCTACTTCACCGGGATCCGGCCCGAGATGGCGATGTCCGACGAGGCCCGGAGCGTCTTCGACTTCCTGCGTCGGCCGCCGGTGCCCTTCGTGCTCGTGCTCGGGCGCGAGGTGTTGTGGCGCCAGGTCGCGGAGTTGGCGTACGCGGCGTTGCCGCGGTGGGCGAAGGACCTGTACGGGCATCGCGGGCTGCCCTCGGCGGTGGCCGGGCCCGGGCTCAAGGGGCTGCGTCGGGTCGTGGGGGCGGCGACGCCGGTGATTCGCGCGGTGTACCCGTCGCCGCATATCAAGGGCGCGATGGAGCGGCTCGGGCCCGGGGTCGAGCCGTCGGCCGCGCGGCTGCCCGAGGTCGTCGTTGTCGCGCAGACCACAGTGGGGGAGCCCGCCAATAAGTAAGGTCCCCTTTCTTTCTGTGCGCGCTGCCGTCACAATGTCAGACATTGTCAAGTAACCGGGCAGCTCGAAGGGAACCGCACGTGGCGAACGGCTTCTGGGCCCATGCGCAGGCCAATCCGGACCAGCTCGCGCTGGTCGACCCCGATGGCGCCGAGTGGACCGCGGGGGAGTTGTACGCGGCGTCGAACCGGCTCGTGCACGGGTTGCGGGCGGCGGGCCTGAGCACCGGCGACGTCTTCAGCGTGATCCTGCCGAACTGCGCCGAGTACATCGTGGCGTACATGGCGGCGGCGCAGGCCGGGCTGTACATGGTCCCGGTGAACCACCACCTGGTCGGTCCCGAGATCGCCTGGATCCTCGCGGACAGCGAGTCCAAGGTGGTGATCGGCCACGAGCGGTTCGCGGACACGATCGTCGCGGCGGCGGACGAGGCGAAGGTGCCCACGCAGGCGCGGTTCGCGGTCGGCGCGGTGCCCGGCTTCCGGTCGTTCGCCGAACTCACCGAGGGCCAATCGGCGGAGCCGCCGGCCGAGCGCAGCGTCGGCATGACGATGAACTACACGTCCGGCACCACCGGCCGCCCGCGCGGCGTGCGCCGGCCGCTGTCCGGGGGATCGCCCGAAGAGGCCCGCTACGGCGGCACGTTGCTGATCTACGGTGTCAAGCCGCATGACGACAACGTGCACCTGGTCGGCTCGCCGCTCTACCACACCGCCGTGCTCCAGCACGCGCAGCAGTCGCTGCACATCGGCCACGGCGTGGTGCTGATGGAGAAGTGGCGGCCGGAGGAGATGTTGCGCCTCATCGACCGCTACCGGGTCACCCACACGCACATGGTGCCGACCCAGTTCCACCGACTCCTGCAACTGCCCGACGAGATCAAGGCCAAGTACGACGTGTCGTCCATGCGGCACGCCGTGCACGGCGCCGCACCCTGTCCCGATCACGTCAAGCGGCGGATGATCGAGTGGTGGGGGTTGTGCGTCGAGGAGTACTACGCCGCCAGCGAGGGCGGCGGTACGTTCTGCTCCGCGCAGGAGTGGCTGGATCGGCCCGGGACGGTGGGCAAGGCGTGGCCGATCAGCGAGATCGGCATCTTCGACGACGACGACAACCGGCTGCCGGCCGGCGAGATCGGCACCGTGTACATGCTGATGCGGGCCGGGAAGTTCAAGTACCACAAGGACGAGGAGAAGACCCGCAAGGGCCGGATCGGGGACTGGTTCACCGTCGGCGACGTGGGTTTGCTCGACGAGGACGGCTACCTGTATCTGCGTGACCGCAAGATCGACATGATCATCTCCGGTGGCCAGAACATCTACCCCGCCGAGATCGAGAGTGCGTTGCTGCGGCACCCCGCGGTCGGTGACGTGGCGGTGTTCGGGATCCCGCACGAGGACTGGGGCGAGGAGGTCAAGGCGGTCGTCGAGGCCAACGAGGGCTTCGTAGCCGGCCCCGAGCTGGCCGCGGAATTGCTCGCGTTCTGTGCGGAGCAGCTCGCCACGTACAAGCGTCCGCGTACCGTCGATTTCGTCGACGCGATGCCACGCGACCCGAATGGGAAGTTGCAGAAGCGGCGGTTGCGCGATCCCTATTGGGAGGGTCGCGAACGGGCCGTTTGAGACGGAATACGAATACACCGCCCGGGAATTCACGGGCGGTGTATTCGGCGTTTTCCTCGACCCGCCGATCGGTGCGGCGAATCTTTTCGAACCGTGTTCCGCGGTCCGCGGTCCGCGTTCCGCTAGGCGGATTCGGGCGCACTTTCCGGCGCGGATGCCACCGCCAGTGCCCATTGCAGATCGGGCTTTCCGGTGGGCGTGCGCACGGTCTGCTCGACGGTGCGCATGACCCTGGGCACCTTGTACCCGGCAATCTTGGTGCGGCAGTGCTCCTGGACGTCCGCCAGGCTCGGCGTGCGACCCTCGCGCGGCTGGACGACCACCGCGACGGTCTGGCCCCAGCGCGGATGCGGGACGCCGACCACGATCGCGTCGTAGACCTCGGGGTGGGACTTGACCGCGCCCTCGACCTCCTCGGTGAAGATCTTCTCGCCACCCGAGTTGATCGTCGCCGAGCCGCGGCCCAGCAGCGTGATCCGGCCGTCGCCCTCCAGGCGGGCGTAGTCGCCGGGCACCACGTAGCGGGTGCCGTCGGGGCCGGTGCGGAAGACCTCGGCGGTCTTGACCGGATCGCCGAGGTAGCCGAGCGGGATGTTGCCCTTGCGGCCGAGTCGGCCCACGACCCCGGCGGGCAGCGGGTTGAGGTCCTCGTCCAGGACGACCGAGTCGGGGACCGCCTTGACGGTGATCCCGCTCTGCTGCTCGGTCTGGCCCTTGACCGCGACGCCCACGCCGTTGGCGCCCGACTCGGAGGCGCCGATCGCGTCGCTGACCACGATGCCCAGGCGCTCCATGAACTCCTCCTTCAGCGACGGCGAGAACAGCGCCGCGCTGGAGGACAGGGCGAACAGGGAGGACAGGTCGTAGGACTCGCGCCCGTCGCGCGGCTCGGCCAGGGACTCCAGCAGCGGGCGGGCCATCGCGTCGCCGGTGATCAGGATGATGTTGACCTTCTCGGCGACCACGGTCTCCCACACGCCATGGGCGTCGAACTTGTCGATCAGCACCACGCGGTGCCCCTTGGCCAGGTTCTGCAGCACTCCCCACTGGGTCGCACCGTGCATGAGCGGCGCGATCGGGAAGGTGGTCATCTGGCCGTTGCGGCCCTTCTCGACCATCTCCTCGGGCCGGGATATGCGCTGACCGTTGGTGGGGTCGATGCCGCCGCCGAGGGCGAAGATCACGTCCTCCTGGCGCCACACGACGCCCTTGGGCAGGCCGGTGGTCCCGCCGGTGAACAGCAGGTACAGGTCGTCGGCCGAGCGCGGCTCGAAGTCGCGCTCGGGCGAGCCGGCCGCCATCGCGTCCTCGTACCGCACCGCGCCCAGCGACTCGGCGGTGACCCCGTCCGCGGCGGGCTCGGAGTCGTCCTCGACCACGATCAGGTGTCGCAGCGAGGCGACCTTGGGCGCGACCTCGGCGACCCGGTCGGCGAACTGTCGCTGGAAGACCAGCGCGACCGGCTTGGCCTGGTCCAACAGATAGGCCAGCTCATCCGCGACATAGCGGAAATTCACATTGATGCAGACGGCCCGGATCTTGTAGATCGCGAGCATCGCCTCCGCCCATTCGATGATGTTGAAGGCGTAGACCGCGACATGGTCGCCCGGCTGCACGCCGGAGTCCCGGAGGTGATGGGCGAGGCGATTAGCCCGCTCCTCCAGAAGGGCATATGTACGGCGTTCACCGTTCGCGACGATCGCCTCGCGTTCGGGGTATTCCCCGGCCGCGCGCTCGAAGAGGTCGGCAAGGTTGAATTCCATGGGCGGAGCGTAAGGCGTGAGCCGGGCGATATTCCAGAGGCAATATCGTTTGGATGGCCTCGGGAAACTGTGACACTGTCGACCGCCGCGAACACTTGACTGCGGCAAAGATGTGGGCTGGGGGGTGGTCCGGCGAGTCCGGCGAGTCCGGCGAGTCCGGCGCGCCGGGGTCGGGGTGGGCGACGCCGCGGTGGACGGCCCTGTACGCGGACCCGGACGCGAGACCGCGGCCGAGTCCACCGGCCGAGTCCGGAAATCGAGACCACGACCACGACCACAACCACGACCGCGCCCGGTACCCGCGACCGCGACCGCGCCCGGGCCCGGGCCCGCCCCGGCATCCGCCCGGGCCCGCCCCCGACACCCGCCCGCGCACCCGCCCCGAAGCCGACAGCCCCGCCGCAGGCCGCGCGCGATCAGCGCGGCGCGTACTCCCGCAGGCGCGGGCGGGCGCTCGCCGCCACCAGCGCCACACACACCCCGAGCACGGCGATGGGCACCCACGGCCAGCCGGCGAGTGCGTCGTCGGCGCTGTCGGTGCGGTCCTCGAAGTCGGCTCGGGCGGCGTCCGCGACCCGGCCCAATGCGGTCTGGTAGTCGTAGAAGTCGAAAGCCAGGTTGCCGCGGCCGACCTTGGTGGCCAGGCCGACGGCGACATCCAGCCGGCCCTCGGCGACCGCTGCGCGCAGCGCCTTGTCGTCCCGGCGGAAGGCATCCAGGCGGGAGGCCACGCGCTGGTCGGGCACGTTCCGGTCCAGCTGTGCGGATTTGGCGGCGAAGCTCTCGCTGTATGCCCGGGCGCGATCGGGCAGGATCACGAACCGGCTCTCGTCCGCGTTCGCGTCCGAGGCGGTCGCCCGAGTCCTGGCCAGCTTCAGGAACGGGTCGAAAGCCTGCGTCTGTGCGTCGCGCAGCCGGGAGGCGTGGTCGGCGAACAACGCGGCGGCGGTGCCGGTGAGCGCGGCCACCGCGATGGTCACCGCGGCCAGCCCCGGCGCCAGGATGCGGTGGAACCGGCGGGCCCACCGGATCTGGCCGACGATCAGCACGGCCACCAGCAGGGTGCCGACCGCTCCGACCGCAAGCGCCGCCCAGCGCGCGTGGGTGCGGTCGGAGTCCGCATCGGAGGCCAGCTTCTCCTCGGCGCCGCGCCCGAGCGCGTCGGCGGCCGGCAGCAGATCGTCGTGCAACAGGCTGGTCGCGCTCGCGAAGTAGTTGAGCGCTGCCAACGGCGGCCGGCCGGCCGGGCGGTCCTGGACCTGCTCGTCGGCCAGCCGCGCCTGCGCGACGTAGGCGTCGTAACGGCCGAGTCCGTCGATCAGCGCTCCCACGGTCGCCACGGGCGCGCCGCCGACGGAGAGCATCTGGATGTCGGCGGTGATCCGCGAGCGCCGTTCGCGCATCTGCCGCAGCGCCAACTGCCGGTTGCCGACCTGTTCGTCCGAGCCGACCAGGAGCACGTTGGCGACCTGGGCGTCGAGATCGGCGAGCGCGAAGTACAGATCCGCCGCGACGGCGGCCCGCGGGGCCGAGGTGTCGGCGACCTCGTCGAGCCCGGATCGGGCGTTGCCGGCACCGACCGCGATCACCGCGGCCAGGGTGACGATGCCGATCAGGACCAGCGCGACGAATCCGTACACCCGAGCCGGAACCGCACCCACCTGTCGCAACCGGCGCGGTCGTATTCGCGGCGCCCGGTCCCGAGGCGGCGCGACCGGCGCGACCCGCGGCGGCGATGGCACGTACGCGGGCGTCGGGGGCGCGGGCAGGGCGGTCGGGGCGGCCATGTCGAAACGGTAGACAAACGGCGCGAAGAGCCAACCATGAACCGATGGCGCCGATGCGAAGGACGAGTGAACATCCGTGTGTTCGAAGGGTGTTCGGACGATGATGCGGTGCCGGTCGGGAAGGGGCTCCGACTGACGCTTGGTCAGGCCTCGGTTGCGCCCAGTTGTGTCACCCGCGCGGATGAACCGAGCGACGTGTGCCGGCTATGCCCCCCGTTGGCCGCATTGGTGACGGTCGGATTCGCACTGCGAAGGGCTGTTGCGGAGCACTCGTTGGCATGTAGCGTTGTCCGCGGTTGCAGCAGTAGATGTAGTTCCCTCGCACGTCCAACGCCTGCGGACATCAACAGCCGTGGGCGTTTTTCGCTCCTCACAGCGAGGGCATCCCGGGGTAACGCGGGGAGTGGGACCACTCGACGGTTCGCGACCCGGGCATCACGAGGTGTGGTGTCTGTGGGTTACGTGAAGGAATCAAGACATGGCCACCGGTACGGTCAAGTGGTTCAACGCCGACAAGGGCTACGGCTTCATCTCGCAGGACGACGGCGGCGCTGACGTCTTCGTCCACTTCTCCGCCATTCAGACGAACGGCTACCGTTCGTTGGAGGAGAACCAGCGCGTGGAGTTCGAGGTCACGCAGGGTCAGAAGGGCCCGCAGGCCGAGATGGTTCGCCCGCTCTGAATCGGTCCCGCGGCTCCGGCAACGGACCGCAGACCTAGCAAGGCCCGCGCCCGTGCAGGGTGCGGGCCTTGGGGCGTTTCCACGGCCGGTGTCGGCCGGCGGCCGATCCACCGGCCTTCCCGTCGCGTGCGGCCGAGCCGTGGGTGTGGCCGGCGGCATGGTGAGGGGCCACTAGCATGTCTGTATGGGTTTCCTGCGCCGCCGCCCCCCGTCCGGGCCGGATTTCGACGTTCTCGCCATCCCGTTCACCGACTGGCCCGGCTCCGTGGTCGTGGCCATGTTGCCGGGGGAGGACGGCAGTTGCCAGGGGATCTTCGTGCGCTACGACCTGCTGGCCAACCGCGGCCCGGCGATGCTGATCGGCAACCTGCCGCCCGGCTCGCCCGCGCGTGAGGAAGGCGTCGGCCGGATCGAGGCCCAGCAGCTGGTCGCGGCCCTGGGCCACGAGGAGATGCCCGAGGAGCTGTCCACCGAGGACACCCCGATCATGCTCGGCGACGACCTGCTGATCATCCGCAAGATCAAATATGCGGAGGGGCGCCTCGCCTGCGTGGAATTCGACCGCAGCGACAACGTCATGGTCCGCATCGTGACCTGGGACCGCCCGATCACCGACGACGTGTTCCAGCTGCTCAAGCCGATCCCGGCGGACACCTTCGGCGGCTGAACGCCGGCACCCCCCCGCGGGCGCGGGGCCGAAGCAGGCCCGCGCGCCGCCCCTGAAACCGCAACCTCCGCACCGGTCGCAACGGGTGGAGCGCGGGTGGACACACCACCCGAGCCACGTACATCGTCGACGCGGGCACGACGCCGAAGCCGCATGGACCCGTCGGGCCGTGCGGCCACGAGCGTCGTTACCGGGTGCCGATCGCCGCGCGGACGGCCCGGCGGACCATGCCGCAGTCGTCGTGCAGCCTGCGCAGGAGACGGCGCTGGTCCTCCCCGACGGGGCCCACGTCGTTGAGCCGGATCTCGCGGACGAGCACCAGCATCAGGTTGACCAGGAACGCATCGCGCGAGAGGGAGCCCGACTGCTGGGCCGTCTGGATGATCTGGCGACGGGTCATCGGATCCCGGGCCAACAGGGTCCACAGGACCGCCAGGTCGTAGCCGGGCAGGTGGTAGCCGGAGGACTCCCAGTCGACCAGCGCCGCGCCCTGGGCGGTCAGCAGCACGTTGGACAGGACCGCGTCGCCGTGGCAGAACTGCGCCGGCACCCGGCTGAGACCGCGCAGGAGTTGGGACAGGTCGCCGGCGTCGCGGTCGGTGAGCAGGCCGAGCTTGTGGTAGCGGTCGACGCGGGCCGGGTAGTCGAACGCCAGGGGGAACGACCCGGGCGGGGGCTTCCACCGGTTGAGCGTGGCGAACGCGTGCAGCACGGCGCGGACGTCGGCGCGGGCCATCGCGGTGCCCGGGTGGCGTTCGTTCGCGGCGGGCCGGCCGGCCACGTGCTCCATCACCAGGATGCGCCGTTCCGGGTCGGCGGCGATCAGCCGCGGCACCCGGACCGGTGGCCGCTGCCGGGTGAAGGTGCGGTAGGCGTTGACCTCGTGCCGAAAGCGCTGGAGCCAGTGCGCCGAGGGGTCGGTCAGATACTTCACCACCACCGGACCGCGACCGACCGATCCGGACAGCAACAGGGATCGTGGGGTCCTGCGCAGCACGGCACCCGCGGTGAAGCCGGGACAGACCCGGGCCGCGAGCGCGGCGACCGCCTCCGGACCCGGAATCTGCTGTGCCATGCGAGGTACTCCCGGGCCCGCTCCGCCGGCCGGGGCCGGACCGGTGGCGACCGCGGCGTTCGCCGCGACCACGGTGTTCGTCGACGCCACCGTGCCGGGCGCCGAACCACCGGAAGGCGTACGCCTGTTCGGGCCGGGTGTGCCCGGCCGTGAAGTCGCGGAACCGGGATTGGTCGGGCGGCCGGGGGTGGTGGACGTCGTGGATGACATGTAAACCTTCCTGCGCTGCCGATGAGTGGATCCGGCCGCGCGACGGGTGGGGGCCACGTGCCGGATCCACCATCCACAACACTCCGAGGTCCGGGTGGTGATCCACGTGGCGAGCCCTGGCGAACCATGGCGAATCGGAGCCGGCTGCTCCGGAGCGGGCTAGCCTCGGTCCGGCAGCGGCCTCCGACAGGACGCTTTCGAGCCACGGTCCCCACATCAACGGGCGGTTTGCAATGCGCCGGGAACCCAACACCAAACTGGTGGACCTCTTCGCCCTGACCGGGTGGTCCAAGGGCGAACTCGCCCGACTGGTCAACCGTCGGGCCGCCGCGATGGGCCATCCCCAGCTTGCCACGGATACCTCCAGGGTCCGGCGCTGGCTGGAGGACGGCGAGCGGCCCAGGGACCCGGTGCCCCGGGTTCTGGCGGCGCTTTTCACCGAGCGTCTCGGGCGTGTCGTCACCTCCGAGGACCTCGGCCTGACCGGCCGCCCCCGGCACAACACGCAGGTGGTGCAGGAGGACCTGCCGTGGAGCACCGAGCGCACGGTGACCGCGCTGACCGAGTTCACCGGCATGGACCTGATGCTCAACCGGCACGGCTTCACGGGCGGCGGTTTCGCGCTCGTCGCGGGCCCGGCCCTGGTGGCCAATTTCGATCGCTGGCTCAGCCCCGGGCTCGGCATGTCCCACCCGCGTGGTGCGCCGGCCGATCCGGTGTCCTACGGGCTCGCCGACGCGGGGCCGATCGGCGCCGAGGAGGTCACCGCGCTGGAGAACGCGGTCACCGTCTTCCGCACCTGGGACGCGGATCGCGGCGGCGGGCTGCAACGCAAGGCGGTGATCGGACAGTTGAACGAGGTCGGCAATCTGCTGACCTATCCCAATCCGCTGCCGATCACCCGCCGACTGTGGAACGTGGCGGCCAACCTCGCCGCGCTGGGTGGCTGGATGTCGCACGACGTGGGCCTGGACCCGACCGCACAGAACTACTTCGTGATCGCGGCGCACGCCGCCCGGGAGGCGGGCGACCTGCCGCGCGCGGCCGAGGCGCTCTCCCGTGCCGCCCGGCAGATGGTGCACCTGGAGCGCCCGGCCGACGCGCTCGCCCTGATCGAGTTGGCGCAGCGTACGGCGGGCGAGCGGGCGGGGGCGACCACGCGCGCGATGTTCCACACCGTGGAGGCATGGGCGCAGGCCGCGCTCGGCCGAGCCGCGGACTGCCGGCGGTCCCTGGGCCGGGCCGAGGCGGAGTTCGGCCGATCGCGCCCGGAGGAGGAGCCGGACTGGGTGGCCTTCTTCGACTCGGCCGACCTGCACGGCATGCAGGCGCTGGTGTACCGCACGCTCGCCGAGGTGGATCCCACCGCGGCCGGCCGAGCCCAGG
The DNA here is from genome assembly GCF_044458105.1 of Embleya sp. NPDC050493. NCBI lineage: Bacteria > Bacillati > Actinomycetota > Actinomycetes > Kitasatosporales > Streptomycetaceae > Embleya > Embleya sp. NPDC050493. Next base: position 12,317 of record NZ_JBITHP010000045.1, read on the forward strand.
AACACGCGGAGAAGGCCCTGGAGTTGCGGGCCCGCGGGCACGAACGGTCCAAGACCTTCGACCTGATCTCGCTGGCCTGCGCGTGCCTGCTCGACGGCCAACCCGACCGCGGCGCACACCACGCGCGCCTCGCGGTCCGGGCCGCCGGCGAGATCGGCTCCAAACGCACCTGGGACCGCCTGGAGGTGCTCCGCAAACTCACCGACCGCTACCGCGACGTCCCGGAAGTACACGCCTTCCGCCAGGAACTGGCCGAGGGCTCCTGAACCACGACCGAGGCCGGGGAGGCCCGATCACCCCCGCCCGCACATGCGACCTCCGCAGCCGACCCACCCGACACACCGGGTGGGTGGGCGCCACCGTCCCGAGCCGAGCGAAGCGCTATCGCACGCAGACCGCCATCACGCACGCGTCGTCCTCGTACCGGGTGTGCCCGAGCCGACTCAACACCACGTCCACGCACGTCCTGGCGTCCGCGCCGAGCAACTGCGGCCCCAGGCCCAGGAGCGCGCGGACCGCCTCCTCCGTGCCGCGCCCGCGCCGCTCGACCAGGCCGTCCGTGAAGATCAACAACACGTCGCCGGACGCCAGTTCGACCCGGGCCTCGACGAACTCCGGTTCGTCCAGCGCACCCAGCAGCACACCGAACGGTGTCGCAAGCGCCCGACCCGACCCGCCCCGGTAGAGCAGCGGCGGCGGATGACCACCCTGCGCCCAGGTCAACACCCGCTCCACCGGCTCGAATCGGGCACACACGGCGGTGGCCACCTTGTCCGCCGGCAGCGTGTGCACCACGATCCGGTTCAGCGCCGTCAACATCGCCGCAGGCCCGGCCCCGGTCATCGCCACCCCCTGCAACGCGCCGCGCAGCGTGGTCATCCCGGACGCCGCGGCGACCCCGTGGCCGGACATGTCGCCGACCGCCAGGAGCACGTCGCCGCCCGGCAGCGCGAGCGCGTCGTACCAGTCGCCGCCGACCTTGGAGTCCTGCTCGGCCGGGAAGTAGCGGGTGGCCACCTCGATGCCGGGCAGGCTGATCGGTCGGGTCCACCACGGCATCACCACGCGCTGGAGCTCGGCGGCGACCCGGTGCTCGGAGCGCACCAGCCGGCGCTGGGCCAGCAACTGCACCCGGGTCTCGGTCAACGCCTCCTGGGTGCGCCGCAGTTCGGTGATGTCACGAAGCAATGCCCAGACCGCGTGCGGCCTCCCGTCCGCGCCGAGCACCGGCTCGCCGACGAACTGCACGGACACCCGGGTGCCGTCCGCGCGCACGATCCGGAACTCGCCCTCCGCGCCGTTCGCGTGTTCGAGCAATTCGCGCACCAGGTCCGCGACGAACGCCCGATCCTCGGCCGCCGCATGTCCGGCCAACTCGGCCAGTGGCAGCGGGCCGAGCGCGCGGTCGCGGCCGAACAGCGCGTACATCTCCTCGGACCAGCGCACATCGTCGCGATCGAGGTGCCACTCGGCGCTGGCCACCGGACTCGAACCCGGCGCCCGCGGCGGCACCGTCCGGCGCTGCTCGGGCAACACCCCGTTCGGGTCCGGCTCGACGAACAGCCGGCGCAGATGCCGCCAGGACAGCGCGGTGTTCTCCACGTCGCCGGGCGCGAACGGCGCGGCGGGTCGCACATCCGGTGGCCGGACCGTGCTGCGCGCCGGCGTGCTGGTCGCCGGGCCCGGATCGTCGGCCTGCCGATGCTCCGGGTCTTCGGTGTCCTGACTCAATCGGGCCAGATACTCCGCCGCCTGACCGAGGCTGCAGGCGAGCAGATCGCACAACAACGCCCGTCGATACGCCTCCTCGACGGCCGCCGTGTCCTCGCCCGAACCGGCGCCGAGGGGCGCACTCGCGGAGCCGCCGGCCGAGCCCGGGCGCAGGCCGAACCCGCCGCGCAGGGCGTCGAGTTCGGCGCGCATCCGGCCGATGTGCGCGAGCCATTGCGCCGGATCCACCACGAGGGGTCCGTCCACGGGGTGCTCGGGCCGTTCGCGCATCCGCTCGCGCTCCTCCGGACATGAGGTGGCAGGGTGCATTGACTGTCGCACATCGAGGGCCCGGACGCGGATGAAACCACGGGAACCGTGATGCTTGTGGCAGATTGCCCATTTCCGGTGTCCGGAGATGGCGAAAGGGGCCCGATCGCGACCGCGATCGAGCCCCCTCACCGGCCTCGACGAGCAAAACCCGACGCGGGCTCGACTACTTCGAACAGCGCGGGCGACACGCCGATCAGCCGAGTTCGCTGCCCAGGATGGAGATGAACGAGACCATGTCGCCGGGATATCCGCCGAGGTTGTGGGTCAGCGCGAGCTTGCGGCCGTCCGCCGGGATCCGCCGCTCGGCCGGTGCCTCGTCGCGCAGCTGGAGCCAGGCCTCGAACATCATCCGCAGCCCGGACGCGCCGACCGGGTGGCCGAAGCTCTTCAGGCCGCCGTCCGGGTTGACCGGCAGCCGGCCGCCCAGGTCGAACGCGCCGGCCAGCACGTCCTTCCATGCGGTGCCGCGATCGGCGAAGCGCAGATCCTCCATCAGGACCAGCTCGGTCGGGGTGAAGCAGTCGTGCACCTCGGCCATCGCCAGTTCCTCGCGGGGATTGCGCACGCCCGCCTGGCGGTAGGCGTCCTCGGCGCACGCGGCGATCTCGCGGAACGTGGTGTAGTCGTACTCCGGGTCGATCACCCCCGAGCCGTTGCCCGCCACCAGCGACAGCGCCTTGATGTACAGCGGCTTGTCCGTGTACAGGTGTGCGTCCTCGGCCCGCACCACGATCGCCGCCGCGGCGCCGTCCGCGACGCCCGCGCAGTCGAACACGCCCAACTGCCCCGCGAGTTTGGGCATCGCCGAGATCTTCTCCGGCGCGATCTCCTTGCGGAACTGGGCGCGCGGGTTGCGTGCGCCGTTGTAGTGGTTCTTCGCCGCGATGTGCGACAACACGTCGCGCATCTCCGCCTCGGACACGCCGTACTTGTCCCCGTACGCGGGCACCACCATGGAGAACATCGCCGCCGCGGTGAGCGTGCGGGCGGTGCCGTCGCCCGGGATCGGGAACGCGTTCAGCCCCTGGAAGCCGCCGTCCTTGACCTTCTCCACGCCGACCGCCATGGCCACGTCGTATGCGCCGGAAGCCACCGCATACGCGGCCTGGCGCAACGCGTCGGATCCGGTCGCGCACATGTTCTCCACGCGCGTGACCGGCTTGCCCTGCAACTGGAGCGGCTTGGCCAGGGTCAGTCCGGACATCCCCGACTGTGCGGTGCCCAGCCAGTAGGCGTCGACTTGCTCCTTGTCCACGCCGGCGTTCGCGAACGCCTCGGTGGTCGCCTCGATCAGCAGGTCGTCGGTGCCCCGGTCCCAGTGTTCGACGAAGGGGGTGCAGCCCATCCCGATGATGGCGACGCGGTCCTTGATGCCGTGCGATCCCATGCCTATGCCTCCTCGGCGGCTCGGGCGGTCCGCACGGGGCGGGCCTTCCAGAAGTAGTTGTGGATGCCGTCGGCACTGCCCAGCCGGCGGAACGTCGGCTCGACCCGGTCGCCGATGGCCACCTCGGTCGCGTCCACGTCGGTCAACTCGATCGGCAGCCGACCGCCCACCCGTCGCCCGCCACCACCCTTGTCGGAAGTCGCTTCGCTCCCTTCGGGATCGTCGAAGTCCACGACCGCGAACACCACCGGCGGGCTGGGCGAGTAGGCCATCCGGTCCACGGTGAACGTCTTGACCGTGCCGAGCACGTCGGCGGTGGGCACCGGCTCCATGTCGTCCACATTGCCACCGGTCATCGACACCCGCTGCGGGGGCAGGTGCACGGCGCCGCTCTCGCGATCGCGCGAGCCGACGAAACCGTACTTCCACTCCACCGAGCGCACGGCGGCCGAGGACGAGGTGCGCGCGGGCTCGGGCCGGCGCGGCGGCTCGATCGGGAGCAGCCCGCGCCACGCGAGGTACTTCCCGTACGGCAGCGGCGCGCCGCCGGCGATCTGCTCGGCGACCGTGCGGGTGGGCCGGTAGGCCGCGAGTGCGTCGGTGGTGCGGAAGAGGAAGACCTCGGCGCCGTCGGAGAGTACGACGAGCGCGAGAACCCGGCCCGGTTCGGCCTTCTCCAGCGTCGCGCTCAACAGCAGACCCGGGTGCGCCGCGCCGGTGTTGCCGACGGTGCCGGCCAGGTCGTCGCCCAGCACGCCCTCGCGCACCCCGAGCCGGCGACCCAGTCCGGCGACCGCGCGGCCGTGCAGGCCGGCGATCACCGCGTGGTCGACCTGGTCGGCGGTCAACCCGGTGGCCTTGAGCGCGTCGCTCCACGCCTGCCGGCCGACGGCGAGGTAGTTGTTCTCGCCGAACTTCTCCTCCCACAACTTCGAGCGCACGTCCCCGGGGGCACGCCAGCGATCGACGAACTCGGCCGTCGCCGACGCGCCGCCGAGGTACTCGGCGAGCACCGGGCCGTCGGCCGGACCGCCGACCAGCAGCGCGGCCGCGCCGTCGCCGCCGGCCGCCTCGTCGCCGCTGCCGGGCAGGCCGACCCGGATGTCCGCGCCGACCACGAGCGCGGTGCCGGCGCCGTCCAGGGCGAGCCGGAGCAGGCCGGCCGCGGAGCGCACCGAGCCGGTCGCGTCCATCGCCGGCACCGAGGCGTCCAGGCGCAGTGCGGCGTGCATCGCGGTCGCGTTGGTGCGGTCCGCGTACGCGGGCGCCACCGTCGCGAACAGCAGCGCGCGCGGTCGCACGCCGGGCGTCGCGCGCAGCGTGTTGCGGGCCGCCTCGACACCCAGGGTGGTGGTGTCCTCGTCGAAGGAGGCCACCGTGCGGGTGCCCTTGCCGCCGCCGGTGCCGGCCACGGCGGCGATGGTCTTGCGGTCGAGGCGCCGGTACGGGAGATACGCCCCGTACCCGAGGATGCCGCGTCCCGTCGAAACTGCGGTTCCGTCAGTCGTCATTTCTCCGCTTCCGCCTCGTTCCACTTGGGGTTCGTCCCACTTGGGGTTCGTCGCGTTCTTGCGTTGCCGGCCGGCCGCTCGGGCCGCCGTGCGGGGTGGGTTCGGGGGCGCGGGGTCGGCTACGGGGTCTCCAACCCGATCGCGCCGTCGGCCGCGAGGCGGTCGATCTCCGCGCGGGACAGGCCCAGTTCGGCCCCCAGGACCTCCGCGGTGTGTTCGCCGACCCAGGGCACCCGGGTCTCCGGGCCCTCGGCGACCCGGGAGAGCTTGACCGGGTTGCCCGGCGACAGGACCGGTGCCGGGTCGCCGTCGGTGCGCTCCATCTCGACGATCATGTTGCGGTTGCGCACGTGCTCGTCCTCGATCACGTCGCCGGGGTTGTAGACGGGGCCGGACGCCACGCCCACCCCGCTCAGCGCCGCGCACGCCTGCAACCGCGACTTGTCCGCCGCCCAGCCCTCGATGCCCGGGCGCAGGATGTCCTCGATGTGGTCGAACCACTCCTGCGGGCCGGCCAGGCGCGGGTCGCTCTTCCACTCCGGCTTGCCGACCAGGTCGGCGAGCGCTTCGAACATGTGCGGGCGTGCGCACTGGATCAGGAAGTAGCCGTCGAAGGCCCGGAACGAGTGGTTGATCAGCGGCGCCAGGCCGGGGTCCTTCAGGCCCATCGACCAGTAGCTGATGCCCGCGTCGTTGAGCGCGACCATGGCGTCGAACATGGAGATGTCCACGTACTGGCCCACGCCGGTGGCATCGCGGTGGCGCAGCGCGGCGAGCACGCCGATCACCGCGAACAGCGCCGAGCCGGAGTCGCCGAGCGCACCCAGCGGGGACACCACGGGCGCGGTGTCCGGGGCGCGCTTGAAGTCGTACAGACCGGCCATGCCCTCGGCGACCGGGGCGTACGCGGGCCAGGACGCGTACGGGGACTCGGTGGTGTTGCCGAAGCCGGACACCGACAGATAGATCGCGCGCGGGTTGACGGCGGCGATGTCCGCGAAGCCCAGGCCGAGCCGGTCGGCCGTTCCGGGCTTGAAGTTCTCGCAGACGATGTCCGCCTTCTCGGCCAGGCGCAGCACGATCTCGCGGCCCTCGGGATGCTTGAGGTCGACGGTGACGCTGCGCTTGCCGAGGTTGTTGCGCAGGAAGGTGACGCCGACGCGACGGCCGAGCGGGTCGGTCATCATCGGCAGCGCGGCGCGCCCGGACTCGCCGACGCCGGGCGACTCGATCTTGATGACCTCCGCGCCCAGTCGGGCGAGCATCTGCGTGGCGTAGGGGAGGGCCTGCATCTGTTCGATGGCCAGGACCCGGATCCCGTCGAGCGGCTTTCCGAAGCGTTGCAGGTCGGCGCCTGCCACCTCTCCCACGCGCATGGTCACTCACTCCCTGTTGTGCGGTCGTACGTGTGCCGCGCGGTCGACCGGCCGGCCGAGCCTGCTGCAGCCGTGATGCCCGGGACCCGGCGAGATGCCCGTGGGATACCTCGTACGAGTGCCCAATAGTCGCGAGACAGGCACCTCGTCACCATAGCTGACGGGCAGTCAGATGAGCATGGGCCAAGCCCCGTGCCCCTCGTCACGCCCCACGCCGGCGCACCCACGCTCCGCCGCCGTCGCGCCGATGCCGCCGATCCCGTCGGCGGGGTCGGGTCGGGAGCGCCCGTGGGGGCGGTGGTGGGCGACGGAAGCGGTATTGTTGGTTGAGCCATGCAGTTAATGCGCGGCGAGCGACAAGGGGGCGGTCATCGATACCGCGACGACACCGTGTGACGAGCCGACAGCCGGCCGCGCACCCGACGAACTCGGACGCGAACTCGCGCGTCTCATGCGGCTCTCGGCCGCCGCCAAGGCGCGCAGTCGCGCCGAGAGCGGCCCGGTGCCCGACGGGGGAGACCGGCTGCTCCTGGCCTACCTCGCGATGGAGGGACCCCGCCGGGTCACCGACCTGGCCGCGATGACCTACCTGGACGTGTCCACGGTCAGCCGGCAGATCGCGTCGCTGGTCCAGCGCGGCCTCGTCGAGCGCCGCCCGGACCCCAACGACGGCCGCGGCACCCTGCTCGCGGTGACCGAGGCCGGGGCCCAGGCGTTCGAGATCTACCGCAGTCGTCGGCAGGCCGAACTCGATCGGGTCACCCGCGACTGGTCCGCCGACGAACGCCGCACGCTCGTCCACCTCCTCGGCCGCTTCAACGACGACCTCGAACGCGAGCAGGCACCCACACGCGACACCGCGCCCGGTGCACCGGAAGGCCGTACCGCATGACCGACAACAAACCGCAGGCAGTACCGGACCAGGCCGCGAGCGAAAGCGGCCTGAGTCACCGTCAGATCATGACGATCCTGTACGGCCTGATGGCCGGCATGTTCCTGGCGGCGCTCGACCAGACGATCGTCTCGACCGCGATCCGTACCATCTCCGACGACCTGCACGGCCTCAGCCAACAGGCGTGGGCCACCACCGCGTACCTCATCACCTCGACGATCGCCACGCCGCTGTACGGCAAGCTGTCCGACCTGTACGGCCGGCGCCCGTTCTACCTCGCCGCCATCACGATCTTCGTGGTCGGCTCCGCCGCGTGCACGTTCTCCACGTCGATGTACCAACTCGCCGGCTTCCGTGCCCTCCAGGGCCTGGGCGCGGGCGGTCTGATGTCGCTCGCCTTCGCGATCATCGGCGACATCGTCCCGCCCCGCGAACGCGCCCGCTACCAGGGCTACTTCCTCGCCGTGTTCGGCACCTCCAGCGTGCTCGGCCCGCTCGTCGGCGGCTTCTTCGCGGGCCAGGACGAGATCCTCGGCATCGCGGGCTGGCGCTGGGTGTTCCTGGTCAACGTGCCGGTCGGCGTGGTGGCCCTGCTCGTGGTCGCCAAGGTGCTGCACATCCCGCACACCCGCCGCCCGCACCGGATCGACTGGTTCGGCGCGGTCACCCTGGCCCTGGGCGTGGTACCGCTGCTGATCGTCGCCGAACAGGGCCGCGAATGGGGCTGGGGCTCGGGCACCGCGACCGCCTGCTACCTGATCGGCGGCATCGGCGTGCTCACCTGGATCCTGGTCGAGCGCCGGATGGGTGAGGACGCGCTGATCCCGATGCGCCTGTTCTCGGACCGGATCTTCAGCCTCGCGTCGCTGATCGGCGTGATCTTCGGGATGGCCATGTTCGGCGGGTTCATGCTGATCCCGCAGTACTTCCAGATCGTCAAGGGCGCGAGCCCGACCAAGGCCGGCCTGCTGATGATCCCGGTCATGGTCGGCATGATGGGCTCGTCGATCATCTCCGGCCAGATCACCTCCAAGACCGGCCGGTACAAGATCTTCCCGATCCTGGGCACCGGCATCGCCGCCGTCGCGATGAGCCTGTTCGCGCTGTTCGTCGACGCCGAGACCTCGCTCGTGACCACGAGCCTGTTCATGGTCCTGCTCGGCATCGGCCTCGGCCAGTGCATGCAGACGCTGATCCTGGTCGTGCAAAACGCCGTCCCGCCCCGGGACATGGGCGTGGCCACCTCGGCCGCGACCTTCTTCCGGCAGATGGGCGCGACCGCCGGCACCGCGGTGTTCCTGTCCGTGCTGTTCAGCAACGTCTCCGGGGAGATCGCCAAGGCCTTCACCCGGGACGCCCGCACCCCCGCGTTCCAGGCCGCGCTGGCCGACCCCGCGGTACTCGCCGATCCGGCCAACGGGCCGGTGATCGAGATGGCCCGGAACCCGAACCCGGGCGGCGCGCAGGGCTCCGGCGTGCTCAGCGACTCCTCCTTCATCCAGCAGCTGGACCCGCGCCTGGCCGCGCCCTTCAAGGAGGGCTTCTCCGAGGCGATGCAGCTGGTCTTCCTGATCGCCGCGTGCGTCATGGCGGTGGCGTTCGTGCTGGTCTTCTTCATCAAGGAGGTGCCGCTGCGCACGATGTCCGGCCTCCAGGCCCAGGCCGCCGCGGACGCGGCCGAACTGGCCGAAGCGCAGGCGGCGACCGCCGGACCCGGATCGGCTCAGGCCGACCCGCAGCACGAACCGGCCGCCGCCGGGGCAGGCTCGGGTACACGTCCCGGCCCGGGATCGGGCGCGGCCGCCGAACCGGGTGGTCGAACGCCCTCCTCGGGCGCCGGCTCGGCCCGCTCCCCGGAACAGGACGCCCGACGCGCGGCCGGCCGCCGCTGGCCCGAACGGGACTGACCACACCCGACCCCTTGCCGTACACGCGGTACGCACCGGCCGGACGGGATGCCCCCGTTCGGCCGGTGGGGTACGCCCGTCCCGTTACGGCCGGACGGGTTCGGGCCGGACGGGTACGCCCCCGCCGGCCGGCCGGGTACCCGTACTGCCGGGGTGAGCACCCGAGTCGGGGGCCAAATGCCGGTGCCGCCGGCCGAGCACCAGAATCACGGGTCGAGCACCCGACTCGCGGGCCGGGCACCGGTGCCGCCGGCCGAGCACCCGAATCACCGGTTGAGCACCCGACTCGCGGGCCGGGCACCGGTGCCGCCGACCCAGCACCCGAATCGCGGGCCGATCACCCGCATGGCGAGCCGAGCACCCGGATCGCCGGCCGATCGCAGCGCCGCAACGGCCGACGCCCGCGGCCCGCAGGCCCGGTCGTACCGGCTCAGGCGACCCGGCCCGCCCGCTGCCCGACGACCACCCGCCACGCCCACACCGCCGCGCACACGTTCACCGCGGCCAGCGCCACGAACGTCACCACGGCCGCATGCGCCGAGGCATGGGCGCCCACACCCGTCGCCGACAGGAATGTGGTGCCGTAGGTGGCCACCCCCAACACCGCGCCGACCTGCATGAGCGTGACCAGCACCCCACTCGCGTCACCCGCGTGCTCGGCCCGTACCCGACCCAGCGCGCTCGCCATCAGCGGCCCGATCACCGCGCCCTGGCCCAGGCCCATCGCGGCCAACCCGACCGCCAGCGCCACGCCGCCCTCCCGGCCGCCGTGCACCGAGGCCGCCATGCCGACGTACGACACGGACACCAGCGCGAAGCCCAGATATCCCACGTGCGCCCGAATCCGCTCGGGCAACCGCCCCCACCACAACCCGGAGACCGCGAACCCGATCGCGCACGGCACGTAGGTCAGCCCGGCCCGCAACGGACTGTCGCCGAGCCCGGACTGCAGGTGCAACGCCAGGGTGAACAGGAACCCGTTGTAGCTGCCCACCGCGATCAGCAACGCGATCCCGCCGGACATCAACCCGGGCGAGCGCAACACCGCTCCCGGCACCAACGGCGACCCGCCGCGCGCCGCCACCGCCCGCTCGACCAGCGCGAACACGCCCATCCCGGCGATCCCCGCCGCCAGCATCACCCAACCCCACACTGGCCAACCCTGCTCGTGCCCCATCACCAGCGGCACCACCAGCGCGAGCATCGCCGGCGCCAGCACCAGCACGCCCGGCACATCCAGCCGACCCCAACCCGGGCGCGCACCCGGATCCGGCCCGTCCCCGCCCAGCGCTCGCCACCCGACCACCAGCAGCAGCAGCCCGAGCGGCACATTGACCAGGAACACCGGCCGCCACCCGGTACCGAACAGATCCGCGCTCACGAGCACTCCGCCCAGGATCTGCCCGACGACCGCACCACCGGCGATCGCCGTCTGGTACAGGCCCATCGCCGCGGTCCGCCGCCGCCCCTCGAACCGGCGCTGGATCAACGTCAACACCTGCGGCACCAACAACGCGGCACCCGCGCCCTGAAGACACCGGAACACCACCAACTCGCCCGTCGACCCGGCCAGTCCACACGCCAGCGAGGCGAGCGTGAACAGCGCGAGCCCACCCAGGTAGGCCCGCCCGTACCCGAAGATCGCGCCCAGCCGCGAACCGGTGATCAACAACATCGCGTAGGCGATCGTGTACCCCGCGATGATCCACTGCAGCCCGGCCCCCGACGCGTGCAGGTCCGAACGCATCACCGGCGCCGCGACATTGACGATCGAGGCGTCCAGCACCGCCATGAACTGACCGGCCACCAGCACCACCAGCAACACCGTGCCCGCGGCCCCGCGCCGGTCTCTGCGCCGGTCTCCCGCCTGCCTCTGCCCCGACTTCTCACCGGCGTCCCCGAGAGCGGAGGTCACCCGCTCCACGTCCCCCTCGCGTCGGGCGTCGCTGCCCGACATCAGATCCGTATCGTTCATGAGGACGACTCTGGTCCGCCGCCCGGTACCCGGACCAGTAGCCTGGTTATCCGGGTATAACCAGGCACCTGGCAATCGAGATCACCCGGGCACAGGATGGACCGATGACCGGCAGCCCGCGCACCGACGCCGTTCCCGACACAGTCCCGCACTCCGGCCCCGACGCCGTTTCCCACGGCGTATCCGACGGCCTTCCCGACCGAGGCGACCGAGGCGGGATCACCGCCGAGCCGGGCAGCGCCGCCCGGGCCCATCCGCCCGACTCCGAGCGGGCCACGCCGCAGTACGTCCGTCCCGCCCGCGCCGCCTCGCGCGCCGAACTCGGCGCCTTCCTGCGCAGCCGCCGGGAGCGGATCACCCCGGACCAGGTCGGCATCCCCGTCGGCCGCCGCCGGCGCACCCCCGGCCTGCGCCGCGAAGAGGTGGCCCAACTCTCCGGTGTGGGCGTCACCTGGTACACCTGGCTCGAACAGGGCCGCCCGATCAACGTCAGCGCGCAGGTCATCGCCGGCATCGCCCGTACGCTGCGCCTGGACGCCGTCGAATCGGAGCACGTCAAGCGGTTGGCCTGCGTACCGAGCACGGCGACGCTCCGGGCCGAGAACGCGGTGGACGCGGACACCCGGGTCCTGCTCGACGACTTCGCCACGCTGCCCGCCGTCGTGATGAACGAGCGTTACGACGTGCTGGCCTACAACGAGCTGTACGCCAGGGTCTTTCCGGCGATGGTCGCCTGCCCCCGAGGCCGGCGGAACATGATCTGGGAGCTGTTCACCCGACCCGAGTGTTGCAACCCGTTCCACGAGTGGCTCCAGGAGTGCCAGGGTGTGGTCGGCGTGCTGCGCGGCACCTACGCCCGCAACATCGGCGATCCGGTCTGGACCGCGTTCATCGACGAACTGGTCGAGGCCAGCCCCGAGTTCGCCAAGGCCTGGGCCGCCCACCCGATTTCGCTCACCCGCACCCGGGTCAAGTTCTTCCGCCACTTGGACGTCGGTGTCCTGCATGTGCGCGGCATCCCGACCGACCTGGTCGCCTCGCCCGGCCAGCGACTGAACGTCTTCGTGCCGCAGGACGAGGAAACCCGCGAGCGCCTGACCCGACTCGCGGCCCCGGACTTCGTGCCCAGCGCGCCGCACGTACACGCGGGCATGTGAGCGAGCACACGCGGGACGGGGGAGCTGCGCGGCACGGTGGGCTGTGGGCGGATGAGCGGGGCGGGACGGCAACGGTGGGCGTGGAACGTCGAAGGGCCGGTGGATCGCGATGATCCTCCGGCCCTTCGATACTTCCGGTGCGCGATACTGGGATTGAACCAGTGACCTCTTCCGTGTCAGGGAAGCGCTCTCCCGCTGAGCTAATCGCGCGGGCGCCGTGCGTGTCCTGCGTGGTACACGTACTGCCGTACTGCGTGTTCGGTTGTGCGGCGTGCGCGATACTGGGATTGAACCAGTGACCTCTTCCGTGTCAGGGAAGCGCTCTCCCGCTGAGCTAATCGCGCGGGAAGTTCACCCTCGGCACGGAGCCTTGGGGTCTCTTGGAGGTGGAGACGGGATTTGAACCCGTGTAGACGGCTTTGCAGGCCGTTGCCTCGCCTCTCGGCCACTCCACCAAGTGAAGGAACCATAGTGGTTGCCCACCACATTCCTCTACTTCTTCCGAGCGGACGACGAGATTCGAACTCGCGACCCTCACCTTGGCAAGGTGATGCTCTACCAACTGAGCCACGTCCGCCTGTCGACCCGAGCCGCGTTTCCGCGTCCCGGCGACGTTGAGAACTTTAGCGGATCCGAGGGCCATCACAAAAACCGATTCCCCGCGGACCCCACCGCGCGACCCGCGCAACCTGCGAAAACGACCGAGGCCGGCTCGAACCACCAGGGTTCGAACCGGCCTTCGGCGCGGCTCGGCGGATCTCACCGAGGGGTCTCGGCAAGCCCTCGACCGGGCCTTCGCGTCATCCTCTGGGCCGGACGCGCCGCCCTCGACTCAGTTGCGACGCTCCGCGGAGGGCGCGGGTTCGACAACCGGCGCCGTGGTGGTGGTCGCCTCTGCGGCGGGGACCGGGGCCGGGGCGGGGACCGAGGTGGGCTCCGCCTCTGGTTCAGCCGGAGTTCGGACCTCGTTCCCGCCTTCGTCCTTGCCCTCGCCGAGCGCTTCGTGCTCACCTTCGGGCTCGACGGCGGGCTCGGTTACAGGCTGGACGGCGGTCTGGGCTACCGGCTCGACGAGGGTCTCGGCGGCGGGCTCGGCCACCGGCTGGACGGCGGTCTGGGCTACCGGCTCGACGAGGGTCTGGGAAGCGGGCTCGGCTACCGGCTGGACGGCGGTCTCGGAAGCGGGCTCGGCTACCGGCTCGACGATGGTTTCCGATGCGGGCTCCGCGGCCTTGGTCGGCTTGCCCAGGGACACCGGTTCCTGCGATTCGGCCGCGGCGGGCGTCGAAACCGGTTGGACGACGCCTGCGGTCGGCGCGGCGGTGGGCCGCGGCGGCGGGACCTGCTTGGGCCGCGCGGCAGGCGCCCCATCGACCGGCAGCACCGTCGTCGCGTCGGCAGCGGCCGGCGCCTCGTGAGCGGCCGGGGCCGGGGCAGCCGGAGCGGAGGAGGCCGGAGCCAAGTCGGGGGCCGCCGCGGTCGCAGCCTCGACCGGTGCAACGGCCTCGGCCGCAACCGCAGCCGGAACCCCCGAAGCGACCGGAGCCACAGCCCCTTCGGGAGCCACAGCCCCCGAGCCATCCGCCGTCGACGTCGGCGCCTGCGGCACCGGCGGTACCGGCGGAGCCCCCGGCGTACCCGGAGCCTGCGGCACCGGCGGCGCGAAGTACTGCGCGGTCGGCGCCTGTGCCGGATAGGCCGCCCACGGCGTGGGCGCACCACCGAAGCCGACCGGCATCCCGGGCATCCCGTGCATCGCGCCGGGGACGCCACCGGGGACCAGCCCCGACGCGAACGCCAGCGCCTCGCGCTCGTGCTGGAACGTGGTGATCCTGCGGACCACGAGGATCGCCGCGACCGCCGCCAGGATCAGCACGACATCCGCGATCCCGGACAGGAAGTCGATGGTCCGCAACCGGTCGGCGTCGGACAGCTCGATGTCCTCGTCGAGCGGGTAGGACAGCCGGCTCGCGAAGAACAGCACACCCGACGCCACCAGCAGCACCCACCAGGCCCACAGCAGCGGCAACCGGCCCGGCGTACGCCCGCCGCGCTCGGCGGTCCGCGGGTCGCTCGCGCGCCACACGTCGTGCAGGATCAGCTTCGGGAACCACAGGCTGACCACCGGCACCAGCCAGCCGCCGATCGCCCACCCGGTGGACAGGTGCTGCTTCGAGGGGCCGAACAGGTCCACGTTGGCGCGAGCCCGGTACATCCAGATGATGAACAGCACGGCCGTCGCGATCATCGACAGGACCAGGAACGTGGTCGCCGCCGCCACGAGCGAGTCCGAGTCCTCGGCCTTGGTGCGCAGCGCGTCGGTCATGCCGAGCTCGCCGGCGTCGGAGATCTGCCGCAGGACGTCCGCACGGTGGAAGAACGCCGCCGCGCACAGCGCCGCGAACACCGCGGACAGCGGCAGCAGGACGTACAGGGTCACAGCGAGTCCGCGCAGCGCCCGGAACGGCTGCGGCAGCCAACCCGGGTACGGCGACGCCGGATACGGGCTCGGCATGCCGTACGGGGTCTGCGGGGCGAACTGTCCCGGCGCGTGCGGATAGGCACCCGTGTACGCACCGGCCGGGGCGACCGCGGATGCCGGCGCGGCGTACGGATCCGGCGGCGCGGGCGCCGCGGGAGTGGCGGGAGCCGCGGCGGGCCCGGCGAGCACGGGGGTCGACCCGGTGCCGGGCTGCTGCGGCGCGGCGGCCGGGACGGCGCCGCAGTACGAACAGCGGTCGGCCCGCGTAGACCAGGTGTCGCAGGCGGAACAGTGCACGGATGAACGTCCTTCGATCGCGTGGTGCTGTGGAGGCTTCGGGGGCCGGGACGAACCGACCGGGGGAGGTGCGGTCACCGGACTCGGGGCTGCCGGGTCCCTACCCACCGTGCCGCATCATGCCGTGCCCGACGGGCACTGGGGAACGCGGAATCGACCAGCGGCGGTTCCGGGCGCGTCGAGTGCCCGGGTACGGGGCCTTCGAAGCCGCCGGTGCCGGGCCGTTCGAGACGTCGTGGTGCCCTTCTACAATGGACGATCTGATCCGCGCGCCGATCCGCCACAGGTGCCGCGGTCGCGACCCCGGAACGAACCAGTGAGTCAGCCACCTCCTCTCGCCCACCTCGGCGGGCGCTTGGCCACCGGCCTGCGTGATGTCACCCGTGACCCGGCCGCCCTGGACTCGCACGGGTTCTGGGCCGTCGTCGCCGACTTCGAGGGCGACCTGCTGTGCGCACGCTTCGACGAGGTGCGCCCGGCCCCGCTGCCGGCCGCGCCGTGGACCGGACCGCCCGCACACGCGTGGACCGACTCGCTCGGCGCCGACGCGTACCGCGCCGGGGTGCGCCGGATCCGCGAACACATAGCCGCCGGCGACGTGTACCAGGTCAACCTGTGTCGCCTGCTCAGCGCACCGTTGCCCGAGGACGCCGACATCCTCGGCCTGGCCGGCCGCCTCGCGCGCGGCAACCCGGCCCCGTACGCGGGAGTGATCCGACTGCCCGCACACGACGTGCACGTCGCGTGCGCGTCACCCGAGCTCTACCTGCACCGCGCCGGCGACCGGGTCTGGTCCGGCCCGATCAAGGGCACCGGCCGCACCGAGGCCGACCTGCTGCCCAAGGACCACGCCGAGAACGTGATGATCGTGGACCTGGTCCGCAACGACCTCGGCCGGGCGAGCGCGATCGGCTCGGTCACCGTGCCCGACCTGTGCGTGGTCGAGAAGCACCCGGGCCTGGTCCACCTCGTCTCCACCGTCGCGGGCACCCTGGCACCGGGCGTGGGCTGGCCCGAACTGTTCGCCGCGACCTTCCCGCCCGGCTCGGTCAGCGGCGCGCCCAAGAGCAGTGCGCTGCGGATCATCGACGAGCTCGAACCGGTCCCGCGCGGCCCGTACTGCGGCGCGATCGGCTGGGTCGACGCGGACCGCCGCGAGGGCTCGCTCGCGGTGGGCATACGCAGCTTCTTCGTCCGGGACGGCCGCCTGTGCTTCGGCACCGGCGCGGGCATCACGTACGACTCCGACCCGCAGCGCGAGTGGGACGAGACCGAACTCAAGGCACACAACCTGCTCGCGGTGGCGGGGCGGGACTACCTGCCGGGACCCGAGCACGAGCGTGCCGGGCAGGATGCGCACCACGCGGATGTCCCGAGCACAGCGGACAACGCAGCGGACGACGCAACGGACGCCTCGGAGGGCGCATGAGCAGAATTTGGCTGAACGATCGCCTCGTCGACGACGAGCAGGCCGTGGTCCGGGTGGACGACCACGGTCTGACCGTCGGCGACGGCGTCTTCGAGACGATGAAGGCGACCGGCGAGCGGGCCTTCGCGACGACCCGACACCTGGATCGGCTGGCCCGTTCCGCGCGCGGTCTCGGGCTGCCCGCGCCCGACCTCGACCTGATCCGCCGCGCGTGCTCCGAGGTGCTGGCGGCCAACCCGCTGCCCGGCGTCGGCCGACTGCGGATCACCTACACGGGCGGACGCTCGCCGCTGGGCTCCGAGCGCGGCGATGCCCCGCCGACGCTGGTGGTGGCCCTCGGCGCGGCCAAGGCCCGGGGCAAGAGCACGGCCGTGGTCACCGTCCCGTGGACCCGCAACGAGCACGCGCCGACCACCGGCCTCAAGACCACGAGCTACGCCGACAACGTGGTGATGCTCGGCTACGCCGCCGAACGCGGCGCGAGCGAGGCGCTGTTCGCGAACACGGCCGGCAACCTGTGCGAGGGCACCGGCTCGAACGTGTTCGCCGTACTCGACGGCCGCATCGTCACCCCGCCGCTGACGGCCGGCTGCCTGGCCGGTGTCACCCGCGCGCTGGTGCTGGAGTGGGTCGGCGCCGAGGAGATGGACGTACCCCTGGCCGCGCTCGCCGACGCCGAGGAGATGTTCCTGACCTCGTCGCTGCGCGACATCCAGGCCGTGCACCGCGTCGACGAGCACACCCCGACCGCACCCGGCCCACTCACCCGCAAGGCAATGGAAATCTTCACGGCCCGCTCCGCCGCCGACATCGATCCATGACCCCGCCACCCACGCGGCGCCGGCACACCGAGAACGGGTGGACCACATCCGCTGAGCGGTGAGCGGTGAGCGTGCGCGTGGCTTCCGAGGCGTCGGACATCGCGCGCCTGCCCGGGAAGCCGGGCGTATCGTGCGCGGCTCCGACGCGTCGAGTGATCGCGGCCCACTCGGGAAATCGGCGTGATCGCCCCCTGGCTCCGAGGCGTCCGCGATCGCGGGCCCGTTCGGGAAGCGGGTGTGGTTGCGTGCGCGGCTCCCGCTCCGACGTGTCCGAGGATCACGGACCGTTCGGGAAGCCGGTGTGATCGTGTGCGTGACTCCGACCAGGTTGGCCGGGGCCGCGCGCGGGCAGCACTGCCGGTAACGGGGCGCTGCGCCCGGGAAGGCGGGGGCCACCCGATGACCACCACTCTGCGACCGGCCGGACCCGGCCGTGACGGCGTGTACTCGATCTGCGCCAACGGCCGGTCCGTGGGCGGCGTGCACCTGACCCCGCTGGGCCCGTGGGGCGCCGGCACAGGATGGATCCTGCACATCCAGGTGCTGCCGTCGCGCCGCCGCCGCGGCCACGCATGCGTCGCGATGCTCGCCGCCGAGGAGATCATGCGCGGCCTGCGCTGCACCCGGATGGCGGCGGCCGTCCCCGAGGGCAACCGGGCGGCGACCGGCCTCGTCCAGGCCCTGGGGTACGCCCCCGACAGCCGCCGCCTCGCAGCCCCCGTGCGCGCCACCGGACTGCCGCCCGGCGTACGGATGATGGACCCCGACGAACGCGACGCGTGGTGCGCGGCGGAGCTGCACCGGTACGCGGCGGACCTGCGCGCGGCGGGCTGGGCGGCCACCGTGGCGCAGGCCCGGGCACAGGCCCGGTTGGACCACCCCACGGCGCCCGCGCCGTACACGCTGGGCGAGGGCGCGGTGGTGTGGGTCGCGCACGGCGTCATCCTCGCGCTGACCGCGCCGACCCCGGCGGACGCGGCGACCCTGCTCCGCGCGGCCGGCCACGTGACGGCGACCCAGGGCCTGCACGAGGTGGCGATCGAACTCCCCGACGACACCCACGCGAAGGTCTGCACGGGGGCGGGATTCGCGCCGCGCACGCGTTATTGGGGGAAACCCATCCTGTGAGGGTCGGGCACATCCCTGATGCTGGGTGTACTCCACGGGGAGGAGATGGATCGGTCGGAGTCCTCCCCGAGTACCGAACCGACCGCCGATCGTGGCGTCCGGGCGCGGAGGAGACGACGATGGAGGAAGCACCAGGTCCGACAAGACCGACACAAGAGCCGACACCGACGCTTCGAACGTCACCGACGCTTCGAACGTCACCGACGCTTCGAACGTCACCGACGCTTCGGACGACGCCGACGCGTCGGATGACATCGAGGCTTCGGACGACGCCGACGCGTCGGATGACATCGAGGCTTCGGACGACGCCGACGCATCGAACGGTACCGACGCTTCGCACGTTTCGAATGCTTCGCACGAGGAGGAGGCCGAGCGCATGTCCGGCGCAGATGTGGTGACCGGCGCCCTGTGCATGGCGCTGACGGGTCTCGGCCTGGTCATCGCGGTACAGAAGGCACGCCAACGACGTTTCCTGAACGCGACGCGGTGGACCGCCGCGGCGCTGTTCCCGATCGGCCTGTACCTGACCGGCCTGGCCACGCTGGGCCGCCGGGTCGGCAGCGCGGCCGCCGACTGGGCGACCGATCTCGCCTTCGGGATCAAGGCGTGGGGCGGCGTCGCGATCCTCGCGTTCGCCGTGATGCTGCTGATGATCACCCGGATGATCGGCCGCAAGAACCCGGAGTCGACCGGTACGTCGGCTTCTTCCGCTTCGTCGCCCTCTTCGTTCTCCTCGTCCTCCGCGGATCTGGCCGCGCTCCTGGGCGGAACCGGTGCGGACACCGGGGCGGGCGGCAGCGCGGGCACAGCCCAGCCGAGCGGTCGGCAGCCGAAGCCGGCCGCGGCACCGCGTTCCCGGCGCGCTGCGCGCGGTGCGGTGGACGACGAGTTCGCGGAGATCGAGGAACTGCTGCGCAAGCGCGGGATCTGAAGTCGGGGAATCCCGATTTGCGGATTACCGCCGGTTGTCGGCGGTTACCGAGAGGCGGGTTAAACACACGCTGTGCACAACAGGACACGCCACGGGATGAGGAATGTGAACGCATTCCCATGCCGGAAAATGTGTTCGACTGTGCGCTTTCTTTGCACCATGTGCGGATCGTGTACGTATTCGGATCGACCGATCGCGCGGCGTGCGCGATTCACCCGCTCGGCGGTCGCGGCTCCTCGTCCCGGCGGCTGCGGCGGCCAACGCTAAAACGCTCCGCCGCTCCCACCGTGTGGACGGTGGGTGCGGCGGAGCGCTGACGTACGTACCCGGCGCTGCGGACAGGGGCGTGCCCGCGGTTCCGGGAGTTCAGTTCTCGGCGAGAATCTGGGACAGTTCCCGGTCGAGGTCGAAGAAGCGATGCTCGTTGCCGGGGGCAACGGCAGCGTTCGTACGCTTCAGGAACGACTCCAGCGCCCGCGCGGGCGCTTCGAGCAGGGCTTCACCCTCGGGCGAGCTGAGGGCGATGCAGACGATGCTCTGTCCGTGGCTCCGGGAGGGCCACACACGAACGTCGCCGGTGCCGGACGGCTGACGCAGCCCATCCGCGAGAAGGTCGCGGGCGAAGACCCAGTCGACCGTCTCATCGGCACCCGTGTGGAAGGTCGCATGCACGGCGTACGGGTCCGACGAGTCGTATCGCAGCCCCGCAGGGACTGGCAATGAAGACTCGCTCGAGACGACGAGGCGCAGGTGCAGCTCACAGCTGACCGTGGTGTTCATAAGCGCCATGGCCTTTCGCTCAGTGTGCGCTCGGGGATTCGCACGTCGGCGTTCGCAACATCCCACCTGCGGACCTCTTGTAAACGTCTCTGCCCGATATACGGGCGTCTGGGTACTCCTTAAGAGCGATGCGGAGGTGTAACGTTCGCCCGCATGATTTCCGGAAGGGAACAGGCGTTCAGTTCATACCCGTCATGCCCGGGGCGAGTCCGCACCGTACCGGCGGGCCTGCATCGAACCTCTGCCCCCTTGTAGCGTTGTCAAGCCAGGCCGAGCCATGGTCGGCTCCGGCCGCAGGCCAGACGGAGGTGCCCGGTGAACGACGGCCGGTACGACGAGAGAGGAAGACCAAGGATGGACACGGGGGTCGCGGACAACAGCGCGCACGCCACACGAGAGCCCACCAGCGCCGACCAGGACGCCCCGAGCGGCCTGGCCGACAAGCAGGCGAAACCATTCGGCTCCCGCGCACCCGCCTTCATCAAGCGCTCCAAGCCGTTGCACATGACCTGGCAGATCGGCGTCGCCGTGATCGGCTTCGCGATCATCGTCGGCGGCATCATCATGCTCCCGCTGCCCGGCCCCGGCTGGGCGGTCATCTTCCTCGGCCTGGCCGTCCTCGGCACCGAATTCGTCTGGGCCCAGCGCACCCTCCTGTGGACCAAGGACAAGGTCACCAAGGCCGCCAACCGCGCTCTCGACCCCAAGACCCGCCGCCGCAACATGATCATGCTCGCCATCGGCCTCATCCTGATCGGCGCAGCGGTGGCGTCCTACCTCTGGAAATACGGCATGGCCCTCCCCTTCTGACCGGGAAGCCTGACCGGGAAGCGGAGCTCGGGCGGGCGATCCGGGCGCGCGCTTTCGGCCCCGGGACCCGGGGCCGGCCTTGGCCTCCGGGGCCCGGCATTGGCTTCGGGGTCCGGCCTTGGCTTCCGGGGTCCGGCCCTGGCTCCGGGATCAGGCCTCGGCGTCCGGGATCCGGCCCTGGCCCCGGTTCCCGGCCCGGAACCGGGCTCTGGGCCCCGGGCCCGGACTTCCCCGCCCGGGGCTCTGAGCTCCGAACACTGGGCTTTGGGCTGCGTGCCCCGGCGAAGGAGTTCTACGGGGGGCATCACGGGACGAGCCTCTGCGGGGGGACGTGCACAACGACGGCGGCCCTCGCCGGAACACCTCGCAATGCGCGCCTCTGTCCCCACCCTGGCGCTTGCCCCCGCCTCCGCCTCCACCCGGGACCCAGCCCGCCTCGATCCTCGATCGCGCGAGCCTCTCGCCCCAAATGCCTCATCCGGAGCCGCGACCCAACCCCCGAGAAGGGGTGGGCACAACCGCCCCCACGCATGCGGTAATGTTCTCCCTGCGCCCGGGCGATTAGCTCAGCGGGAGAGCGCTTCGTTCACACCGAAGAGGTCACTGGTTCGATCCCAGTATCGCCCACACAGGTCAGAGCCCCGGATCATGAAAATGATCCGGGGCTCTGTCGTATTTGTAGCCGTTTCATACAGCAGTGGGCATCCACAACCGGACATTGCTCTCGTGCTGCGAGTGCGCGAGGTACTCGGCGACGGGTTTCTTCCGCCGGGCGCCGGGCCCGCGCTGGGGTGGATGCGTGGAGCTTGAGCCGATTGTTGTGGGTGTCCCGGTAGGCCTTGCCGTAGAGGCAGGCGCAGGGGAGGGGCGACCCCTGGCGGGTCCTCGCGGTGAGGCCGGCGTCGACGTTGTCCGGGTCCAAGCCCTCGGGTCAGGAGGGCGGCGAGACGCTTGGCAATGCGGGTGCCGATGGCCGCGGAGGTCGTTGGGGAGGGGTACGAGCGGGGCGGCAGCAAGTGGGCGCTGATAACGGGCCGATGCACGTGTCACGAGGACCTTCGACGCAAGTGGTGATCTTCGGAGCAGATGCGGTGGGCGTGCATGGTGGCTTCGAGTGTTGCTTGGGGTGGGGTGGTGGGGGTGTGGGTGGGGGTTTAGGAGTCTTAGGGGTGGGGTGACGGTGTGGGGGTGTCACGTTCAGGTGTCGAAGTATTGACATGGGTTCTTGGGCGGGACAAGCTCCTGAGCACGTTGTGAGAGCGCTCTCATTGTTCAAGACTCGGCGCTCCCGATGGTGTGTTCTGTGTTGCCGCGAATCGTTGATCGCACTGCCGCACTTCGGTACTTCCGCACGAAGCAGTCCGCTCTCCCCGTCCCGGATGCAAGGCATCAGGAGGTTTTCCCATGCGCACGCGCTACGTTCGTGGTCGAGTCAGGGCGTTGTCGGCCCTGTGTACCGCGCTGTTGGTCGGGTCAGTGCTCGCCGGGTGCGGGGGTGATGGGGATTCCGGCTCGGGCGACGGCAAAGTCACCCTGAATCTGGGGCTGTTCGGCACCTTCGGCTTCGAGGAGGCCGGGTTGTACGCCGAGTATCAGCAGACCCACCCGAACATCAAGATCGTTCAGCACGACACCGAACGCGAGGAGGACTACTGGCGTACGGTGCAGACCCGGCTCGCCGGCGGGGGTGGGATCGACGACATCCAGGGCATCGAGGTCGGGCGGATAGCCGACGTCGTGAAGAACCAGGCCGACAAGTGGATGGACCTGAATTCGCTGGGCCTTTCCGGTGGCAACGCCGAGTACCTGCCGTGGAAGAGCAAGGCCGCGACCACCGGCGACGGGAAGGTGTTGGGTGCCGGCACCGACACCGGGCCGATGGCGATCTGCTATCGCACCGACCTGTTCCAGGCGGCCGGACTGCCCACCGACCGCGAGGAGTTGGCCCGGCGCTGGTCCACGTGGGAGGGATACGTCGAAGTCGGAAGGCAGTTCCAGGCGAACGCGCCGAAGAAGACGCACTACCTGGACAGCGTGACCGGTCTGTACAACGCGATCATCGGGCAACAGGCGGTCTCGTACTACGACGAGGCCGGCAAGCCGATCTATGACACCAACCCCACGGTGAAGCACGCCTGGGATCTGGCCACACAGGCCGCCGACGGGAAGATGTCCGCGGCCCTGCAGCAGTTCCAGAGCGACTGGAACCAGGCGTTCGCCGCCGACGGCTTCGCGTCGATTTCGTGCCCGGCGTGGATGATCGGGTTCATCAAGACCCAGGCCGGTGATGCGGGCAAGGGCAAGTGGGATGTCGCGCCGGGGCCGGGTGGTACCGGCAACTGGGGTGGTTCGTACCTCGCGATCCCCAAGGGCGGCAAGCACCACAAGGAGGCGGCGGAGTTGGTCGCCTGGCTCACCGCGCCCGAGCAGCAGGCCAAGATGTTCCGGAAGCAGGGGAACTTCCCGTCCAAGACCGGCGCGATCGAAAGCATCAAGGCGACCACGGATGCCTACTTCAACGGTGCGCCGATCGGTCGGATCTTCAGTGCGGCGGCCGAGCGGATGCCGGTACAGATCACGGGAGTTCGGCACAACGACATCAAGGAGAACATCAGTACGGCACTGACCTCCGTGGAAGCGCAGGGGGTCAAGCCCGACGACGCGTGGAAGCAGGCGCGCGACGCGGTCAAGAACGCACTCGCCGGCTGAGGGCGTTGGTAGGGCGGGGGCCGCGGTGTGCGGCACCTGATGTGCGGGCCGGGATGCGCGGGCCGCGATCGCCGCTGATCCGCGACCTGCGGCGGGCGGTCTGCGGGCGGCCGGTTGCGCGGCATCGGTTACGAGCCTCGGGCGCCGAGCCGGTGACCTGCGACGCGTGATCCACCTCTCGTAACCGGTGCCACGTCCGCGCCGCGACACCCGCACGGCGTTCCCGCAACCTCCGCCTCGCGCCCCGCACTCCGAGACCCATGCGAGACCCGAGTCCCCGCCCCGCGATCGCGCGACCCGCGACCTCCGACCGCGCCACGCGCGCAGTACGCGACAGACGGCCGCCACCCGACGGCCGCCGCCCGACGCCCGCCGCCCGACGGCCGCCACCCGACGGCCGCCACCCGACGGCCGCGCCCGGGCCGGTCCGATTCGCCACCGCCCCTCCGTGGCCCGGCCGTTCCTTCCCCGGTCGGGCCACCCGTCCCACCGTCCGCCCACCCCTCCCGGCCCGGAGTGATTCCGATGGCGGCACCATCCCCTGCCCATGCAGCCCAGTCCCCCGGCGGTCCCCGGACCGAATCCGGACATCAGCTCCCGTCGAGCCCCGAAACCAAGGCACATCGACCCGTCATGACTCCCCGTCAACTCTGGCGGCGCCGGGCGAACACCGCTTCTCCGTACGCCTTCGTCGCGCCGTTCTTCGTTCTCTTCATCGCCTTCGGCCTGTTCCCGCTCCTGTACACCGGATACATATCCCTACACCGCGTGCGATTGCAGAATCCGGACGACATGACCTGGCTCGGGTTGGAGAACTACACCAACCTCTGGCACGACAAGTTCTTCTGGAAGGCGCTGCGCAACACCTTCACCATCGGGCTGATATCCACGGTCCCGCAGTTGTGCATGGCCCTCGGCCTGGCGCATCTGCTCAATCGTCGGCTGCGCGGGCGAACCTTCTTCCGGGTCGCGATCCTGATGCCGTACGCGACTTCCGTCGCCGCCGCGACGCTCGTGTTCGGTGGCCTGTTCGGACGCGACTACGGGATGATCAACTGGTTCCTCGGGCTGTTCGGCGTCGACAACGTCGACTGGTACAACGGCACTTGGACCTCCCAGATAGCCGTCTCGACCATCGTCACCTGGCGTTGGGTGGGCTACAACGCGCTCATCTACCTCGCCGCGATGCAGGCCATTCCGCACGACCGCTACGAGGCCGCGGCGTTGGACGGGGCGAAGTCCTGGCATCAGTTCCGGCACGTCACCCTCCCGGGACTGCGGCCCACGATCGTGTTCACCGTCGTGGTCTCGACGATCGGCGCGATGCAGATCTTTGCCGAGCCGTTGCTGCTCCAGGGCGGACCGATCGGCGTCCGGGGCGGGGCTTCGCATCAGTACCAGACCATCGGGCTCTACATGTACGAGACCGGCTGGAGCAACTACGCGCTCGGGAAGGCCTCCGCGATCGCGTGGACGACCTTCCTGATCATCCTTGTCGTCATCGGCATCAACGCGCTTGTCTCCGCGAGCCGTTCGCGCCGCGAGACCCGGGAGGGCCGCTGACATGGCACGCACGCCCGTTGCCGTACTTCGCCGGACCGCCCGCCCGGCCGGCTCACCGTCGGAGGGTCCGTTGCCCGAACCGGCCGGAGGTACCGGCTGGTTCCGCCGCCCGGGTCGGCCCGGTCGGTCCAAGCGCACGCGTCAACTGCACGGCGGGCCCCTGGTCTACCTGATCCTGGGGTTCGCGACGCTGCTCTCGGTCTTCCCGTTCTACTGGTCGATCGTCGCCGCCACCCGCAGCAACGCCGAAATCAACCACGTGCCACCGCCGTTCACGCCCGGCGGCAACCTGCTCGGCAACTTCGACAAGGCGCTCGACGAGGCCGACATCGTGCAGGCGCTGATCAACTCGACCATCGTGTCGGTCACGGTCGCGGTGGGCACCGTGTTGTGTTCGACGCTGGCCGGGTTCGCGTTCGCCAAACTGCGCTTCCGAGGCCGGGGCATCCTGCTCGGAATCACCGTGGCGACGATGATGATCCCGCCGCAACTGGGCCTGATCCCGCTGTTCATGATCATGGCGAAGCTGGAATGGGTGAACCAGCTCCAGGCCGTCATCCTGCCCACGTTGGTCACCGCGTTCGGCGTGTTCTTCATGCGGCAGTACTTGATGGAGGCGCTGCCGGACGAACTGATCGAGGCCGGCCGCGTGGACGGCGCGTCGTACGCGCGGATCTTCTGGTCGATCGTCATCCCCATCGCGCGCCCGGCGATGGCGGTACTCGGCCTGCTCACCTTCATGACCACGTGGAACGACTTCTTCTGGCCGATCATCGCGCTGTCGTCGAGCAACCCCACCGTGCAGGTCGCGATCAACTCGCTCGGCGGGGGATACGTCCACGACCAGTCGATCATCCTCGCCGGGACGCTGCTCGGCACGCTGCCGGTATTGGTCGTCTTCGGCCTGCTCGGCAGGCAGATCGTCGGCGGCATCATGCAGGGCGCGGTCAAGGGGTGATCGCTCGAGGGTCGATCGAGCCGGAGGGGCCGACGTACCCCTACCCGGCGCGGATCGGTCCTTGGCCGATCGGTCCGAGAACGCCGAGCCGATCCGGCACCGATGGGCGTCGATGGGTGCCGATGGGTGCCGAGCAGCGTCAAGCCAACCGGAGAAAGGGAAGCACCATCATGACCAACCACGCCCTGTCCACCCGCACAGCACCGACGAGCCTTCCCGTCGGCGGCTTCCCGCCCGGATTCGTCTGGGGCGCGGCCACCGCCGCGTACCAGATCGAGGGGGCCGTGGCGGAGGGCGGTCGCGCGCCGTCGATCTGGGACACCTTCAGTCGTACTCCCGGACGGGTGCACGCCGGGGACACCGGCGACGTGGCCACCGACCACTACCACCGCTATCGGGAAGATGTCGGGCTGATGTCCGAACTCGGCCTGGGCGCCTACCGGTTCTCCGTCGCGTGGGCGCGGGTCCAGCCCAGCGGCAGCGGTCCGGGCAACCCGGCCGGACTCGACTTCTACGACCGGCTCGTGGACGAACTGCTCGCACACGGAGTGGATCCGTATCTGACGCTCTATCACTGGGACCTGCCGCAGGCGCTCCAGGACGCGGGCGGCTGGGGTGCGCGCGACACCGCGTCCCGATTCGCCGAGTACGCGCGGATCGTCGCGGCGCGGCTCGGCGACCGGGTTCGCGACTGGACCACGCTCAACGAGCCGTGGTGTTCCGCGTTCCTGGGACACGGTTCGGGCGTACACGCGCCGGGACTGACCGATCCGGAGCTGTCCCTGCGTGCGCATCACCATCTGCTGCTCGCACACGGGCTCGGCGTGCGGGCGTTGCGGGCCGGGCTGCCGGCCGGACACCGGATCGGGATCACGCTCAACACGGCCGCCGTACGCCCCACTTCGGACCGGCCGGCGGATCTGGACGCGGTGCGTCGAGTGGACGGACTGGCCAACCGGATCTTCCTCGACCCGCTGCTGCGCGGGGCGTACCCGGCCGATGTGCTGGCGGACACCGCCTCGGTGACCGACTGGGCGTTCGTCCGGGACGGCGACCTCGCCGAGATCGCCCGACCGATCGACATGCTCGGGGTGAACTACTACACCCCCCTGCTGGTCGGCGGCGGTGGCGGCGAGGGCAGCGGCGAAGGCGGCGACGCGGGTGCCGAGGCGGCCGGGCATCGTGACGACGGCCACGGTGCGAGCGCGTATTCGCCCTGGCCGGCCTGTGCGGACGTGCGGTTCACCCAGGCGCCCGGCGCGCGTACCGCGATGGGCTGGGGGATCGACCCGAGCGGCCTGTACGACGTGCTGGCGCGGATCCGGGAGGAGGCCCCGGACCTGCCGCTGATGATCACCGAGAACGGCGCGGCGTACGAGGACCGCGTCGATGCGGCCGGCGCGATCGAGGATGTCGAACGGGTGGACTACATCGCCGCGCATATCGCGGAAGTACGCCGGGCGATCGCGGACGGCGTGGATGTCCGGGGCTACTTCGTGTGGTCCCTGTTGGACAATTTCGAGTGGGCGTACGGCTACGCGAAGCGCTTCGGCATCGTGCACGTGGACTTCGCGAGCGGTGGACGTACGCCCAAGTACAGCGCACGGTGGTATGCGTCGGTGATCGCCGGCAATCGGGAACTCCGGGCCGAGTCGGCGCGGGACGGGATGGGGAGCATTGACCAGCACTGACGGCCGGGGCGAGGCCGCACCGACGGCCGAACCGCCGACCCTGGAGACGGTGGCGGCGGTGGCCGGGGTGTCCCGGGCCACCGTCTCCCGGGTGATCAACAGCTCACCGAAGGTCAGCCCTCGGGTACGCGAGGTGGTCGAGGCGGCGATCGTGCGGACCGGATACGTGCCCAACCGCGCGGCCCGAACTCTGGTCACCCGGCGCACCGATTCGGTGGCGCTGGTCGTCCAGGAGCCGGAGACCCGGCTGTTCGGCGACCCGTACCTGTCCGCGATCGTGCGCTCGGTGGGCACCGAACTGGCGGACACCGACCATCAGTTGGTGCTGATGATGGTGCGTACCCCGGCGCAGCAGGATCGGTTGGAGCGGTACCTGCGCGGCGGCCACGTGGACGGGGCGCTGTTGGTGTCGCTGCACGGGGACGACTCGTTGGCGGGTCGGCTGCACGACGCGGGCATCCCGGTGGTGGTCGGCGGTCGGCCGCTCGGCCCGGACGCCGACTTCGTCTATGTCGACGCGGACAACGTGGGCGGTGCGCGCGCCGCGGTCGAGCACCTGAGCGGCCGCGGTCGGGAGCGGATCGCCACCATCGCCGGACCGCAGGACATGTGCGCGGGTGTGGACCGGCTGCGCGGCTACCTGGACGCGGTACCGGGGCCTGCGCTCGTTGCGCACGGCGACTTCAGCCGGGCCGGCGGGGCCGCGGCGATGCGGCGACTGTTGGCGGAGGAGCCGGGGGTGGACGCGGTGTTCGCGGCGTCCGATCTGATGGCGGTCGGGGCGATGGCCGTGCTGGCGGAGGAGGGCAGGCGCATTCCCGAGGACGTGGCGGTGGTCGGGTTCGACGATGCGGACGTCGCGGGCTGGGCTGCGCCGGCGCTCACCACTGTGCGGCAACACGTGGCGAGGCAGGGGCGGTTGATGACGCGTCTGCTGCTGGAGCGGATCGGGGGCGGGGCCGTCGGCGACTCCGTGGTGTTGCCGACGACGCTGATCGAGCGGTCGTCGTCGTGACCCGCACACGGGGCTTCGGCTTCGGTCGGGCCGGAGGGGTTGGCCGGGCTTGGGCTTTGGTGGGCTGAGGGTGGCTTCAGGCGCCGCCGGTCGGGCTGAGGGTTTGGCTGGGGCGGGATTTGGTGGGTCTCGGTTTGTCTTGGTGGGCTTGGTGGGCCTTGGGTGGCCCCAAGCGCCGGCCGGGCTGGTTTGACCTCACGCGTCGGCATGGCTGGTTTGACCTACACGCGTCGGCAAGGCTCGTTTGACCTCAAGTGCCGTCCGAGGCGAGGGGATTGGCTGGGGTGAGGCATTGCCAGGCTTGGGCGGCCTGAAGCGTTGGCCTGGCTGGTTCGGCGCCAAGTGCCGGCCGGGGCTGAAGGGGTCGGCCGGGGCGGGGCCTTGGCGGGCTTGGGGTGGCGTCAAACGCCTGCCGGGGCCGAAGGGTTTGACCGAGGGGAGGCTTTGCCAGGCTTGGGCGGCCTGAAGCGTTGGCCGGGCTGGTTCGGCGCCAAGTGCCGGCCGGCCCGGGCGTCCCTCGAACACCGGCCGGCTCGACGTCCTTGAGCGTCGGCGGGCCTGATCGCCTCCAGCGTCGGCGGGCCCCGATTTCCCCGGGCGCCGGATGCCCCGACCACTTGCGAGCGCCTGACGCCTCGCCCGCTCCCAAACGCCCGGTGCGCCGCCCGCTCCCAAGCGCCCGACGGGCCGGCTGCACCCGCGGTGCGTCCCGGCCGTGTTGGTGTGTGAGGGCCGGGCGAGGGTGGTAGCCGGGGGTGTTGTTGGTGGATTGGGGGAGTGGCCACTCCTCCGGGGGTGCGCCGAAAGTGTGATCTCCGAATCGGGAAGTCGACACGATGATGAGGTCACTTTTCCGCGGATCAGGCCTCTGAGATGGGTGTTTTTCAGGCCGTATCACGTCAGGTGAGCGGTGGTGACCAGGACCCGATGTTCCGCCGGATGGGGGATCGCGCGATGATCTCCCGGTGACCGATACCTGTCTACCGATCCGCTGCGCGTGCGCGGGGGTACACCAGTGACCGGCGCCGGAACCGGCCTGTTGTTCTCTCCGTGGTTGTGGCTGGCGATGCCGCTGATCGTTTCCATCGACGCCGTGCTGCCGATCGTGCCGGGCGACGAACTCGTGATGGCCGCGGCAGCGGTCGCCGACGGTGACCTTCGGTACATCGTCCTGGTTCTACTGACCGCCGGGATCGGTGCCTTCATCGGGGACCAGTGTGCCTACGCGGTGGGCCGCGCACGGCTGCGTCGCGGGGGCGACGCCGTGCTCGGGCCGCGTCGACAGAAGGCGATGGACCTGGCCCGGGGCGCGCTGGCCAAGGGCGGGATGTCCGCACTGATCGCGGCCCGCTTCCTGCCCGGAGGCCGAACCGCGGTGAACATGCTCGCCGGCCGACTGGGATATCCCCGCCCGCAGTTCCGTGCGGCGACGCTGGTCGGGGCGACCATCTCGGTGTCGTACGCGATGACGGTCGGCACGCTGGCGGGACGCATCGTCGAGGACAGTCCGCTGCTGGTGGTCCTCGGCGGGATGGCGCTGGGTGCCTCGGTGCCGTTGATCGTGGGAGTGCCGGCACGTGTCGTCCGCGAGGTCCGCCGCCGACGCCATGCCGGCGATGCGACGGCGACGGCGACGACGGCGACCGTCGAGGTCTAACCCGGCGGCGGCACTTCGCCATCGACCACAGTGGGGGGGGGGGGGGGCACGGACACCCCCCCCCCCGCCCCCGCCCCCCCCCCGCCCCGCCCGGCCCGCCCCCCCGCCCCCCCGGCGGGCCCCCACACGGCGGGGCGCCCCCCCCCCCCCCACTCGCCTATCCGCCGGCCGCAACGAGCTGCGCGCCCCGCCGCAAACGGTGTGGCCCACAACGAGGCGTGCGCCGCCTGGCGAACGGTGCACCGGATAGCGAGCGGTGCGCCCAAACACGAGCGGTGCACTGCACCGAGAGCGGCGCTCTCCACAGCGAGCGGCGCGGCGCACTTACGGGCCGGTGCCGGAAACGGCGTCGAGTGCGTACACGTTCTTGTCACCGCTGCCGATATACACCATCCCGCCCGCTACCACCGGGTTCGAGCTGGTGGAGGCCCCGATGGAGTAGGCCCATTTCTTGGCACCGGTGGCAGCGTCGAGCGCGTACACGTTCTTGTCATTGCTGGGGACATAGACGACTCCGCCCACAACCGCCGGCGACTGCCAGACCATGCCTCCGGTGGTGTAGGCCCATTTCTTGGCACCGGTGGCGGCGTCGAGCGCATACACGTTCATGTCGGCGCTGCCGACGTACACCACCCCGCCCACGACGACCGGCGAGGAGGCGACCTTTTCGCCGGTGGTGTAGACCCATTTCCTGGTGCCGGTGGCGGCGTCGAGGGCGTATACGTTCTTGTCGGTGCTGCCGACGTACACCACCCCGCCCGCCACCACAGGCGACGAGAAGACCTCGGCGCCTGTCGCGTAGCCCCACTTCTTGGTGCCGGTGGCGGCGTCGAGCGCGTACACGTTCTTGTCGTGGCTGCCGATGTAGACCACCCCGTCCACGACCGCCGGCGAGGAGTCGACCTCGGCCCCGGTGGAGTAGGACCAGCGCACCGTGGTGTCGGTGGGGGTTACTGCGGGCGGGGACGACGGGACCTGGTCGCCGGCGGTGCGCTGCGGTTCTCGCCGGTCGTCGGGCGAGTCGATCAGTTCGAGAACGCCGCCGATGCCCAGAGCGGTAACTGCGCCGCCGCCGACAAGCCACAGAAGGCGGCGACGCGTGGGGGTCGGGGCTTTGGATGGGCCGCCGCCGTCACCACTTCGCGGTGTGCCGCTTGCGACGGGCTTCCGATCGAGGCCGATGGTCGGCGCGTCGGCGATCGCATCCCCTCCTCGGACCATGCGCCGGGTTTCGGCGTCCGGGGCGAGGTCGACGGCAGCGCGCAGACGTCGGTGTACCTCGTCGGCGGTGTCGGGTCGGTCCCGGGGGTCCTTGGCGAGCAACGCGAGGACGAGGTCGTCGAGTTCGGCGGGTACGCCGTGGCGGTGTTCGCCGGGTCTCGTGGGCGTCCTCCGCAAGTGGGCGTTCATCATCGAGACCGGGCCGGTGGCGTTGAACGGCACGTTGCCGGTGAGGAGTTCGTGCAGGACGCAGCCGAGCGAGTACAGGTCCGAGCGGGCATCCCCGGGCTGCTCGTCGAAGCGCTCGGGCGGCATGTAGGCGAGGGTGCCCATCACCTTGCTGGATCGGTTCGTGGACTCCACGAACCGGGCTATCCCGAAGTCCAGGATCTTGACCCGGTCCTCGACGGTGAGCATCAGGTTCGCCGGTTTCAGGTCCCGGTGGACGATCCCTGCGGTGTGCGCCCGGGCCAGCGCCGCGGCGGCCTGCGCCGCCCATTCCACAGCGGTGCGCACCGCGGGAGGACCCTCCTTGTCGAGCACCGCGGCCAGGTCGCGGCCCTCGACGAACTCCATCACCAGGAACAGCGAACCGTCCCCCTCGTCC
Source organism: Embleya sp. NPDC050493 (assembly GCF_044458105.1). Taxonomy (NCBI): domain Bacteria; kingdom Bacillati; phylum Actinomycetota; class Actinomycetes; order Kitasatosporales; family Streptomycetaceae; genus Embleya; species Embleya sp. NPDC050493. Next base: position 44,664 of record NZ_JBITHP010000045.1, read on the forward strand.
TGGCCGAGGTCGTACACGGCGACCACGCCCGGGTGGTGCAGGGCCCCCGCCGTACGCGCCTCGCGGAAGAACAATGCGGCACCGGAGGCGTCGGCGTTCGCGTGCGGGAGCAGCTTGACCGCGACCCGCCGCTCGATCAGCCGGTCCCGCCCTTCCCAGACCTCGCCCATGCCGCCACGCCCGACGAACCGGACCAGCTCGTACCGACCCGCCAACACCCGCACACGCAACCCCCGTTGCCACGCCCAAAGCCGACCCGGACTCTCCGCTCGGGAATGGTACGGCCCCGGTGGGCACCAAGGTCGCCTGATGCCGGCCGGGCCGGTGGCACGCCCGCATCCCCTTAGGCCACGGTCCGGCCATGAGTGCCCCGAACAATTGACCTGCTCAGAGCCCCATCGAATGTGGTGCCGATTGCCGATTGCCGATTGCCGATCGACGAGGCGTATGCGTCCCGCGCGATCCGAGCCGGGGCGTTGCCGAGTCGTCGCGAGCAGATAGAGGGCAGTGGGCGTCGGTATTCGTCAGGACCCATCAGGGAGCCGTCCTCCCGCTGCGCGGGGTATCACCGCATGGAGCGGTGTACGCCACCGAGAGCAGCGCTCTCCGCTGCGAGCGGTGCACCGAACAGCCGGCAACGCACCGAACGGCGAGCAGCGCGCCGGAACGCGAGCGATGCACGCCACCGAGAGCGGTGCTCCGCACTGCGAGCGATGCACCACGTAGCGAGCCGTGCGTGCTGCTGCGAGCGGTGCACCGCACAGGGAGCGGTGCACCGAGCAGCGAGCAATGCCTCGAACGGCGAGTGGTGCTCCCAGTTAAAAGCAGTGCTCTCTATTGCGAGCACTGCTCTCCGTTGCGAGTGGTGCCCTCTATTGCGAGCACCGCTCTCGATGGCGAGCGGTGCCCTCCATCGAGAGCGCTGGACTTCGCCGTCGCCGCGAGCGGCGCACACTGTAGCGAGCCGTGCCGAGCCGTGCGTTCCGCTGCGAACGGTGCACCGCGAAAAGAGCGGTGCACCGAACAGCGAGCGGCGAACCCGTCCGCGAGCGCTGCTCTCAATAGCAAGCGCTGCACCCGACCGCGAGCACCGCACCCAGCTGCGAGCGCCGCGCCCGACCGCGACCACCGCACCCGACCGCGAACCAGCACCCCGCCGCGACCCGTCCACCCGTCCCGAGCCGCGAACACCACACCACCGGCAGCGCGCAGGTGTTACGCCGCCGCCCCACGCTCCGTCAGCATCGACCGCATCAGGTCGATCTCCGAACTCTGGCCCACCACCATCGTGTTCGCCAGATCCCGGACCTGCTGGACCTGGGCGCGCGCCACGCCCTCGCGGGCCATGGCCACACCCGCCTCGTGGTGCGTGATCATCAGCTGGAGGAACATCACCTCGGCGTCCTTGCCGTGCAACGTCGCCAGCTTGTCCAACTGCGCCTGCGTGGCCATGCCCGGCATCAGCTGGGTGTCCGCCCCGGCCGCCGGCGTGCCGTGACCGGAGTGGCCCGGCATCGAACCCGGCGTCATCCACTGCATGACCGGCCGGGTCGAGCCGAGGGTGAGGCCCCACAGTTGGAGCCAGGACGCCATCCGGCCGATTTGCTCCTGCTGGGTCAGCGCGATGTCGTACGCGAGCTTGCGGGTCGCGTCGTCCTGGGTCAGGTCGCGGACCATCATCGCCATCTGTACGGCCTGCGCGTGGTGCGTGCGCATGTCGCGTGCGAACCCGGCGTCGACGGAATCGTCGGCCGGCGGGTTCGGCACCGCGGCCGGCGCCGGCCCCAGCGCACGGGTGGGCGCGGCGGCCGCGGCCGGTTTCGTCGAGTCGTCGGACGAACAGGCCGCCAGCGCGGGTACCGCGAGCAGCCCGGTCGCCACGATCAGCGCGACGCGTGCGCGGGGCCTCACGAGGTCGGCTTCCCGACCCCGCCCGTGCACGGCGAACCGGGCTCCGGGGTCTGCTTGCCTTCCTTGTATTCCTTGATGAACTGGTCCAGGCGCGGGTCGCTCGCGTTGTCCAGCTTCAGCTGCAGACCCCACGCCGAGGCGACGACCGGCTTGTCCAGCCCGTCGTAGGGGCTCAGCATCATGTACGTCTTGCCCTTGACCTTGGACTTCAGGATCTCCAGCTGGTCCGCGGGCAGATTCGACTGGTAGGTGATCCACACCGTGCCGTGCTCCAGCGAGTGCACGCCGTTGCGGTTGGGGATCGGCGAGTCGTAGATCCCGCAGTTCTGCCAGGCCGGGTCGTGCTCGCCGCCCACCGGCGGGGTCTGCTTGTAGGTGACGTCCTTGGGCTTGGAGATGTGCCCCTGCGACGCGGTGTACGCGGCCACCCCGGCTATGTCGCTCTTGGTGTTGGGGTCGGGCTTGACGTCGGCGATGACGTTGTTCGCGCTGCTCTTCTTGTCGCCGTCGTCGTTGGACGACATCACCACGGCGGTCAGTCCGGCCACCAGGGCGAGGACCGCGATGCCCGAGGCGGCGAAGATGATCGCCGAGCGGCGCTTGGCGGCCTTGCGCTCCTGCTCGCGCTGAGCGGCCACCCGCTCACGCGTTGCCGCCATCCTGGCCGTTCGCTGCGCCTTGCTCTGCTTCTTCGAGGTGTTGGGGGACTGTTGCCCCATGGCTCCGCCTTATTCCGATTCCGGATTTCGTCTGTGGACCGTGCGAGGGTGTGCCGCGCGGATCACGTACGACTGACGCAGAGCACCGTCAGGTCGGAGGCGTCCTTGGCGGGCGCGGGCGCGAGCGCGATACCGATGGCGTCCGGTTCGGCCAGCCATGGCGGGAGCATCGAGCGGGGCGCGGGTGCGACCACCGGCGGCAGCGGCGGAACGGTGGCCGGCACACACGCGTGCGAGCGATCGCCGCACCGCCCCGAACCGTCGCCCTTGTCGTCCGGCCCGCCGTCGTCCCGGTCCTGGTGGGCGGTGTGATGGAAGGGGCACACCGTCGGGATCGTCGCGGTCGAGGGCACCGACTCGGCGTGGATCGGGAACGCGCTGCCGAGCAGCGCGGCGCACGCCAGTACAGCCCCGGCCAACAGCCGGATCACCGGCCGCAGCGGGACTGCCAGCGAGGCCATCCGTTGCGTCACGGGCCCTATTCTCACCCGAACGAGTGACCCTGTGGGAAGTCGGGGCTCGATCTTTCGTTGTCGTGACGGGGACGTGACGGTGGATGCGAGGGTGCGGGCGTCTTCGCAGGTGTCTTCGCCGGCTTCCGCGCCGGCATCCCACCGGCGCCCGCGCCCGGGTGTGCCCACCGCGGGCCGGCGCCCGCCCGGGCCGGGGAAACCGAGGCAAGGTTCACGCTCCCGGCTCGATAGCATCGGTGTGCGAGCGAGAGCATCGGTGTGCGAGCGAGCCGAGTCCGGCCGCGCAGCACCCGCCAACCACATGTCAGGAGACGAACGGTGTCCGAAGCCCGAGTGACCATCAGCCGCGACCCGGACCGGGACGAGCGGGTGGTGACCACGGGCACTACGGCTGCCGAGCTCTTCGAGGGCGACCGCTCGGTGGTCGCCGCGCGCGTGGCCGGCCGGCTCGTGGACCTGGCGTACGTCCTGGTCGACGGCGACGAGATCGAGCCGGTGGGGATCGGCTCCCCGGACGGCCTGGACATCCTGCGCCACTCCGCCGCGCACGTGATGGCGCAGGCGGTGCAGGAGCTGTTCCCCGAGGCCAAGCTCGGCATCGGCCCGCCGATCAAGGACGGCTTCTACTACGACTTCGACGTCGAGACGCCGTTTCACCCCGACGATCTCAAGCGCATCGAGAAGAAGATGCAGGAGATCATCAAGCAGGGTCAGCGCTTCGCCCGCCGGGTCACCACCGACGAGGACGCGCGCACCGAGCTGGCCGACGAGCCGTACAAGCTGGAGCTGATCGGGCTCAAGGGCTCCGCCGCCGAGGCCGCCGAGGGCGCTTCCGCGGAGGTCGGCGCCGGCGAGTTGACCATCTACGACAACCTGAACGCCAAGACCGGCGAGCTGTGCTGGAAGGATCTCTGCCGAGGCCCGCACCTGCCCACCACCCGCAACATCCCCGCGTTCAAGCTGATGCGCTCGGCCGCCGCGTATTGGCGCGGCAGCGAGAAGAACAAGCAGCTTCAGCGGATCTACGGCACCGCGTGGCCGAGCAAGGACGAGCTCAAGGCGTACACGACCTTCCTGGAGGAGGCCGAGAAGCGCGACCACCGCAAGCTCGGCGCCGAGCTGGACCTGTTCTCCATCCCCGAGGAGATCGGTTCGGGCCTGGCCGTCTTCCACCCCAAGGGCGGCATCATCCGCCGCACGATGGAGGACTACTCGCGCCGTCGGCACGAGGAGGCCGGCTACGAGTTCGTGTACACGCCGCACGCCACCAAGGGCAAGCTCTTCGAGCTGTCCGGCCACCTGGACTGGTACGCCGACGGCATGTACCCGCCGATGGAGCTGGACGAGGGCCAGAGCTACTACCTCAAGCCGATGAACTGCCCGATGCACAACCTGATCTACCGGGCCCGGGGGCGCTCGTACCGGGAGTTCCCGCTGCGCCTGTTCGAGTTCGGCACGGTCTACCGCTACGAGAAGTCGGGTGTGGTGCACGGGCTGACCCGCGCCCGCGGCTTCACCCAGGACGACGCGCACATCTACTGCACGCGCGACCAGATGGCGGGCGAGCTGGACTCGCTGCTGACCTTCGTGCTGAACCTGCTGCGCGACTACGGGCTCGACGACTTCTACCTGGAGCTGTCCACCAGGAACCCGGAGAAGTCGATCGGCACGGAGGAGAACTGGACCGAGGCGACCGAGACGCTGCGCCAGGCCGCGCAGAAGCAGGGCCTGGAACTGGTCGACGACCCGGGCGGCGCCGCGTTCTACGGCCCCAAGATCTCGGTCCAGGCCAAGGACGCGATCGGCCGCACCTGGCAGATGTCGACCATCCAGGTCGACTTCAACCTGCCGGAGCGCTTCGACCTGGAATACACCGCCTCGGACGGCACCCGGCAGCAGCCGGTGATGATCCACCGCGCGCTGTTCGGCTCGATCGAGCGCTTCTTCGCGGTCCTGCTGGAGCACTACGCGGGCAAGATGCCGCCGTGGCTCGCGCCGGTCCAGGTGGTCGGCATCCCGATCACCGAGGAGCACGTCCCCTACCTCGAAGAGGTCGCGGCCAAGCTGAAGGCGCACGGCATCCGGGTCGAGATCGACGACTCGGCGGACCGCATGCAGAAGAAGATCCGCAACGCGAACAAGTTCAAGATCCCGTACATGCTCCTGGTGGGCGACGAGGACGTGCAGGCCGGCGCGGTGAGCTTCCGCTACCGCAGCGGCGAGCAGAACAACGGCGTGCCGGTCGACGACGCGGTGGCCGAGATCGTCAAGGCCGTCGCGGACCGCATCCAGATCTGACGCGGTGTCATCGGCCGCGGCCCGGGATCGCGCGACAGCGTGCGGTCACCGGGTCGCGGCCCCTCCCGGCCCACGGCATATGCTTCCTGGCATGACGAGCGAGCCCGAGATGCAGGACGGGGTTGGGGGGCCGGATGCCTTTGCCCGGCTGTGGACTCCCCATCGGATGGCGTACATCAAGGGTGAGAACAAGCCGTCGGGGCCGACTCCCGACGACGGGTGCCCGTTCTGCCGGATTCCGTCGCTGAGCGATGTCGACGGGCTCGTCGTCGCGCGGGGCGAGCAGGTCTACGCGGTGCTGAATCTGTACCCGTACAACGGCGGCCACCTGATGGTGGTGCCCTATCGGCACGTCGCGGACTACACCGACCTGGACGACGCGGAGACGATCGAGCTCGCCCGGTTCACCAAGCTCGCGATGGCCACCCTGCGCAAGGTGTCCGGTGCGCAGGGGTTCAACATCGGGATGAACCAGGGCCACGTCGCCGGGGCGGGGATCGCCGCGCACCTGCACCAGCACCTGGTGCCGCGCTGGGGCGGCGACACCAACTTCATGCCCGTGGTCGGGCACACCAAGGTGCTTCCGCAACTGCTCGCGGACACCCGCGAGATGTTGGCCTCCGCGTGGCCGGTCGACTGACCGGATCGGTCGGCGCCCCCAGGGTGCGGGCGCGCCGCGGGCGGGGTGGGCGCGCTCGGAGCCGGTGGGCGGAGGCGGTCCGATGGCAGGATCCAAGCGGCTGTTGTCAAGGAGAAGAGCTTTGAGCGCACGACCGGTTCTCGTGTACGACGGCGACTGCGGTTTTTGTACCCGGTCGGTGGAGTTCGCCCGGAAGCACATCCCGTTCGATGCCGACGTGGTGGCCTGGCAGTTCGCCGAACTCGAGGAACTCGGCGTCGAGCAGCACCGCGCCGAGCACGAGGTGTTGTGGGTGACCCCCGTCGGCACCGTGTACGGCGGCCACCACGCGGTGGCCAAGCTGCTGATGAACGCCGGCGGCCCGTGGGCGCTGGCCGGCGCCGCCCTGCGGGTGCAGCCGGTCAGCATCGCCGCGCACGGCGTGTACCGCCTGGTCGCGGACAACCGCGACCGCATGCCCGGCGGGACTCCCGCGTGTGCCATGCCGGCGCACCTGCGGCCGGATACCGTCACCCTGCACGGGTGAGTCGCGGGTTCGCCCTCGCGGTGGCCGCGGCGTCGGTCGCCGCGTACCTCGCGCTCGGCCTGTTCGGATCGGGCGACGCGTGGTGGCTCGGCGACCTGGCGGTGTACCGCTCGGGCGGAGCGGACGTGCTCGCCGGAGGCGGCGAGTTGTACACGGTCCGGCCCGGGCGGCTCCCGTTCACCTACACGCCGTGGGCCGGCCTGGTGTTCACGCCGCTGGCATGGCTGCCGTGGGTGGCGGTCAAGGCGCTGGGCGTGGCGGCGAACCTGGTCCTGCTCGCGGTGGCGACATGGCTCGCCTGGGGGATGGCCGGACTGCGCGGCGATCGGGTGCGGGCCACCGCGCTGACCGCCGCGGCGCTGTTGTGGACCGAGCCGGTGCAGGAGAACCTGCGCTTCGGGCAGATCAACCTGCTGCTGCTGGTGCTGGTCCTGTGGGACCTGTCCCGCCCGCGTGGGGCCCGGCTGGTCGGGGTCGGCGTGGGGCTCGCGGCCGGGCTCAAGCTGACGCCGGTGATCTTCGTCCCGTACCTGCTGCTGACCGGACGGGTGCGCGAGGCGGCGACCGCGCTGGGGACGTTCGTCGGCACGATCGCGGTGGCGTTCGTGGTGTTGCCGCGTGAGTGCGTGGACTACTGGGGTGGGCTGTTCTTCGACGATGCTCGGATCGGTCTGGCCCAGTTCCCCGGCAACCAGTCGTTGCACGGTGCGGTGGCTCGACAGTTCGGCGCCGACCCGGCGCCGGGTCTGCTGTGGCCACTGCTCGCGACGGTGGTGGCGGCGCTCGGGATGACGCTCGCCGTGCGTGCCGCGCGGCGCGGCGCGGAGCTCACCGGCATGGGGTTGTGCGCGTTGACCGCGCTGCTGGTGTCGCCGATCTCCTGGACGCACCACTGGGTGTGGGCGCTGCCGCTGGTGATCCTGCTGGTGGATCGGGTTCGGCGGACCCGGGCGTGGCCGGACGTGGTGGCGCTCGCCGCCCTGTGCGCCCTCGCGGCGGCGTATCCGATGGACCGGCCCCGGGTGGCCGGCGTGCTGCCCGCCGGTCTCGTGTGGACGGTGCCCTTCGGGGGCGATCGCGAGCTGCACCTGCGGGGGTGGCAATTGCTCGCGGGCAACGCCTATGTGATCGCGGGCGTGTGCGTGCTGATCGGTTGTCTGATCTCCTGTGTGATCGCCGAGCGGAGCGGTTCCGGATTTCACCCGTTTGCCCGGTTCGGCGCCGCTCGCCGATCGGGGGATCGATCCGGTTCCCAGGGTTTGGTCCCGTAGGCGCGGACGCCCTGCGCGGCCCGCGGCTGCACGGCCCGCCCGTCTCGGCCGTATCCCCTCCGGGCTGCGAGCGCACCGCCCAGCGGTGGCCATCCAAACCGGCGTTCGTAGACTTGTCCCATGTTCCCGCGGGGCCTCGAGCGCTCCGCGGACCTTCGTGGCGAGGCGGTACCGGATGCACGGCAGGGCCCGCCGGATCGGCATATCCACCGCGATACTCCTGCTGTGCACGCTGCTCGTGTCGACGCTCACCAGTGCCACCAAGGGTCCGCGGCCCACCGGCCCGCTCCTGATGGGTGGCGTGGCCGGCGAACCCGGCGCGCTGCAGATCGTGCCGACCGACGCCCCCGCGCGACCGCCCACCGCCGCGGAGCGCGCGTGGCTGGACGCCGGGCACGTGCCGGGCGATACCGCCGCTCGCCGGGACATGGCCGAGCGGGCCCTGCGCGATCTGCGGCTGCTCACCCGACCGGACGGCGCGGTGACCGCGTCCTGGCACAGCTTCTGGTCCAACGTCTGGCCCCGGGACGGAAGTTGGGTGGCCGCGGCGTACACCGCGACGGGACACCCCGACGATGCCCTGCTCGTCCTTCGGCACCTGGCCGGCCTGCAGCGCGCGGACGGGACGTGGGAGGCGCGCTACACGGTCGAGGGGATCGCGCCCGACCGGCGCCCGGCGCAGCAGGACGGCGGCGGCTGGATGCCGTGGGCGGTGTGGTTCTGGTACGTGGCACAGGACCCGAACGCCCCCGCGACCCGCGCGGGCCTGGCCGAGCTGTGGCCGGCGGTGCGTGCCGCCGCCGATCGTGTCGCGGGAAGCCTGCAACGGTCCGGGCTGCCGCCGGCGGGCCCGGACTACTGGGAGACGCGCACCGATCAGATCACCCTGGGTACGGCCGCGCCGCTGCTGGCCGGCCTGCGCGCATCCGCCGACCTGGCCCGCCGGATGGGCGACCCGGCGGCGACCCGGTGGTCCGCCGCCGCGTCCCGGCTCGACACCGGGATCCGCACCTGGTTCGGCGCGTACGGCTATCAGCGCACGCCGAGCTCCTCGGGGGGCGAGGACAGCGCGGTGACCTGGCTGGGGCCGCCGTTCGCGGGTTTCGATGCCAAGGTCGACTCGGCCGTGCGGCGCACCGCCGACCGGCTGACCCTGCCCAACGGCGGGATCCTGCCCGGTCTGGACTGGGCCGGCGACCCGTCCACCGCGTGGACGCCGGAGACCGCGTCCTTCGCGCTGTACGACGCCGCGTCGGGACATCCGGCGGCGGCCGCTCGTCGGTTGGACTGGCTCGCGGCGCACCGCACCGCCTACGGCTCGCTCCCGGAGAAGGTGGCCGCGGACGGCACGCCGGCTTCGGTGGCGCCGCTGGCGTGGACCGGCGCCGCGGTGCTGCTCGCGCTGGTGGCTACGGAACGAGCACTGCCGGCTCCGCCGGCGTGACCGTTCGTTTGGGCCGCACCCGCCGAAGGCCGGCCCGCAGCCTCGCGTCGACCTTCTCCCACGGCACGAACGCGGTGAAGCAGATCACCGTCGGCAGGAAGTGGATCTCGATGCTCAGGTAGGTCAACAGGTGGAAGCCCAGCCAGAAACACACCGCGAGGAACAGCCACCAGCGGCGCAGCACCAGCATCACCGGCGCGAGCAATTCGGCGATCATCATCACCCACTGGCCGAGCTGGAGCAGTAGCGGATGGTCCTGGAGGGGCCGGGCGAACCCGGTTCCGCGTCGCTCGATCGCCCAATAGAAGGTGGCGCCGGTCACCCAGCGGAAGCCGGACTCGCGGATCTTGGCCCAGGCCGCGAAGAAGTAGCTCAGCACCACCGACATCTGCATGCACCGGATCACCCAGCCGGCTCTCTCGTCGCTGTGCCGATCCCGGAATCGGGCCCGGCCGGCGGTGGGAAGCAACCACAGGGTGACGGTGATGGCGAAGTGGTCGTGGTCGATCTTCCCGTAGGACATGTAGACGAATTCCCACCACGTGAACGCCACCGCCATCACGGTGCCGGACAGCCGGGGCAGGATGCCGAGCGCGGCGATCGGGGCGCCGATGAACATCACCATCCGCAGCGTCTCGGCCAGGGCCGGGGTGGGCACCGGCAGCTGCAGCGTGTCCGCCAGCCAGACCGGCTGGTACAGCGACGCGGGCAGGTGTGCGTTGCCCATCGTGCCCTTGGTCAGCGCGGTGATGTCGTACAGCACGAAGAGGTAGACGAACAGCCGGATCCAGGCGATCCGCAGGACCGGGACCGAGGGGTACCACCAGCGTCGGGCGGCCCGGACCCAGCCCGCGGCGCCCTGCGCTGCGGTGCTCACTTGACCTCCCACTGGGTCAGCGTCTCGGTGAAGCGGCGTTCCTCGGCGGCGTCGCGCAGCACGACGGTGTCGCGCATCAGATAGAGCCGCAGATAGTGCGGATCGTGCGGGTAGCGCTCGCGTTGGTTCTTGGCCAATTGCTGGAGCAGGCTCGGATCCTGGAGGAACTTCCAGAGCTGGCCCTCCAACTGGGCGCGGCTCATGCCCGAGTGCGCCATCGGGATGTGGATGCGCCTGCCGTCCGTGGTGTCGGCGTCGACGTAGTTCGACTCGATCACGCCGTTGGGATCGGTGCGGAACGCGTACTGGGTGAGCGGACCGAAGGGGAACGCCATGTCGGTGCCCCAGATCGCGCCGCGCAACAGAGCGCCGAAAATCAGTACGGTCACCACCGCGCGCCAGCCCAGGCGGAAACCGCGGGATGTGCGCGGACGTCGTGTCGAGCCTTGGGACCCCCGATTGTTCACCCGCATATTGAACGCCATCCGCCGGGCACCCGGCACCTCGGGTGTGCGGCGGATGGCGGATCGACGGCCCAGGCCGTGTCCGGCGGATCTCGGTGGGGCCGCGCCGCCCGGCACCGCGTCTCGCCGCACCGGAGAAACAGCCGAATGGAACCACCATGCGGCTGCTTCTCCGGCACGCCGAGCCACGGCACCGGACGACGCGACCTCATCCACCAAGATCCACCGGACCCGGCCTAGTCGTCGGGCTGCGAGGTGACCTTCGCCGCGAGTTGTGGGGGCATCGGGTCGTGGCGGCAGTAGGAGCGGGCGAATTGGCCGGTGCCGTGGCTGATCGAGCGGAGGTCGATCGCGTAGCGGCTGATCTCGATCTCCGGGACCTCGGCGCGGATCAGGGTGCGGCCCGAGCCGGTCGGTTCGGTGCCCACCACTCGGCCCCGGCGCGAACTCAGGTCGCTGAGTACGCCGCCGACGTACTCGTCGGAGACGGTGACCCGTACCTCCGAGACCGGTTCGAGCAGGTGGATCCGGGTGGCCGCGGCGGCCTCGCGCAGCGCCAGCGCGCCCGCCATCTGGAAGGCCATGTCGGACGAGTCGACCGAGTGTGCCTTGCCGTCGGTCAGCGTCACGCGCAGGTCGACCATCGGATAGCCGGCCGCGACGCCCTTCTCCATCTGCGCCCGGACGCCCTTCTCCACGGACGGGATGAAGTTGCGCGGTACCGCGCCGCCGAAGACCTTGTCGACGAACTCGAACCCGGAACCGCCCGGCAGCGGTTCGACGTCGATCTCGCAGATCGCGAACTGGCCGTGTCCGCCGGACTGTTTCACGTGTCGACCGCGCCCGCTGGCCTTCTCCGCGAACGTCTCGCGCAGCGAGACCTTGTGCGCGACCGCGTCCACCGCGACGCCGTAGCGGCTGCGCAGCCGGTCGAGGAGCACCTCGACGTGCGCCTCGCCCATGCACCACAGGACCAGCTGGTGGGTGTCGGTGTTGTGCTCCAGGCGCAGCGTGGGGTCCTCGGCGACCAGGCGGGCGAGCGACTGGGAGAGCTTGTCCTCGTCGGCCTTGCTGTGCGCGCGGATGGCGACCGGCAGCAGCGGGTCGGGCATCATCCACGGCTCCATCAGGAGCGGATCGTCCTTGTCCGAGATGGTGTCGCCGGTCTCGGCCCGGGTGAGTTTGGCGATCGCGACGATGTCGCCGGCGATGCCGCGGTTGAGCGAGCGCTGGTGTTTGCCCAGCGGGATCGACATCGCGCCGATCCGCTCGTCCAGGTCGTGGTCCTCGTGTCCGCGATCGGCCATGCCGTGCCCGGAGACGTGCACCGTCATGTCCGGGCGCAGCGTGCCGGAGAAGATCCGGACCAGCGAGATCCGGCCCACGTACGGGTCGGACGTCGTCTTGACCACCTCGGCCGCGAGCGGGCCCTCGGGGTCGCAGGTCAGCGGGTCGCGGGGCTTGCCGTCGGGGGTGGTGACCGGCAGCACCTCGTGCTCGGGTGGTGCCGGACAGGCCCGGACGATGCCCTCCAGGAGTTCGATGGTGCCCAGCCCGTCGGGGGCGACCGCGAGCACCGGGTAGAACGAGCCGCGGGCGACGGCCGTCTCCAGGTCGGCGATGAGCGTGTCGACGTCGATCTGTTCGCCGGAGAGGTAACGGTCCATCAGGGACTCGTCCTCGCTCTCCGCGATGATGCCCTCGATCAGCCGGTTGCGGGCGTCCTCGATCAGCGGCAGGTGCTCGGGGTCGGGGTCGAGCGTTCGGCGGGTGCCGGAGGAGTAGTCGTAGACCCGCTGGGTGAGCAGGCCCATCAGGCCCGCGACGCCCTCGTCCTCGCCGTGCAGCGGCAGGTACAGCGGCAGCACGGTGTCCGAGTCGGGGTCGCCGAACACCCGCTGGCAGATCAGCACCATCTCGTCGAAGTCGGCGCGCGCCTGGTCGAGTTTGGTGATCACGATCGCGCGGGGCATGCCGACCGAGGCGCACTCGTCCCAGAGCATCCGGGTCGAGCCGTCCACGCCGTCGGCGGCCGAGACCACGAACAGCGCGGCGTCCGCGGCGCGCAGGCCGGCGCGCAGGTCGCCGACGAAGTCCGCGTAGCCGGGGGTGTCGAGCAGGTTGATCTTCACGCCCTCGAATTCGACGGGCGACAAGGACAGCGCCACCGAGCGGTGCTGGCGGTGTTCGATGTCCTCGAAATCGGACACGGTCGTCCCGTCCTCGACGCGACCGGCCCGGGGAATCGTCCCGGTCGCCACGAGCAGGGACTCCACCAATGTCGTCTTGCCCGCTCCCGTGTGGCCCACCAGCACCACGTTGCGCACCGAGTCCGGGCTCGCCGGCGCGGTTACCCTGCCGACGGTTCCGGCGCTAGCTCCGGATTTGTCCGCCATGTGCCACCTCCTGGTTGTCCATGTCGTGCGGTCGTCGTCGACGTCCCCGTACGCACAGGTGCCAGGGCCTGTCCGTCCGTTTCCGGCGGGTCCGTCGAGATCGGACGGACAGGCTCTTGTCGGTCGTCGGTACGCCAACGTCCGCAAATCGATTCCTGAACGGCAGCATTGCCCCGACGTCCGACCGAGTACAAGTGTCCTCGCCGGATGCGCTGTTCTCCAACGCGGCACGCCCGGGCAGGGCACGCCCGGGCGACGGGGGGCCCGGGAGGTGCGACCGCGTCAGTACGATGGGCGCACCAGGCGGGTCGAGTCCCTCGGATCCCCCGCCGCCCCGGCAATCCCTCGGGAAGGCGATGCTCAACAAATACGCTCGTGCCTTCTTCACGCGTGTGCTCACCCCGTTCGCGAGTTTTCTGCTGCGCCACAACGTGAGTCCGGACACGGTGACGCTGATCGGCACCCTCGGGGTGGTCGTCGCGGCGCTGGTGTTCTTCCCGATCGGCTGGTTCCTCACCGGCACGCTCGTCATCACCGCGTTCATCTTCTCCGACCTGGTCGACGGCAACATGGCGCGCCAGTTGGGCCGCTCGACCAAATGGGGAGCCTTCCTCGACTCCACGCTGGACCGGGTGGCGGACGCCGCGATCTTCGGCGCGCTGGCGATCTGGTTCGCCGGCGACGGCGACAACCTGCGCATGTGCATCCTGGCGATCTTCTGCCTCGGATCCGGCCAGGTCGTGTCCTACTGCAAGGCCAGGGCCGAGAGCCTGGGCCTGGCCTGCGACGTCTCCGGACTGATCGAGCGCGCCGAGCGGCTGGTCATCTCGCTGGTGGCGACCGGCCTCGACGGAATGGGTGTCCCCTACATCCAGGAGGCCGCGCTGTGGTTCATCGCGGTGGGCAGCCTGATCACGGTCTTCCAGCGGATGATCGCGGTGTATCGCTCGGCCTCCGCGATCGACAACGCGGTGTCCGGGGGTGACAAGGCATGACCGACCTCGGGCAGCGGCTGGCCGACACCGGGTACGCCCTGGGCTGGTCCGTGGTCAAGCGGTTGCCCGAACCGGTCGCCACCGCCGCCTTCCGGCGGATCGCCGACCTGGTCTGGCGGCGGCGCGGCGGCGGCGTGCTCCAGTTGGAGGCCAATCTGCGTCGCGTGGTGGGGCCCGATGCCACGCCCGAGCAACTGCGCGCGCTCTCCCGCGAGGGCATGCGCTCCTACCTGCGCTACTACCAGGAGGCGTTTCGGCTGCCGGTCTGGGACCGCGAGACTGTACTGGCCCGGATGGAGTGCGACCTGACGCTGCTGGACGAGTGCAGCGCCCGCGGCAAGGGCGTGATCTTCGCGCTCCCGCACATGGGCAACTGGGACCACGCCGGCGCCTGGATCACGCTCAAGGGCTATCCGTTCACCACGGTCGCCGAACGCCTGAAGCCGGAGTCGCTGTACAAGCGCTTCCTGGACTATCGCGAGTCGCTGGGCATGGAGGTGCTGCCGCTCACCGGCGGCGACGGCAACACGTTCGGCACGCTGGCGCGCCGGCTGCGCGAGGGCCGGCTGTTGTGCCTGCTCTCCGACCGCGACCTGACCGCCGGCGGCGTGCCGGTGACCTTCTTCGGCGAGCGGACCCGGATGGCCGCGGGCCCGGCGGCGCTGGCCGTGCAGACCGGCGCGGCGCTGATCCCGGTCACCCTGCCGTGGGACGGCCGGGTCGTCCGGGGCACGCTGCACCCGGAGATCGAGGTGCCCGCCGAGGGCACCCGCCGGGAGAAGATCGCGGTGATGACCCAGCGGGTCGCCGACGCCTACGCCCGGGGGATCGCGCGCGCCCCGCAGGACTGGCACATGCTCCAGCCGCTGTGGCTCGCCGATCTGGACCAACGCCGGCTCGCCCGGATCGGGGAGGCCAAGTGAGGATCGGCGTCGTGTGCCCCTACTCGTGGGACGTGCCGGGCGGTGTGCAGTACCACGTGCGGGACCTCGCGGCGAACCTGATCGCGCGCGGACACGAGGTGTCGGTGTTGGCGCCGGCGGACGACGACACCCCGCTGCCGGACTACGTGGTGCCGGCCGGGCGGGCCGTACCGGTGCGCTACAACGGCTCGGTGGCCCGGCTCAACTTCGGCTTCCTGTCCGCCGCGCGGGTGCGTCGGTGGATCCACGACGGGCACTTCGACGTGCTGCACATCCACGAACCGGCCACGCCCAGCCTGTCGTTGCTCGCGTGCTGGGCCGCGTCCGGCCCGGTGGTGGCCACCTTCCACACCTCCAACACCCGCTCGCGCGCGATGATCGCGGCCTACCCGATCCTGCAGCCGGCGCTGGAGAAGATCAGCGCGCGGATCGCGGTCAGCGAGTACGCGCGCCGCACCCTGGTCGAGCACCTGGGCGGCGACGCGGTGGTCATCCCCAACGGTGTGGACGTCGGCTTCTTCGCCGACGCACCCGTGGAGCCGACGTGGCAGGGCACCCCCGAGGCGCCCACCATCGGCTTCATCGGCCGCATCGACGAGTCGCGCAAGGGGCTGCCCACGCTGATCGAGGCGTTCCCGCGGATCGTCGAGGCGTTCCCGGGCGTGCGGCTGCTGGTGGCCGGGCGCGGGGACGCGGAGGAGGCGGTGCAGGACCTGCCGCAGGCGTTGCGCGACCAGGTCACCTTCCTGGGCATGGTCAGCGACCTGGACAAGGCCCGGCTGCTGCGCAGCGTGGACGTGTACGTGGCGCCCAACACCGGTGGCGAGAGCTTCGGGATCATCCTGGTCGAGGCGATGTCGGCGTCGGCGCCGGTGCTGGCGAGCGACTTGGACGCGTTCCGGCAGGTGCTGGACGGCGGGCGCGCGGGGGAGCTGTTCGCGGTGGAGGACGCCTCGGCGCTCGCCGCCGCCGCGATTGCGCTGTTGCGTGATCCGATGCGCAGGGACGCGCTGCGGGAGGTCGGGCGCAAGCATGTGCAGCGCTACGACTGGGAGACCGTGGGGACGGACATCCTGGGCGTGTACGAGACGGTCACCGCGGGGGCGCCGGCGGCGTGAAGTCGGCCCGGCCGGCGTCGCGGGCCGGTGCGCAGGCGGGGCATAGGGTCGCCGGGTGATGACTGTCATCTGGATCCTGCTGGCCGTGCTCGCGGTCGGCGTCTATCTCAGCTGGACCGCGGGGCGGCTCGACCGGTTGCATGCGCGGGTGGACTCGAGTCGGGCCGCGTTGGACGCGCAGTTGTTGCGGCGTTCGGCGGTCGCGCAGGAGATCGCCACCTCCGGGCTGCTCGATCCGGCCTCCTCGCTCGTGTTGGCCGGCGCCGCGCACGAGGCGCGCAACGCGGCCGAGGACGAGCGCGAGGTGGCGGAGAGCGACCTGACCCGCGCGCTGCGGTTCCTGTTCGAGGACCCCGCCCAGGCGGAGGACCTGCGGGCCCGGCCCGGCGGCGCGGAACTGGTCGCCGAACTGCAGACCGCGGTGCGGCGCGTGCCGATGGCCCGGCGTTTCCACAACGACGCGGTCCGCGGCGCCCGCGCGGTGCGCCGACACCGCTTGGTGCGCTACCTGCGGCTCGCAGGCCACGCCCCGTACCCGGTCACCTTCGAGATGGACGACGAGGAACCGCGCACATTGCAGCCCGGTGGTTCCTGACGAGAGCCACGCAAAGGCCACCGTGGACAGATTGGCCCGGGTAATTCGCCGGGGTGGCATGACATTAGGATCCACATCACCCGTACGATGGAGCCAACCGTCGTCGTTCGCATCTGTGTGAGGTCATCCGTGTCCACCACCCCCGCAAGCCCCCAGACCGGCACCGACCTGGTCAAGCGCGGCATGGCCGAGCAGCTCAAGGGCGGCGTGATCATGGACGTCGTCAACGCCGAGCAGGCCAAGATCGCCGAGGACGCGGGCGCGGTCGCCGTCATGGCGCTCGAGCGCGTGCCGGCCGACATCCGCAAGGACGGCGGCGTCGCGCGCATGTCCGACCCGGACATGATCGACGGCATCATCGGCGCCGTGTCCATCCCGGTGATGGCCAAGGCCCGGATCGGCCACTTCGCCGAGGCCCAGGTCCTGCAGTCGCTCGGGGTGGACTACATCGACGAGTCCGAGGTGCTCACCCCGGCCGACGAGTCGAACCACATCAACAAGTGGAGGTTCACCACCCCCTTCGTGTGTGGTGCGACCAACCTCGGCGAGGCGCTGCGCCGGATCACCGAGGGCGCGGCGATGATCCGCTCCAAGGGTGAGGCCGGCACCGGCAACGTGGTCGAGGCGACCCGGCACATGCGCACCATCCTCAAGGACATCAAGCAGCTCTCGGTGCTGGACGAGGACGAGCTGTTCGTCGCCGCGAAGAACCTCCAGGCGCCGTACGCGCTGGTCAAGGAGGTCGCCGAGGCCGGCAAGCTGCCCGTCGTGCTGTTCACCGCGGGCGGCATCGCCACCCCGGCCGACGCGTCGATGATGATGCAGCTCGGTGCCGAGGGCGTGTTCGTCGGCTCGGGCATCTTCAAGTCCGGCGACCCGGCCAAGCGGGCCAAGGCGATCGTGGACGCGACCCTGCACTTCGACGACCCGGACGTGATCGCCAAGGTCTCGCGCGGTCTGGGCGAGGCGATGGTCGGCATCAACATCGACACCCTCCCGGCCGAGCAGCGCTACGCCGGCCGCGGCTGGTAGTTCGCGCCGTCGAGTCCCTCGCGCCTCGAACAGCACACCGCGCGCACGCGAACAGCACGTCGCGCACTCGAACAAGCTGTGAGCCGGGCCCGGACGCGATCGCGGCCGGGGCCCGCTGGGGTCCAACGACGCGCCGCGGGTGTCGTGGGCACAACTCCCCTACAAGGTGGGCTCGGCCTCCAGGGCGACGT
>NZ_JBITHP010000045.1:62544-64261 GCF_044458105.1 Embleya sp. NPDC050493
ACCCCCCCCCCCCCCCCCCCCCCCCCCCCCCCCCCCCCCCCCCCCCCACCCCCCCCCGCCCCCCCGCCCCGGGGGTGGCCGCCGGGGGCCCCCCCCCCCCCCCCCCCCCCCGGCTCGGTACCTACGACCGGACGAGGTTGACGTGTCCACCACTCCCATCATCGGTGTCCTCGCCCTCCAGGGCGACGTGCGCGAACACGCCATCGCGCTGGCCGAACTCGACGCGATCGCGCGCCCGGTGCGCAAGGCGGAGGAGTTCGCCGAGCTCGACGCGCTCGTCATACCCGGCGGCGAGTCGACCACGATGTCCAAGCTCGCGGTGTCCTTCGGGCTGTTCCCCGCGCTGCGCGAGCGGGTCGCGGGCGGCATGCCGGTCTACGGCTCGTGTGCGGGCATGATCATGCTCGCCGACAAGATCCTGGACGGCCGCGAGGACCAGGAGACGGTCGGCGGGATCGACATGATCGTGCGGCGCAACGCGTTCGGCCGGCAGAACGACTCGTTCGAGGCCGACGTGCCCTTCGCCGGTACGG
The DNA here is from genome assembly GCF_044458105.1 of Embleya sp. NPDC050493. Taxonomy (NCBI): domain Bacteria; kingdom Bacillati; phylum Actinomycetota; class Actinomycetes; order Kitasatosporales; family Streptomycetaceae; genus Embleya; species Embleya sp. NPDC050493. The sequence goes on from NZ_JBITHP010000045.1 coordinate 63,078, forward strand.
CCGGCGGCGACCCCGTCCACGGCGTGTTCATCCGCGCCCCGTGGGTCGAGTCGGTGGGCGCCGAGGTCGAGGTGCTCGCCCGACTGACCGCGGAGCCGTACGCGGACCGCATCGTCGCGGTACGCCAGGGCAACCTGCTCGCCACGTCCTTCCACCCGGAGCTCACCCCCGACCGGCGCGTGCACGCGTACTTCGTGGACATGGTCCGTGCCACGCTCTGAGTCCGCGCGCCGGTAGGATCTTCCAGCCTGTACAGGCCCGTGCAGTGCACCCGCGACCCGAAGGAGTAGAGGCGGATGTCCGGCCACTCGAAGTGGGCGACCACCAAGCACAAAAAGGCCGTCATCGACGCCAGGCGCGGAAAGCTCTTCGCCAAGCTGATCAAGAACGTCGAGGTGGCGGCGCGCACCGGCGGCGGTGACATCGCCGGCAACCCGACGCTCTACGACGCCATTCAAAAGGCCAAGAAGTCCTCGGTCCCGAACGACAACATCGACCGCGCGGTCAAGCGCGGCTCCGGTGCGGAGGCCGGCGGCGCCGACTACCAGTCGATCACGTACGAGGGGTACGGACCGAACGGTGTCGCGGTGCTGATCGAGTGCCTCACCGACAACCGCAACCGCGCGGCGTCGGACGTGCGGGTCGCGATGACCCGCAACGGCGGCTCGATGGCCGACCCGGGCTCGGTGTCGTACATGTTCACCCGCAAGGGTGTCGTGATCGTGCCGAAGAACGACCTGAGCGAGGACGACGTGCTGGGCGCGGTGCTCGATGCCGGCGCCGAGGAGGTCAACGACCTCGGCGACACCTACGAGGTGGTCAGCGAGGCGACCGACATGGTCGCCGTGCGGACCGCGCTCGTGGACGCCGGGATCGACTACGACTCGGCGGACGCCAACTTCATCCCCAGCGTCTCGGTCGAGCTGGACGAAGAGGGCGCGCGCAAGATCTTCCGGCTGATCGAGGCGCTGGAGGACAGCGACGACGTCCAGGAGGTCTGGGCGAACTTCGACGTCTCGGACGAGATCATGGAGAGCATCAACGCGGAATAGTCGCGATGCGCGAACGCGGGGGGGGGGGGGGGGGCCCCCCCCCCCCCCGCCCCCCCCCCGCCCCCCCCCCCCCCCCCCGGGGGGGGGGCGCCCCCCCCCCGCCCCCCCCCCCCCCCCCCCCCCCCCCCCCCC